>NZ_CP147776.1:3682134-4295823 GCF_037300705.1 Massilia sp. W12 | reverse complement strand
AGCGCTGCGCGCCGTGATCAGGGAGCCGGATTGCAAGGCGGCTTCAATCACCAGCACCCCGCGCGAAAGACCGGAAATGATGCGGTTGCGGCGCGGAAAATTGTGCGTGATCGCCGGCGTTCCCAGCGCATATTCTGACAACAGGCAGCCTTCTTGCGCCAACTGCTGCGCCAGCGCATGGTTTTTGGCCGGGTACACAATATCCAGGCCGGTGCCGACCACCGCCACCGAGCTGCCGGGGCCGCGCAAGCCGCCGCGATGCGCCGCCGTGTCGATCCCGCCGGCCAGACCTGACACCACGCACAGCCCGGCCTGACTCAGACTTTCGGCAAAGCGTTCTGCATCCAGCATGCCTTGCGTGCTGGCGTTGCGGCTGCCGACAATCGCGATGCCTTGCTGCTCCAGCAGCTCAAGCCGGCCACGCGCATACAAAAGCAAAGGGGGATCGGGGATATCGAGCAGGGCGCGCGGATAGCGCGGATCGGCCAATGTCAGTAATTGATTATGGCTGTGTTCCAGCCATTGTGCGGTGCGCTCAAGCAAGACCAGGGTCGCATCTGACGGCGGGGCCAGCAGTGCGCTGGCGATTTTCTCAGGTACGATGCGCGCCAGCTGCGCGCGGGAAGAGGCGAAAATATTTGCCGGCAGCCCGCAGGCCGCCAGCAGTTTGCGCGCCGTTTCGCGGCCTACGCCCGGGGTTTGCTCCAGCCGCAGCCAGTCGTGCAGTTCATCCGGGCTTAAGCCGTCCATGCCTTAATCCGAAGATTTGGCGACGTCGCCGACACGCACAGTGTCTGTCACTTGCATCACCAAGCCATAGGAAATATTTTTAAACACGCGGAAAATGAACAGCGTGCCGTATTGCTCATCCGGCAGCTTGACCTGGGTTCCGCCGCCAAACCCCAGCATGCCTTTCTTTTCCGTGCGATCGGTAATCGTTTGGCCGTGGCGGTACAGATCCAGCACCGTGCCCAGGTCAATCCCGTGCGCACTGCCGCGATTGATCGAGACCACCTGATTTTGCCCGGCATATGACACACCGCCATAGACCGAGACGATGCGCGCTTTGACCGGGGTTTCGGCTTGATGCGGGACATAGTTGATCAGCGGAGTGGGCGGGGCCGGCTTGAGGCGGTCGCCTACGCTGATTTCCTCTTTCGCGCTGGCGATTTTAAAGGTGTGCACATCGCTGTTGCCGCTTGCTTCGCGCGTCAGTTTGGTGGTGCCGAGATAGTAGGCTTCATAGGCGATCACTGCTTTGGTTTCCGGGTCGCGCAGCGGCTGACCGGGGCGGAAAATCTGGAAGCTGGTGCCGTTTTGCAAATTGCCGCGCACATAGGTGCGGTCATCTTTGCCCATGATCACGCGGCCTTCGTCGGCGGCGATAATGCGCGGTGCGCTGGCGAGTTCTGTTTCATCCACCACCAGCGGGTGGCTCAGGAAAGGCTCAATATCCTGCGTCGGGATCGAGCGGATGGCGTCTTTGCCCAAGCCTTCCATGCGCACCTGCGGGGACAGGTGCATGCCGGAGCCGGCGCCTTGATCGGTGGCCAGGCCGGTTTTGCCGAGGCGCAAGCGGCCTGCGGCGCGATCCAGATAAACGATCTGGCCGGGATAAATCCAATGCGGATTACGGATTTCTTCGCGGTTCATGCCCCATACTTCGGGCCAGCACCAGGGGTGTTGCAGGAATTTGCCGGAAATGCCCCACAGGGTGTCGCCACGCACGACAGTGTGTTGGTCGGGAGCTTCAGCTTTGAATTGGCAACGCGGATCGGCGGCTTGGGCCGGGGAAAATGTGCTGATGGCGCCGGCAACGGCAAGAACCAAGCCGACTATGTTAAAATTTTTCATTGTGGTTTCCGATGAATGTGGCATCTCGGGTCTGACAGCCACATGTTGTAACTGCAGGCACTGCTGTGCGGGGAAGCCCTCGAAATGCTTGCCAAGTTGCTCAGATTCTGCCGATAAAACCTTGAACTGGCAAGCAAATCCACGTTCTGTTACGGAACGTGTGTTGCAAAATGACGTATGGCTCTACTAACTATTCTTCGATATCCTGATCCGCGCTTGCACAAACTGGCCAAGCCAGTGACGCAATTTGATGCGCGTTTGAAACAATTGGCGCAGGACATGGCTGAGACCATGTATGACGCCCCCGGTGTTGGTCTGGCGGCAACCCAGATTGACGTACATGAACGCTTCATCGTGATCGACGTTTCTGAGGATCGCTCTGATTTGCTGGTGCTGGCCAATCCTGAATTGGTCTGGGCAAGTGAGGAAAAAATCATCTGGGAAGAGGGTTGTTTGTCCGTCCCCGGAATTTATGACGGCGTGGAACGCCATGAGCGGGTGCGGGTGCGCGCGCAGGATGTGAATGGCGAATTCTTTGAGCGCGATGCCGACGGCTTGCTGGCGGTCTGCATTCAGCATGAAATGGATCACTTGATGGGCAAGGTGTTTGTCGAATACCTCTCCCCCTTGAAGCGCAATCGCATCAAGACCAAATTGCTGAAAGAGGAAAAAGCGCAAGCGCGGCCAGGCGGCCCGGATAAGCGTCGCCGTTAATACCCGGTTTGCGCCGCACAGGTTTTTGTCCTAGCATTGGATATGCCTGTGTTTGCCCGTGCGCGCGCGAATTTGCGCGCGCTTGATAACCGCCGCTGCCAGGGATCATCATGAAAATCGTTTTCGCCGGAACGCCGGAATTCGCCGCCACCGCTTTGCAAGCTTTGCATCAGGCCGGCTTTGAAATACCGCTGGTTTTAACCCAGCCCGACCGCCCGGCCGGGCGCGGCATGCAGTTGCACGCCTCTCCGGTCAAACAATATGCGCTGGAACATGGCATGCGTGTGATTCAACCGGTCTCCTTGCGCCTGGATGGCAAATTTCCGGAAAAAGTGCGGCAGGCTGAGGAGGCGCATGAAATCCTGCGCGCCACCGAGCATCATGTGATGGTGGTGGCGGCATATGGTTTGATTTTGCCGCGCTCTGTGCTCGATATTCCGCCCCAGGGTTGCGTGAATATTCATGCTTCCCTGCTGCCGCGCTGGCGCGGAGCGGCCCCGATTCACCGGGCGATTGAAGCCGGCGATGCGGAAACCGGCATCACCATTATGCAGATGGATGAGGGGCTGGACACCGGGGCCATGCTGGCGATGGAAAAATTGCCGATAGCGGCGGACGATTGCACCGGCTCCCTGCATGATAAATTGGCCGCGCTGGGCGGCGAAATGATTGTGCAAACCATGTTCAAGCTGGCGCATGGCGCCCTGCCTGCGCAACCACAGCCGGCGGAGGGCGTGAGCTACGCTGCCAAGATCAGCAAGGAAGAGGCGCAACTTGATTTCGGCCAGGATGCCTTGCTATTGTGGCATCGCATCCGCGCCTTCAATCCCTTCCCTGGCGCGCATGCCGGCTTTAAAGACACCCAAGTCAAAATCTGGCGCGCTGAATGGCTGGATCAAGCCAGCAGTTTTGCTGCCGGCGAAGTGATTGTCGCGAATGCGCATGATGGCGTGCTGGTGGCTTGCGGGCGCGGCGTATTGCGTCTGCTGGAATTGCAGCGTCCCGGCGGCAAGCGCCTGCCTGCGACGGAATTCATCAAGGCGTTTCCGCTGGAGGGTGGGCGCTTTGTGTGAAGATTGTGTTCAGCCTGCGGGCTGAGCCAATGAAAAAGGCCTGTATGCATCGCATACAGGCCTTTTGAATTTGGTGCCGGCTGCAGGACTCGAACCCGCCACCTGATGATTACAAATCAACTGCTCTACCTGATGAGCTAAGCCGGCAAATAACTGAAGCTGAAATTATACCGGGATTTTCTGATTCACGCTGGCAAATCCCGGAATAATTTTTGCTTTATTTGATGCGCGTCAATGTCGGACGCCCGCCTTTTTTCGGCGGGGGCGGCGTATCGTCATCTTCCCGTGCTTTAACATCGCTTTGAATCGCGCTGACGCTGGCCAGGGTTTGGGGCGGATTTTCCTCATCCTGTGCTTTGTCAGAGCTGACATCCGCATCCGCCGCCGGTTCGCTGTGCTGCGACGGGGTGGCTTCAAACGCCATGCCTTGCCCGGTTTCATTGGCGTAAATCGCCACCACACATTCGACTGGAATATAGATGTCGCGCGAGACGCCGGAAAAGCGTGCGGCAAAGCTGATCGCATCGTTGTCGATCGATAAGCCATGTGTGGCGCCGTAGCTGATGTTCAGCACGATCTCGCCATTGCGCACATACGCCATCGGCACACGGGTGCCGGCATCCACTTTGACCGCGATATGCGGGGTGAAACCGGAATCAGTGCACCATTCGTAGATCGCGCGCAGCAGATAGGGTTTGGTTGAAATTTCTGCCATAAATCTTCCCTTGGACAGCGGGCCGGACAAGCCGGCCCTGTCATCAGCGGCGCATCACCTTTTCAGACGGCGTCAATGCTTCGATATACGCCGGACGGGAGAAAATGCGTTCGGCATACTTCATCAGCGGGGCGGCGGTTTTGGACAGTTCAATGCCATAGTGATCCAGACGCCACAGCAGCGGGGCCACCGCCACGTCCAGCATCGAGAATTCTTCACCCAGCATGTATTTGTTCTTCTGGAATAAAGGCGCCAGCGTGGTCAGGCGGTCGCGGATTTCATTGCGCGCCCGCTCATGACTCTTGTCATTCGCCTTGGTCTTTTCATTTTCCAGCAAGTGCACATGGGTGAACAATTCCTTTTCGAAATTGAACAGCATCAGGCGCGCGCGCGAACGCATCAAAGGATCCGCCGGCATCAATTGCGGATGCGGGAAGCGCTCATCAATGTATTCATTGATGATGTTGGATTCGTACAGGATCAGATCGCGCTCAACCAGAATCGGCACCTGGCCGTAGGGATTCATGGTTGAGATGTCTTCCGGTTTGTTGAACAGATCAACATCGCGTACTTCAAAATCCATGCCTTTTTCAAACAGCACCAAGCGGCAGCGTTGGGAGAATGGGCAAGTGGTACCCGAATAGAGAACCATCATGATGATTTTCCTTGCAAACAAAATAGGGCGGCGCAATGCCAACGGCGGGCGCCACCCTGTGTTAAGCGTCGCTCTCTATCTTGGGATGGAGGGCGACGCCATCAAGCCCTGCGGCGCCTGAAAACGGCGCCGGACGGACTTATTTTACTTCTTTCCAGTACGAGGCATTCAACGCCCAGGCAAACAGCGTCAGCAGGGACATGAACATCACGACCCAGGGGCCGATCGCCTTGCGCTTGACTTGCGCCGGTTCCGCCATCCAGTTCAAGTAACCGACCAGATCAGCCATCGCTTCATCGAATTCAGCTTTGCTCATCTTGCCCGGGGTTACTTGTTCAAACTTCTCGAACTTGTGAACTTTCTTGGGTTTGCCGGTTTTCTCGTCTTTTTCGTGGGCATCATCCACTTCGACGAATTTGGCGGTTTGCACACCCTGCAATTCCCACAGAACGTGGGGCATGCCGATGTTCGGGAAGGCCATATTGTTCCAGCCGGTCGGGCGGCTGTCGTCTTTGTAGAAAGTGCGCAGATAGGTGTACAGATAATCGGCGCCAGTGCCCGCATGGGAAGACTTGGCGCGCGCAATCACCGACAGATCCGGCGGTACGCCGCCAAACCAGGTTTTTGCGTCTTTCGGGCTCATCGAGATATTCATCAATTCGCCCACTTTTTCTGCGGAGAACAGCAGATTCAGCTTGATCTGGTCTTCCGTCAAACCCAGATCTTTGAGGCGGTTGTAGCGCATCGAGCTGGCTGCGTGGCAATTCAGGCAGTGGTTGACGAACAGCTTGGCGCCGTTTTGCAGCGAAGCCAGGGAAGTCCGTTCCGGCGCTGTATCAAGCGGAAAATTGCTGCCTGCCGCCATTGCCAGCGCAGGCGCAAACGCCAGGACCGCACACAGTTTTTTCAGAAAATTCATTTGTTACCTTCCTTGTCTCTGTGGTGGCTGATCAATGCGCTACAAACGTGACGCGCTTGGGAACAGGTTTGAATTCACCCATTTGGCTCCACCACGGCATCAGCAGGAAGAAAGCAAAGTACAGCGCGGTGCAAACTTGCGAAACCTTTTCACCGATCGGGGACGGGGCTTGCACGCCCAGGTAGCCGAGGGTGATGAAGCACACGCCAAAGATCCAGTACAGGGTTTTGTGGAAGCCCGGACGATAGCGGATCGATTTGGCCGGCGATTTGTCCAGCCATGGCAGGAAAGCCAGGATCACCACCGAGCCGCCGAACAGCACCACGCCCCAGAATTTCGCATCCAGCACAAACATGCCGGCAAACATCACGAAACCGGCGCCTGCAATCAGGAATTTGAAAATCGAAGCCAGCTTGCTCTTCAGGAACACCAGCAGCACATACGCCACGATGCCGGCCTGCACATACACCAGGAATTGATCGGTGGTGGCGCGCAGCACGGAGTAGAACGGGGTGAAGTACCAGGTCGGCGCGATATGCGGCGGGGTCTTCATCGAGTCAGCCGGAATGAAGTTGTTGTATTCCAGGAAGTAACCGCCCATTTCCGGAGCGAAGAACACCACCCAGGAGAACAGCGTCAGGAAAGCGCAAGCGCCAAAGATATCCTTGGTGCTGTAATAAGGGTGGGACGGGATGCCATCCACCGGGTGGCCATCAGCGCCGATATTGTCTTTGATTTCCACGCCGTCCGGGTTGTTGGAGCCGACTTCGTGCAGCGCGATCAAGTGCGCCGCAACCAGGCCCAGCAAGACCAGCGGCAAGGCGATCACATGGAAGGCGAAGAAGCGGTTCAGCGTAGCGTCAGACACCACATAATCGCCGCGAATCCACAGTGACAGATCCGGGCCGATGAAGGGGATGGCGCCGAACAGATTCACAATCACCTGCGCACCCCAGTAAGACATCTGACCCCATGGCAGCAGGTAGCCGAAGAAAGCTTCCGCCATCAGACACAGGAAAATCGCAAAGCCGAACAGCCAAATGAGTTCGCGCGGTTTGCGATACGAGCCGTACAGCAGGCCGCGCAGCATGTGCAGATAGACGATGATGAAGAAGGCTGAAGCGCCGGTCGAGTGCATGTAGCGCACAATCCAGCCATTCGGCACTTCACGCATGATGTATTCGACCGAGGCGAACGCCAGATTTGCATCCGGCTTGTAGTGCATGGTCAGGAAGATGCCGGTAACGATCTGCAGCACCAGCACCAGCATCGCCAGCGAGCCGAAGATGTACCACATGTTGAAGTTTTTCGGGGCATAGTATTTACCCCATTGATCATTCCACAGCTTGGTCAGCGGGAAGCGGGAATCGACCCAGGCCAGCGCTTTTTCGCTCATGGGCGCATTGGCCGGCAGTTTCTTTTCAACGAAAGCCATGATTAAGCCTCACCTTTTTCATCTTTGCCGATCAGAATCTTGGTATCGGACAGGAACATGTGGCGCGGCACGTCGAGATTGGTCGGCGCCGGCTTGTTTTTGTACACGCGGCCTGCAAGGTCGAAAGTCGAGCCGTGGCAGGGGCAGAGGAAGCCGCCTTGCCAATTGTCGGGCAAAGAGGGTTGCGCGCCGGTTTGGAATTTTTCAGTCGGCGAACAGCCCAGGTGTGAGCAAATGCCCACAGTCACCAGGAGTTCTTTATGCTCGGGGCGGGAACGGTGCTGGTTTTTGCAGTATTCCGGCATTTCCAGCGTGTAGATTTTTTCCGACTTCGGGTCGGCCACTTCGCCGTCTGTTTTGGACAGGCTGGCCATCATTTCCGGCGTGCGGCGCAAAATCCAGACCGGTTTGCCGCGCCATTCGACGATTTTCATCTGGCCGGGGGCCAGATCGCCGATGTCGGCTTCCACAGGAGCGCCGGCGGCTTTGGCGCGCTCTGACGGTTGAAAAGTGCCTACAAAGGCTCCTGCAGTGGCCAGACCGGCCACGCCGCCTGCGGCGCACGTGGCGACGAGCAGGCCGCGACGGCCGGAATCGACCTCTTTTTCGTTACTCATAACAACCCCAATCAGTCAAAAAGCGAAATCTGTGCGTAGAGAAAAGCCACGAAAGAGCATCATGCCGGGAGGCCGGACTGTCTTTTTTATGCGCCTGCATGCCGGCGCAACGGATTGTTGCGGCATGCGCATGGCGCTTTTTCGGGGCCATCAAGTGTCAACCTGACTTCCAGCAACCTTAAATTATAGCGGAGGCATGGCGTGTTTTAAAGAAAAACGTGAGTAATGCTTCGCTTTATCCGCTCTTGTGCTGCATTTCCGTGCCACAATGCGCGCCCGCGCAGCCATCGCACACGAATTTTTCTATTCTAGCGCTGGAACCGCGCGGATTGGCTGATTTTGCATAAAACTGGCGTATGATGGCGTCGCGCGCATGCGCATGACTGAATGGAAAGGAATCGGGACGCATGGGAATGATGCAAGAATTCCGCGAATTCGCGGTCAAGGGCAATGTGGTCGATCTGGCGGTCGGTGTGATCATCGGCGGCGCGTTTGGCAAGATCGTCGATTCTCTGGTGCAGGATATGGTGATGCCGCTGATCGGCAAGCTGACCGGCGGACTGGATTTTTCCAACTACTATCTGCCGCTCAATGGCCAGGCGGCCAATATGACTTTGCTGGAGGCAAAAAAGGCCGGCGCAGTGCTGGCCTGGGGCAATTTTCTCACTGTCTCGCTGAATTTCCTGATTCTCGCTTTCGTGATTTTCATGATGGTGCGCAGCTTGAACCGCTTGCGCCGCAGCATGGAAACGCCGCCGCCGGCCCCGGCCCCGGCAGCGCCGCCGCCAGAAGCGGAAGACATCAAACTTTTGCGAGAAATCCGCGACAGTTTGCAGGCGCGCAAGCAGCCGTAATGCGGGCGTGATTCATTATTGACGACAGATTATGCAAAGACTCTGGCTTTTATTCGCACAAACGGTGACAGTCGGTCTGGCGCTGTGGTTTATCGTATTCACGCTGCAGCCCGGCTGGCTGGGGCGCGGCGGCAAAGTTGGCGCGCATACGTTTGCTGTGCAGGAAGCGGTTCCCGGTGCGGCGCCAGCGCATGCCACCTATGCCGAAGCGGCGCGCCGGGCGATGCCTGCAGTGGTGAATATTTTCACCAGCAAGGAAGCGCCGCAAGCCGCCAATCCGCTCTTGCGCGATCCGTTGTTCCGCCGTTTTTTCGGCGAACGCGGCGAGGAGGATAAGCAAGCCAGCCTGGGTTCCGGCGTGATTGTCGGCGCGCAAGGTTATATTCTGACGAATAACCATGTGGTGGAAGCGGCGGATGAAATCGAAGTCGCGCTGGCCGATGGCCGCAAAGCCAGCGCCACGATTGTTGGCACCGATCCTGAAACTGATCTGGCAGTGATCAAGGTCAATTTGAATAATTTGCCGGCGATCACCTTCGGCCACCCGGAACACTCCAAGGTGGGCGATGTGGTGCTGGCCATCGGCAATCCCTTCGGCGTTGGTCAGACTGTCACCATGGGCATTATTTCCGCCACTGGCCGCAACCATCTGGGCATTAACGCTTTTGAAAACTTCATTCAGACCGATGCGGCGATCAATCCCGGTAATTCGGGCGGCGCCTTGATTGATGCGCAGGGTAATTTGCTCGGCATCAATTCGGCGATTTATTCGCGCAGCGGCGGTTCGCTGGGGATCGGTTTTGCGATTCCGGTGAGCACCGTGAAGATGGTGATGGAATCGATTTTGCGGCATGGCCATGTGGTGCGCGGCTGGATCGGCGTTGAGCCGCAGGATATTACGCCGGAATTGGCGGAAAGCTTTGGTCTGGCGCAGAAAAACGGCGCGATTATCGCCGGCGTGCTGAAAAACGGCCCGGCAGACAAAGCGGGCGTGCGTCCCGGCGATATCTTATTGGCGGTGCAGGGCAAGCCGGTGTCGGACACTACTGAAATGCTGAATCTGATTGCGCAACTGACGCCGGGCAAACCGGCCAAAATCAGTGTGTTGCGCCGCAGCCAGCGTTTGGAGCTGGAAGTGCAAATCGGCAAACGTCCGAATTTGCGGCGCGAAGAGGATTGAAAAGCGGCAGGGGAGGCGGCGATGCATGTACGCGATTTGATGGATTTTCTGGCGCAGCTGGCGCAAAACAATAACCGCGCCTGGTTTGTGATGAATAAGCCGCGCTATGACATTTTGCGTGCTGAATTTCTGCAAGTGGTGACTGATCTGGTGGCGCAGGTCAGCCGCTTCGATCCCGCGCTGGCAGCCTGCGATCCGAAAAAAGCGATTTTCCGCATCAATCGCGACGTTCGCTTTTCAGCCGATAAAAGCCCCTATAAAACCACGTTTTCCGCCGCGCTCTCAGCCAGCGACCGTAAAAAGCCGAGCGAGGGCGGCGGCCCGGTGTATTACTTCCATATTGATCAGGATGGGCAATTGCTGTTCGCCTGCGGCGAATACATGCCGCCGCCGCCGCGCGTGCAAAAAGTGCGGCAAGCCATCGTGGCGGATGCGGAAAACTTCGGCAAGATGCTGAAAAACCGCGCCCAGCGTGCTGAATTCGGCGATTTACAGCGTGAACATGAATTGCAGCGCCTGCCCAAAGGCTTTGCTGCTGACAGCCCGCACCCGGACTATTTGCGGCTGAAGGATTTTATGATCTGGAAGCAAGGCCCGGTCCCCGCTGAGATCGTGAATGGCGCGCAGTTGGTGGAATTTCTGGCGGCGCGTTTCGCCAAAGGTCTGCCGCTGATGCAATGGCTGCGCAGCGTGCCGTTGGCATAAAAAAACCGGCGTCCGCACGGCAGGCGGCGCGCCGGTTGGCGCAAGGGGCTTAGTTAGCCTTGATCGCTTCCACCTGAATTTGCAACTTGACTTCCGGCGCAAAGCGCGGCGTCGCATAGTTCAGGCCAAAGTCGGTGCGCTTGAATTCCGCATGCGCATCCGCGCCGCACACTTCCTTCTTCAGCATCGGGTGTTCGATGCACTTGAATTTGCTCACATTCAGGGTCAGCGGCTTGGTCACGCCCATCATGGTGAATTCGCCTTCCACCGCCACCACATTATCGCCCTCAAATTTCATGCTCTTGCCTTTGAAGGTGGCGTTCGGGAATTTCGCCGTATTGAACATATCCGCCGATTTGGCGTGTTCATTCATTTTGGCGTGGCCGAAGTCGATGGAGTTGATATCGATGGTGATATCCGCAGTGCCGGTTTTGGCGGCGCGATCCAGCACGATCTTGCCGGACGTTTTGGTGAACTTGCCGCGCCAGAAAGAAATCCCCATGTGGTCAGCTTCAAAGCTGGGGAAGGTGTGGTTCGGCTCAATATTGTAGGTTTGCGCCATGGCGGCGCCGCTGGCGCACAGGAGGGCAGCGGAAATCAGGGTACGCAGTTTCATTGTGGTCTGTCCTTGTATGAAGAAAACGGCGCGCCAGCATGACGCGCCAGGGGGAGTGCGCCGCACAGGTTCAGGGTGCGGCTGTGATGTGAAACTTGATGATGACTTCATCGGCGACCATACCGGTGTCCTTCCATTCACCTTCGCCGATATTGAAGGCTAAGCGCTTGATCGGCAAGCTGCCATCAAAGACGTGCGCATTGCCTTCTTTTTTCAGGCTTAAGGGAAAGCTGACATCCATGGTTTTGCCCTTGATGCTGAGCTTGCCGCTGACTTGCAATTGGGTCGGGCTGTTGGCCTTGATGGTGCTGGAAACGAAAGTGGCTTTGGGGAATTTTGCCTTGTTAAACCACTCCGGTTTGCCGACTTCGGCATTGTATTCCGCTGCGCCCAGATCAATCGATGCGACATCCAAATCGACTCTGGCCTTGGCCGTGTCCGGCTTGGCCGGATCGAAATCAATCACAGCGGAAAACAGCTTGAATTTAGCGTCAACCGGCACGCCCATTTGTTTGAACGTGGCCGCAATCGTGCTTTTTGCGTTATCGGTTTTGAGTACGGCGGCCTGGGCTGCAGGCAAGGCCAGCAGGCCGCCAGCCAACAGGGTGCATGCGAAAATGCGCATCATGTCTTCCTTTTTCAGTGGGTGTCTTTGCCAAACGGCAGCATGCGCTCAAAGATGCCGTCTTTATCTACGATGCGGTGTTTAATGGCGGCGCCGATATGTGCGACCACCACCAGCATCATCAGCCATGCCAGCACTTTATGCGCTTCCAGGAATAGACCTTTGAGATCCGGATCGGGTTCCATCAGCACCGGCAGCGGAATCACGCCAAACCAGACGATAGGATAGCCGGCCGCGAGTGAGTAAAAATAGCCGGCCAGCGGCACAGCAAAAAACAAGAGATAGAGCAGGTGATGCAGACTGTGCGCCGCGCGTTGTTGCCAGGCTGGCATGCTGGCCGGGTAGGCGGGCGCCGCATGTCCCAAACGCCAGAGCAAGCGCAGCGTCGCCAGCAGCAGCACGCCGACGCCCATCCATTTGTGCCAGTTGAAATATTTGAGTTTGGTGGGAGAAATGCCGGGCATGCCGGTCATTTGCAGACCGAGGAGAAAAGTGGCGATGATCAACAGCGCCATCAACCAATGCAGCAGGATGGCAGGCATGGTGTAGCGGGTCATGGCGGTCTCCTTTATTGTGTATTCGCCAAAATAAGCCGCAAATATAGCACAGGGCCACGCTCCGGGTGGAAGCGCGGCCCTGTCACGGATAAAGCGCCAACATGCTGCAAGCGGCCTGAACGCAGGCGCCGCCTTCAGAAGTTGAAAATCAGCCCGTCCCAAAAAATCAAATCTTCTCCGCCAATTCACGCGCGCGGCCAATATAGCCCGCCGGCGTCAAGGCCAGCAATTGCGCCTTGGCCGTATCCGGAATCGCCAAGCCTTGCACAAATTCTTGCAAAGCCTGTTGTGAAATGCCCTTGCCGCGCGTGAGTTCTTTCAACTGCTCATACGGGTTGGCGATGCCATAGCGGCGCATCACGGTTTGCACCGGTTCGGCCAGCACTTCCCAGCAATGATCCAGATCATCATTCAAGCGTTGCGGATTGACTTCCAGCTTGTTCAAGCCGCGCAGACAGGCTTCCAGCGCCAGCAGGGTGTAGCCGAAGGCCACGCCGATATTGCGCAGCACCGTGGAATCGGTCAAATCGCGCTGCATGCGCGAGACCGGCAGTTTTTCCGCCATGTGTTTCAGCACGGCATTGGCCAGACCCAGATTGCCTTCCGAGTTTTCAAAGTCGATCGGATTGACTTTGTGCGGCATGGTGGAAGAACCGATTTCACCGGCTTTGGTGATTTGCTTGAAATAACCCAGCGAAATATAAGTCCAGATGTCGCGGTTGAGATCGAGCAAAATCGTATTGCTGCGCGCCACCGCGTCAAACAATTCCGCCATATAGTCATGCGGCTCGATCTGGATGGTGTAGGGATTGAAAACGAGGCCCAGTCTTTGTTCCACCACATTGCGCGAAAAACTTTCCCAATCCACTTCCGGATAGGCTGACAGATGCGCATTGTAATTGCCGACTGCGCCATTCATCTTGCCCAGAATTTGCACCGAAGCAATGCGCTCAGCCGCGCGTTGCAGGCGCGCCACAACGTTGGCCATTTCTTTGCCAAGCGTGGTCGGGCTGGCGGTTTGGCCGTGCGTGCGCGAAAGCATGGGTTGGGCCGCATGTTGATGCGCCATGGCGCGCAGCTTGTCGATGACTTTTTGCAGCGTCGGCAACATCACCTGATCGCGTGCGGCTTTGAGCATCATGCCGTGGCTGGTGTTATTGATGTCTTCCGAGGTGCAGGCGAAATGGATGAATTCGGCGGCAGCGGCCAGTTCCGGCAAATCCTGCACCCGTTCCTTGAGCCAGTATTCCACCGCTTTCACATCGTGATTGGTGACGGCTTCGATGGCCTTGATGCGGGCGGCGTCATCGGCATTGAAATTCGCCGCCAATTGTTCCAGGCGCGCATTGGCTGCGGCGGAAAATGGGCGGATTTCCGCCAGGCCGGCTTGCGACAGCGCTTGCAACCAGGCAATTTCCACTTTGACGCGGTGGTGCATAAAACCGGCTTCAGATAACAGCGGGCGCAGGGCATCAGTCTTGGCGGCGTAGCGCCCGTCCATGGGCGAGAGAGCGGTCAAGGGCGAGAGAGAAGTCAGATCGGACATGGTCGGCATACTCAATGGGTGGAGATCAACCACGCATTTTATCATCCCCCCCGACTTGCTTGAAGTGCAAGCCGACTTGCCGGGCAGTGCGGCTGTCGCGCCACAGTTGTGCGCGGCGGCAATGCTATACTGTAGATTCACTCAATATGGTATGTATATATGAAACTGATAGCTTCCCTCACCAGCCCCTATGTGCGCAAAGTGCGCGTCGTCATGGCAGAGAAAAAGCTCGATTACCAGATGGAATTGGACAATGTCTGGGCGGCTGACAGCAAGACCCAGGCTGTCAACCCGCTGGGCAAAATACCATGCCTGATCATGGAAGACGGCTTCGCCTTGTATGACTCGCGCGTGATCGTCGAATATCTCGACACTCTGACCCCGGTGTGCAAGCTGTTGCCGTCCAGCGGGCGCGAACGCGCTGAAATCAAATGCTGGGAAGCGCTGGCCGATGGCGTGCTGGATGCCGGCGTGCTGATTTTTCTGGAGCGCACCAGACGTCCGGTGGAACAGCAAAACGAAGAATGGCTGCAGCGCCAGATGGGCAAGATTGAAGCCGGTTTGAAAACCATGTCGGAGATGCTGGGCGAAACCCCGTTTTGCGCCGGCAATCACTACACCCTGGCCGATGTCGCCGTGGGCTGTGCGCTGGGATGGTTGAATTTCCGCTTTCAGCAAATCGATTGGCGCACGCCGTATCCGAATCTGGCGCGCCTGTTCGATAAACTGTCGGAGCGTCAGTCTTTCAAAGACACTATTCCGGTTTTGCCGCCGGCGTAAGCCTGGCAGCATAAGCAAAACGGCCCCATTTCGGGGCCGTTTTTGCGTGTTGGCAGCCTCAGGAAGCTGCGCTCATCTGGCTTTGCAGATAATTTTGCAAGCCAACTTTCTGAATCAACTCCAGCTGGGTTTCCAGCCAGTCGATATGTTCCTCGGTGTCTTCCAGAATATCCTGCAGGATTTCACGCGAGACATAATCGCCCGCCTGTTCGCAGGCGACGATGCCTTCTTTCACCGTTTTTTGCGCGCCCAGCTCCAACTTCAAGTCGCAGTTCAGCATTTCTTCGGTGTTTTCGCCGATCATGACTTTATGCAAAGCCTGGATATTCGGCAGGCCTTCGAGCATCAGAATGCGTTCGATCAAGCGGTCGGCGTGTTTCATTTCGCCGATGGACTCGTCATATTCCTTCTTGCCGAGCTTGTCAAAGCCCCAGTTTTTGTACATGCGGGCATGCAAAAAATACTGGTTGATTGCCGTCAACTCATTGGTGAGTTGCGCATTGAGCAATTTGATTACGCTTTTGTCGCCTTTCATCTGAAGCTCCTGTAGGTGGGTGGGCTGGTGTGTCCAGCGCTTGCCGGTTTTGACATTATAGGACGAATCCGGTCTTGCGCAGTTTTACGTCAACCAAACAAATCCGAGCAGACCGCATAAGGCGCCGCTGGCGGTCAGCACCCCCAGCGTGCGCACAGTATGCAATTGCGTCCACAGCAACAATCCCGAAAGAGAAAGCAATATCAGGCTGCCGGCGATGCTGTCGGCCAGCAGAATCCAGAAAGTGTTGACGCCGGTGCCGGTGTGCAGGCGGGTCAGCATGCCGAGCAGGGTGGCGTCGAAGCGCTCGACTTTGATGAAGCGGTTGCCAACGATGTATTCAGCGGAAATACTGCTGCCGGGGGTGTGCAGCGACACATTCCAGCGTTCCGGCTGCATCACCTCCAGCTCGCCCCACGATACTTTGCGCGCTTCCTGGCGGCGCGCCGAGGGCGGGCTGACGGATTCCAGCTTGACCTGTTTTTGCAACCACTCCGCCATTTGCTGCGGATCCTGGAACATGGGATTGGGCAGCGGCAACTGCGCCGTGCTTTGCACATGGCGCTCGACCGGAATTTTCATCACGCTGCGATGATTCAGCAAAATCCCGGTGAAACCGAACAGCAGGCCGAGTACCGCCCCCCACAGACCGAGATAGAGATGGGTGGCGCGCAGCCAGCGTAAAAACTGTGCGCGGCGCGAAGGTTTGCGCTGCTGCATTTGCTCGACATCTTTTTCTGTCACGAGATGCAGGGCGGGGCGTTGCGATTCGGCATTCTGGAAATTCATGGGGACCGTCCTGGTGACTTACAGAGTTCATGCTTTGACATGATTTTGCAGGCAGGGCGGCGTGCGGTCAAGCTGACTGTTAACGCGGCGGCTCCATCGGGTGCGGCGTGGCGTTCGCGCTGGCGGCAGCGGATGCGGAAGCTGCGGCGGAAGCGGATGCGCTGGCGGAAGCCGGCTTGGGCGGAATCACTTTGGCGTACACCAGGCGCTCCACCGGCTTGTCAAAAATAGTGATGCGCAACACCACATACAGCGCGGCGTGCAACAGCACAATCACACCCAGCGTCGCCAGCCAGCGGCGCAGGCGCGAGGGTTCAGACGGCGCTTGGATTTGATCCAGCTTGTCTTGCAGATGAAAAGGCAGGGCGGATTTTGTATGTTGCTTCATTCTCTATCGCATTTTGTGCATGACGCTGAACGCGATTGTAACCCGGCGCGCAGCCTGCGGGGTTGAGAGAATCGCAGCGCGCAATCCGGCGGGCGCTGAAACCAGGCCCGCGCTGCCGGTTTGGCTCCGGTTTTTGCAGTCAGGCGGCGGCCAGGCTCATGCCGCGCTGCTGCGGACAGGCCGCCGCCGCATCGCGCATGATGCGCTTGGCGCAGGAACCGCATTTGCCGCAGCAGTCGCCCACCCCCAGATTGCGGCGCAAATCGGCCATGCTTTGCATGCCCATTTGCACCGCGCGGGTGATTTCGCGATCCGACACATTATTGCAAACACAGACAATCATTTTCTTTCCTCTTTCAAACAGCCGGCGCCAGCAGGCGGCCAAACAAACTGCGGCGGGGTTGGCGCGGCATGGTGTGCTCCACCACTTGCGCCCACTGTTCCGCCAACTGTTCACAGGTGGCGCGCAGCACAGGAGTCAAATCCCGCGCCTGCGCCAACGCCTTCAAATGCCGCTCAATCACGGCGGCCAACTTCAGGCAACCGCCTTGCGCGCTGTAATGCGACATCAAGTGCAGCGTCGCGCTGATTAAAATCGCGCTTTGGGTATCGGCGCCAGCCGTGGATTCTTGCAGCGTGATATCGGCCATGATGTTCTCCCTTTGCTGATAGACAGGCTGGCGGGCGGCTGGCGTCGGTGGCTGAGCGTCCGGCTCAGGCGGTCAGAATGAGTTTGTTCAGATTCGTCAAGCGCATGCGGTAGATGCGCCCCTCGTGATCGATTTCGATCTCGCGGTTGGTTTGAAACAGGTCGCTGCTCTTGATGCGCGGCAGGGTGACAGCCGGTTTGGCGGCTTGCGGCTTGAAGGCGGGAGTATTGGTGGTCATGATGTTCATTCCGTAAATGAGAACAATTCGTATTTGCATTATTCGATATTTACGCCGCGATTGCAAGCGGATTTTAAGCTGTCAGGCTTGACAGGTAGCCGCCGCCCGGGCGGGCGGCGGCTTGCAATCAGAAACCGCTCAAGACGATCTTGCCACGGGTGTGTTTGCCCTCAATTGCGGCATGTGCGCGGCGCAGATTGGCGGCGTTGATGCGGCCATAATTTTCTCCCATGGTGCTGCGTAACACGCCCTGATCAATCAGTTGGGCGGCGCGCTCCAGCAAAACATGCTGCTGCTGCATATCGCTGGTGGAGAACAGCGAGCGGGTGAACATCATTTCCCACACCAGGCCGGCGCTTTTCGCCATCAGCTTGACCATCGGCAGCGCTTGCGCGGTTTCCACAATGGCGCAGATCAAGCCTTGCGGCGCGATGATTTCCGCCAGCGCATCAAAATGCGGCTCCAGTTCTGAGGCGCACAGCACATAATCAACTTGCGGCAGCCCCAGCGCTTGCAACTGCGCCGGCATATTCCCGCTGTGGTCGATCACATGGTTTGCGCCCAGGCTGCGGCACCAGGCGGCGGAATCTTCACGCGAGGCAGTCGCGATCACTTCCAGCCCCGCCACTTGGCGCGCCAATTGAATTGCGATCGAGCCAACGCCGCCGGCCCCGGCGATAATCAAGATCCGTTTGCCGCGCGCCGCGCCGTCTTGCGCAATGCGCAGACGCTCAAACAGCGCTTCCCAGGCGGTGATGGTGGTCAGCGGCAGCGCGGCGGCCTGGCTGAAATCGAGCGAGGCCGGCATATGGCCGGTGATGCGCTCATCCACTAATTGATATTCGCTGTACGCGCCCTGGCGCTGCAGTGCGCCGGCGTAATACACACGGTCGCCCGGCTTGAACTGCGTCACTTGCGGCCCGACCGCTTCCACCACGCCGGCGGCGTCCCAGCCCAGCACGCGCAACATACGGCCATCCGCATCCGGAGTCGGGCCGGGGAAGGCGTCAGAGGCGCGCACCTTGGCGTCCACCGGATTGACTGCAATCGCTTCAATTTTCACCAGCAAATCACGGCCTGTCGCTTGCGGCTTTGGCATCTCAATATCCAACAGCGCGTTGGCATGATCGAGCGGCAGATGTTCACGGATGGCGATGGCTTTCATATTTTCTCCAGTCATAAAAAGTGGCGTAAAGCGGAAATAAAGATGCTTTGCCGGGAATTTGTTGCTGCAAGGCATCGAATGAAGCCAGTGTAAGTGAGGCGGATTTGTTTGATAATTGGGATAATCGCTAAAAGATTTTTTTGGAAATCAGAATAATGGCCTTGGATTTGATCGATGTGGCGCTTTTTGTGCGGGTCGCCGCCACCCGCAACCTGTCTGCCGCCGGGCGCGAATTCGGCTTGTCGCCCGCCGCCTCCAGCGCCCGCATGGCGCAGCTGGAAAAGCAATTGCATGCCCGCCTGTTGCTGCGCAGCACACGCAAAATCATGTTGAGCCAGGAGGGCGAGCAGTTTTTACCGGCGGCCCAGGCCTTGCTGGAGGCGGCGGATGCGGCGGAAATGGCGATTCAAGGCAGCCAGCCGCAAGGCTTGCTGCGGGTCGCGGTTTCCGCTTCTTTTGGCCGCCAGCATCTGGGGCCGTTGTTGCCGGGATTTTTGCGCGCTTACCCCGCCATCAGCCTCGATTTGCGTTTGTCCGATGCCGTGGTGGATATGATCGCCGAGGGGATTGATGTGGCGATCCGGCTTGGCGCCTTGCGCGACTCCAATCTGGTGGCGCGGCAACTGGCGCCCAACCGGCGCGTACTGTGCGCAAGTCCGGCTTATCTGGCCGCGCATGGCGCGCCGCAGACGCCGGCGGATCTGGCCAAACATGAATGCCTGATTTTGAATGCCCAGCGCGATTGGCGCTTTGCCCCGCGCTGGCAGGATGGCCCGGAACAGGCGGTGCGCGTGAGCGGGCGCTTAAACAGCGATAACTATGAAATCCTGTCCGCTGCCGCATTGGATGGCATGGGCGTGCAGATCAAGGCGCTGTGGGACGCCGCACCCTTGCTGCGCAGCGGTCAGCTGCAGGAAATTTTGCCGGATTGGCGCATCAGCGGCGATTCCTTCATTTGGGCCGTGTATCCGGGGCGCAAACTGGCGCCGGGTAAGACAGAGGCGTTCATCCATTATTTGCAAGGACATTTCGGCCCGCAGCCATATTGGGAAGCCGGCTTGCCGGCGCAGGCGCCTGCTTGAATATGCTATGATGAATGTGATTTGTATCGCATCACATAAATCATTCGGGGGCGTCATGAGGGTTCAAGTTTCCAATAAATTCCGGCGCTCGCTGGCGCGTCGTTACAGCATGCCGCCGCCAGATGCGGTTCTCGCAGACGGACAAGCGGCCCCGCCCGCCCGCATACAAAACCGGTATGCCGGGCAAGCCCTCGAAGCGCGCCAATTACAGCGCGTCAGCGCCCATCTGGTGCAGGAATTGCGCGCCGCCCTCGGCGTGTTGCGCGAACAGGCCGGGGCCGGCCTGTGGGAAGCGGCGATTCAGCAATCCACCCCCGATTTAAGTCAACTTTTGCACAACAGCGCCCAGCAATGGCAAGTGCAGCAAAACGCCGCCCTGCGGCAGCGTTTTGTTGAACAATGTCAGGGCATGTTAAGCAGTCATCAAGTGGCCGACCTGCTAGGCTCGCGCGCCAAAAACCGCGCCGCCCTGGCCAATCAACTCAAAGACAGCAAACGCGTGCTGGCCCTGCGTCTGCATGGACAGGACTGGTATCCAGCCTGCCAATTCGACGCCCAAGCCGGACGCGTCTGGCCGGAAATGGCGGAATTGATTCGGCTCCTCGAACGTGATTATGAAGCCGGCTGGCAGCTGGCTTTGTGGCTGATCACGCCGCATGCCTGGCTGCAACAGGCCGCGCCGCTCACTTTCTGGCTGCAGGGACAGCGCGCAGCGGTGTTGCAAGCCGCGCGTGAGGAAATGGCGGCGTTCGCCGCATGAGCGCCGGCATCTGGCCGCAAGCGGACGCCGCCCTGATCGAAGCTGCCGGGGTGCAGCGTGCGCCGCGCATTTTGCCGCCCGGCAGCGCCTTGCACCATATTCACGAAAGCTGTTTTGATCCGGCCAGCTTCAATCCCGGCCTGGGGCAGGGCCGTTTCCACCCTTTTACCGATGCGCATGGCCGCAGTGTGCCGGTGTATTATGCGGCGCAAACCGAAATCGGCAGCTATTGCGAAACCCTGCTGCGCGCGCTGGATAGCAATTTGAGCGCCTGCCGCGTACTGTCGGCCAGGCGCGCTGCGCGTTACAGCTACGCCCTGCTGCACAACCGGCGCGAATTGCGTCTGGCTGACTTGAGCGGCAGCATGTTGCTGCGCCTGGGCTTGACCCGTGGCGCTTTGCTCGAACCCGGCCCGCCGCACTACGCGCACACGCAGCACTGGGCGCAAGCGATTCACGCCGCCTGCCCGCAACTGCATGGTTTGAGCTGGATCAGCCGCCAGCATGACGCGTCGCTGTGCCTGATGCTGTTTGGCGACCGCGTGCACAGCGCTGATTTGCAGCTGCAAGAACGGCACGATCTGGCCACCCTGAGCGGACAACAGCGCTTGCATGCCGTCGCCGCCAGCTTATGCGTGGTGGTCAGTCATTAAATGGAAAGCAAGGCATGCAATATATATTGATCAGTTACGGCACGGCGGGAGATATTTTCCCCTATCTGGCGTTGGCGCAAGCCTTGCGTCAGGCCGGGCATGAGGTGCAGTGCATCGCCACCCCGAATATGGCGCCCCATGCGGCGCAGCTTGGCGTGCCGTTTCATGCCCTGATGCCGGACGCGGACTATCAAGCCGCGCTGGATGCGCCGCAAGTCTGGGATGTGCACGAAGGTTTTTATTGTCTGTGGCGATACAGCTGGCCCTGGATGCAGCGCTTGCCGGCCCTGTTGCAACAATTGGCCGCAAACCGGGACACGCTGCTGGTTTGCCATCCATTTCTGGTTCCGGCCATGAATTTATGGCGCGAGCGGCAAACCGGGGTGCGCGCCGCCGCACTGTTTTTAGCGCCCAGTAATTTACGCACGCTGCACGATCCGCTGCTGTTGGGGGAACACCGGGTTCCGGCCTGGTTCCCGTTCTGGCTGCGCCGCATGTTATGGCGCGCCGGTGAGCGGAAAGTGCATTTTCCGCAGATGCTGGCGGATCTGAATCAAGCCAGAGCGGCGCTCGGTTTGCCGCTGCTGTCCGATTTAATCGGCCATTTTGCCGATGGGGTGGAGCTGGCCTTGGGCATGTTTCCCGACTGGTTCGGCCCGGCCAAGCCGGACTGGCCGGCGCATTTCATGCATGCCGGTTTTCCCCTGCACAATCCGGATGCGCAAGCGGCTTTGCCGCCGGCCTTGCAGGCGTTTTTGCAGCAGGGCGCTGCCCCGCTCTTATTTACGCCGGGCAGCGCATATCGGCATGGCCGCCGCTATTTTGACATCGCGCTTGAGGTTTTGCGCCGCAATCAACAGCGCGCCATTTTTCTCACCGCCAGTCAGGCCCATTTGCCGCCCTTGCCGCCAAGCGTGTTTTGGCAGGATTTTGTCCCGCTTTCTCAGTTGTTGCCGCATGTCAGCTGGCTGCTGCACCATGGCGGCATCGGCACTTGCGCCGAAGGCATGGCGGCTGGCGTGCCGCAGATTGCGATTCCCTGCGCTTACGATCAATTTGATAATGGCGCGCGCTTGCAAGCGCTGGGCGTGGGCTGGAGCCTGCCGATGCGGCGCTTGAGCGCGAAACGTCTGTTGGCTTTGCTGGCGCAGCCGCCGGCGCACTGCCGGCAAATCGCCGCACGCATGGCCAGCGCGCCATCCAGCATGCAAAACTGCCTGGGCGCGCTGGCGCAGCTGGCGGCGCGCTCAACTTCAGGAATGCAATCACATGGGCAATAAAATTCCACAATCGGTGCTGGTGGTGATCTACACCGCAGATCTGCAAGTGCTCTTGATCGAACGCGCCGACCGTCCCGGCTTTTGGCAATCGGTGACAGGTTCCAAAGACAGCTGGGACGAAGATTGGCGCCTCACAGCGCAACGCGAAGTGGCCGAGGAAACCGGGTTTTGCGTCGGCGCCGCGCAGGCTGACGCGGTGTTAAACCTGCCGCAGCAGAATTTGCACGATTGGGCCTTGGAGAATGTGTATGAAATCTACCCGGTCTGGCGCCATCGCTACCCGGAAGGCGTGACACACAATACGGAGCGCGTGTTCGGCCTGCTGTTGCCGCAAGCGCTGGCGCCGCGTTTAAGCCCGCGTGAGCATCGCGACTATCGCTGGCTGCCCTGGCGCGAGGCGGCCGATTTGTGTTTTTCGCCGTCAAATGCGGAGGCCGTGCTGCAACTGCCGCAGCGCTTGCAAGACTGATTATTCCGGCAGACTGGCGATTTGGCGGTCAATATTGGCCGCCATCGGCTGCATTTTGCGCAGGATTTGCGCAATTTCGGGGTGCGCCTGCTGGCCGCATTGCTGTTCCAATTGCATACACAGTTGCGCGAATTCCTGCGCATCCATTGACAGCGCTTCACTGCGCAAAGACTGCGCCAGGGTTTGCAGCAATTGCCAATTGCCATCCGCGCATGCGGCTTCCATCTCAAACATGGTCTGCGACAGGGTGTCGGCAAACATTTGCGCAAAGCGGCGCAAGACGCCGGGATCATTGCCCACCAATTGACTCAAGCGTGACAGATTAAAGCTGTCAGCATTGAGCGGCTCGCCTTGCGGTTCAGTCTCGCTCAGTGGTTGCAGCCATTTCGCCAGCGCCGCGTACAGCATGGCCGGCTTGATCGGTTTGGTGATGAAATCATTCATCCCGGCCGCCATGCACAAAGCCTGGTTGTGCATCGAGGCGCTGGCGGTCATGGCGATCACCAACTGATCTTCCATTGCGGCATTGGCGCGGATGGCGCGTGTCGCCGTGACCCCATCCATCACCGGCATTTGCATATCCATCAACACACAATCAAAGCGCTGCTGTTTGAGGATATCAAGGGCGACCTGGCCGTTTTCTGCGATGACCACCTCAGCTCCGGCGTTTTTCAGCATCGCCTGCGCCACTTTCTGGTTCAAAGGCTGATCTTCCACCAATAAAATGCGATGGCCGCGCATGGCCTCCTTGGCGCGCTCGGCGGCCTCTTTCGCCGCCTGCGCATCCTGTTCGCGCCGGCTGACGTCCAGATTGCGCGCAAAGCGCACAGAAAACCAGAATCGGCTGCCTTTGCCCTGCTCGCTGTGCACGCCGACTTTGCCCCCCATTAATTCCACCAATTCCTTGCTGATCGCCAGCCCCAAACCGGTGCCGCCGAATTTGCGGCTGGTCGAGGCTTCCGCTTGCTGATAGCGTTGAAACAGGCGCGCCATTTGCTGCTGACTCATGCCAATCCCGGTGTCGATCACGGCAAAGCCGATCTGCACACAATCCGCCTGCTGCTCTTCGCAATGAATATGCAGACTGACTGAGCCATGATGCGTGAACTTGATGGCGTTGGCGATGAAGTTGATCAAAATCTGCGATAAGCGCAAGGCGTCGCCGCGCAAAGAACTCGGGATTTGCTCACCCATCACCATTTCAAAGCGCAAGCCCTTGTCCTCGGCCTTGCTCAGCATCAGCCGGCTGAGTTTGTCCAGCGTCTCGCGCAAATCGAAATCGGCTTCTTCCACCGTCAGCTGGCCGGCTTCGATTTTCGACATATCCAGAATATCGTTGATCAGGGACAGTAAATGCTCAGCCGAGAGGCGGATATTCTCCAGATAATCGCGCTGTCCGGGCGTCAGATCTGACTCCAGCGCCAGATAACTCATGCCCAGAATAATATTCATCGGCGTGCGGATTTCATGCGTCATCTGCGCCAGCCATGCGCTCTTGGCCTGGTTGGCTTCTTCCAGCGCCTGCTGGCGTTGCCGGGTGGCGCTGGAATCCAGGCAGACCCCATGCCACAAAGTCTGGCCATTACGTCGCAGCGCGCGCGCATGCAGGCAGCGCCAGCGTGCAGTTTGTCCCTCTTGCATTTGCAAATGGCATTCAATGGTTTCCGCGTCGCTTTGTATGATGCGCCACAGCGCATTCCGGCTGTCAGCCTGCAATCCTTGCAGCCATGCGTTGAAGGGTTGATCTTCGGAATGCAGATCGAACAGGCTGGCGAAACCAGGGTTGTGCCACAGCAAACTGGCCTGCTGCGGCGCATCAAGTTGCAGCACGAACAAGCCGCAAGGGGCATGGCGGGCGGCTTGGGAGGAGGGATCAAGGCGGCAGGACTGTAAATGCTGCTCGCTGGTCTGTAATGCGTTTTCGCGCTGGCGCAAAGCTTCCTGCCAGGCCGCTTCTTGTTGTTGCAGCCGCTGATTGAAGTGAGCTTCCTGCTGCGTCATGCTGCTGGCGTGTTGCGCCAGGGTTTGTTGCAACTGCGTCGCCAGTAAGTGCAGCTGGCGCCAAATAAACAAGGCTGTCGCCAGCATCCCGACCATGCTTAGCCAGCCGGCGCCGCTCAGCGCCAAGGCGCCGAGCAAAAGCATAAGGCCGGCGGCGCCAGCCAGCAGCCAGAGCCGTTTGCGGACAGCATGTTGCGACAGCGAAGCATCCATACCCGGGTTCCTGTGGTCAAAAACGCAAGGTGCAGCAGGCAGTGCAAGGCGCCGCAATGGCGCATCGCCCCATTCTGGCACAAAAATGCCGGCTTAGGCGGGCCGGGGGCCGCGCGCCGCCATGATCAGCGAACAGGTTTCGCCAATCCTGTTAAAAAAAGCTAAAATCCACGATTCTGAAAAATTTTTGATGGCGTCATCCTTCCCGCAAAGCCCGCCGGCACTGGACTTTCCAACCAGCAAAAGCGCAGTGTTTCTTGTATTTCGAGCAAGAAAACCAGCCCAAGGCAGGACTGTCGTCTGCATGGAACAAAACAATGCTCACATTCCAACAACTGATTTTGAAATTGCAAGAGTATTGGGACAGCCATGGCTGCGCCCTGTTGCAACCATATGATATGGAAGTCGGGGCCGGCACCTTCCATACCGCCACCTTCCTGCGCGCAGTCGGCCCGGAACCCTGGCGCGCCGCCTATGTGCAACCGTCGCGCCGTCCGAAAGACGGGCGCTACGGCGAAAACCCGAACCGCCTGCAACACTACTACCAATATCAGGTGGTGATGAAACCGGCCCCGCAAAACATCCTCGAACTGTATCTCGGCTCGCTTGCCGCACTCGGCCTGAATCTGCAGGAAAACGATGTGCGCTTTGTGGAAGACGACTGGGAAAGCCCGACGCTGGGCGCCTGGGGCCTGGGCTGGGAAGTCTGGTTAAACGGCATGGAAGTGACCCAATTCACCTACTTCCAGCAAGTCGGCGGGCTGGATTGCAAGCCGGTGCTGGGGGAAATCACCTACGGCCTGGAACGGCTGGCGATGTATCTGCAAGGCGTGGAAAACGTGTACGACCTGGTGTGGACGCAGTGGGAAGAAAACGGCGTGCAAAAACGCCTGTTGTACCGCGATGTGTTCCATCAAAACGAAGTCGAACAATCCACCTACAACTTTGAACACGCAAATGTGGACGCGCTGTTTGCGCATTTCAGCCACTACGAAGCCGAAGCCAAGCGGCTGATGGGCCTGGAATTGACCCTGCCGGCGTATGAAATGATCATGAAAGCCTCGCACAGCTTCAATCTGCTCGACGCGCGCGGCGCGATTTCCGTCACCGAGCGCGCCGCCTACATCGGCCGCGTGCGCACCCTGTCGCGCATGGTGGCGCAAGCCTATTACGATTCGCGCGAACGGCTGGGCTTCCCGATTTTGGCGCAGGCACAGCAACAGCCGGCATAAGCGGCGCTTTCATGGATTGCAGAAAATGAACCACACACTGTTAGTCGAACTGTTTACTGAAGAACTGCCGCCGAAAGCGCTGGCCAAACTCGGCGCCGCCTTTGCGCAAGGCATACAACAAGGCCTGGCCGCCCGCGATCTGCTGCAGGCGGATGCGCAAGTGGAAAGCTTTGCCACCCCGCGCCGCCTGGCGGTGCGCATCGCTGGCGTGCTGGCCAACTCGCCGGATAAGCAAATCCGCGAAAAAGTGCTGCCGGTCAGCGTGGCGCTGGACGCCAATGGCCAGCCGACGGCGCCCTTGAAGAAAAAACTGGCGGCGATGGGTTTTCCTGATTTAAGCGTGGAACAGCTCGAACGCGCCCCGGATGGCAAAGCCGAAAGTTTTTTCACCACCTACACCGCCGCCGGCATCGCCTTGGCGCAAGGCTTGCAAGCCGCGCTCGATGAAACCCTGGGCAAGCTGCCCATCCCCAAGCTGATGACGTATCAATTGCCGAATGGCGAATCAGTGCAATTCGTGCGCCCGGCGCATCGCCTGCTGGCCCTGCTGGATGATGCCGTGCTGCCGCTGCAAGCGCTGGGTTTGCAAGCCGGGCGTGAGACCGGCGGCCATCGCTTCCTCTCTTCTGGCATGCTGCAAATTCAGCATGCAAACGAATACGCCAGCCGCTTGCAGGAAGAGGGCAAGGTGATCGCCTCCTTTGCCGAGCGCAAAGAAGCAATTCGCGAAGCCCTGTTCGCGCAAGCCGGCGAAGATCTGGTCTTGATGCCGGAAGCGCTGCTGGAGGAAGTCGCCGCCCTGGTCGAATGGCCGGTGGTGTACGCCTGCAAGTTTGAAGAAGAATTCCTGGCGGTGCCGCAGGAATGCCTGATTCTGACCATGCAAACCAATCAAAAATACTTCGCCTTAACCGACCGCAATGGCAAATTGCGCTCGCGCTTTTTGATTGTCTCGAATCTGCAAACCGCCAACCCGCATTCCATCATCGACGGCAATGAGCGCGTGGTGCGGCCGCGTCTGTCGGACGCCAAATTCTTCTTTGAGCAGGACAAGAAAAAGCCGCTGGCCGCCCGCATCGCCGGTTTGGAGCAGGTGGTGTATCACAATAAACTCGGCAGCCAGGGCGCGCGCACTGCGCGCGTGGTGGCGCTGGCGGAAAAAATCGCCGCCCGCATGGGCTGGGATGTCAAGCTGGCGGCGCGCGGCGCTGAGCTGGCCAAGGCCGATTTGCTGACCGATATGGTGGGCGAATTCCCGGAACTGCAAGGCATTATGGGGCGTTATTACGCGCGCCACGACGGCGAGCATGAAGAAGTGGCCGCCGCCGCCGCCGAACACTATCAACCGCGCTTTGCCGGCGACGCGCTGCCGGCCAGCCACACCGGCACAGCGGTGGCGCTGGCCGACAAGCTGGAAACCTTGGTCGGCATCTGGGGCATCGGCCTGCAGCCGACCGGCGACAAAGACCCGTTTGCGCTGCGCCGCCATGCGCTGGGGATTTTGCGCATGCTGGTGGAAAAACAATTGGCCCTGCCGCTCTCCTTCCTGCTGGACGCGGCGCATGCCGGTTTCGACGCTTGCGCCCAATACAAAGACGCGCGCGCCGAAGTCAAAACCTTTTTGTATGAACGCCTGCGCGGTCAGCTCAAAGAACGCGGCTTCGCGCAAAACGAAGTCGAAGCCGTGGTAGCGCCGGAGCCGGACCAACTCGACACCATTACCCAACGCCTGGAAGCGGTGCAAGCCTTCGCCGCGCTGCCGCAAGCCGCCAGCCTGGCCGCCGCTAACAAGCGCATCAGCAATATTCTGAAAAAGACGGCGGCCCCGGCCGGCGCGGTGGACGCCGGTCTGCTCGGCCTGGCGGCAGAGCAGCAGTTATTTGAAGCGCTGCGCGCCTGCCAGCCGCAGGTGATGGAGGCTGCCGCCAAGGGCGACTTCCGCGCCGCGCTGCTGCAACTGGCGGCTTTGCGCGAAGGCGTGGACGCCTTTTTCAACGATGTGATGGTGATGGACGAAAACCTGCAGCTGCGCAATAATCGCCTCGCGCTGTTGCAGCAATTGCATCAGCTCATGAACCTGGTGGCGGATATTTCCCGCCTCTCAGCGTAACACCTGACTAGCGAAAGGGCAGTGGATGAAACTCATCATTCTCGACCGCGATGGCGTGATCAATCAAGATTCAGACGCCTTTATCAAATCGCCGGATGAATGGAAACCGCTGCCCGGTTCGCTGGAAGCGATTGCGCGCTTGAACCAGGCGCAATACCGGGTGGTGGTGGCGACCAATCAATCCGGTGTGGCGCGCGGTTTGTTCGACATGGGCACATTGAACGCCATCAATCACAAAATGCATGAAGCGGCGCAACTGGTCGGGGCCTCGATTGACGCCGTGTTCTTTTGCCCGCATCAGGCGGAAGACAATTGCGATTGCCGCAAGCCCAAGCCCGGCCTGTTTCACGCCATCGCCAAACGCTACAACATCAGTTTGCGCGGCGTGCCCACGGTGGGCGATTCGCTGCGCGACTTGCAAGCCGGCTTTGCCGTCGGTTGCGCGCCCTATCTGGTGCTGACCGGCAAAGGGCGTAAAACACGCGATATCGGCGGCCTGCCGCCCGGCACGCAACAGTTTAATCATCTGGCTGACGTGGTGGAACATCTGTTGTCCCAGCCGCAAGCCTGAAGCTGTCCACAGGGAGTTTGAGTTGAAAAAAGTCAGTTTGTTTGTGCGTTCCCTGATCCTGTTTCTGGTGATGGCCTTAGGCGCCTTTTTCTGGTGCTTTGTGTGTATGCTGGCCGCGCCTTTTCCCTACAAAATCCGCTACTGGGTTACTTCGCGCTGGAATGTGGCGGTGATCGCCACCGCCAAATATGTCTGCGGCATTGAATATGAAATCCGTGGCGAGGAAAATCAGCCGGATCGTCCCATCATCGTGCTCTCCAAGCACCAATCGGCCTGGGAAACCATTTTTTATCTGATGGCCTTGCGCCGTCCGCTGGTGTTTGTGTTCAAACGCGAATTGATTTTAGTGCCGTTTTTCGGCTGGGGCTTAGGTCTGCTGCGCATGATTCCGATTAACCGCAGCAAGGGGGCGGACGCCTTCAAGATGGTGGTGGAAATCGGCAAAGAGCGTTTAAACAGCGGTCAATGGGTGATTATGTTCCCGGAAGGCACCCGCATTCCGGTCGGCAAAGCCGGCAAATACAAAACCGGCGGCACCCGTTTTGCAATTGAAAACGGGGTCGAAGTGTTGCCCATCGCCGTCAATTCGGGCGAATGCTGGCCGAAAAATTCCTTCCTCAAATATCCCGGCAAGATCACGGTTTCGATTGGCAAACCGATTGCTTCGCAAGGAAAAACGGCTGACCAGCTGATGAAAGAAGTGGAGGGCTGGATCGAAGCCGAAATGCGCGTGATTTCGCCACACGTCTATGCACATGAGAAGGCGTTGTCGCAAAATCAGGCGCGTCAGGCATAAGGAGCGCCGCTTTGCCGCAGATTAATTTGCAAGGGACGGTGCTGGAGTATCAGGTCAAGCGTCGCCTGCGCTTGAACTATGCGCTCAACTTGCAAGGGCGCAATTTGGAAGTGGTGGCCCCGCTTGGGGCCGGCGTGGCCGAAATCGAGGCCATGTTGCAGGAGCAGGGGCCGCGTATTCTGGCCAAATTGCGCGAACTGGAGGCGGCTGCGTCCGCCGCCAAGCCTGCCGCTGCGCCGCCCGCGCCCGCCGACAGCGCGCCGCGTTCGCGTCCCTATACCAAGCGCCGCTTGCAAAGCGAGCTGGAGGATAATTCGCGTCTCATGCAAATTGAACTCGGCGGCCATGCGATTCCCTATCAACTCAAGCACGCTCTGGTGCAAGGCATCAGCCTGCGCATCCGCGCCGGGCTGCTGCGCGTGACTGTCCCCTTGATGTATCCGCAAGCCGATTTGGATGCTTTTTTACAGCAAAAAAGCGCCTGGATTCTGCGCCATTTGCAGCTCACGCCGCCCCCCGCAAACACGCCTGCCGCGCACAGCATCAGCCTGCTGGGACAGACGGTTGCTTATCAGCTGAAATTTTCCGGGCGTAAAACAGTGGGCTTCACCATCGGCGCAGACGGACTGACTGTGACCGCGCCGAATGGCATGCCGCTGCCGACAGTGGAAGCGGCCTTGCGCAGCAAACAGGATTGGATTGTCGATAAACTGGCGCAACGCGCCGCGCATACCCCGCAACAGGAATTTGTCTGGGCTGATGGCGTCAGTTTTCCATATTTGGGACGGACATTGCGCTTGCAAGCGGCGCGCGGCGCGGCCCAGCCGGCGCATCTGGAAGGCGATGTTTTACGCTTGCAACTGCCCGGCGAGGCCAGCCCGGAAAAACTCAAACGGCGCGTGCACACCTGGCTGCAAGCACAGGCTGGCGACTATTTGGAAAAGCGCCTGGCGCACTGGGCGCAGCAAATGCAAATCGGCTATGCCGGCATGCGCTTGAATGCTGCGCGCACCCAATGGGGTTCCTGCAGCGCGCAAGGCGTGATCGCCTTGAACTGGCGCCTGATTCATTTTGATCCGGCGTTGGTGGATTATGTCTTGGTGCATGAGCTGGCGCACCGCCAGGAAATGAACCACAGCCCGCGTTTCTGGGCCGTGGTCGGGACCTATTTCCCGGCATACAAAGCCGCGCGCGAACAGCTCAAAGACGCCAGCCGCAAACTGCCGCCAGGCTTGTAAGCCTGCCCATCCCCATTTGCAGCAGCCACAAACGCAGGCCCGCTTGAGCGAAGCAGCAAGCCGGCGTTCGACTGAACTGTTCTGCTGACATTGTTCAGGGGCGATTAAAGTGCTTCTGTACTGATTTTAAATACAATACAGTTTCCATAAGACAAATAATCATTGCTTTTTGATTTCATTGTGATATTCTGCGCAGCCATTCTTTCTTATGTGCAACGCAGGAGATCCCCCATGGCTTTATACGACAGCATCAGCATGCAACAAGTGTTTGCCCGCATCGAGGCATGCACAGACAGTTACCAGCGTCACCCGCTTTGGCAGCATTTGCAAGCCGGCCAGGGGGCGCAAAGCGCTTTGCAAAAACTGCGTTGTTTTGCTCCCGCGATCAGCCATTTCATCCTGGGTTTCCGTGATTTCAATGATTTTGTCGCGCCCTATGCCGCACCGCAAAGCGCGCTGGAAATGGCGATTAATCAACACGCAATCGAAGACGCCAGCCATTTCCGTCTCTTTATCGAAGAATGGGAAAAACTGGGTGGCGACGCTTTGCTGGATCTCTACGCCAGCCAGATTCCCGCCCTGCCGGGCGCGGATCAGCGCGAAGAAAGCGCGGACACCATGGCCAGCTTGCAAGCCGCCAGGCGCGCCTTGCCTTCAATCTCGACCCGCACCCTGTCTTTCCTGTGGGGCGACGCCGCCAACCGCCATAACCGCAAACTGTTGCACAGCTATGCCCGCCTGGTTCATGTGCTGGGACAGGATGCTGTGGTGCGTTTCGCCATCATCGAAGCGGGTGAGGCGACCGGTTTGGTGATGTTTGGCGCAACAGCGGCCCTGGCGCAGGAAGCGTATCCGCAGCAGCCGGGCGCGATGCGTTATTTTGGCGATTATCATCTGGCCTTGGAAACCGGCCATCTGGTGAATCAGGACACGGCGCAAATTCAACAGACGATTGCGTGCGCCTGCGAAGCCGACGCCGCCTTCCGTGATCTGAACTTGAGTCAGGAACAATTTGCCCAGTGCTGTCATGCGGTTGAACAGACCTTTGCGATCTTCACCGAATGGCTGGATGGCATTCAGGATCTGATGCAGCGCGTACAGCCGGAGCTGTGGCGCGCGGCTTGAGTCCTGTTGCGGACAGAAAACCGGGGTAAGCGGGCTTACTCCGGCGTCTGTCCCAGACGCTGGCTCACGCGCGCATACACCCGGGTATTGCGCAAGCGGCCTTGAATATCCAGCCGGTCAAGGCGCAAGACGCCTTCCAGAGTGAAACCGGCGCGCTCGGCCAGGCGCCAACTGGCTTCATTCTTTTCATCTGTGGTCAGAAAGACCCGGTTTGCGCCCATTGCCTGCAAGGCATGATCGCTCAAGGCGCGCACCCCTTCGCTCATCAAACCGGCGCCGCCGAATTCGGCATGGCCCCAGTAACCCATTTCAAAAATCCCCAGCTTCCAATCCGCTTTGTGCAAGCCGCTGCCGCCAATCAGGCGGCCATTTTCTTTTAACAGGAAAAACACCATCAAATCTTCCTGCAACAAAAAACGGGCATAGGCGCGCCGGCAGTTTTGTTCCGATTGTTCCAGCGTCGGCAGCGGCGTGACCCAGCCCAGCCAGGGCGCCAGTTTGGCGGCGGAAGCGTGAATCGCCTGGTTGAAAATCTGTCCATCGCCAGGGCGGGCGACACGGATGAGCAAACGTTCGGATTCGATTTGTTCTGGTAAGCAGGGTTGCATAGGCTTGACTTAACGTTTGCGCAAACCCGCCAGCAAACTTTGCAGCAAAGGCAGCAACAGCGGCAGTACTTTATTTGCGCTTTCAAACAGGGAAAGACCGGCTTTGACTTGATGCAGGGCGCGCTGCGGTTTGAGCCAGACGATCAGCGCGCTGAGGCCCAGCATCACCATGGGTTGCCGGCTGAGCGATTTGAGCAGGCTGAAGCTGGCGTCGATGCGTTGCAGATTGCCGCGCCATGCGCCCCACTCTTGCAGCAATTCGGCGCGCCTTTGCGTGCTTTGTTCAAGCAGCGCGGCGCGGCGCTGCTGTCTTTGTTGGTAATCATCCGCCATGCTGCTTCTCCTGTGCTGTCTCAGGCTGGCCGCGCAAACCTTGCAAATCTTTTTGCAATTCGCCCATGGTGGCGGAAAACAGACGCGGGCGGCTGCGGTAATTCGCCAGCGCCACCAGCGCAATGCGCAAACCCAGCGCGCCAAACAAGCCGGCCATCACGCAAATCGCTAACACCCGGTGGTTTTCCCAGCTCAACACCAGCACCAGCACCACCAGCAGGGTGCAGGCCATGCCAAGGAAGAACAGGGCGGCCAGGGCGGCCAACAAGACCGCTAAAAACTGCTGCCATTCTTCTTCCAGCTCCAGCGCGGCCAATTCCAGCCGGTTGCTGAGCAAACCCAGGACGCTGGCGGACAAACGCCGCAGCGAATCAGAAAACGCCATTATTCACCTGCCAAAAAAGCATGCCATGCAAGGCGGGCTTGCATGGCATGGTCAGAGAAAAGCGCGCACGCTTATTTGCGCGCGATCAGCAAACCGGCGATCAAGCCGACAGCAGCGGCCAGGCCTACCGATTGCCATGGGTGCTCAGTGACATATTGGTCTGTGGCGCGCGCTGCAGCTTTGCCGCGCGCCACCACCGCGTCTTCCATATCTTGCAGGCGGTGTTTGGCGTTGGAGAGGGAGTTTTCAAATTTCTCTTTGGCGGCGCGGAAGTTTTCGCCGGTCTGGGCGCCAGTGTTGCGCAGCAGTTCTTCCGCATCGCGGATCACCACTTTCAGATCGCCCATCAGTTTTTCGCGTGCTTCCTGGGTGGCCGAACCATTCGCGCCGAAGTCTTGACTGGATTCCATATGCTGCTCCTTCTGAAGTGTTGCACTTAGTGTTGAAAAAAACGCAAACCGGACTGTTGCAAGATGCTGCTTGATGCGTGGCGCAGGCGCCTGACCGGATTATCGTAGCGCGTAGTCGAGTGCGATGCCAGCGAATATTACTGCGCCCAGCCAATTATTGTGGCGGAATGCGGTAAAACAAGCCGCGCGTTCGCGTCCCCGGATCAAAAAATAGTGATACACGGCGATTCCGGCGGCGCCCATGATGCCGGCCAGAAAGAAATAGCGCAACCCGGCTTGCCAGCCGCACCAGGCGGTCAGCAATAAAAAGCCGGCATAACACAACATCACCGCCGCCACATCGAAGCGGCCAAAGGTGATGGCGCTGGTGCGGATGCCGATTTTCAGATCATCATCGCGGTCCACCATCGCATATTCGGTGTCATACGCCAGCGCCCATAAAATATTGCCGGCCAGCAAAACCCAGGCCAGCAGCGGCACTTGATTTTGCACGGCGGCGAAGGCCATCGGAATCCCAAAACCGAAGGCGATGCCGAGATAGGCTTGGGGCAGGGCGAAAAAGCGCTTGAAATAGGGGTAGCTGATCGCCAGCGCCAGCGCGGCGCAGGAGAGCAGCTTGGTCAGAGTATTGAGCGGCTGAATCAGGGCAAACGCCAGCAGCGCCAGGCTGCCTGCCACCAGCAGCGCTTCTTTCGGTTTGATCTGGCCGCTGGTCAGCACCCGTTCGGCGGTGCGCTTGACATGCAAATCAATATCGCGGTCAGCATAATCATTCATGGCGCAGCCGGCTGAACGCATCAAGACTGTGCCCAGCGTGAAAATCAGCAACAGCGACCAATCCGGCTGGCCGGCGCTGGCCAGCCACAAACCGGCCAGCGTCGGCCACAGTAAGAGCAAAATGCCAATCGGTTTATCCAGCCGCACCAAGAGGCAGTAGAGGCGTAATTTGCGCATCATGCCGCATCCTCCGCCAGCATTTGCACGCCCGGCAGTGCGCAAGCGCGCACGGCGAGCGCCAGCGCATCTATCGCAGCCTGACGCGGAAAGCTTTTGCGCCAGACCAGGGCCACCCGCCGGTTTGGCGCCGGTGCGCAAAACGGGCGATACACCAAGCCGTCGGCCCCGCTTTTTTCCGGCACGGCGGCGGCAGGCAAGACCGTCAAGCCGATGCCGCTGGCCACCATATGGCGTATGGTTTCCAGGGATGACCCTTCAAAGCTGCGCTGCATGCCATTTTCCGCCGTGGCGAAGCGCATCATTTCGGGGCAGACCTCTAACACCTGGTCGCGGAAACAATGGCCGTTGCCGAGCAAGAGCATGGTTTCATTTTTCAAATCCGCCGCCGCAATCTGGCGCCGCTTGGCCCAGGCGTGTTGCGGCGGCAGCGCCACCATAAACGGTTCGTCATACAGCGGCAGCACATGCAGGCCGGCGTCGGGCAGCGGCAGCGCCAGAATGGCCGCATCCAACTCATTCTGGCGCAGCATCTCAAGCAGGCGCACGGTGAAATTTTCCTGCAAAATCAAGGGCATTTGCGGCATTTCCGCAATCGCGCGTTTGATCAGGCGCGGCAGCAGATATGGCGCGATGGTGTAAATCACGCCCAGCCGCAGCGGGCCGCTCAAGGGATCTTTGTTTTGTTTGGCGATTTCTTTAATCGCGGCGGCTTGCTGCAAAACTTGTTCGGCCTGGGCCACAATTTGCGCGCCGATCGGGGTGATCGCCAATTCCGCATTATTGCGTTCAAAAATGCTGACGCCCAATTCTTCTTCCAGTTTTTTGATGGCGATTGATAAGGTGGGCTGGGCGACGTGGCAAGCTTCGGCGGCGTGGCCGAAATGGCGCTCACGCGCCACCGCAACAATATATTTGAGTTCAGTCAGAGTCATGCGCTAAAGCAGGCAGGCGAAAAGCCCCATTGTAGTCTGCTTGCGCGCTGCGGGCAAAATCCGCCGCGCCGCCTTATGTGCGGCGGCGGCGCTCAGCATGGCCGTGCCGCACATAATGCTCGCGCGCATTCATGCCGGCTTGCGCCACATCCTGATTCGCCGCCAGATAGGCCGCCTCATCAAACGGCCATGGCCCGTCAGGTTGTGTGCTGCGGGTGGCCTCAATAAAGCCCGGCGGCAGCGCTTCGCCGCAATATTGCGGCTGCATCAATTCGCCGTTGGCGATATTCAGCAGACGGCGGAAATAAATCTGGCCATAAAATGGATCGGAAAACAGCGGCGAATACCAGACGCAATCCTCGAAAAAATAATGTGTCACCTGCGACCAGCGCGACAGCGCCCGGTTCAGATGCGGGCTGCCGCCATGCAGCAAGTTTGCGGCCCAGATCAAGGCCTGTCCTTTTTTCGCCAAAAATTGTTGCGGCTGCACGCCATGCGCATCAACCAGGGCTTGCCACATGGCTTCAAACGGGCGCTGATCGGGGCGTTGTGGCAGAGTGGACAGACAGCGGCCAATATGTTCATTGGTGTAAACCGGCCAGGCATGGCTGCCGGGGTAGTAAAACAGCGGGCCGTTGTCGAGGGTGATGTCTTCCAGCGCCACCCACACGCCGCACATAAAACGCTCCGGCACAGAATGAAAATGCACCACATCTGAATGCAGCGCCTGTTCTGTGCCGACCGGAAAATTCAGGGTTTGAAACGGCCAGGCCGGTTTGCCGTACAGCTTGCTCAGCAAAGCCAGGATTCCCGGATTGGCGGCAATCCGGCGCACCCCGGCATCGATGCGCCAGGCGTCGCGTATGCGCAAGTCCGCCGGTGCGCCCTGACGAAAGCTGTGCCAAGCCCCGGAATTGAAATGCGGCGTCAGATTCTGGCGTATGCCGTCTGCCACGGCGGCAAAATCCGGGTCGGGGAATTCAATCACAGCAAAGCCGCGCGCTTGCATCTGGCGTGCGATTTGCTGCAGGGCATCATCGGCGTCGGCGAAAATCGCCTCGAAAAACGGCGATTCAATGGCGGGAACGCCGGGTAATAAATTAGTGCTTGGCATGGTGGCGTGAATGCAAAAGCGGCCTTATGACCGCTTGCGCATCTTACACCCGCAGGACGTGAAAAAAACGGCGGCGCCGAGCTGATTTATACTGGCGGGCATCTGCTTATTATTCCGCTCACTGCGCACCAGCCGCCAAGGACCGCTATGTCAACTCTATGTCCCCGTATTCAAATCGCGCCGCAAGGCCCGGAATTTTCCCGCATCGTGGCCGGTATGTGGCGCATGTGCGATTGGGAGCAGGCCGGCCATCTGCGCTTGATACAAGAATGCCTGGAATTGGGCGTCACCACCTTCGACCACGCCGATATTTATGGCGATTATCAGGTGCAATCTTTATTCGGCGCGGCGCTGGCGCAGCAACCCGGCTTGCGCGCGAAAATGGAATTGGTCAGCAAATGCGGCATTTGCCTGCCTTCCAGACATAAACCGGAATACCGCTTGCAAGCCTACGATACCAGTGCGCGCCACATTATCGCCAGCGCCGAGCAAAGCTTGCGCGAACTGCGCACCGATTATCTGGATCTGCTCTTGCTGCACCGTCCCGACCCGCTGCTAGACATTGGCGAAGTCACACATGCTTTCAATACATTGCACAAAGCCGGCAAGGTGCGTCACTTTGGCGTATCCAATTTTTCCAGCGCGCAATTTCAAGCCTTAAATGCGCACTGGCCGCTGGTGACAAATCAAATCGAACTCTCGCCGCTGTATTGGCTGCCGATTGTGGATGGCGCGCTGGATTTGCTGCAAAGCGCCGGCGTGCGTCCCATGCTCTGGTCTGCGCTGGGCGGCGGGCGTTTGTTTGGCGCGGATTGCCCGCCGGCTTTGCGCGCCACCCTGGAAGCGCTGGCCATCAAGCACCAAGTCAGCATCGCCACCCTGGTGTATGCCTGGCTGCTGCGGCTGCCATGCCGCGCGCTGCCGCTGACCGGCTCCGGGCGGATTGCGGCGATACGGGAAGCTGTCGCCGCCTGCAGTCTGGATTTGCCGCGTGAAGATTGGTTTGAGTTGTGGCAGGCGATGCGCGGGCGGCCTGTGGAATAAGACGTTTATTCCGCGCCGGCCAGGCGGCGCAGCACCAGCCCCGCCGCCTGCATGCCAAAGCTGGCCGTGACCACGGTGGCGGAGCCAAACCCGGCGCAATTCAGGCCGCTTACGCCGGCCGCAGCATCCACTTCACAACTGGCGTCGGTTTCCGGGTAGCGCAGCGGCTCCATTGAAAACACCGCGTCGATGCCGTATTTGTTTTTTTCGCCGCGCGCAAAACCATATTCGCGCCGCAAAATCTTGCGCACCTTGGCCAGCAGCGGTTCTTGCTCGGTGCGCGCCAAATCGCGGATGGCGATTTTGCCCGGATCAATCTGCCCGCCGGCCCCGCCTATGGTCACCAGCGGCAAGCCGTGTTGCTTGCACCAGGCAATCAGCGCGGCCTTGGCCTTCACTGAATCAATCGCATCCACCACATAATCAAAGCGCGGTGCAGCAGCGTCGCCCAGAAATTCGCGCAGATTGTCGGCGGCGATAAAGTCTTCCACCAGATTGACCTGGCAGCGCGGATTGATTTGCGCAATGCGTTGCGCCAGCGCCTCGACCTTGGCCATGCCCAGGGTGGAAGAGAGCGCCTGGATTTGCCGGTTGATATTCGACTCGGCCACATGGTCCAGATCAATCAGGGTCAGCGCCCCGACCGCGCTGCGCGCCAGGGCTTCCACCACCCAGGAACCGACCCCACCCACGCCGATCACGCACACATGCGCGCGCTGCAGCCGCGCCAGGCCATCCGCGCCATACAGGCGGGCGATGCCGCCAAAGCGGCGTTCGTAATCAACATCGGTGGAAGCTGGTGCGGGAGTGTTCATGGTGTGACGCGGCAAAAAAGATGGGCCGAATTATACCGGGTGGCGCACAGCTGCGCCGGGCAGGCTGCCGCTGACAATGATCTGAATGGCGAAAAGCGGGCGCCGCTTGTGTTTGCATCTGAATTTCGGCCCGGATTCTGTTTCATTCCCGCGTGAATGCACCGCCTGCCTTGTTTCAGCGCTGGGCCAGTAATCGCTCATACGCCACTAAATTGCTGCTGGCGGCATATTCTTCTTCATAAGCGTTACGCAAGCTATGCGCGGCCTTCATATAAGCCAGGTAGTCCATATCCATTTCTTCATATGCATCGCTGTCCGGGTCGCAATCCCTCATCTTTTCTTCCAGCATCAGCATGATTTGATCCACCGCGCGAATGGCCTGAGCGAGTGTGATGCCATTAACATTAGCCATCTATGCTTCCTTTCGATTTATCGTGTTTTACCTAATTCAACCGCTCTGGCGATTGCATTACGGGCCAGGTTGTCCAAGGCGCCTTTGTATGCGTCGATTCTCATCAGACCGGCTTTGGATTCGATTTGATAATGGTTTGCATCATACTTTTTGTTGTAACCAGTAAAGCGGATAATGATGCCATCGGGAATTTCTGTACCGTTCGGGATATGGAAGGTAGTCCATTTTTTCCGTGGGAAAACAGCATCTTTGTCAAAAAGAGACGTACCACCCCTGGATTTAACCCAAACTGAGCCATCCTTATCTATTTGCTTTTCAATATCGGCGTCCCGAACTCTTCCGTCAGGCAAAACGCGGGGTTCAAAGTCGGGATACAACACTTCGGGGGCCGGGTTTTTGTCAATAATCGTTCCGCCAGGGAACTGTGCAATGAGAACTGATCGGTAAAAATCAGTGTCTGTTTGGCTCATTTGAATCCTCCTGTCATTGTCGTCTTGGGGTCTGCTGATGTGTGTGTCAGGTTTTGCTGAAGCGTGAAGTGAGAAGAATAGAAAGATATTTTAATTGCATAAAATATTAAAATATAATTAACAATTTTCATTGTATCAGGAAACAGACGCCGTATGCCTCAGCTTGCGTTGAAAGCGACTGCTTTCTTGCTTCCCATCTTTTGTATTGTGCATTGCGCCCCTGCAAAAAACATCCCTCCATCAAACCGCATAGCGATGCTTTCCGCTAAGATGTTTCCAGCCTTTTCCAATGGAGCATAACCATGTCCATCCTGCCCACCGAAGCCCGTGGCCGCTGTCTGTGCGGCGAAATCAGTTTCACCCTCGCGCTGCCGTCCAAATGGGTGGCGCATTGCCATTGCACGCGCTGTCAGCGTGCGCATGGCGCTGCGTTTGTAACCTGGGTCGGGGCGGAGGAAAAGCAATTGCAAGTGCATGATGCGCAGCAGCTTTTGCGCTGGTATAAGGCGCCCTTCGGCCAGCGCGCGTTTTGCGGACAGTGCGGCAGCAGCCTGTTTTTCAAAGGCGCCGGCTGGCCCGGCGAGGTGCATGTGGCGCGCGCCATGTTCACCGATCCGCTCGACCGCGAACCGGTGATGCACGCCTATTACGACACCCATGTCAGCTGGATTTCATTGGATGACGCCTTGCCGCGCAAAAACGATCCGGCCTTAAGCAAGACATAGCGCGCAAAAGAAAAAGCCCGCATGACGCGGGCTTGAAAAATCAATCACACAGATTTTAAGCGGTGGTATTGATGGTCGAGCCGATGACCTGGCCACTGGTGTTGACCGTCGGCTTGACATCTTGCACCGTTTGGGATGCTGTCAATCCGGCTGGCGCAGCTTCAGCTTGCGCCTCTTTGCCGCCAGCCGGCTTGGCGGCGGCAGTGGCTGCCTCCGCTTCCGGCTTTTGACGCAGAGCTGCGCTGGCTGCAGTTTGCGCCGCCTGATTTGCGGTAACTGCTTTAGCGTCCATAATGACCTCACGGTTTTTCAAAAAAAAGCAACACGCATCCGCTACTTGCGCTGGCAAGTGTGGTTTTGTGTATGCTAGCCCTTTAACGGCAGGCTTTGCCCGGGCTGTAGGGCAAAATGCAAAAAACAGCTTGACGCGAACTGTGGCGCCTGCTTGTGCGCCTGCAACGCATCGTGTATCGTGAAGCGCGACCAGACAGGGGAGAGCATGCAGCTGCAACCGGAACAGAGCAGGGATTACCACTTGGATGTGCAAGGCGCCGGCGGCGCCCGACAGCGTCTGTGCGTACAGGCGGTGAATGAAGTCGAGGCGATTCGCGCCGCCGCGCGCAATGGCTGGCAGGTGCTGGCGATTGACTTGCCGCCGCAGGAAGCGCGCACCCGGCGCGGCCAATTCCCCTTATTGCAATTCAGCCAGGAATTGCTGACCCTGCTGGAAGCCGGTTTGAATCTGCATGAAGCCCTGACCACGCTGCACAATAAAGAAAGCCGCAGCAGTGCGCGCGCCACCCTGGCCGCCATGCTGTTATCGCTGCAGCATGGCAAAAATTTTTCCGACACCCTGGCGGCGTTTCCGGCCATCTTTCCCGATATCTACGTGGCCTCAATGCGTGCGGCTGAACGTTCCGGCGATTTGCCGCAAAGTCTGGCGCGCTATGTCAGCTATCAATTGCAGTTTGAAACCATCCGCCGCAAATTGATCGCCGCCGCAGTTTATCCCGCACTCTTGCTGGCCATGGGCGCGCTGGTGACGCTGTTTTTGCTGGTGTATGTCACGCCGAAATTCGCCGTGGTGTATGAATCCTCCGGGCGCGATATTCCTTTGCTGTCGCAATGGCTGCTCAGTTTTGGCCGTCTGCTGGCCGGACATGGCTGGCTGATGAGCGCGCTGGGACTTGGCCTGCTGCTGCTTTTATTCTGGCTTTTGCGCCAGGCTGCGGTGCGCGCGCGCCTGCTCAATCTTGCGCTCGACTTGCCGCTGTTGGCCACCCGCAGCGCGGAATTCCGCCTGGCCCGTTTTTACCGCGCGCTCAGTCTCTTGCTGCACGCCGGCATTCCCTTGACGCGCGGCATGCAAATGGCCGGGCCTTTGTTGCAGCCGGGGCAGCAAAGCCGGCTCGCGCTGGCGCGCCGCGCCGTGGAAGAGGGACAAACCTTTTCCCTCGCCCTGGAAGCGCATGAATTGGCCACGGCGGTTGCGCAATCGCTCTTGAAAGTGGGGGAAAACACGGGCCGCCTGGCGGAAATGCTGGAGCGCTCAGCGCGCTTTCATGATGAAGAATTCGCGCGCCAGATTGAACTTGCATCGCGCTTGCTGGAACCCTTGCTGATGGCGGTGATCGGGGTGGTGATCGGCAGCGTGGTGGTGCTGATGTATTTGCCGATTTTTGAATTGGCGGGCAGTTTATGAAGCAAACCGGCTTCAGCTTTGTTGAGTTGCTGGTGGTGCTGGCGATGCTGGCCAGCCTGGCGGCGATTGCCGTGCCGCCGATTCAACATGCCATGCAGCGCCAGCGCGAAGCGCAATTGCGCAATGCCCTGCATGAGATCCGCAGCGCGATTGACGCCTACAAACGGGCGCGCGAGCGCGGCCAGATCAAGCGTGCGCCCGGCGTCAGCCTGTATCCGCCTGATTTGCAAACCCTGGTGGATGGCGTGCCCGATCAACAAAGCCCGGACCGCCGCATGTTGCGCTTTTTGCGTCAGTTGCCGCGCGATCCCTTCGCCGACCCGGATTGGCCCGCCGCCTCGACCTGGGCGCAACGCGCATCCACCAGCCCGCCCGATGTGTGGGACGAGGGCGACGATGTGTTTGATGTCGCCAGCCGCTCCAGCCTGACCGGCTTGAACGGCGTGCCGCTGGCGCAATGGTGAGAGAGGCGGAGAAGCGGACATGCCAAAACAAATGAAACACAAGACGCGTGCGCGGCGCGCCTTTACCTTAATCGAATTATTGGTGGTGATGGCGATTATCGGCCTGTTGCTGGCGCTCGCGTTGCCGCGTTATTACGCATCAGTCGAGCGCGCGCGCGAAACCGCGCTGAAAGAAAATCTGCAAATTCTGCGCATCAGTATTGAGCGGTTTTATGCTGATCGCGGGCGCTATCCGGAAAACCTGCAAGAACTGGTCAGCGCCAAGTATCTGCGCGCCTTGCCGCTCGACCCGATCACAGAAAGCCAGCAAAGCTGGACGCCGGTGCTATCGCAGGAAATCGATTTGCCCGGCGTGGCTGATGTGCGCAGCGGCGCCGCCGGCGCCACTCAGGACGGCACGCCGTATGAACAATTGTGAGCGCGCCGGCTTCGCCTATTTATGGACGCTGATGCTGGTGGCCCTGCTCGGCGCCGGGCTGGCGCTGGGCAGCCACATGCATCACACCAGCATGCAGCGCGAGAAAGAAGAACAATTGATCTTCATCGGCCATCAATTCCGCGCCGCCATCGCCTCTTATCTGGCGGCAAGTCCCGACAAAGACCGGCCCCAATATCCGGCCAGCCTGGAGGATTTGCTGAAAGACCCGCGCTTTCCCGGCACGGTGCGGCATTTACGCCGCATCTGGCGCGACCCCATCACCGGCCGCGCCGAATGGGGCTTGATCAAGCTGCAGGGGCGGATTGTCGGCGTGCATTCGTTGTCAGAGGCGATGCCCTTGAAACAAGACCATTTCAGGCCGGAAGACAGCATGCTGGCGCATCAAAGCAAATACAGCGGCTGGCGCTTTACCTGGCCTGAGAATATGTTGCTGCCGGCGCCGCCTGCCGCCAACCCGAATCAAAAGCCATCGTAATTCAATCGGCAAGCGCGTATCGCCGCACTGCGCTATGGTAAAGTGAGCCGGTTTTGCTTCGGGCTTGCGCTATGACACATGAATTCGCCGCCAGCAATGGCATCTATCTTTTACACCACTCCGTGGGCCGGCCCTGGGCCGATGCCGCCAGCCATTTCCAGCAGCGTTTCTTTGCGCCCTGGGCCGATGGCGCCGGCGACCCCTGGGGCGAGTGGATCACGGTTTTCGACGATTTCCGCGCCGCCCTGGCGCAATTGCTCAACAGCGCGCCGCAACAGTTTTGCGCGCAAACCAATCTCTCCAGCGCCTTTGGCAAAATTTTGCAGGCGCTCCCGATAGACCCCAAACGCGGCGTGATTTTGCTCAGCGAAAGCGATTTTCCCAGCATGGGGTTTGTCGCGCAGCAAGCGCAGCGCATGGGCTATCGCCTGCGCTTTTTGCCGGCCACGCTGGACCAAAGCGAGGCCCAGGTCTGGCTCGACGCCATGCGCGAAGATGTGCAATGGCTGCTCTTGACCCAGGTGCAATCAAATACCGGGATTCAGGTTCCGCTGGCGCCGGTATTGGCGGCGGCGCGCGCGCGCGGTATTTTGAGCGTGGTTGATGCCGCGCAGGGCGTGGGGATTTTGCCGATTGATTTGCAAGCCCTGCAGCCGGATTTTTTCCTGGCCTCATGTGTGAAATGGTTATGCAGCGGCCCCGGGGCCGGCTTTCTATGGGCGCATGCCGATATCCTGCCGCGCTGCCAGCCGGCGGATGTCGGCTGGTTTTCCCACGCCAATCCGTTTGCCTTCGATATTCACGATTTCGCCTATCATCCCGACGCGCGCCGCTTTTGGGGCGGCACGCCCTCGGTGGCCCCATTTGTGCTGGCGGCGCACAGCATCCGCCGCTTGCATGCGGTGGGCGTGGCGCAGATCCGCGCCTATAATCTGGCGCAAAGCCGCCGCATTATCGAGGCGCTGCCGCCCGGCTGCCTGGTCTCGCCGGCAGAAGATGCGCGCCGCAGCGGCACCCTGATCGTGCATTATGGCGCGCGCCAGCAAGCCTTGGTGCAAGCCTTGCAAGCCGCGCAGATCCGCTGCGACAGCCGCGCCTTTGGCGTGCGCCTCTCGACCCATATCAGCAACCCGCCTGAAGAAATTGACCAGCTGCTGCAAGTGTTGCAGACGCTGGCTTAACACCGGAGTAAGTGACAGATCATGATGACCGAGAACGTACACAATTTCGATGCCTGGATCCGCAGCCGTTTTTGCGAACTCAACACGGCGCTGGAAAACCTGTATTTTGCGCAAGAACGGCGCGCCGATGTGGCCGGCGTCGGCAGCGATTTGAAGCGCGCCCTGTGCCTCGAAGGCCAGGAGCACATCCGCAAACTGGTGCAGGAGGGCAATACCGATGAAGGCTTTGACCAGGCCTTTAATCTGCTCGGCAATGTCGGCTTTTACATGGCCGCCTGCAACCGGCATGGCGTGACAGAGCAGGACGCCGGGCCTGCGGCGCAGATGCGCGAAGCCTCAGCGCTGGCGCTGGAGCTGGGCGCGAATCTGGGCGTTACCCCGCGTTTCGCCACCAGCCATTTGACCACCCATAATTTTGCGCTGCAAGGACGCTACAAATCCTTCACCTCGCTGGAAGATGAATATATCTTCATCGACTACAACACCATCGGCATTCTGGCCTATAAACGCGCGGCGGACGCCTTGTTGCGGCTGCAGCCGATGGGCGTGACACACCCGGTGGCGACCTCGCTTTTGCGCGCCGCCAAAGCTGCGCTGGATGAAGTGATCGAGAGCAATGCCGAACTCTTTAAAAAGCTCGATGTGGAGCGTTTTTTCTACAGCGTGCGTCCCTATTACAAGCCGCATGCGGTGGGTTTTCAGGTGTATCGCGGCGCGAATGCGGGCGACTTCGCCGGCATTAATGTGATTGATTTACTGCTCGGTCTGTGCCAATCCAGGCAGTCATCGTATTCGCAATTGCTGGTGGATAAATTCCTCTTCATGATGCCGAATGAGCAATTGATTTTGCGCGACTGCATGCGCCAGCCGAATTACATGGATTTGTTCCTGCAAGCGCTGGATGCCGGCCATGACAGCCCGGCGTTCCGCCGCAATCTGGCCTTATTTGTGCAAGTCTGCCAGGCGCATGGCCAGGGTTCCTCAATGCATCATGATCAGCTGGTGCATAAATACATCGCCAAACCGGCGGACGACTTGCCGCCGGAAAATCACGACAAACTCACCGCCAGCGGCCCGCCTTTGCCGGTCTTGCTGCGCGCCCTGCAAAACCTGCGCGACCAGCGCGCCGCTGTGCAGCGCGACGATATTCCAACCCGCTACGCTGACTTGCAGCGTTTGCAAGCGACACTGGCGGCATGGGAAAAATAAGATAAGGCTGGCAGGCATGCGGGGCGGGACGCATTGCGCCGCCCCGCCATTCGCAGCTTGCTTGTCTGAGCTGCCGCATTTGTACAGCCAGTTTCAGCGTGGTGCTGTCGCCGGCCATGTCAACGGGTTTTTGGCATGCCCGCAATCAGCACACGCGCTCACGCAATCCGCAAACTGCGCACCGCGCTGCCCGGCGTGGCGCGCGCGCTGCCGTCGGCCAGCAAAGCGCGGTATTGGCTGGGCGTCATGCCCACCGTGGCCTTGAATTGGCGCGCGAAAGCGCTGTGGTCCTGGTAGCCGCAGGCGGCGGCGATTTCGGTGATGCTTTGCTTGCCGGCCAGCATGCTGCAAGCCGCGTCCAGGCGCTTTTGCTGCAACATCTGACGCGGCGAAATTTGATACACCTTTAAGAAATAGCGCTCGATCTGCGAGACCGACATTTGCGCCATCTTGGCCAGAAAAGGCACTCGCACATCTTCAAAGAAATGCTGGTTGATATACGCCACCAGCTTGCTGATTTTCTGATACGCCGGGCTGCTGGCTTCCGGCGCGTGCAAATCGCGCGAGATGCCGGCCAAGCCGATCACATTGCCCTGCGCATCGCGCAGCGGAAATTTATTCGTCATGCACCAGCCGGGCGCATGGTTGGGGTAGATATGCAATTCGAGCTGATCGTAAATCGTTTTGCCTTCCTGCAACACAGCCTGGTCTTGCTGCTCGTAGTGGGTGGCGAAACGCGGCGCAAATAATTGATTCACACTCTTGCCGATCAAGTCTTCTTTATTGCGGTAACCGCAGCGTTCCACCATGGTGCGGTTGATCAGGAGGTAGCGGCCTGCCATGTCTTTCACAAAAAACACCACATCCGGCAAGGCGTCGAACAAATGTTCGGCAAAGAATGGGTCAGTCAAGGCGGCGGCGAGTTGTTGGCGTTCTGCGTTCATGGCGGTTCCTGTCATTGAAGCTGATAAACGACGCCCGGCCGCCTCAGAAACGATTCTGATATTGAAGCGCGGCGGGGTTGGGGGCGCATCTGAAGTGTGCCATAAAAAGAGGCGGGTGGCTTGCTCAAATGTTGCCAGAACATGCCAGCCCGCCCAACAGACGCACACTAAGAGAATACAGCCCGGCGTACTGCCAGCCTCGGCTGAGGCCATCATCCCGGCCGGACACGGGAAGATTCTTTGCCGCCGCTATCACGCGGCGTCGCATACTGCTTGCGGCTTACTCGTAAGTCGCGCTCAAGGTCACATTCGCATACGGTTGCTTGGCTTTGAGCACGATGTAATACCAGGCCCCGCTGACCGGCGCGGCAGTGCTGATCGACTCGTTATTGCCGGCATTGGTCGAACGCTGGCCCGAGGTTTCGCTCGGGTAGCTGTACGGCGACATGTACAGATCCACATCGCCAGTGCCGCCGCTGGTGAACACGCGCAGATTCTTGGCGCCGGACGGCAACATCAGATAGGCGTAGCTGACGCTGCTGGAGCCAAAGCCGGGGATCGAGCAATTTTTACCCAGCTGCTTATTCGCCGCGCCGGAACAGGTCGGCAAGCCCGGGGTCGGCTCCACAGGTTCCGGCGGCAAGCCGGCAGTGGTCGCGGTCTGCACCCAGGAGGCGAATTCAGCGTCATATTTCGTGCCGATATTCGTCATAAAAGTCTGGTAGCCGTTGTAATCGCCGACGCGGAACTTGGGCAGAATCGCATCAATATCGCCGCGATGTTTTTCATTCATGAAGCGCGCCGCCATATAGCCCCAGCGGTAAGCCCGGTTGGTGTAATCCGACATCGAATAGGTGTTGCCGAAGATGGTCGAAAGCTTGTAAGTGCCCAGCTTGGCGGCGTCAATCGATTTCTGATTGTCGTTTTTCAGGGACAGATATTCGGCAATGCCTTCAATCCACCACACGGTCGGCTTGGCGATGCCGGCGGAGAAATCGCCATACATATTGAAGCGGCCATCCAGGTAGTGCACATATTCATGCTCCAGATTCCAGATCTTGAAAGTCGGACGCACCCAGGATGCTTCGTGCGCGATGAAGCGGGCTTGATTGCCGGCCACCGACGGATCCCCTTCCAGATACATGCCGCCGTTATTGGTGTCGATGTCATAAATCGCGCCGGCGTATTTGTCGTAGTTGCTGTAATCGTCAAACACCACCAGTTCGAGCGAAGAATTGTTGTCATTCGCCACCGGCTTGTTCTTGGTCTGCAGCATTTTGTGCACATAGCTTTCCTGCACAGCCAGGGCGGCGCAGGTGTCGGCCAGTTGCTGCGCCGTCATTTCCTGAGCGCGGATGCGGATGGTCGGGCTGCAGCTGTGGCTGATCTTCAAGACCACATTCGCCAGCTTGTTTTTGTAGTCGCAGGCATTGTATTCGGCGCAATTCGCATTGTCGTAGTAATACACGCTGTTGGCGCCGGCTAACCACAGGGCAGAATCTGTCCCGGTCATCGAGCTGTTGAGCATGAGATTTTTCAGCATCGGCTTGACGCTGGCGAATTGATTCGGATGCTGCATGAAGCGGAAGGTTTCACGCACCGCGTCAGTCAACTGATATTCATTATTCGAGCCGAGCAGCTTGGCTTTGTTAGCCTGCACGAAATTATTCAATGCGGTCGGATAGCTGTTGTCATTTTCCACCGCCTGCGCGGCTTCCGGGCGCCAGTGGCTGTAATAGATCACCGTCAAAGCGCCGGTCATCACGCCCGCGCCGGTGCGGTTGTTTAATGCATCGCTGGCGTTCGGGTTGGCGGCGCTGTTGGTGTAGCGCTTGACCACGTTTTTCATCGCCGGCAGGAAATACCCTTCGTCATTCATGTTCGTGATCATGGTGAACACTTCGCCGGCAGTCGAGGGGCCGGCAGTGTTGTGACGGTACAGGTTTTCACCACCCAGCAGGCTGGAAATTCCGGGGCGCAGGGTGTCGCGCACGCTGGTCGCCGGTTTGCTGATGACATTGTTGCCGGCCAGATAATAGCCGGCGCGCAGATAGATAATCAGATTCACCAGCTTGATATTGCTCGAATCATATTTTGAGGCTTCACTGGCGAAGCGGCGCGCCACGGCGTCGAAATTAGCTGGCGCGAACACGCTCGCGGCCTGGCTGCCGGACAGCGAAAACAGGCCATAGTGACACTCATAATTCGGCAGCGCGACGATGTAGTCAGCCAATGCTTCGCCGCTGTAGCTGGCCAGCTTGGTCATATCTTCACAGGGGTTGGCGAATTGCGCCGCCAGTTTTTGATTCTTGGCGTTGGGCATCAGATCGGTGCGCGGTTTGCTGGAAGGCTGCAGGCCGAATTTGATTTGCTCCAGCGAAGGCGGCAGCGTTTGCGGGGTGCGTGGTTTGGCCGCTTGCTTGAGCGCGCCACCGTGTGCGGCGCCAAATTCGATATGCGCATCCACCACGGCAGGCGCATGGGTTTTCGCGGGGGCGGCATAGCTGCTCAGGGCAAACATCAGGCTGCCAGCGATCAGGCTGAACTTACCGGCTGCAAAGGCGTGATTTGTATGCATGGACATGTCTCCGTATTTATATATGGTTATGAGCGGGCGCCGGCAGGCGCACATTTCCGTCAACCGTCAGTGCGGCTGCGGTTTTTCTTGTTGAAAGACGCAGACCGGCTTGCTGCAGGTCTTTGTGCTTTCCGGCGCCGCCCGCGTGGGACGGCTTGGCGCCGCAGATGCCGCGCCCTGATGGGGGTGCAGCGGGGCGTTATGGGATTGGCCATAACAGATCGCCGTCATGTATCGATCAGCGTATAAATATATTACACATATCCACAGGAAATATCTAGAATTAATTTTTGTATATTGATGTTGCTGTGCAGCTAATATTGCGCAGGCATAGGTGTTTTTTTACTACTTTTACGCTACTGAAAAGCAGATGATTGCTTTGAGGGACGGGTAACTGGCATAGTGCGGCAATGCCGTGGGACATGCTGCGGGCTTGTCCGCGCAGCCGGAGCGGGCTGCGCTGCAGTGCAATACTGCAAATGGAAATTGCGGATCAGGGAGGCGGGAGCGTGAGCGGCGGCCCGGCAAAATGCGGGCCGCCGCCTGCGGTGTTACTCGTAAGTGGCGCTGATGCTCACATTCGCGAACGGTTTTTTAGCGTCCAGCATAATGTAATACCAGATGCGCGCTTGCGGTGCGGCGATGCTGACGGATTCCTGATTGCCGGCATCGGTCGAGCGGTAAGCCGCTGCAGTCTTGCTTGGATAATGATCCGGCGAGATGTACAGATCCACATCGCCGCTGCCGCCGTTGGTGAAGATGCGCAAATTCTTCGCGCCTGCCGGCAGATTGATATACGCATACGTCTGCGTGCTGGAAGCGAAGCCGGAAATTGAGCAATTCTTGCCCAGATACAGATTGGCGGCGGTGCTGCAAGTCGGCAGATTCGGCTTTGGCTCGCTTGGTTCCGGCGGCGTGCCCGCTGTGCTGGCGTTCTTGACCCAGACGGCGAATTCGGCATCGTATTTCGTGCCGATATTTTCCATATAAGTTTGATAGCCCTTATAGTCGCCGCTGCGGAACTTGGCCAGCACTTGATCCATGTCGGCGCGATGCTTTTCATTCATGAAACGGGCCGCCATATAACCCCAGCGATAAGCGCGCGCAGTGTAGTCGGACATCGAATAGGTGTTGCCGAAAATCGTCGAAAGCTTATATGTCCCGCTCTTGGCGGCGTCAATCGAAGCCTGATTATTGTTTTTCAGGGACATGTATTCGGCAATGCCTTCAATCCACCAGACGGTCGGCTTGGCGGTGCTGGCGGCAAAATCGCCGGCCATATTGAAGCGCCCATCCAGATAGTGCACATATTCATGCTCAAGATTCCAAATCTTGAAGCTGGGGCGCAGCCAGGACGCCTCATGCGCGATAAAGCGCGCCTGATTGCCAGCCTTGGATGGGTCGCCCTCCAGATACATGCCGCCATTATTGGTGTCGATGTCATATATCACGCTCGCGTATTTGCTGTAATTTTCATAGTCATCAAACACCACCAATTCGAGCGCGCTGTTATTGTCGTTCGCCACCGGCTTGTTTTTGGTTTGCAGCATCTTGTGCACATAGCTTTCCTGCTGCGCCAGCGCGGCGCAGCTGTCGGCCAATTGCTGCGCCGTCATCGCTTGCGCGCGGATGCGGATGGTCGGGCTGCAGCTGTGCTTATGTTTCAACACTGCATCCGCCAGCTTGCTCTGGAAATGACACACGCCATATTCGGCGCAGTTCGCATTGTCGTAATACGTCACGCTGCTGGCGGCGCCTAACCACAGGCCGGAATCTGTCCCTGTCATTGAACTGCTGGCCAGCACTTGCTTGATCATCGGTTTCACCGTGGCGCTTTGGCTGGGGTATTGCATGAAGCGGAACGCTTCGCGTTCAGCGTCAGTGAGTTGATATTCCAGACTTGTGCCGAGCAGTTTGGCGCGGTTTTTCTGCACAAAATCGTACAGGGTCTGCGGATAGCTGGCGTCGTTTTTCAGGGTTGCCGCGGCGTCGCTGCGGTAATGCGCGTAAAACATCACGGTCAGCGCGCCGGTCAGCGCGCCGGCGGCGGAATACTGTTTCAAGCTCTCGCTGGCGTTTGGATTGTCTGCCGTGTTGGTGAAGCGCTTGAACACGCTTTTCATCGCCGGCAGATAGTAATTTTCATCATTGATATTCGTGATCATGGTGAAAACTTCTTTTGCCGTGGACTGGCCATTCGTATTCTGCTTATACAGATTGGGGTTGTGGATCAGGTTCCACAGCGCAGGGCGCAGGGTGTCCCGCACACTGTCAGCCGGCTTGGCGATCACATTCCCCGACCAGAGATAATAGCCGGCGCGCAGATAAATAATCAGATTCACCAGCTTGATATTGCTGGCGTCGTATTTGCCGGCTTCAAGCGCAAAACGGCGCGCCACCGCGCTGAAGTTGGCTGGCGCGAACACTTTCGCGGCTTGACTGGCCGGTAATGAGAACAGGCCATAGTGACACTCATAATCCGGCAGGGCGAGCAGATAATCCGCCAGCGCTTCGCCGCTGTGGCTGGCCAGCTTATTCATGTCTTCGCAAGGATTGGCGAATTGCGCTGCGAGTTGCTGGCTTTTTGCCTGTGGCAGCAAATCGGTGCGCGCTTTTTTACTGGCGTCCACACCATATTTGATTTGTTCCAGCGAGGGCGGCAGGGTTTGCGGCGTGCGCGGCTGCGGGGCCTGTTTCAATTTGCCGCTGTGCGCGGCGCCGAATTCCAGATGCGCATCGGCCACGCTGACAGGCGCTGCGCTGTGCGCTGCTTCGGTGCTGACAGCGGCGGCGCTCAGATTGCTGAGCGCCAACAGCAAGGCGCTGGACAGCAGGGAGCCTTTGCCGGCAAGGGTAATGTGGTGCTGATACATGGATATGATTCCTTATTAGTATGTATTGCTTCAGGGCGCACGCCAGCCGCCGCCAGATGGGGACATATGGCGGAAGGGTGTTTGTCAGCGTGCTGAGGCAGATTTGCGGCCTGCTCCATGATGCGCATTACGGCAGTCAGTTTGCTGCGGAGCGTGGCGCAAAGAGGGTGCTGGCCCGGTGCATAAATATACTACATATATCCATGTCAAATATCAAAAAATATCTTTTTAATATGTATTTGAATTTTAAAATTGTTTTAGATATAAATTTCTCTTGTTGGATCAGCGAATCTGTGCTTAATCAGTCATGCCGGACTGATGCCGCGATGATTGCAAGCGCCCAGATCAATAGCGCCGCCGGGTGATCCAATCCCAGATGTCGAGGAAGAAAAAACGCAGGCGCGCGCGCCAGTGGCGGCGTACTTGATCGTAATATTCAGATGGATCAGCATCTGGAGGCGCTTGCCAGACTTTGCGCTCGCGGACATCGAAGAAATACACTTCGTCGTCTTGATTGCTGATGTATAAATCCCGTCCGCCGGGCATGATATCGAATTCAACAAAATAGGATTCCGGGACGTAGTGCTCCAACTCGTCGCAGTATGGTGCGACTTTATAAATTCTGCGTTGCAGCACGCACTCACGGGTTTTGATGTCGATCCCGATCAACAGACCTGAACGTGGATGACTGTCCCCATTAAAGAAATCCGCGTACTCTTGATAGTACAGGGTATTGCGGCAAACCAATGGCTCCAGCCATTTCGGCTTGCGGCGTTGATAGATTTGTTCAGGCGCAAAATCATCATCCGTCGCCGGGCGCACTTCACGGGTGTGGATGTTGACCAGATAGCGGTCCTCATAACCGTTTTCAATCAATATATGTTGTTGATCCGGCATCCAACGAAAGCGCTCAAAGAAACAGTCCATGGAGCCGGGGCCGTTGTAAATGCCCATCGGGTCTCCCCCCCTCTCATCGACATCGTAAGAGACGCGATAGACTTGAATCTCCCATAGTACTTCATCGCTGACAATGTCCCTTGCGCGCATCCATCCACTGCGACGCTCATATGGTTCTAAATACTCAACCCGGATTTCTTCATAGCGGACCCCGTTCTGTTCCAAAGGTGGCAATTCCTTGCGGACTTTACTGATCATTTTTCATCCATCCTTAATTAATCCGGGCGCGTGCAATTTCCAGCGGCGTGCGTCTCGCCGCTACATCCACGATGCAAAAACACATAAGCCGCGATGATTGCAAGCGCCCAGATCAATAGCGCCGCCGGGTGATCCAATCCCAGATGTCTAGGAAGAAAAAACGCAGGCGCGCGCGCCAGTGGCGGCGCACTTGATCGTAATAAAAGCTAGGTAAAACCTCGGAAGGGCAAGCCCACACACGGCGTTCGCGAACATCGAAGAAGTAGGCTTCATTGTCTTGGTTTTTGATGTACAAATCACGTCCTCCTGGCATGACATCCAGTGCAACAAAATACGATTCAGGAACGTGATGTTCGAGGTCGTCCCGCAAAGGGATGGTGTATATTTTTTCATATACAACGCGCTTATTAGTTTTAATATCTATACCTGTTAAAACACTATAGTCAGGCGCCGGATAGTCGTAAAAAAACATCTGCAAATCGTGGTAATACATTGTATTTCTACAAATAACCGGTGCAACCCACGTTGGTTTGCGGCGCTGGTAAATTTGCTCTGGCCCAAAATCATCATCTGTCGCCGGGCGCACTTCACGGGTGTGGATGTTGACCAAATAGCGGTCGCGGTATCGGTTTTCAATCAAGATGTGTTGCTGATCCGTCATCCAGCGAAAACGCTCAAAAAAACAGTCACGGACAGCCGGGCCATCAGGCAGTCCCAACCCGTTATCCGCTCTTTTTTGATATGACACAGGATAAACCTGCAATTCCCACAGTACATCGCCGCTTGCGATATCCCTGGCGCGGATCCAGCCACTGCGCTTTTCATACGGTTCACAATACTCAGCCCGGATTTCTTCATAGCGGATGCCGTTCTGCTCCAAAGGCGGCAAATCACGATCTGCACGGCTAACCATGTCCTCATCCTCCTTAAATAATTCTGGCGCGCGCGATTTCCAGCGGCGTAAGCATATCGGCTAAATCCATCACGCAAAAAGCCCAACTATCACTGTTATTGCAGGTCTGCGCAAATGGTAAGCGGCCCTTTGTCGGTTTGATGCCATTTGTTGCTGATTTATGGTCTTCTGTTTTCAGCTCCCGGTGGGCGATTTCATGCACCAGCAAACGGGCAAAGTTGCGCGGTCCTTTGACGATCGGGTTTTCTTTAAACAGAACTTGCTGGATGTAGATAGCTGACACCGGATCATTGCCCTTAAAAACAAAGGCCTCCGCCTCGAATAAATCCCGGTCATCCTGGGTCATTATTTTTCCACGCAACTGCGGATGATCCAACAACACAATCTTGTTCGAGCGCAAGACATTAATGAACTTACGCAAGCCGCTCATCATCTCGCCAATGAATTTTTGCAACATGGCGTCGCTGGTTTCTTCATCGGCAAACCAGCGCTTGGCGATTTCCCATGCCCGATTTCCGGGCTGGGCTTGCGACAACATGGCGTGTGCTTTTTCGGTATAGGCGGCAGCATGGGTGACAGCTTGGCCGAGTTGCTCACGGTGTTTTTCTTCCAGACGCCCCTCGCTTAACTTGATCAAGGTATCAATTTGTCCGGGATTTGCTTTTGCAATTTGTATGCTGGGCCAGTCTTTGTAAATGAAAGGCAAATCCAACACCCAAACATGATGATCGCCATAGCGCGCTTCCAGAAAAAAATGCTGGGCAAAGCAGAGCGCAGCGATTTTTCGGCGGAACTTGCGGTCATCTTTCGGCGCTTTGCCAGATTTCAACTCGCCTGTTGCAATCAACACACCTTCGGCCCCCTGCGCCAAATGCGGCTGATAGCGGAATAAAAAATCCCGCTTGTAGTGGTAATGCTTACGCTTGCGCCAGTCATCCAGGGCGCCAGCATGGGCGGGGTGGGGGCCGTCATCGGCGAGCGCTTTGGCCAGGCGCTTGATGAGGTCTTGTTGGCCGGGATCAAAGCCGCCGGCTTTCAAACAGGCGGCGGCGCTGGCCATTTCTTGGGAAAAACTGCGGCTTAATACGGAATCTGCATGAAAATCAGCTTGCATGACACGCTCCAAACAGGCGTCTATGATGAAGGGAGTAAAAGACAAGTTATGGCTGAAAAAGTGAATAAAAATGCCATAAAGTCGAACATCATAACATAGTCAGGCATTCCGGTTATTTTTATTTTTAAACTTTCCGTATGGAAATATGCAGATGCATATTGCATGGGTTTGCTCAGGGAATGGAAGTGGTCTGCAGTGGCTGGCAAGTGGCGTTGATCTGTGGCAACGCCTGTTGCAGCAAAACTACAGCAGAGCACATGTCCCTAATGCCGCCAAGTAGCGGGGTGTGTGGCGTGGCGGGCGTCTTAAAGCGTGACCTGAATCCCGTTTGGATTGAGTGGTCTGGTTCTGCTGGCTGGCCTGATGTTTGATGAAGACGATGACAGACAATCGGGCCGCTTGAATGATGGCTGACTTATTTTTGACACGATTTGACACACTTTTTCGCTTTCTGTACTATCGCTGGCATTAGGCAATACTTTGGGTTGCCCGTCATGCATGAATAAGTATCAGCACTTATTTTTGCGCTGCCGTGTATGCCATGCGCCATGCTTGCATTTGCGTTTTTACGCGCCAATCCGGCGGCGGCTGAAAAAACTTGCTTGTCTTTCCTGCCGCAAAAAATCAGCCTTGCCGCATTCGTCCGGGTCTTGCAAAAAAAACGCATTGCCTGCGGCGCGCGGCTTGGGGATGGCGGAAACAAGGGCGTTACTTTGGTGTGACTGAGGACGAACAAAAATTGTGAGGGTGAAATTGTGTCTTACAGTAAATGCACGCACACTGTGGTTTTCAACCTGATTGGAGTGCATGATGTTTGACTTACTTGACTTAAACGGTTTGATCACAGCCCCAGGTGGCGTACTGCCAGTGGAGAATCACACGCTGAGTGCCGCAGGACATAGCCAAACCAGGACTGAATTTCCAAGAATGCAAGTGATTGGTGAGGAACCTCACTTGCCACCACCAAAAACTTAAAAAATATGCATTCACTTGACGAACAAATCCATAGCGAGTTGGAAGCTAAGAAGGCTTACTTGGCTTTGAATGCCTACATGTTGGCGCTTTCTTTGGCTGTGGATGTAAGCATGAAGGGCGACGACCAAGTAATTATGATTACACGCATAATTCTGTCGCTCCTATTTTTTTTGGCGTGCTTTGCATTACCTAAATCCACATTTTCGCAAGACATAAGAGAAATCGTTGCTTATGATTTCTTTTTCGTTTTTATTGTCTATGGCTCATATATGTGGATAGATGGAAGGGAGCCATACAATACGCTCAGAATCATATTGCCCGTAATACAAACCAGTTTGCTGCTTATGATGGTGGTTCGTATTTGCTGGAAGCCAAAAGTAGAGAACTGGCCCGCATTTGGTGTGCTTAGATTTTTTTTCAGTCCCATTTCAGCGCCAATGGGGAATAATGCAAAGCGAGCATATTTTGCAATTGCTTTCTGTGTACTCGCAGCAATTCTTATTCGGCTAACATCAATCAAAAACACACATCTGATCCTCATTGGCGCAGGGGTTTGTTTTGTCATTTTTGCAGCACGCAATTCGATCACTGATTTTTCTCAGCTAAAAGTTCGGTTTCACCATATCGAGGAAGCGAAAGTTACCGCGCAAGCCCAAGCTGACGAACAAGCCCGCCTGAAAGCAGCAGCCGAAAACAGCGCAGCAGAAATCCGCCAACTCGCACTGCTCGCCGTGCATGCCGCTGATGTTTCCGCCAAAGATCTGGCCAGCCAGAGCGAAGCCAGGGCCGCCGCCTTGGACGCTGAGTCCCGCCATTTGCGCGACACCTTGGCCCAGACCAGCGCCGCTTCGGCGCAATGGCAGCAGGAATGCGAGCAGTTGCGCGTGCAGCTGGCGCAGCAAAGCGCTTTGCTGTATGGGCTCAAGCAGGAAAGCGCGCAGGCACAAGCCGGACAGAACTTGCCACCGCGCATTGTGGCGGCGCTGGCGGTGTGGCAATTCGCCACGCGCTATATGGAGCAGCATCCTGCAACCAAACTTTATGAGGCGCGCGCTGCCGCCGACCGCTGGTTGAGTAAGCACGCGGAACAATTCGGCTTGCTCAAACCCGATGGCGAATTGTCAGACCGGGCGCATGCGGAAGTGCTGCGCATGGTTTTTGCCGAATAAATTCCGCGCCAGGACGCATTTCAAAGTTTGCGGCGACGCCCGCCGCCGGCCATGCGCGCCGGATGCATGCCGATAAAATAACCGCGCCGCCGCGCTTCCGCCACCAGCGCATGCCGACTTTGAACGTTGAACTTGGCGTACAGATCGGTTAAGCAATTTTTCACCCGTCCGATGGAAATGAATAAGCGCTTGGCCATGTCTTCGTTGGATGGCATCGGTTCGGCCAGCATCATGTCCAGCAGGCGCACCTCGCGTTCACTGAGTTGCGGCACTATATTGCGCGGCTCGCGCAAGGCGGCGGATAACAATTCCTGTGGAAACGCCAGATGATCTTGCATGACTGCCTTGAGCGCGGCGCGCAGCTGATGCAGTTCGCCGGCTTTATCCACATATCCATGCGCGCCCATGGTGATGCTGGCGCGGATCGCGGCTTTGTCGCTGGCGTCGGCAAATACCAGCACTTTGATATTGTGATTGAGCAATTCCGGCAGCAAGCTTAAACCATCGCCTTCATTGGCTAAAAATAAGTCCAGCAAGGCCACTGCAAAACGGGTTTGGCGCATGGCCAGGCGCATTTCGCGCTGGTTGGCGGCGAGGGTGACGCGATATTCACTGCTTAACACATGTGAAAGCGCCTGCGCGACTAATTTATGATCGTCGATCAGAATGATATGTGGCCGTTCTTGCTCCATTTGACAGTCCTTTCGACAGAGTGAGGTTACCGCGATGGTGCGGCATGCGCTGATCAGGCAGGCGCTCTGATTCTGCAAATTTGCATGCCTCACTGCATGTCATGTCAGCGCTTTTTGCTGCCACCGTGGTCTGGCGTCAGGGCGGGGAGGGGGAATAATGCGATTTGCGCATTCCAAGCGCTTGCAAATGCATTCCGTCGCAAAATCCGCGTGTTGTTGTTAAATTTCCTTACAATATACGCGCTGCCGGTTGCATGATCTGGCCGGCGCGTGCGCCACTTCCCTTTTACTTTGCTGCGGAACTCCGATGTTAAAAAAAACTTTGCTCGCCACCGTGCTGGCCCTGACCCTGCCGCTTGCCTTTGCTGCTGTCGAAAATGAAAACGACCGTTGGAAATTGTCTGATATCTATGCGGATCGCGCTGCCTGGCAGGCCGATATCGGCAAGCTTGACGCCCAGATCAAGGAATTTAAGCAATGCCAGGGACAGTTGGGCAAGTCGGTGGCAAGTTTGAAGAAATGTCTGCAGCAATATACCGATATCGCCAAGCGCAATATCCGCATCAACAGCTATTCCCAGCAATTGCTGGATCAGGATACCGGCGAAGCCAGTTCGATGGAAATGACGCAGCTGGGCGAAGCGGTGTCCAGCCGCGCTGATGAAGCCTTGTCTTTTGTGCGTCCCGAAATTTTGAAAATCGGCGCCGCGCGCATGCAAAAATTGATTGCGCAAGATAAAGAATTGCTGCAATACCGCCACGCGCTGGATCAGATTTTGCGCGCTGCGCCGCATACCCTGGATCAAAAAGGCGAACAATTGATCGCCGCTTTCGGCCCCATCGTCAACAGTGCGGGCGCGGCTTACAGTATTTTCTCCAACGCTGACATGCCCTGGCCCAAGGTGAAATTGAGCAATGGCGAGGAAGTCACGATTGATCAATCGGCTTACACCAAGTACCGCGCCGAAAATAAGCGCGCTGACCGCAAGCTGGTGTTTGATGCTTTCTGGGGCAAGTGGAAAGAATTTGAGCGCACTTTCGGCGTGACTTTCTATGAGATGCTGAAAAAAGACAGCGTCATGGCCAAGGTGCGCAATCATCCCGATTCTCTCACCGATGCGCTGTTTGCAAACAGGCTGCCGGTGGCGGTGTACGATCAATTGATTACGCAAGTCAATCAAAACCTGCCAACCCTGCACCGTTATTTCAAATTGCGCGCCAAATTGCTCGGCGTGACAGACCTGGGTTATCACGATATCTATCCGGCGTTGCTCGACACCAAGATTGAATACCCGATTGAAATGGGCAAAAAGCTGATGATCGAATCAGCCCGCCCGCTCGGTGCGGACTATGTGGCCGGTATGCAAAAAGGTTTGCAAGATCGCTGGATGGATGTCTATCCGCGTCCGCGCAAGCGTTCCGGCGCATATATGAATGGCGCGGTGTATGACGTGCACCCCTTCGTGCTGATGAATTACAACAATGACTATGAATCGGTTTCGACCCTGGCGCATGAATGGGGGCATGCGATGCATTCCTGGCTGGCCAACCGCAGCCAGACTTTCATCAATGCTGATTATCCGATTTTCACTGCTGAAATCGCCTCCACTACCAATGAAGGCTTGTTGCTCGACTATATGTTGAAGCAGGCCAAGAGTGATGATGAGCGCCTGTTGTATCTCGGCTCTTCGCTGGAAAACTTCCGTGGCACTTTCTTCCGTCAAGCCATGTTTGCCGATTTTGAGCGCACCGTGCATGCGCGCGCTGACAAGGGCGAGGCGTTGACCGGGGCGGAATTGTCGAAAATCTATCTCGATCTGCTGCGCCGCTATCACGGTGAAAAAGAAGGCGTGATGAAAATCGATGAGAAATATGGCATCGAATGGGCTTACATCCCGCACTTCTACAACCGTTTTTATGTGTTCCAATACGCCACCTCGATTTCCGCCGGAACCATGTTTGCCGATCAGATTTTGAGCGGCAAACCGGGCGCGGTCGAGCGTTACCTGGGCATTTTGAAGGCTGGCGGTTCGCAATATCCTTACGAGTTGGTGAAGGGCGCCGGGGTGGATCTGGCTTCCCCGGCGCCGTATCAGGCCGTGGTCAAACGCATGAATGCGATCATGGATGAGATGGAGACGATTCTGGCGCGCCGCGCCAAGAAGTAAGCCCCGACCTGCGGCCTGACCGCAGCTTCCTGATGCCGTGCAACGTGGTATGCAAACGACGTTGCACGGTTTTTTCGCTACGCGATGCAGATTATTCGCCGTTTTCTGCATGGTGCGCTGGCTTGCGCCGGTTTTTCGCCATAAAATCGAGAGCCTAGCCGGAGCGGCGAATTATTGACCAACAGGAAGTATTTGCAATGTTCAAGCCAACTGCGCTGATCGACATCGGCGCCAATTTGACGAATTACCGTTTTCAAGCCGATCTCGATCAAGTGCTGGCGCGGGCGCGCGAAGCCAAGGTCGAACATATCGTGATCACCGGCACGTCGGAGCGCGCCAGCCGTGACGCGCTGGCGCTGGCGCAAAAACATCCCGGTTTCATGACTTGCACCGCCGGCGTGCATCCGCATGATGCGAAACACTGGAGTGGCCGCACCGCCGCTTCAATCGCCCAATTGGCTGAGCAGCCGCAGGTGGTGGCGATTGGCGAATGCGGGCTGGACTATAACCGCATGTTTTCTTCTGAACGTCAGCAATTGAATTGCTTTGAAGCGCAATTGCAATTGGCGGTGCGGGTCGGCAAGCCGGTTTTTCTGCACGAGCGCGATGCGCACGACCCCTTTTTCTCCCTCTTAAAACAATACCGGCCCAAGCTCAAGGGCGCGGTGGTGCATTGTTTCACCGGCAACACCGCGCAAATGCGCGAATATCTGAATCTGGATTGCCATATCGGCATCACTGGCTGGGTGTGCGATGAGCGGCGCGGCGATGATTTGCGCAAAGCCGTGCGCCTCTTGCCGCGTGACAGGGTGATGATTGAAACCGATGCGCCTTTCCTGCTGCCGCGCACGCTGCATCCGCGCCCGGAAGATAATCGCAACGAGCCGCAATATCTGTCTGCCGTGCTGGAAACCCTGGCCAAGGTGATGCGGGTGCCGGCTACCCAGCTGGAAGCGCAATTGCGTTTGAACACGCTGCGCTTTTTCAGTTTGCAAAATGTATTGCCGGAGCAGATTGAAGGCATGGACCGCCTGCCCGATCCGGCCCCGCAGGATGCAACGGTGAGCGCGCCGCCGCCGCCAGTCGAAAAGCCGCGTATTTACGATATCGAAGATGATCTCGAATTCAATGGCGGACAACAGTAAGTTTTGTGCAGCGGTCTGCGGATCTTCATATCGGGCAGACCGCTTGCATACCACTTGACGCCGCCGGTATTTACAGGCATCTTGCGCTCTGGCCTTCGTCCAACCGCATCCATCACTCGTCATGCAACAAATCCATCTGCTGCTCAGCCTGGGCTTGCTCTGGCTGCATTTGTTTGCGCTGCGTCTTTTGTTGCAGCCTGTCTTTTTGCCCGCAGTGGCGCGCGCCGGCGGCGTGTTGCTGCTGACTGCCGGCTTTTTCTTTATTGAGCATTTTTCCGGCTTAGGCCGCTTGCAATGGCTGTTGCCGCTTTCCACGCTGGCAGCGGCCTTATATATCTGGCGCAAGCGTGCGGATTGGCCGGCGGCTTGGGCCGATGAGGCGGTGTTCGGTCTGTGCTGCGCCTGGGGCTTGTTGTGGAAATGGCTGTTTCCGGCGATTTACCCGACTTCGGAGCGGGTGACAGATCTGTATTTCATCACTAATTATTATGACGGCGTGCGCCTGCCGGCGCCGGATTATTGGCTGGCCGGCTATCGTTTCGATTTCTATTATTCCTTCCAGCATTACGGCGCCGCGCTGCTGGGGCGCTGGTTTGGCTGGGAGCCGGCATATGCCTACAACATCGCGTTTGTGCTCTTGCTGGGACTTGGCTTGTCGCTGGCGGCGGGCTTTGTGCTGCGCCTTTTGCCGCAACGCAAATGGGGCGCGCTGTTGCTGTTGGCTGCGCTGGCGTTGGGCGGCACTGGCGCCACGCCATTTGTGCGCTTGATTGTGCAACCGTCTGAGCAGACGGCGCCCTTGAACCGCGCCAATGATGAAATGTGGGCCGGGGTGCGTTTCATCGGCTCCTACGATATGCGCGCCAATACCGAATTCGGCAAACGCTGGTTTATGCCGGCCTCGCAAGCGGATTTGCCCAGCCCGGATTTTCAGGTGCGCGATTTGCCGATGGAAGTATTCGGCTATCACTACTATATGGGCGATTATCACCCGCCGCTGGGCGGCTTCTTCCTGCTGTTTTTAGCCATGCTGTTGATGTTGCAGATTGAGCAGGCGGCGGGGACTGCGCTGCGCTGGCAATATGCTTTGCTGGCGGCGACTGCGCCGCTGATGTTGATCACCAATGCCTGGGTGGTTCCGCTGCATGGCTTGTTGCTGGCGGCCTGGGCCGGCTGGCGTATCTGGCGCAAGCAGGGGCTGGATTGGGCGGCCTTGTTTGGCGGTGGCTTGCTGGCTGGCCTGGCGATTTATCCGTATTTGACGCATTTTTCGGCTTATCCGCCGCAGACCGCAATCCGGCTCACGCAGGCGGTGGATCATACGCCGCTGCCGAATTTCCTCTTGCAAATGTGGCCGATGTTGATTTTGTTTCCCCTGGCCTGGTTGCAGCGCCGCCGCCTGCCTGTCGCCACTCTGTTTGCGCTGTGTTTTGGCGCGATGTTGCTGGCCGGCGAATTTTTATTTGTGGATGACGCCAGCGCCGACCGCTTTGAGCGCACCAACACCACGATGAAATGGTGGGGTTATATGTGGAGCGGCGGCTTGCTGGCTTGCGGCGCGCTGGCGCTGGGGGCGCAGCAGCGCTGGCAGCGTTATCTGTGCGCCGCCGTGCTGGCCGTGCTGTGTTCACAGGCGTTTTTCACGGCGCAATATTTTGTGCACGGTGGCCGCACCTATGCCGGCAAGCTGGGCGGAACCGAGTGGATGACCGGGGATCAGGCGGTGGGCGATATGGTGCGCTGGCTGCGTCAGGCGCCGCGCGGGGTGGTGATGGAAAGCTGGCAGGGCGATGCCTACACCAATCAGGGTTTGTATGCGCTGTTTGCGCGCCAGCAAGCTTTGCTGGTGTGGCCGCATCATATCAGCGTGTGGCGCAATGGCGCGCCGGGCAATTGGCTGCGCTCCAAGCAGATGCGTGAGTTGTATGAGGGGCAATTGCCTGATCCCTTGGCGTTTCTGCGGCAAAACCAGGTGCGCTATCTGGTCTGGAGCCGCTATGAGGCGAATAATCCGAATTGGGAGACGATTCACCAGGCCATCAGTGCGGAATATGATTGGCGCCCATTCCAGGAGGATGAGGGGCGCAAGCTGGGCTTGTGGCTGCGGCGTGAAGCAGCAGCGGGAAATATGGCAGATCCTGCGTATCGCTGAGCAATCTTTGGCGGGAAGAGCAGTTGCTCTAAAAAAAGCTTGCCGGAATGCAAGAATCAATGGCAAAATTCACAAAAAATTGCCCCGAAGAAAAAATATTGCATTCAACCTTACGCACAGGAAAACGCATCGATGAAAAAACTCGCTCTCGTATTCGCCCTCGCCGCCGCTTGCAATGCGCACGCCGCCACCAATCTGCTGGTCAACGGCAGCTTTGAAGACAGCCTGCAAAACAATGGTTCCTGGAATGTTTATCAGACTTTACCGGGCTGGACTGGCGCGCCGAATATCGAACTGCGTAACAATGTGGCCGGTAAAGCATACGACGGCAATAATTTTGTCGAGCTGGACACGCATTACAACAGCAGTATGTTCCAGGACGTGCAAACCCGCAACGGGCAAAAATATCAACTCTCTTTCTTCTGGTCGGCGCGCCCGAATACCGGCGACACCAATGATATTGATGTGTTCTGGAATGGCCAGCGCTTAAGCCATCTGGCGGGCAGCAACAATACTGCGAATCATCAGTGGCAGGAATTCAAATTCACCGTGACCGGTGGCGCCAATCCGCTTTCGCGCTTGAGTTTCTCCGCTGTCGGTCGCAATGACAGCTACGGTGGTTCGCTCGACAAGGTGAATTTGTTCACCGCTTCTGCCGCGCCGGTGCCGGAAGCGTCCACTTACGCCATGTTGCTGGGCGGGATCGCGCTGCTGGGCTTATTTGGCCGCCGCCGCAACAAACAATGTGCGTAATTGATCGTGTTTTGCTGAACTGGCCCGGCTTGCTCCGGGCCTCAGGCTGCATGCAAACGCGACGTCTGGCTGTTTACTGCACTGCGCACATGCCAGCGTGCCGCTTGCTCTTGAACGCTCTTCCTGCTCCAGTTTGAACATGTCTGCTTGAAAAAATGGCTTCTGACGGCAATACTTTCGTTTTTGTGAAGGTGCAGATATGACGCAAGCTTCGCTCAATGCTTAAGCGTTCAATCAGTTCGGTAGTTGTGCTCAAACTAAGCACGCATTTTGCAACATAGATTTTTGCAAACCAAGCCAAACGTTCGCCAGCCTGCCAGTGTCGGCTTTGGCGTCTGCAGCGTATACTTCAATCTAAACCCAGCCCAAAATATAAATCAGCCGTTCCAGTTTTGGCGTGAGGTTGATTGCAAATATGGCATCAAATCGGAATGTAAGGCTTTGTTGCACAAATCCACCCGAATCGCGCCAAAGTCGAAGTATGGCTAAACTGATGGCATGCGCCTACCTGCAAAAACAAAATACAAAACAAGGAACTGGAAAGCGTACAGCGCGGCCCTGAAGGCCCGGGGGGCGCTGTTGATCTGGCTGGACCCAGAAATGCATTGGCACGGCAGCGCCAGCGGCAAGCGAGGGCGCAGCCAAAAAATACAGTGAGGCGGCGATTCAGTTCTGTTTGACGATCAAAAGTCTGTTCAATCTGCCATTGCGCCAGGCGATGGGTATGGCGCAAAGTCTGCTCAAGCTGGCGGGGCTGGACTGGCAGGCGTCTGATTTCTGCACCCTCAGTCGGCGGCATAAGCATCTGACGGTAACAATCAGCGCGCAGGCGACAAGCACTGGCCTTCACTTGCTGATCGACAGCACAGGCATCAAGATGCTGGGAGAAGGTGAATGGAAAACTGAAAAACATGGCGCCGGCTACCGTCGTCAGTGGCGTAAAGTGCATTTGGCACTTGATGCCGCTGCATTGGAAATCCGGGCGATGGAGGTGACTGATAACGCCACTGGCGACGCCCCGATGTTACCGTGTTTGCTTGATCAAATTGCCGGGAACGAAACCATTGTCAGCGTCAGCGGCGACGGCGCGTATGATACAAAAGCTTGTCATGAGGCCATTGCCGGACGCAATGCACGTGCCATTATCCCCACCCGTAAAAATGCCAAACCATGGAAAGATCACCGCCCCGGCGCACAGGCGCGCAATGTCATTTTAGCCCTCACCCGGCGCCTTGGCCGCATGATCTGGAAGAAGTGGGGCGGCTATCATCGATGCAGTCTGGTTGAAGCTAAAATGCGTTGCTTCAAACTCCTTGGTGAAAGGGTGATGGCGCGCGACTTCGACCGGCAGGCCGTCGAGTTGCAAGTACGCGCTGCCATTTTCAATCGCTTCACCCGCTTGGGCACGCCTACCACGGTGGCCATGCCCTGAATCCGTCTGGGATAAGGGCTTTTATGTGCTGAACTTATTTGTGCAACAAAGCCAATCACCGCTGAAAGTTTAGACTGCCCCGGCTTTGATGTGATTTTTTGTATTTTTAGTATTTTGTTAATGCATGTTTGGCGGAAATAGATGTGAACATCTATTCATGAATATTCATTCTAGAACTGGAAAATCGAATTTCTCATATGGTTATCCCTACGGAAATTGCGACACCTAGGTTGATCCTGCGAATGGCGCAATTCAGCGATCCAGTACCGCTGTTTGCGGACTATTGTGGCGACGCCGATTGCGCGAAATACTTGATGCGCGGTCGCCATCTTTCTATCGAGCAAACCGAAAAATTTCTGGCGAATTGGTGTGATGCTGCATGGCGCGACCCTGGTAAATCCTTCGCCTGGGTGATTGCGGAAAATGTCGGCAATACTCCGATTGGCGTGTTTGTTTTAATGCAGGAAGGCGAATTTCTGGAGTTTCATTTCGGCATTAGCAAGAAGTACTGGGGCTGGGGCTTGGTGCTGGAAGCCGGGCAAGCTGTTGTCAATTGGCTCATCGCGCACAAGGCGATGCGGGCAGTGCAAACGATTTGCGATGTTGAGAATGTGCAATCCTGGCGGGTGCTTGAAAAACTGGGGTTTCGCCGGGAGGAAGGGCAGTTTCAGTTTGTTGTGATGCCGGAATTGGGGGCGGAGCCCAGGCGGTGTTTTGTGTATCGTATGCATCAGTCTTTAAAGCAGCATGAGTGAGCCATCATGGCTTGCCCCTTCCCCCGGCATCAATACTGCATACAGGCTGCAATTCTGGTATAAGGTAGCCTCGCTTTTTTTACGCAGCAGCTGGCTGTGTGCTTAGGATGATGTGATGAATCCCCAGATTTCCCTGTGGCAAAGAGTTCGCCCCTGGCTGATGGTGTTTGACGGCCCGCTGTTGTTTTTAATGTTGCTGCTCTCCGGCGTGGGCATGCTGACGCTGTATTCCGCCGGCCATGATTTTGCCGGCCGCTTTGAAGACCAATTGCGCAATCTGCTGGTGGCGTTTGCTGTCATGTGGGTGGTGGCGATGGCGCCGCCGCAAACCCTGATGCGGCTGGCCGTGCCGATTTACACCTTTGGATTGGCGTTATTGATTGCGGTTGCAATGTTCGGCTTGATCAAAAAAGGCGCGCGCCGCTGGATCAATGTCGGGATTGTGATTCAACCCTCGGAAATCATGAAAATCGCCATGCCCTTGATGTTGGCCTGGTTTTTTCAAAAGCGGGAAGGGGCGTTGACTTGGAAAGAATTTTGTATTTCAGGAATCATTTTGGCTATTCCTGTTATCTTTATTCTTAAACAACCTGACTTGGGAACTGCACTTTTGGTGTTAGCCGCTGGCTTTTATGTTATCTTTCTTGCCGGTTTGTCATGGAAAGTGTTGTTGGGACTGTTTTTGACCACAGCCGCCAGCTTGCCCGTTATCTGGGCCAATCTGCATGATTACCAGCGCGAACGAGTCATGACGCTGATCGACCCGACCTCCGATCCGCTCGGCAAGGGCTTTCATATCATCCAGTCCACGATTGCCATCGGCTCAGGCGGGGTGATGGGAAAAGGGTGGTTGAAGGGAACTCAGGCGCATCTGGAATTTATCCCGGAGCGCACCACTGACTTTATTTTCGCGGTGTATGCCGAAGAATTCGGTTTGATCGGGATTTTGCTGTTGATCTTACTGTATCTGCTGCTGTTGGTGCGCGGCATGATGATCGCGGCGAATGCGCCCAGCGTGTTTACGCGCTTGCTGGCCGGCTCGATCACACTGATTTTCTTCACCTATGCGTTTATTAATATGGGGATGGTGAGCGGCATTTTGCCGGTGGTCGGCGTCCCCCTGCCTTTCATGAGTTATGGCGGCACTGCCCTGGTGACACTGGGTTTGGGCAGCGGCATTTTGATGAGTATTCAGCGTCACCGCAATCTGGTCCAGAGTTGATCCGGGCCAACTCATGAAAGGTCTTACCGAAAAAAGGAGGGCCTCCTATGCGAAATCCATCCCGTCCGGGCTTATTGGCGGCTGCCGTATTGTGCGCATACTTGAGCGCTTGCAGCACCAGCAGCCAGCGTTTGCCTGCCCCGGAGACAAAGCCGCGCGCGCCGGCGGCTGATCCGGTAAAAGCTGAGCGGCCCTTGCCGCAACTGCCGCCTGCCAATTCCGGGCGCGGCGGCTATTATCAGGATGACGGCCCGGGCGATAATCCGCCGCCCGGCTTGTATGAATTGCCGGATGCGGAACCGGTGATCGAAGCGCCTTCGCGCACCGGCAATAAACCCTATAAAGTGTTTGGCCGCACCTATACCCCGATCAGCGATGACAGACCGTATGTGCAGCGCGGCGTGGGCAGCTGGTATGGGCGCAAATTCCACGGCCAGCGCACCTCCTCGGGTGAACCTTACGATATGTACAAAATGACGGCAGCGCATCCGCTGTTGCCGATTCCCTCCTATGCCCGCGTCACCAATCTGGTGAATGGCAAGCAAGTGGTGGTGCGCGTAAATGATCGCGGCCCTTTCCACGCCAACCGCGTGATTGATCTGTCTTATACCGCTGCGCTCAAGCTGGGTTTGCTGGGCAAGGGCAGCCATGAAGTTGAGATCGAGCGCATCCTGCCGGAAGAAATCGCGCGCCAGCAAGAGCGCAAGAAAAACGGCCAGACCAATGCCGCCCTGGCCGTCGCCGGCGCCACCGGCGAACGTCTGTTGCGTATGCGTGACGAAGATGCGCGCATCATCCGCGAACTTGACCGCGAATGGCGCAGCCAGGTATTGCCGCCGCCAGTTGCCGCCGCCGACAGCGAGAGCGCGATCAAGCCGGAATTGGCTTTGTTGCGCATCGAACACAATCTGGAGCCGGGCGCTGCCGCACAGCAGCACAACGGCAGCGGTTTCTATTTGCAATTGGGCGCGTTTTCACAAGCGGACAATGCGGAAGCCGAGCGCGCCAAGATTGCGCGCGACGCCCTGTTGCCGGGGCTGGCGGTGATTCAATCGGGCAAGATGTACCGCCTTTTCAGCGGGCCTTTCGCCAGCCGTGAATTGGCGATGCAGGCGGCCCAGGCCGGCAATCTGCGCGCCCTGGTGGTGCAGCGCTGAAGCCGAGCCGCCTGATCCGCATTGCACAACAGCAAATCAGACCCGCCATCAGCAATTTGCAATACAATCGGGAATAAGGGACGTGCCGTGATGTGCGGCATTGACTTGGCCGGAATGTTGAGCAAAGGATAATCATGAAATATATTTCACGAGGCGTGCTGATACTGTGCGCAGTGGCGGGATTGAGCGCATGTTCGCGATCTGTGGATGTGAAAATTGGCCTGGTGGCGCCGATGAGCGGTTCGCTGGGGCAATATGGCAAAGACATGGAGCAGGGCGCGCAAGTGGCGCTGGATGAGTTGATGTCCGAGTCTTTCCGCATTGACGGTAAAAAGGTCAATTTCATCCTCGTCACGCGGGACGATAAAGCCGACAGGGAAACCGGCAAAAAAATGGCGCAGGAGCTGGTGAATGAAGGCGTGGTGGCGGTGTTTGGCCACTTTAATTCCGGCGTTTCAATTGAAGCCGCGCCGATTTACGCCAAAGCCGGCATTCCGCAGCTCTCCCCCTCCACCAATCCGAAATATACGCGGATGGGTTTGAAAACCACCTTCCGCATCACCGCCGATGATATTCAGCAAGGCGCCAGTCTGGGCCGCCTGATCGCTGAAAAACTGCGCGCCAAGAGCGTGTTCATGGTGGACGATAAAACCCTGTTCGGCGTCGGTCTGGCGGAAGAGGTCAAGAAAAAGCTTGATGAGGCCGGCATCAAGCCCGGTTATGAAAGCGTGGATGGTAAAAACGCGAGCTATTCCTATATTGATCTGGTCGGCAAAATCAAGGCCGCCAATCCGGATGTGGTGTTTTTCGGCGGTGATGAGGGCGTCGGCCTGCCGCTGTTGAAAAACATGCGTGAACAAGGCGTGAATGCGCTGTTTGTCGCCGGCGATGCGATGTGCGACGCCTCTTTTATCCAGAATATCGACAAAGTGGCCAAGGGCGCAGCGGATCAGAATTTCTATTGCTCAATCGCTGGCGTGCCGCCGTCCTGGCTGGCGGCCGGCATCAGTTTCACCCAGCTCTACAACACAAAATACAAAGCCCAGCCCGGCACCTATTCGACGCTGGCTTACACCGGCATGAATGTGTTTGCCGAAGCGATGCAAACCGCCCGTTCGACCGATCCCAAAGTCTGGCTCGACACCTTGGCCAAAGGCGCGTTTGACGGCAAGATTCAAGGCACCGTCGAATTTGATCAAAAAGGCGATGTCAAAGACGGTACGGTGGTGATCTTTGAGTCGATCAAAGGGAAGTTGACGGAAAAACGCAATCTGATGTAAGCGCGTCAGCCATCTGGCTGAGTGACTCAAACCCCCGGCGCTTGCGCCGGGATTGCGATGGAAGCTGGCATGCAGAGCAACCCCGCGATATTGCTGTTTGACCCCGATCCTGCCGCTTTGCAGCGCGACTTGCCATGGCTGCAATATGAAGGCGGGATACGGATGGCGGCGGATCTGGCGCAGATCGAGGCGGCGCTGAGCGCTGCCGGCCCGTTTTTATTAGCCCTGGCGCATGCCGCCTGTCCCTGGCTGCCGGACGCTGCAGCGCAGCTGCAGCAAGCCGCGCCCCATCTGCCGCTGCTGATTGTGGATGGCGACGCGCAACTGGCGGCGCAATTGCCCGCAGGCTTGTTATTTGAATTCATCGACTCCCGCAGCGCGTCCTGGCAATGGCGCAACCGTCTGTGCATTTTGCAATATCTGACGCAGCAAAGCCGGCTGGCGGCCGAGGTGCGAATGGAAAGTGAGCAGACCCTGGCCGAAGCGCGCCAGCGCGCCAGCCGCTTACGGCAAGTGGTCAGCGATGCGCCGATTCCGATGATGTTGCATGCCGAAGACGGCGCCATCCTGATGCTGAGCCAAACCTGGGTGCAATCCTGCGGCTATGATTTGCAGCAGACACCGGATTTGCCAAGCTGGCTGGCCCTGGCCATGCAAGCCGGTCAGCGCGAGGCGCTGCAGCAGGCCATGGCGCGCAGCTTTGCCGATGGCGACCACAGCACCGAAGGGGAGTTTCAACTCAAATCCGCCGATGGCCGTCAATTGACCTGGGAATTTCATTTGCGCCCGGTGCACTCGCTGTTTGAGGGCAGCCGCCTGATGATCACCATGGCCTTAGACATCAGCGCACACAAAGAGGCGGAGCGCAGATTGTCCGCCGCCAGTCATAAAAACGCCATGTTGCTGGCGGCTTCCAGCGATGGCATTCATATTCTTGACCTGGATGGAAGGGTGGTTCAGGTCAATCCCGCATTCTGCCACTTGCTGGGTTATGCCGAAGACGAATTGGTCGGGCGCGACGCATGCCGATGGCAAATGCAGTGGTCGGCGCTCGAATTGCGCCAGCTCATTTTGTCGCTGCCGCCGCATGGGCGCATGCTGGAAGCGCTGTATTTACACAAAGACGGCCATGCGCTGGATGTGGAAATCAACGCTATCCGCCTGGAGCTGGAGGGGCAAACCCTGCTGTATGCATCGGCGCGCGATATTTCCGCGCGCAAGCAGATGGAAAGCACGCTGCGCGCCAATGAATATCTGTTGCGCACCGCATTGCGCATCGCCAATCTCGGCACATTTGAGTGGAATGTGGTGGACAATTCGGAAATCTGGTCAGAACAGTTATTCCGTATTTTCGGTCTGCCGCCGGAATCGGGCCGCCCCTCGCATGACGCTTTTTTCCGCATTCTGCATGCTGACGATGTGGCCAAAGTCGGCCAGGCGTTGAGCAATGCCCTGGCCGGTGTGCGGCCTTACGATGTTGAATACCGCATCGTCTGGCCGGATGGCTCGGTGCGTCATATCCATGCGCAAGGCGAGGTGCATCGCAACGCCGCCGGGCAGCCGGTGCAAATGATAGGCACCACGATTGATATCACCGAACGCTATCTGCGCGAAGAGGCGCAAAGGCTGGCGATCACAGTTTTCAATACAGTCGATGAGGGCGTGCTGGTGTGCGGGCCGGATATGGGCATCATGGCCATCAATCCGGCGTTTTCCGCCATCACCGGCTACAGCCTGCACGAGATCGAAGGGCAGAACCCGCGCTTTTTGCTCGATGACGGGCAGGATGACGAATATGAAAATATGATGCTGGCGCTGCAGCATCAGCAATATTGGCGCGGCGAATTCAATCAGCGCCGTAAAAACGGCGAATTGTATGTCGAGGCGCTCTCGGTCAAGCAAATCCGCGCTGAAAACGGTCAGATCACGCACCATGTGCGGGTCTGTTCCGATATCACCGAGCGCAAAAAGTCAGAACAGCTGATCTGGCGTCAGGCCAATTTTGACGCCCTCACCGGGCTGGCCAACCGCCATATGCTGCAAGACCGGCTGCAGCAGGAAATCTTGAAAGCGCGCCGCGAAAGCTGCCGTCTGGCTTTGCTGGTGATCGACCTGGACCGCTTCAAAGAAGTCAATGACACGCTCGGCCATGATATGGGCGATGTGCTGCTGGTGCAGGCGGCGCGCCGCATCAGCGCATGCGTGCGCGCCTCCGACACGGTGGCGCGTCTGGGCGGCGATGAATTTGTGATTTTGCTCTCGCAACTGGATGATATTGAATGCGTGGAGCGGATTGCGCGTGATTTAATCGGCAGTTTGGCCGAACCGTATTTGCTCAATCAGGAACAGGCGTATATTTCCGCCAGCATCGGCATTGCGCTGTACCCGGACGACGCGCGCGAAATTGAGGACTTGCTGAAACATGCCGACCAGGCCATGTACAGCAGCAAAAACGCCGGGCGCAACCGGCATTGTTATTTTGCAGCGGAAATGCAGCATGCGGCGCAGGCGCGCCGCCGCCTGACCAATGATTTGCGGGTGGCGATTGAGGGCGGCCAATTCTGTGTGTATTACCAGCCGATTATTGAATTGAACAACGGCCAGATACACAAGGCTGAAGCGCTGGTGCGCTGGCGGCATCCGGTGCGCGGCCTGGTCAGCCCGGCGGAGTTTATCCCGCTGGCGGAAGAGACCGGCATGATTAATGACATCGGCGATTGGGTCTTCCGCGAATCCGCGCGCGAAGTGGCGCGCCTGCGCGACCGATTCGGCATCGCGTTTCAAATCAGCGTCAATAAATCGCCTGTGCAATTCCGCAAAGATGGCGGGCCGACGCGCGCCTGGTTCCGCTATCTGCAGGAATTGGGGCTGACCGGACAGAGCATGGTGATTGAAATCACCGAAGGTTTGCTGATGAATGTGGAGACGAATGTCACCGAAAAACTGCTGGCCTTCCGCGACGCCGGCATGCAAGTTTCGCTGGATGATTTCGGCACCGGCTATTCTTCACTCTCGTATCTGAAGAAATTTGATATCGATTATCTGAAAATCGACAAAAGCTTTGTCGCCAATCTGGAAAACGATGACGATAACCTGACCTTATGTGAATCCATCATCGTGATGGCGCATAAACTCGGTTTGAAAGTGGTGGCCGAAGGCGTGGAAACCCGCGCCCAGCGCGATTTGCTGACCCGCGCCGGCTGCGACTATGCGCAAGGCTTCTTCTTCGCCGGCCCGCTGGATGGCGCGGCGTTTGAAGATTTTTTACAGCGCTGGGATAGCGCCAGCCATTAACGCAGCGCCTGTTGTTTTTTTTGCGCCAGCATATAGCAAAAAACGGCAGCGACTCAAAAGCATGCTATCGTCGAAGCGTTCCGGCTGTTCATCAGGCAAGCTTAATGGAATGACAATGCCGCAAATTGTCCAGCCTTTCCCTTCCCCCAAAATAAGAGAGAACGCGTGAATACTTCTTCCGAACTGTGGAACCATGACCTGGCCCCGACCACGGTCGAACAGCGCACCTGGCGCTGGTATCATTTTGCCGCCCTATGGATAGGCATGGTGATGTGCATTCCGGCTTACACCTTGGCTTCCAGTCTGATCGATAACGGTATGTCCGCCGGCCAAGCCGCCGGCACCGTGTTCCTGGCCAATCTGATTGTCTTGATTCCCATGCTGTTGATTGGTCATGCCGGAACCAAGTACGGCATTCCGTATGCGGTGCTGGTGCGCGCCTCCTTCGGCACGCGCGGCGCGCGTCTGCCGGCCTTGCTGCGCGCGATTGTGGCATGCGGCTGGTATGGCATCCAAACCTGGTTTGGCGGCACGATGGTGCACACCTTGCTCGGCGTCATCATCGGCAGCCCCTTGGCTGACCCCAAGCTGGCCCTGCTTGGCATCAGTTTGAGCCAGCTCTTGTGCTTTTTATTTTTCTGGGCGATTCAACTCTGGTTTGTGGTGCACGGCATCGAATCGGTGCGCAAATTGGAAACCTGGACCGCGCCGCTCAAAATCGTTGTCTGCTTTATGTTGCTGTGGTGGGCGCATGACAAAGCCGGCGGCTTTGGCCCGATGTGGGATAAACCATCGGCATTTGAAGCCGGCGGCGCGAAAGCCGGCCAATTTTGGCAGGTGTTTTGGCCCAGCCTGACGGCGATGGTGGGCTTTTGGGCCACCCTGGCCTTGAACATCCCGGACTTCACCCGCTTCGCCAAAAGTCAGCGTGACCAGATCGTCGGCCAAAGCATAGGCTTGCCCGGCCCCATGGGTTTGCTGGCGGTGTTGGCGGTGCTGGTGACATCCGCCACGGTGGTGATTTATGGCAAAGCGCTGTGGGACCCGGTTGATTTGGCCAGCCGCATGACTGGCGCCGCCGTGCTGTTCGCCTTGATCGTGCTGTTGATTGATACCGTGAGCGTGAATCTGGCGGCGAATCTGGTCGGCCCTGCATATGATTTTTCCGCCCTCTCGCCATCCCGCATCAGTTACCGCGCCGGCGGTTATTTGACGGTCGGCATTGCGCTCTTGATGATGCCGTGGAAAATTTTGGAAAGCACGCAAAACTATATCTTCACCTGGCTGGTCGGCTATTCCGCTTTGCTGGGGCCGATTGCCGGCATCATGATCGTTGATTACTACCTGCTGCGCGCCACCCGACTCGATTGCAATGCGCTGTATCAGGAACAAGGCGAATATGCCTACAAAAATGGCTGGAATCACAAGGCGGTGATCAGCTTTTTGTGCGGCGTGCTGCCGAATCTGCCCGGCTTTTTGCATGCCGCCGCCCCGAATCTGGTCGCCACCCCGCCGCAAATCTTTTTGGATGTGTATGTGTATGCCTGGTTTGTTGGCATCAGTCTGGCCGGCTTGTGTTATTGGCTGTTGAGTCGGGGGCAACGTGGCTGAACTCGACTTCATTTTGCGCGGCGTGAATCTGCCCGATGGCCGCCAGCAACAAGACGTGGCGGTGCAGGGCGGGCGCATCGTCCACATCGGGCCGCAATTGGCCGTGGCGGCGGCGCGCGAGATTGCCGCGCATGGCAAATTACTCAGTACGCCCTTTGTTGACGCGCATTTTCATATGGACGCCACGCTCAGCCTGGGCTTGCCGCGCTTGAACCAAAGCGGCACCCTGCTCGAAGGCATTGCGCTGTGGGGCGAGTTGAAACCGCATCTGACAGAAGAGGCCATCATCAGCCGCGCCTTGGAATACTGCGACTGGGCGGTGGCGCGCGGCGTGCTGGCGATCCGCTCGCATGTCGATGTGTGCGATTCGCGCTTGCTGGCGGTGCGCGCCTTGCTGGAAGTCAAACGCCGCGTCGCCCCGTATTTGCATCTGGAGTTGGTGGCCTTCCCGCAAGACGGCGTATTGCGCAGCCCGGGCGCCTTGGCGCAACTGGAGCAGGCGCTGGACTTGGGGGTGGAGGTGGTGGGCGGCATCCCGCATTTTGAGCGCACCATGGCCGACGGCGCGGAATCGGTGCGCCTGCTGTGCGAACTGGCGGCGGCGCGCGGTTTGCGCGTCGATATGCACTGCGATGAATCCGACGATCCGCATTCGCGTCATGTCGAAACCCTGGCTTACCATGCGCAGCGGCTGGGGCTGCAGGGCAGGGTGGCGGCGTCGCACCTGACTTCCATGCATTCGATGGATAACTATTACGTCAGCAAGCTGTTGCCGCTGATGGCCGAAGCCGGCCTGGCCGCGATCGCCAATCCGCTCATCAATATCACCCTGCAAGGACGGCATGACAGCTATCCGAAACGGCGCGGCATGACCCGTGTGCCGGAATTGCTGGCCGCTGGCGTGCCGGTGGCGTTTGGCCATGATTGCGTGATGGACCCCTGGTACAGCTTTGGTTCCGCCGATATGCTGGAAGTGGCGCAGATGGGATTGCATGTGGCGCAAATGACTTCACAGCAAGGGATTTCGGACTGCTTTGCCGCCGTCACCAGCCGTCCGGCGCAGATTCTGGGCCTGGATTGGGGCTTGCGTGAAGGCGCGCCAGCCAGCATGGTCTTGCTCGACGCCGCCAACTGCGCCGAAGCGATCCGCCTGCGCGCCGCCCGGCTGGCGGTGTGGAAAGACGGCGTGCTGTTGGCCGAGCAGCCGCCGCAAAGCGTGCGCCTGCATTTACCCGGACGCCCGGCGCAAACGGAACTTCGCTTGCAAAGAGCGCTCTGACACCGGAATGTTTCTTTGGAGAAAACCATGAAAGTCTCGATTCTCGTCAGCAGCCTGATGTTATTCATTTGCAGCGCCTGCGCCCAGGTCAGCCCGCCTGCACAAGCGCCAGCCGCCGCGCCTGCCGCCGCCAGCGCAGCCGCGCCGTCGGCCCCGCCCTCCCAGCCGTCCGATGAAGCCTTGGTGAAACAAGTGGCGCAAGTGAAAGAACGCATGCAAGCCTGCCCCAGCCCGCGTTCTAAAAGCACAATTTGCACTGCCGATTACAAACCGGTGTGCGCGGTGCGCGATACCGGCGTGCGCTGCGTGCGCCCGCCTTGCCCCTCGGAAAATCTGCAAACCTTCTCGAATGCATGCAAAGCTTGCATTGACAGCAAAGTGAGCGGCTATATCCAAGGCGAATGCAGCGGGCCTGGCAAGCTGGAGTCGAAATGAAGCCAGGTTTGACAGTTGGAATTGCGGCGGCGGCGCTGTTCAGTCTGACCCCGGCGTTTGCCGCCTCAGCCAGTGCGAATACGCTCACGCCGCAACAAGAAGCGATGCGCGCCGCCGCCGCCAGCGCGCGCGAAGATTGCCACGACTTGATGCACGACGATGCGCACGAATACGACGCCTGTTTGCAAGCCCATCACGCCAATGTGAAAGGGCGCAGCGCCAAAGCGCAGCAAGAACGCATGGGCATTTTGTATTTCGCCTGGATCGGCGCCGCCAACTCCGCCCGCACCGGCTTGCCCGGCGCGGAAAAATCCGCACACGATTGGTTGCCGCGCATGCGCAAACAGCAAAGCGCGATGAAATTAAGCGACCACGAACTGTGCCCCTTGGTGGAAGGCGATTGCAAAAGCCGGGTTGCGCTGATTTTGCAAATGGAAAAAGAATTGCAGCAAAAGCCCGCCGCCAGCGCTAAAAAAGCCACAGCAAAACCCTGAACCATCTGCAACCCGCCGCACCGGGCTGAGCGTAAGCAAAGCCTGCGGCCTCAGTCCTCCAGCGGGCGGTTCGCGGCGCCTGAAAGGGCAGCGGCAAGCCGCTTTCCCGCGTTGTTGCGCATCCCCCACAAGCCGGGGCTGCAGCTTGTGCGCAAAAAGCGTCAGCGCCGCAAATCCTGTCATACTGCGGCCATCCTCCAACACCTGCATTGACGCATATGACAACCCAAACGATAGGCCCGGTTTTAGCGCAAGCCGTGGCGCAAGCCTTGCGCAATGGCAAAACCTTGATTGAGCAGCACCCGGAATATTGCGGCATCGGCCTGGCCATGATCGATGGCCAGTTTGTTTGCGCCGAAGTGTATGACGGGCAGATCACCACCCCGCAACAAGCGCAAAACATGCGTATCCAGGGGCAGCAGCCGGAATGCCTGGTGTTTGCAACTGAAACCGAATTCATCACCTGGTTGGCGGCGCAAAGCGATCACAGTCTGAGCGGCCATGATCTGGCGCACGAATGGGCGCGCGGCAATCAGCGCCTGACGCTGGCGCGCCTGCAGGCTTTCGCCGCATAAAGATTTTCGCTTCACTTTGGCTGTATCTGTTGGCGGCTGCTGGCCGCTTTGGTTTTTGCTGTTCTTCAGGAGAAACAAATGAAAGCATTTCGGCAATCTTTATTAATCGCAACTTTATTCGCCGGCGCCAGCTTTGGCGTCGCCGCACAAGAATGCGTTGGCGATGTGATCACCCCGCCGGCAGGCATGGTTCCCGCCACTGACGATGCGCTGCTGGCCTCGGCCATTGGCGCACCGGGCAAGGGCGCGCTGTGCAAAGGCAAGGTGTTTGTCGCTGAGAAGCCGGTCACGGTGTATCGCGTATGGGACAAAGACAAGGCCTACACTGTGTATGGCCGTTGGTGGAGTTTTGACAAGCCGGTCGGCCCGCGTGAAGAATACGCCAAGAAAAACGATATCTGCCCGGAATGGAGTCCGCTCAATATCATGAGTTCCTGCACCATCAAGGTGGGAACCAAGGTTGTGGTCGGTCCCGGTCAAAGCGCCACCTGCACCAGCGGCACTTTGCCGGCTTCCGCGGTGAATCAAGTGTATATCCCGAATGACAGCCGGAATATTATTCTGTTTGTGGAAAATTGCACGCCTGGGACGCCTTGGCCTTGATGTTTGGCCAGCGCCAATGTAGCGTGGGCACGCTTTTGTGCCCACGCGTGTGAAATCACAAAGACATACCAGGGGAGTTATTTCTAATGGATTGTTCTCAATAAATTTGCATGCTTGTAGAGACGCTGCACTGGACAGGCGGTCGGCTTACTTTATCTGGAGAAAGCGATGGCAAAAACACAATGTGATTTATATAGATCCGTTATGGATAAATCTTTTAAAAGCATTAAAGTTGGTATTTACCCTGGTGATGGCATACTTGATCCACGCTGGGAAGATACTGAATACTATAGTAACAGGTTAGGTAAGATGGTAACCAGTAAGGCCGATGTGGAAACTGCTTTGGGTGAAAATGGCCCTGAAGTCTTGCCTGGCGGTGGTACTTCTTTGCATGATGTATCGGGATGGTTTCCTACAAAAGAATTTTGGATACCGATTGGAACGGAATATAGTGATGAGTTGGTGATGATTAAGGATAAAAAGCAAAAGACCAGCTCATATAACCCAAACTTAAAGGGTTATCACTATCAAATAGAATGCAAATCCCGTATGACGGTTACACAAATGAAGGGATATTTGAACAATATGGCTCGTGCCGCGATCGTGCGTCAATGTGAGTTGGCAAAATCTGAGAATTAAAGAGGAAATAACATGCCGGAAATAAGCACTGAAGCCTTGATTGTATGTATTCAAGCTGTTGCATCAGAATTGCGCGCCTTGCAGGAAGGGGCCGAAAATGGAGAGTTGGAGCCAGAAGAGTATTTGTTGTTAGAAGAGCGGCGACGAGTCGCTGAAAATCTTGAAGAGGCTTATGATCAACTGGCTGAAACAATCCTCAATCTTCCCCCTTACGACCAATTAACTGGGGGATGATCTGTTATTTTTCACCATTGCGCTAATTTTCTACGTAAAACGGGGAGGGCGTGTGCTCCCCTCTGATCACTCCGCCTGCAGCGCAAAAACTGCAGTAGGCGTGCCTTGATGGAAAATCATTTGCCAGCCACTGGCGTTTTGCTGCCAGATTGAAGAGCGCAAGGCGTGCAGGCCTGGCTGACCTTGCGCGTCGAGGTTGACAGATTGATAGGTCAGCAGGGCAAGCCCATCCTGCAGCAAACGCAGCTTGAAGTTTTGCGCCTTCAATCCGTTCAACCAGGGTTGCTCTGGCGCCGCCGCGCTCAAATGTTCGACTATTTCCGCAAATGTGTAACTGCGGCCCGAGCGGCCAAATTCAAGAAAGTCAGGGTGCAGCAATTCAGCCAGACGCGCGCGCTTATGATGGGTGGAAGGATTGTGCAGCTCGCGCTCCAGCTTTACTAAAAGTGTTTGTAAGTCGCTATTTGTCATTTGTACTCCGCTCAAGAAAACTGACGCCTCCAAGGGCACGCCACTTGGCGCCATACCCCGAATAAGATATGATGTTATAGGAAATCAGATTATCACGGAGGCAAAATGCCTATCTCACTCGGTTTACTCATTTTTTTTGCTCTGCTGTTGTTTGGGTATTGGGAATTGCGATCCAGGTGGGTGGATGGAATGGGTCTGCATACTTGGTTTTTTGCCTATTTGATTCTTTTTGGCGTCTTGTTCATCGCCGGCAGCAATGAACAGATGAATGTTCCCGGCCGCGTGCTCAGTGTTGTGCTCCTGCTGGCGTTGTGTGTCGGAAGCACTGTGGTCTTGTTCAAAAGAGCCAGTAAAAAATACAAGGGTGGTGAGGCATAAAAGCCCCTTTTTTGGGCTGGCGCGCCATGTTGCGGTGTGCAGCCTCAAGCCGGCAGGATGGGCGTGCTTTTGCTCCCACCCCGCCGGATTGTTCAGGCCTCAGCCAGCCAGATTCAAAATCCCATCCGCTGCTGCCTTGTATTTTGCCTTGGCTTGACATCTCCCGCCAGAATCCCCTGCCGGCCCGCAGCCACCGCGTGGCCCATCGCATCCAGCAGGGTTTTGCGCATTTCGCGCGGCGAGATTTGCGCTAAGCGTTGCAATGCCTCTTCCTGCAAATCGCCATCCATCTGGCTTAACTTCAATTCCTGTCGCAAGCCGTCGTAAATTCTTTGCGCAATCGCAAACGCCTGCTCCTCAGTCGGCCCCGGCACTTCATACACCGCCATGCGCGAAAGCAGCGGGGCCGGAATGCCATCGGTGCTGTTGGCCGTCATCACCCAGAAAATCTGGCTGGCGTCCAAGTCCACATCAATGAATTCATCGCGAAAAGTGCTGGCGGTTTCCGGCTCCAGCAATTGATACAGCGCAGACAGCGGATCGGATTGGGTCGAGCCGCTCGCTTTTTCCACCTCATCGAGCAACATCACCGGATTCGCATACTGCCCGCGCACCAGACGCTCCGCCACTTTGCCGCATTTCGCCCCTTTCCAACTGGCCGAACTGCCGCTGATGATGAAGCCGGCGGACAAGCTGTTCATGCTGATGAATTCAAACTCAGTGCCCAGCGCATGCGCCAGCCGTTTGCCGAAATGGGTTTTGCCCACCCCCGGCTCGCCCAGCAAAAGCAGCGGCATCAAGTTCACACTGGCGTTGCCGGCTAAGGCCAGGCCGAGATAGCGCGCCAGATCGTCCAGCACTTCGGCAAAATTCGGACATTCTTCGTACAGATCGTCCAGCGCGGCAGTGGAAGAGGGTTTGGTGACAAAACGTTCGCCGCCGGAATCCATCATACGTTCATAAAAAGCGTCCAGCTCAGGCAGGCGGCCCTGGCTGCGCTCCATCGCACCTTGCACTTCGGCGATGTCATACACGGTGCGGGTATGAGCAAGGGTAATGGTCATGATCGCTCTCCATTCTTCAAAGCCCCGATATGCGCCGGCCCCATCTGCGCCAGCCATGTCTTAAGACTATAACAATCCACGCCGCCTGCAAATGCCCCGGCGCGGCTGAGGCCGGGATATGTTGCGGCCTTGCAAAATGTATCGGCGCAAACGGCATTTCCTGAAGGCAAGATAATATTCTTGTGTGGCACTGAAAGTGGCAAACTGAAACACCTTGCAATGCATCATATTGCTTGCAGCGCAAGACTTTGCGCCAGAGTCCGTTTGCCAGAGAAAACACATGTGTACAAATCATGTGCAACTTTCACAAAACACGGTAAGTGCTTCATTTTACTTATGTTTTTCTTTTCTCTGTTTCTCTTCAAAGTGCGCTAAGTCCTTGACTTCATTCAAAAATTCCGCCGTTTTGCGGCGCAAATCCGCTTGACCTTGCAGTTTCCTTCCTCTAAAGTGGGCGCAAGTGTCATAAAGTGTTTTTTTGTGGGAATTTTGAGCCGCAAAAACAGGCAGCAGCAGAACCTGAATAAAAAATAATTGCAAAAACATTAACAAGGCTTCCCGTGTTTCAAGGTGCTTCCGCGATCAATCTCGATGCGAAAGGCAGGATGACAGTTCCTGCCAAGCATCGTGACGTCCTGCTCGCTCAATGCGAAGGGCAGATCACGCTCACGCGCCACCCGCACGGTTGCCTGTTGCTGTTTCCGCGTCCGGTGTGGGAAACCCATCGGGCGCAAATCGCCGCCTGGCCGATGTCAGCACGGGCCTGGCAAAGAATTTTTTTAGGAAATGCCTGTGATGTCGAACTCGATTCGGCAGGCCGGATTCTGATCGCGCCGGAATTGCGCGATGCAGTCGGCTTGCAGCGCGATGTGATGTTGCTGGGCATGGGCACACATTTTGAAATCTGGGATGCGCAAAAGCTGGCGGAAGATGAAGCCGCCGCGCTGGCGCAAGGCATGCCGGATACCCTCGCCAACTTTTCCTTTTAATTACACATGACGCAAACGGCGCACACAGCGGTGCACCATACGGTGCTGTTGCATGAAGCAGTCGAGGCTTTGGCCTTGCACGGCGCGCGTGCGCATGGCGTTTATCTGGACGGCACCTTCGGGCGCGGCGGCCACAGCCGCTTGATCCTGTCCCATTTGCAAGAGCAGGGACGTTTGATCGCATTCGACAAAGACCCGCAGGCAATCGCTGCGGCGCAGCAGATCAGCGATCCGCGCTTTGCCATCGAACATGAAAGTTTTGCGCAAATGCGCGCCTGTCTGGCGGCGCGCGGTTTGACGCAAGTCGATGGGGTGCTGTTGGATTTGGGCATTTCTTCACCGCAGGTTGATCAACCCGAGCGCGGCTTCAGCTTCCGCGCCGACGGCCCGCTCGACATGCGCATGGACCCCACACGCGGCGTTTCCGCCGCAGAGTGGTTGAATCAAGCCAGTTTGGAATCTATCGAGAAAGTGATACGCAATTATGGGGAAGAACGGTATGCTTTTCAGATTGCAAAGGCGATTGTTGCTGGCCGGGCAGTCGAACCGATTTCAAGCACACTCCAGCTTGCCCAGCTCGTGGCGCGCGCCGTCAAAACCCGGGAGAAGGGCAAGGACCCGGCCACCCGCAGCTTTCAAGCTATACGGATTTTCATCAATCAAGAGCTTGCGGACCTGGAAGCCGGACTGAGCCAGGCGTTTGATCTGCTGGCCCCCGGCGGGCGTCTGGCGGTAATCAGTTTTCACTCGCTGGAAGACCGCATCGTGAAGCAATTCATGGCCGGTCTGGCCAAAGCCGAGCAGCCGGACCGCCGCCTGCCCTTGCGCGCGCATGAGCTGCCGCAACCGAAAATGCGCCTGCTGGGACGCATCATGCCCAGCGAAGCGGAAGTCGCCGCCAACCCGCGCGCGCGCTCCGCCGTGTTGCGCATAGCGGAACGGATCGGGGAGGCCGCATGAGCGCGAATAATCGCATCAATCTCTTGCTCTGCCTTTTGCTGACCATCTGCGGCCTGTCCCTGGTGCGGGCGCAATACGATGGCCGGCGTCTGTTCATCGAACTCGAACGGGCGCGCGCTGAAGAACGTCAATTGAATATCGCCTGGTCGCAATTACAACTGGATCAATCCACCCTGGGCAATAACGCCCGGATTGAAAAGGTGGCGCGAGACAGTCTGCAAATGATGCCCTTGACCCCTGAACGCACCCAGTATCTGGGCATGGAGGGCAAATGAAAAAGAACAGTGCGCGCGTGGCCGCCGGACAGGGCGTGCCGTTTTGCAAAAGCCCGATGTTAAGCGTCAAGCTGCCTTCGGGCCGCTCGCGTTTTGTCATGTTCTTGCTGTTTGCCGCATTTGCCGCGCTGATCGGGCGCGCGCTTTGGCTGCAAGGCATTTCCACCGCATTCCTGCAGAAAAAAGGCGAATTGCGTTACGCCCACACATTGGAATTGCCGGCCACCCGTGGCCGCATCACTGATCGCAATGGCGAAGTGCTGGCCTCATCCCTGCCGGTGAAGGGGATTTGGGCCGTGCCGGAAGATGTCCTGGCGGCCGGGCGCGGCCAGCTTAAAGAACTCGCCAAGCTGCTCGACTTAAGCGAAGACGAGCTGTATAAAAAATTGGATAAAGAACGCAGCCTGGTGTATTTGAAACGCCAGGTCGAGCCTGCGCTTGCCGACAAAATCGCCGCTCTGAAAATCGACGGCATTGAAATGCGCAAAGAATACAAACGCTATTACCCGCAAGGCGAGGTGATGGCGCATGTGGTCGGCTTTACCAATGCCGAGGACATGGGACAGGAAGGGATTGAGCTGGCGCAGCAAAAAAATCTGGTCGGTCAGCCCGGCAGCCGGCGCGTCATCAAAGACCGTCTGGGCCGGATTGTGGAAGATATCGCGACCCGCAATGAACCGCGCGATGGTAAAGAAGTGGTGCTCTCGATTGATTCCAAGCTGCAATACATCGCCAGCACGCAACTCAAAGACGCCGTCGCCAAATTCAAAGCCAAGGCGGGCGCAGTGGTGGTGCTGGATGTGAAAACCGGCGAAGTGCTGGCGCTGGCGAATTACCCCACATTCAACCCGAATGAGCGCGCCGGTTTGAGCGGGGCGCAATTGCGCAATCGCGTCATGACCGACACCTTTGAGCCTGGTTCGACCATGAAACCGTTCCCGGTTGCGCTGGCCATGGACACCAAGCGCATCACGCCCAACACCGTGATTCAAACCGCGCCGGGACGCATGACCATCAGCGGCCGCACCATTGGCGATGCGCATCCGCATGGCGCGATGACGGTCTCGCAAATCATTCAAAAATCGTCGAACGTGGGCACGGCCAAGATCACGCTGCAGATTCCGGCCCAGGAATTCTGGGACGAACTGACCAGCGCCGGCTTCGGTCAGGCCCCGCGCTTCGGCTTCCCGGGCGCGGTGGCGGGCCGCTTGCGCCCGGCCAAATCCTGGCGCCCGATTGAGCAAGCCACCATGAGCTATGGCCACGGTATTTCCGTGTCCCTGATTCAGCTGGCGCGCTCCTACATGATTTTCGCGCGCGAAGGCGACATCATTCCGCTGTCTTTCCTGAAAGTGAATGAATTGCCGAAAGGTCAGAGCGTGATTTCGCCCAAAACCGCGCACGATATGCGCGTCATGCTGGAATCGGTGGTCAGTCCCGAAGGCACCGCGCCGAAAGCGCAAGTGCCGGGCTACCGGGTCGGCGGCAAAACCGGCACCGCCTACAAACCGGTGCGCGGCGGCTATGACAAGAGCAAATACATCGGCTCCTTTGTGGGCATGGCGCCGATGTCTGACCCGCGCATCATCATCGCCGTGATGATCGATGAACCGGGCGGCTTTTTCCATTATGGCGGCGATGTCGCCGCGCCGACTTTTTCCGCTGTGGCGGCGAATGCCCTGCGTTCTCTGAACGTGGCGCCCGACTCCACGATTACCAATATCATCATCCCGACTGACGGTGTGCAGGAGAATATGTGATTACTGAAGCGCAAACCCCCTCCCGTCCGGCAGAACCGGCCCAGGTCGCAGCTTGCGCCGCCAGCGTGACATGGCTGCGCCAGTTTGCCGCGCCGCAAGCCTGGCAATTGGGCGCGCATCCACACCATCATGGCAATCTGCACATCGCCGAAGGCTGTGTGCGCTTGTGCGCGGATTCGCGGCAGATTCAAGCCGGCGATGTGTTTTTCGCCTATCCCGGCGACGTTGGCGATGGCCGCAAATACATTGGCGCGGCGCTTGCCGCCGGGGCCCAGGCCGTGCTGTTCGATGACACCGGTTTTGTGTGGGATGACAGCTGGCAAGCACCGCACTTTGGCGTGACAGGATTGAAGACACTCGCCGGCTATATCGCCAGCGAATATTACGGCCATCCTGACGCCGACATTTTCACCGTGGCGATCACCGGCACCAATGGCAAAACCTCTTGCGCCTTATGGAGCGGACGCGCGCTGGCGCGCCCGAATGCGCCTTCCGCCGTGATGGGCACCTTGGGCGTCGGCTTGCTGCACGCCAGCCGCGCCAAGGTTGAAGTAGCGTTTGACGCCACCGGCTTCACCACCCCGGACGCCGTGTTACTGCAAACCCGTCTGGTGCAGATGCGCGCCGCCGGGGCCCAGGCGCTGGCGCTGGAAGCGTCCTCGATCGGCTTGGCGCAGGGCCGCATGAACGGCTTGCATGTGGATGCGGCGGTGTTTACCAACTTGACGCGCGACCATCTGGATTTTCATGGCGATATGCAAGCCTATGAAGAAGCCAAGAGCTTGCTGTTTGAATGGCCGGGTTTGAAAATCGCAGTGGTGAATCTGGATGATCCGATGGGGCCGCGCCTGGTTGCGCGCATGCAGCAGCGCGCCGCCGCCAGCGGCCAACATCTGCCGCAAATCATCGGCTACAGCGTGCAAGGCGCCAGCCTGCCCGGCATCGCCGTGTTGCAAGCCAGCGAAATCCGCAGCCGCCACGGCGGGGCCGAATTCCACCTCGACAGCCCGTGGGGCAGCGTGCAATGCAAAACCCATCTGGTCGGCCTGTTCAATGTCAGCAATGTGCTGGCGGTAGCCGGCGTGCTGCTGGGGCGCGGCGTGAATCTGCGCGTGGCGCAGGAAGCGATTGAAGCCTTGCACCCGGCCCCTGGCCGCATGCAGCAACTGGGCGGGCATGATGCGCCGCTGATCGTGATCGACTACGCGCACACCCCGGACGCCTTGGCCAAAACCCTGGCCGCGCTGCGCCCGGTGGCGCAGGAGCGCGGCGGCGAATTGTGGTGCGTGTTCGGCTGCGGCGGCGAGCGCGATCCGGGCAAACGGCCGCAAATGGGACAGATAGCAGAAGCCGCTGAGCATGTGCTGGTGACTTCCGACAATCCGCGCGGTGAAGATCCGCACCAGATTATTCAACAGATTCTGGCCGGGGCCAGCCGGCCATTGCAAGCGATAGAAGACCGCGCTGCCGCGATTTTGTCCGCCGTCAAACATGCGGCGCGTCAGGATGTGGTCTTGATCGCCGGCAAGGGACATGAAGATTACCAGGAAATCCGTGGCAAAAAGCTGCCGTTTTCCGATGCCGACCACGCCCAGCTCGCGCTTGCGACGCGCGTGTCGATGAAGCGCTCGGCATAAACCAGAGAAAGTATATGACGCATACCCCCATTCCCGCAGGCATGACCGCAGCAGAGACTGCCGCTTGCCTGACCGACGCCAAACTGGAAGGCAATCTGCGCGCCAGTTGGAGCGAGGTTGTCACCGACAGCCGCCAGGCGCAACCCGGCGCCCTGTTTATCGCCCTGCGCGGCGAGCGTTTCGACGCGCATGATTTTTTAAATGAAGTGCAATTGGCCGGCGCCACCATCCTGCTGGTGGAAGGCCTGCCGCAAGGATTGCAGTTGTTGCCGCAAGTCGCCGCGATTGTCGTGCCGAACACCCGGATCGCCTTGGGCCAACTGGCCGCAGACTGGCGCCGCAAGAGCCGCGCGCCGCTGATCGGCGTGACCGGCAGCAATGGCAAAACCACGGTCAAAGAAATGATTGCCGCGATTCTGCGCGCCCACTACGGCGCGCAAGCGGTGTTAGCCACCGAAGGCAATTTGAATAATGAAATCGGGGTGCCTTTGAGCGCTTTGCGCCTGCGCCCGCAACACCGCGCCGCCGTGCTGGAAATGGGCATGAACCATCCGGGCGAAATCGGTTGGCTGGCGCGCATTGCGCAGCCGCAAATCGTGCTGGTCAACAACGCCCAGCGCGAACACCAGGAATTCATGGATGGGGTCGAAGCCTGCGCGCGTGAAAACGGCCAGGCCATCAGCCTGCTGCCGGCAAATGGCGTTGCGGTGTTCCCGCATGGCGATCAGTTCACCCCGCTGTGGCGCGAGCTGGCCGGCGAACGCGGCTGCGCCACCTTCGGCTTGCAAGACGGCGCCGATATTCGCGGCAGCGTCAGCGCGGAAGGCGAGGGGCAGCGCCTGACGGTGCAGATCCGGGGTGTCGAACAAGCCTTTTCCCTGCATCTGCCGATGCCGGGCGAACACAATGCGAAAAACGCCCTGGCCGCCTTGACCTGCGCCTTTGCCGCCGGCGCATCGGTGGAAGCGATTGTGCAAGGTTTGCAGAATTTCCAGGCGGTCAAAGGGCGTTTGCAGCGCAGCCGCACAGCCAGCGGCCTGCGCTTGATTGACGACAGCTACAACGCCAACCCGGATTCGGTGCGCGCCGCAATTGATGTGCTGGCGGCAGAACCTGGCGTGCGCGTGCTGGCCTTGGGCGATATGGGCGAAGTCGGCGCGCAAGGGCCGCAATACCATGCTGAAGTCGGCGCCTATGCGGCTGAGCGCAAATTGGATGCCCTGTTTTGCCTGGGACAGGCTTGCAGCGCCACCTGGCAAGCCTGGCAGGCGAATGGCGGCGCCGCCGGCGCGCATTGCGAGAGCATCGACGCGCTGTATGCCGCCTTAGACGCATATCTGGCCGGTCAGCAAAATGCCGTGCTCTTGGTCAAAGGTTCCCGTTTCATGCGTATGGAACGGGTGGTGCAACACATTTCGGGCCAGCCGGGCGCGCAGGGAGAACACTGATGCTGATGTGGCTGGCGCAACAATTTCAGACTGATATCGGCGCATTGCGGATTTTCAGCTTTATCACCTTCCGCGCGGTGTTCGCCACCCTGACCGCGCTGATGATCGGTCTGTTTGCCGGGCCGGCGGTGATCCGCATGTTGACCCGCTTGAAAGTGGGACAGGCTGTGCGCACCGATGGGCCGCAAACCCATCTGGTGAAAAGCGGCACTCCGACCATGGGCGGGGTGTTGATGCTGATCGCAATCGCGATTTCGATTTTCCTGTGGGGCGATTGGGGCAACCGCTTCATCTGGCCCCTGCTGTTGGTGACCTTCGGCTTTGGCGCGATTGGCTGGGTGGATGACTACCGCAAAGTGGTGTACAAAGACCCGGAAGGCATGCGCAGCCGGGAAAAATTCTTTTGGCAATCCTTAATCGGCCTGGTGGCCGCTTTGTATTTGGCCTTCTCAGTTGCGGCGCCGGACAATACCAAGGTGTTCGACGTTTTCTGGCAATGGGTGCAATCCGGTTTTTCGATGTATCTGCCGCCCAAGGCTGACTTGATCGTGCCGTTCATCAAAACCTTCAGCTATCCGCTCGGGGTGTGGGGTTTTATCACTCTGACCTATCTGGTGATTGTGGGAACCAGCAATGCGGTGAATCTGACCGACGGCCTGGATGGTCTGGCGATTATGCCGATTGTCATGGTCGGCAGCGCGCTCGGCCTGTTCGCCTATGTCACGGGACATGCCACTTATTCCAAATACCTGTTCATCCCGTATATTCCGGGAGCGGGTGAATTGCTGATTTTCTGCGGCGCCATGGCCGGCGCCGGCTTGGCCTTCCTGTGGTACAACGCGCACCCGGCGCAAGTCTTCATGGGCGATGTCGGCGCACTGGCCTTAGGCGGCGCGCTTGGCACCATCGCCGTGATTGTGCGCCAGGAAATTGTGCTGTTCATCATGGGCGGCATTTTTGTCGCGGAAACGCTGTCAGTCATGATCCAGGTCAGCTATTTCAAATACACCCGCAAGCGCTACGGCACGGGCAAGAAATTCTTCCTGATGGCGCCGCTGCATCACCATTTTGAAGTCAAGGGCTGGAAAGAAACCCAGGTGGTGGCGCGCTTTTGGATCATCACCATGGTCTTGGTGTTGTTCGGTTTGTCCACGCTGAAATTGAGGTAAGCCATGAGCGAGACGCCCGTAACTGAAGACCTGTACCCCGCCGCACCGGCGGACGCGCTGAGCAATCCGGCGGCGCAGCAAGCCTTGCCCGACGCCGCGCCGCAAACCGGGGCGCCGGCCCAGCCGCCGCAAGTCGCGCTGGTGCTTGGCCTGGGCGAATCCGGCCTGGCGATGGCGCGCTGGCTGCAATATCGCGGCTATCTGGTGCGCGTGGCCGATACGCGCAGCGCGCCGGCGCGCCTGGGCCAATGGCTGGCCATGAATCCTGAGCGCGAAGCGGAATGCTTTATTGCCGGCGCATTCAGCGCGGATTTACTGCAGGGCGTGGATGTGCTGGCGATCAGCCCCGGTCTGGCCCCGCGCGGCGAATTGGCGCAGATTTTGCCTGCAGCGCAAGCCGCCGGCATCACGCCCTGGGGGGAAATTGAACTCTTCGCCCAGGCCCTCAAGCACTTGCAGGAAAGCCGCGCATACGCGCCGAAAATCATCGCCATCACCGGCACCAATGGCAAAACCACCGTCACCAGCATGGTCGGCCAGCTGGCGCAGCGCGCCGGCCTGCGCGTGCAAGTGGCTGGCAATATCAGCCCGGCGGCGCTGGATGTCTTGTATGACTGCCTGCAAAGCGACAGCCTGCCGCAAGTCTGGGCGCTGGAATTGTCCAGCTTCCAATTGCACTTCACTTACAGCTTGAACCCGCATGCCGCCACGGTATTGAATTTGACGCAAGACCATTTGGATTGGCATGCCGATATGGCGGAATACGGGCGCGACAAAGCACGCATTTTCGGCCCTGACACAGTGCGCATTTTGAACCGTGAAGATGCGCTGGTGATGGCGATGCACGGCCCCGATCCGGCCAAGGTGCAGACCTTTGGCGTGGATGCGCCGCGCGCCTGCGGCGATTTCGGCCTGGTGGCTGAGCGCGGCATGCAATGGCTGGCGCAAGCCGAGGCCAGCGAAGAGGAAGACGGCCCGCCAAAACGGCGCAAAAAAGGCGAGGCGGCCCCGGCCATCCCGACCATGCTGAAACATTTGATGCCGGTCGATGCGCTGCAAGTGCGCGGCCAGCACAATGCCGCCAACGCTCTGGCCGCGCTCGCCCTGTGCCGCGCCTGCGGCATACAACTGGCCCCGCTATTGCACGGCCTGCGTGAATATCAAGGTCAGCCGCACCGGGTTGAACTGGTGCGCCTGGTGGCGGGACATGCCTGGTATGACGACTCGAAAGGCACGAATGTCGGCGCCACGGTGGCCGCTTTGAAAGGCTTGGGCGGCGAAATGCAAGCCGATGGCGGCGCGGCCCGTCTGGTGCTGCTGGCCGGCGGCGTCGGCAAAGATCAGGATTTTTCACCGCTCGCCGCGCCGGTGACGCGTTATGCGCGCGCCGTGATTCTGTTTGGCCGCGATGCCGCGCAAATCGAGGCCGCGCTGGCCGCCAGCGGCGTGCCCTTGCTGCATGCGGCCGATCTGGCGCAAGCGGTGCAAATGGCGGATCGCGCTTGTCTGCAGGGCGACGCAGTGCTGTTTTCGCCGGCCTGCGCCAGCTTCGACATGTTTGACAACTACGTGCACCGGGCGCAAGTGTTTATTGGACTGGTGCAGGAATTGGCGCTGGAAAAAGGCGAGGTCTGAACATGCAATTGCCATCCTTCATGCAAAACTGGCTGCAGCGCGGCGCCCCGGATTCCCCGGGCGGGCAGGCGCGCGCCTCGCGCATGATGGAATACGATCAACCACTGGTGTGGGTGGTCTTGATTTTGATGCTGCTGGGCATGGTGATGGTGTATTCGGCCTCGATTGCGCTGCCGGACTCGCCCAAATATCAGGGCTATACGCAAAACTACTTCCTCAACCGGCAAGCGGCGTTTATTGCCGTCTCGGCGTTCGCCTCGTTCATTGTGTTCCGCATTCCGGTGCAATTCTGGCAGCGCGCTGCGCCGTATCTGTTTGTGTTTACCCTGGTGCTCTTGCTGCTGGTTTTGATTCCCGGCATTGGCAAAGTGGTGAATGGCGCGCGGCGCTGGCTCAGCATCAAGAGCTTCAATCTGCAGCCATCCGAATTGATGAAGCTGGTGATTGTGCTGTACGCCGCCGACTACACCGTGCGCAAACAGCAATACATGCACCAATTAACCAAGGGCTTTTTGCCGATGGCGGCGGCGGTTGGCGTGGTTGGCCTGTTGCTGCTGCTGGAGCCGGACTTGGGCGCGTTTGGCGTGATTGTCTGCATTGCGATGGGGATTTTATTTCTGGGCGGCGTGAATGGCGTCTGGTTTGGCGGCATCAGCGCCACCCTGATCGGCATTTTCACCTCCGTGATTTTGCTCTCGCCCTGGCGGCGCGAGCGCATTTTCGCCTATCTCAACCCCTGGGATGAGGTGAACGCGCAAGGCAAAGCGTATCAACTTTCGCATTCACTGATCGCCTTCGGGCGCGGCGAATTGTTTGGCGTGGGCTTGGGCGGCAGCGTGGAAAAACTGCATTACCTGCCGGAAGCGCATACCGACTTCTTGCTGGCGGTGATCGGCGAGGAACTCGGTTTTGTCGGCGTGCTGGCAGTGATCTTGATGTTCTACTGGCTGGTCAAGCGCGCCTTTGACATTGGCCGTCAGGCGATTGCCCTGGATCAAACCTTTGCCGGCCTGCTGGCCAAGGGCATCGGCATTTGGATCGGGGTGCAAGCCTTCATCAATATGGGGGTAAATTTGGGCGTGCTGCCGACCAAGGGACTGACCCTGCCCTTGATGAGCTATGGCGGCACCGGGATTTTGATTAATTGTGTGGGATTGGCGATTTTGTTGAGAGTGGATTACGAAAGCCGCATGCTGATGCGGGGAGGGCGCATATGAAACGCCTCTTGATCATGGCCGCCGGCACTGGCGGCCACATCTTCCCCGGCCTGGCGATAGCCGCCACCATGCAGGCGCAAGGCTGGCAAGTCAGCTGGCTGGGCACCACGCATGGCATGGAAAACCGGCTGGTGCCGCCCAGCGGGATTCCGATGGATGTGCTGGATTTTTCCGGCGTGCGCGGCAAAGGTTTGCTGCACACTGTGGGCGGCGTATGGCGTTTGCTGAAAAGCACCTTGCGCGCACGCACGATTTTGCGTGAACGCAAGCCGGATGTGGTGCTGGGCATGGGCGGCTATGTCACCGTGCCGGGCGGTTTCGCCACCCGCATGGCCGGCTTGCCGCTGGTGCTGGTGAATGCCGACGCCGCCTTGTTATTGTCCAATAAAGCGCTGCTGCCGCATGCGCGCAAAGTGCTGTTCGGCTTCCCGCTGGAACAGGCCGAAGCCGACAAACTGGGCGCCAAGGCGGTAGTCTGCGGCAATCCGGTGCGCGCCGAGATTCTGGCGCTGGCCCCGCCGGCCCAGCGTTTTGCCGGCCGCAGCGGCCCGCTGCGCATCCTGGTGGTGGGCGGCAGCCTCGGGGCCCAGGTCTTGAATCAGACTGTGCCGCAAGCATTGCAACGCCTGCCGCAAGACAAACGGCCACTGGTGACACATCAATCCGGCGTGCAGCATATCGACGCGCTGCGCGCAGCTTATCAGGCCGCCGGCGTGCAAGCCGAAGTGTTGCCGTTTATCGACGATATGGCGCGCCGTTACGCTGAAGCGGATCTGGTGATTTGCCGCGCCGGCGCGATTACTTTGTCCGAATTGAGCGCCGCCGGCGTGGCCAGCGCGCTGGTGCCGTTTATCGCCAGCACCACCTCGCACCAGCGCGATAACGCCGACATGATGCAACGCCATGGCGCGGCGCTGCATCTGCCGCAAAACGAATTAACGCCAGACCGCCTGGCCCAACTCCTGCTGCAAACCAGCCGGGAACAATGTTTGCAATGGGCGCAAGCCGCGCACGGCCTGGGCCGGCGGCAGGCGAACGCCCACATTGCTGCCGTGTTGCAGCAGATGACGGAATAAAGACATGAAGCACAGAGTAAAAAATATTCACTTCGTCGGCATCGGCGGCAGCGGCATGAACGGCATCGCCGAAGTGCTGCTCAATCTCGGCTACGCCATTTCCGGCTCCGACCTGGGCAGCAACGCCGCCACCCGCCGCCTGCAGGCCGCCGGCGCGCGCATTTTTCAGGGACATGATCGCGCCAATATCGAAGGCGCGCATGCGATTGTCACCTCGACCGCCGTGAAAAGCGACAACCCCGAAGTGCTGGCGGCGCGCGCAGCGAATATCCCCATCGTGCCGCGCGCCGTGATGTTAGCCGAGCTGATGCGCCTGAAGCAGGGCATCGCGATTGCCGGCACGCATGGCAAAACCACCACCACCAGCTTAGTCGCCAGCGTGCTTGCGGAAGCCGGTTTTGATCCCACATTTGTGATCGGCGGCGTGCTCAACAGCGCCAAAGCCAACGCCAAACTGGGACAGGGCGACTACATCGTGGTGGAAGCCGATGAATCCGACGCCTCCTTCCTGAATCTGTCGCCGGTGATTGAAGTCATCACCAATATCGACATGGACCATATGGACACCTATGGCCACGATATGGCGCGCTTGAAACAGGCGTTTATCGAATTCACCCAGCGCCTGCCGTTTTACGGTCTGGTGGTGCTGTGCCTGGATGATAAAAATGTGCGCGACATCATGCCCTTTGTCTCGCGTCCGATTGTCAGCTATGGCTTCCATGAACAGGCCGATGTGCGCGCAGTCGAGGCGCGCGCGAATGGCGACAAAATGGAATTCACCGTATTGCAAAACGGCTATGCGCCCTTGACCCTGAGCTTGAACCAGCCCGGCATGCACAATGTGCAAAACGCCTGCGCCGCCGTGGCGATTGCGCGCGAAATCGGGGTGCACGACCAGGCTTTGCAAAAAGCCCTGTCAGAATTCAATGGCGTGGGCCGGCGTTTCACCCGTTATGGCGAATTCGCCTGCAGCGGCGAAGGCAAATTCGCCCTGGTGGACGATTATGGCCACCATCCGGCGGAAGCCGCCGCCACCATCGCCGCCGCACGCGCAGCCTATCCGGGGCGGCGTCTGGTGCTGGCGTTTCAGCCGCACCGCTACACCCGCACGCGCGATTTGTTTGAAGACTTTGTGCAAGTCTTATCCGGCGTCGATGTGCTGTTGCTGGCGGAAGTGTATGCCGCCGGCGAATCACCGCTGCCGGCCGCCGATGGCCGCGCGCTGGCGCATGCGCTGCGGGTGCGCGGCAAAGTGGACCCGATTTTTGTGGCGGAAATTGAACAGATGCCGCAAGCCATTCAGGAATGCGCGCGCGCAGGCGACGTGGTGATCACCATGGGCGCCGGTTCGATCAGCGCCGTGCCCGCCAAACTGCAGGCGCTGCAACAGTGAAAGGAAAAACAGTATGACCACTCTCTTGAGCGCTAAATCTGAACCGCAAGCATTCGGCAAAGTCGGCGTCTTGTTTGGCGGCCGCTCGGCAGAGCGCGAAGTCTCTTTGATGTCCGGCAATGGCGTGCTGCAGGCATTGCGCAGCCGGGGCGTGGATGCGCACGGCTTTGACACCGGCGAGCGCAGTCTGGCGGAATTGGCGGCGGAAAAATTCGACCGCGTGTTTATCGCCCTGCATGGCCGCTTCGGCGAAGACGGCACCATGCAAGGCGCCTTGGAGCAGCTCGGCATTCCTTACACCGGCAGCGGCGTGATGGCGTCGGCGATTGCAATGGACAAGATTTACACCAAGATGATTTGGCAAAATCATCAACTGCCCACGCCCGCTTATCAAATTCTGGACGCCAGCTGCGATTTGCAAGCCGCCGTGGCGCAACTCGGCCTGCCCCTGATCGCCAAACCGCCGCATGAAGGTTCAACCATCGGCATCACCAAGGTGGTGAATGCGCAGCAGATGCAGGCGGCGTATGCGCTGGCGGCGCAATTTGACGCGGTGGTGCTGGCGGAAGAATTTATCCAGGGCCGCGAATTGACCGTCGCCGTGCTGGGACGCGGCCAGGCGGCATATGCGCTGCCCATCGTGGAAATTGTCGCGCCGGAAGGCAACTACGACTATCAGAACAAATATTTCACCGACGACACGCGCTATTACTGCCCGGCGCAATTGGCGCCTGAGCTGACCGAAAAAATCAGCAAGATCGCGGTGCAGGCGTATCGCGCAATTGGTTGCGAAGGCTGGGCCCGTCTGGATGTGCTGCTGCGCGAATCGGATCAACAGCCTTTCCTGCTGGAAGTGAACACCTCGCCCGGCATGACCGGCCATTCGCTGGTGCCGATGGCGGCGCGCGCGGTTGGCATCAGTTATGAGGATTTATGTTTGGAAATTCTGGCTTCGGCCAGCTTGAAAATGGCGCAGGGACGCCAGGCGTAAGTCGCTGACAGGAAAAAGGGACGTAGCGATGTGGCATGACATCCGCTTAATGCGCGCACTGGGCACCGGCCTGTTCGGGCTGGCCGGCCTGGCGCTGGTCGCTATCGGCTTGATGTGGCTGTCGCAGCGTCCGATGTTCCATCTGCAACTGATCAAGATTGAGGCGCATGAGAAAAACAGCTTGCAGCACATCAACGCCTTGACCGTGCGCTCAGTTGCTTTGCCGCGCTTGAGCGGGAATTTTTTCACGCTGGATCTGGAAGCGGCGCGCGCCGCGTTTGAAAGCGTGCCCTGGGTGCGCCGCGCCAGTGTGCGGCGCGAATGGCCGAATCAATTGATTGTCACGCTGGAAGAACATGTGGCCCTGGCCACATGGGGTGACAAGGGACAGTTGATTTCCACCAAGGGCGATGTGTTCACCGCCAATCTGGCGGAAGCACAGTTGGATGATGATCATCCGCTGCCGGAGTTTACTGGCCCGGCTGGCAGCGAAAAAGAGGTCTTGGCCAAGTATCAGCAATTCAATGACTGGTTTGCAGCATTGGATTTGAAAGCGGAAAGCGTGCAACTTTCCGCGCGCTATGCCTGGCGCGTGGGTTTGAATAATGGCATGAGTGTGGAACTCGGGCGTGAAGGCGCCAATTCCATGCAGGAAAGAGTGCAGCGCCTGATTGCGGTTTATCCGCAATTGATGATGCGCTTGAAGGGACAAATCGAGAGTGTCGATTTGCGTTATCCGAATGGCCTGGCTTTGAAATCGGCCAGTCTGGATGCCGCGCTCGACAAGCAGGAAGCAAAGAAAAAGCCGCGCCTCAATGGGCAGGAAGGCAAGCGAAAACCATGACGAAAGACGCAAAAAACCTGATCGTGGGTCTGGACATCGGCACCTCGAAAGTGGTGGCGGTGGTGGCCGAAGTGATGCCGGACGGGCATCACGAAGTGATCGGCCTGGGCCAGCATGAATCAAAAGGTCTGAAAAAAGGCGTGGTGGTGAATATCGAAGCCACCGTCGAATCGATCCAGCGCGCGCTGGAGGAAGCCGAGTTGATGGCTGATTGCAAAATCCGCAATGTGTATGCGGGGATTGCCGGCAGCCATATCCGCAGCTTCAATTCGAGCGGCATGGTCGCCATCAAAGATAAAGAAGTGACACAGCAAGACGTGTTGCGCGTGATTGAAACGGCGAAAGCGGTGAATATCCCGACCGATCAGCAATTGCTGCACACCGTGCCGCAGGAATTCATTGTTGATAATCAGGAAGATGTGCGCGAGCCGATCGGCATGAGCGGGATCCGCCTTGAAGTCAAGGTGCATATCGTCACCGGCGCCGTGTCAGCCGTGCAAAACATCGTCAAATGCGTGCGCCGTTGCGGTCTCGAAGTGTCAGACCTGATTTTGCAGCCGATGGCCTCTGCCGATGCGGTCTTGACGCCGGATGAAAAAGAATTGGGCGTGGTGTTAGTCGATATCGGCGGCGGCACCACTGATATCGCGGTGTTTTCCGAAGGCGCGATCCGGCACACCGCCGTGATTCCCATCGCCGGCGATCAAATCACCAACGATATCGCGATGGCCTTGCGCACGCCGACAGCGGAAGCGGAAGAAATCAAATTACGTCACGGCGTGGCGAAGCAGGTGATGGCGGATCCGGGCGAAACCCTGGATGTGCCGGGCTTAGGCGACCGTGGCACACGCGCACTCTCGCGCCAGACCCTGGCGGCGGTGATTGAGCCGCGCGTGGAAGAATTATTCGCCCTGGTGCACCAAGTGGTGCGCGAGTCCGGCTATGAGGAAGTGTTATCGTCAGGCGTGGTGTTGACCGGCGGCAGTGCGCTGATGCCGGGCATGCTGGAATTAGCCGAAGATATTTTCTTAAAGCCGGTGCGATTGGGCACACCGGATTATCGCGGTCAATTGGCGGACGTGGTGCGCAGCCCCCGTTATTCGACCGTTTTAGGCTTATTGCTGGAAGCCAAAAAGCAGTATTTGCGCGGTTATATCGTCACGCGTCAGGAAGGTTCGATGAAAGCGGTCTGGCAGCGCATGAAAGAGTGGTTTTTAGGGAATTTTTAATGCGCAAAAAAGCGCTTTCGGATTGATTAAACATATAATTGGGATAACCGCAGTTTCCAGCCCCCAGACGTGAATCAAGATTGACGTCTCGTGACTGGAAGCCGCACTTCGAGGAGCATAACATCATGGTGGGTACGGTGGAGTTTGAAATGGTTGACAATGCGGCACAGGGAACTGTGATTAAAGTCGTAGGCGTCGGCGGCGCCGGCGGCAATGCAGTGCAGCACATGATCAATAAAGGCATGAGCGGAGTGGAATTCATCGCCGCCAATACCGATGCGCAAGCGCTGGCGGCGTCCACTGCGCATAACATCATTCAAATCGGCGAAACCGGCTTGGGCGCCGGCATGCAACCCGATGTGGGCCGTAAATTGGCTGAAGATTCGCGCCAGCGCATCGAAGACGCCTTGCGCGGCGCGCATATGGTGTTCATCGCCGCCGGCATGGGCGGCGGCACCGGCACCGGCGCAGCCCCGATCGTGGCCGAAGTCGCCAAGCAAATGGGCGCGCTGACCGTGGCCGTGGTGTCCAAACCGTTTTCTTACGAAGGCCGCAAGTGCATGGACGTGGCCGAAAACGGCCTGGAAGAATTGACCAAGCATGTTGATTCGCTGATCGTGATCCTGAATGAAAAGCTGGAAGAGATCTACGAAGACGACAGCATGATTGAATGGCTGGAACACGCCGACGACGTGTTGCACAACGCGGTGGCCGGGATTGCCGAAATCATCAATGTCCCGGGACACATCAACGTTGACTTCAACGACGTCAAGACCATCATGGGCGAGCAAGGCAAGGCGATGATGGGCACCGCCACGGCAGCCGGCATCGACCGTGCGCGTCTGGCGGCGGAACAGGCGATTTCCTCCCCGCTGTTGGATGGCATCGACCTGTCCGGCGCACGCGGCGTGCTGGTGAATGTCACCGCCAGCCGTGGTTTGAAGGGCAAGGAAATCAAGGAAGTGATGGCGGCAGTGCGCGCTTTCGCGGCGCCGGACGCGCAAATCGCACAGGGCGTGGCTTACGACGACGCGATGGGCGAAGAAATCCGCGTCACCGTGGTCGCCACCGGCCTGGGCCGCAATCAAAAGAAAAACGTGCAGCTGGTGCAAACCCCGGTGCTGCGCACCGGCAATGGCGCCACCATGGCGGCCGGCGGCATCTCGGGCGGCATGAACCAGGGCATGGGCGGCGCCAGCGGCGCGAATGCTCCGCTGGAAGGTTTGAAAGCGCCGGCAGTATGGCGCCGTGAAACCGCATCCGACCAGGTGCGCGCGCTGGAAAAGAACGGCATGGAAACTTACGACATTCCGGCCTTCCTGCGCAAACAGGCTGACTGAGCAAGCGATTTGCTCTGCTGAAACCGGCGCAGCTGCGCCGGTTTTTTTTTGCCATGACAAATGGCGGATTGCGGAATTGAAAAATGCATTGGATTTTGCAAAACAATTTATTTCACGAAACCGGCTGGCAGGCTTTGCGTGATGCTTTGCAACGGTTTGACTTGCCATTCAGCGAACATAAAGTGATTCCCTTTGTCGGCGAATTGCTGCCGCCGCCGCAAGTGACGCATCAAAATGTGATTTGCTTCGGCGCTTATTCGATGCGCCATGTGGCGCGCCGTTTTGGCTGGAATCCCGGCGTATTTGATCTGGCCGGATATGAATTCGACACACAGCGCGCGCATTGGGGCGCACATATGCTGAATGCCGATTCGCAGGTGCAAGCGATAGGCGAGGCGGATTTTTTTGCCGATGAACTGTTTTTGCGCCCGGTCGATGACAGCAAGGGTTTCGCCGGCCAGGTGATGACGCGCGAGGCATTCGAGACTTGGCGTGAGACTTTGCGCCAGGCCGGCGAGCTTGATCCCTCCGGTTTGAATTTGCAATCGCTGATTCAATTGGCCAGACCGAAAAAAGTCTATGCCGAATTCCGTTTTTGGATAGTCAAAGGGGAAATCATTACCCAATCCATGTATAAGCGCGGCAGTGTGGTGCAGTATGCGCCTCTTGCGGATCAGCGTTTGCATGCCTTTGTGCGGCAAATGATTGCGCTATGGTTGCCGCTCGAAACCCTGGTGCTGGATGTGTGCGACACTGCTGAAGGCATCAAAATCGTGGAAATCAACACCATGAATGCAGCCGGCTTTTATGCGGCGGATATGCAAAAGCTGGTGTTGGCTTTGCACGCGGCTTATGATCAGGGCTTGGATGGCTGAAGCTCCGCCGCGCCGGCGCTGGAAATTTGCCAGAAAGCACGGAGATTGCAAGCAGCGGATTACAATCATGCGCATTGCGCCATACAGGCGCCAGATTCACATTGACAGACGCTATGTTAGAACTCAGACCAACTTGCGAACACTGCAATACCGCCTTGCCGCCGGACAGCACGCAGGCGCGCATTTGTACTTATGAGTGCACCTTTTGCGCCGATTGCGTGGACAATCTCTTGCACAACACCTGCCCGAATTGCGGCGGCGGTTTTGTCCCCCGGCCAATCCGTCCCGCCAAAAACTGGGTGAATGGAAATTATCTGGACAACAATCCCGCCAGCGCCACGGTGAAACATCGCCCTGTGGATTTGCAAAAACATGCGCAATTGCTGGCGGCGCAAGCGGGCCTGGCGCCGGAGCGGCGTTAAATTCAGCCTTTGATTTATTCAAATAAGGCCGCGCAAAGACAGGGGTTTTGCATACCGCTGCTGGAGAAAACGACGTGATTGGATCTATCGCAAATCGGAGGAGGCAATATGGATATTGTCGAACGGATTCGCCAAGACATACCGCTTGGCGTTGTAATTCCCAAGCCTGAAGCAAAATCGGATTTCAAAGTGAAAGCATGGGGCAAGCGCAGAGGGGAAAAAGCGCTGGTGTATTGGATTCCGAATCATAAAAACCCGGGCCAGCCCTATGCGAAAGGCGTAACGGAATCAGAATTCAGGCAGGCGTTCGCTGAGTTAAGCGGCAGTGGCGTATTGACCAGGGAGTGGGTGAATGAACATCTTCCAGCCTGCGCAAAAGAGGGGGGCTGCAACTTCACCACAATCGGCGGCGTATTTGTGCTGCTGGGTTTGGCGAAATATGCAAAGAAAGCGACTTACCACTATACGCCATAATCTCTGGCGTGGATTCGGCGGCGCCGGGCCAGATTTTATGCACACTGCCTGCTGTCAGCATGGATAATCCATTTGCCCCCCTGCCGCCTATCCCGTATCGTAGCAGTCTGTCCTTTCACCGCCACCGCACCGCCATGACTGCCGCCAATCTCGCCCGCCTGCTCTTGCTCTCCGCCATTTGGGGCGCATCGTTCATGTTGATGCGCATCAGCGTGCCGGCGTTCGGGCCTGCGCTCTTGATTTTCACCAGGGTGGCTTTGGCGGCCTTGTTTTTATCGGCGGTCGCCCTGTATCTGCACAAAGCGCTGCAGGCAAAGCGCTTATGGAAACATTATCTTGTATTGGGCTTGTTGAATTCCGGCTTGCCTTTCCTGCTGTTTGCGTATGCCGCGCAAACGCTGTCGGCTTCCTTGCTCTCGGTCTTGAATGCCTGCGCGCCGCTATGGGCGAGCTTGATCGGCGCGGTCTGGCTGCGCGCTTTGCCGGCGGCCAAAGCCTGGGGCGGATTATTGCTTGGCGTATTGGGCGTGAGTTTGCTGGTTGGGGTGGAAAGTTTGCGCTTGCCGGCGGGGAGCGGTCTGGCCCTGGCGGCTGGATTGGGGGCCGCATTTTCGTATGGGCTGGCCAGCATCTACACCAAAAACGCACCGGCGGCAGAACCGTTTGCGCATGCGCATGGCAGCATGTGGGCTGCGATGCTGCTGTTGACGCCGCTGGCCCTGCTGGCGCCCAGCCCGCCCGCCATACCCGGCCCCGCAATCTGGCTGGCGGTTCTGGCGCTGGGTGTGGTGTGCAGCGGGGTGGCGTATTTACTGTATTTCCGCCTGGTGTTGGAATTGGGCGCAGCTTCCGCGCTGACGGTGACGTTTTTGATTCCGGTATTCGGCATTGTATGGGGCGCCCTGTTTTTGCAAGAACACATCGGCTGGCATACCCTGGCCGGGACACTGTGCGTACTGAGCGGCACAGCTCTGGTGACAGGCTTTAGCTGGCGCAGCGTCTGCGGCGGCGCGCCGAAAGCGCAGCCTTGATGCGGCAGAGGGCAAGAGTGGGGTAAGCGCGTCAGCCGCGCGCCGGCGCAATCCAGGCCGCCCCGGCGCCGTGCAAATCGTCTATGCTGGCGTTTTTCTCAGGAATAACAGCATGGCTGTCGCACATCACCCGCCATCCCCCTTACCGCTGCGCGATGGCGTGGCGGCCAGTTTTTTATGGCTGCCGCCAGGGGCCTGGCCGGATTTGCTGCACTTTCTGTGCGCTCGCTTTGACAAAATCGATGCGGCAATCTGGCAGGCGCGTTTTGCCGCTGGCGAAGTGGTGGCGCAAGATGGCCGGATTTTGCAAGCGGATACGCCATACCAGCCCGGTATGCGGATTTTTTATTATCGCGATCCTGGCCCGGAAACCCCTTTGCCCTTCACAGAAACCATTTTGTATCAAGACGCGCATTTGCTGGTGGCCGACAAGCCGCATTTCATGCCAGTGGCCCCGGTTGGACGGTTTTTGCGTGAAACCCTGCAAGTGCGCTTGCGCCGCCGCACCGGATTGGCGGAGTTGTCCCCATTGCACAGAATCGACCGTGAAACCGCAGGCCTGGTGGCGTTTTCCTGCAATCCTGCCACGCGCGGCGCGTATCAAAACCTGTTTGCCCGGCGGGCCGTGGAAAAAGATTATCTGGCGGTGGCCCCGCTGCTGAGCGGGCGCGCGACGCCATTTGAATACGCCAGCCGGATCGAAACCGGCGAGCGTTTTTTCACCATGCGCGAAGTGGCGGGCGAAGCGAATGCCTTGACCCGCATCAGCGTACTGGCGCAGGATGGCCCCTGGGCGTTGTATCGCTTACAGCCGCACACCGGGCGCACCCATCAATTGCGGGTGCAGATGGCGGCCCTCGGCGCGCCCCTGCTTCATGACGCACTGTATCCGCAAGTGCTGCCGGAAAACAGCGACGATTTCAGCAAACCGCTGCAATTGCTGGCGCAGCAATTACGCTTTCGCGACCCGCTCACGGATCAGCCGCACCACTTTGTCAGCACGCTGCGCTTGCGCTGGCCCCTCTCCGATAAATGCGGTTTTGCAGAGTGATGGAAAGGCCGGTTTGCCCCTTGTTGCCGGAATAAATGTAGTAAATTTGCTTGTATAAAGGAATTTTGTGTAGTAAATTTACGAAAAGCGCTGACAAACAGCGCATCCCGACCAACACATAATTCCTGGATGCATATGGTACTCAATGACTTCGATCTGGTTCTGTTCGGCGGCAGCGGCGACTTGGCGATGCGCAAACTCTTGCCGGCAATGTGCGCGCGTGAAATTGCAAATGATTTGCCAGCCGGCGCGCGCATCATCTGCGTTGCGCGGCATGATTGGAGCCATGAGGAATTCATCGCCGCCGTCAACGCCAATGCGCGCCCGCACATCAAACACAGCGCATTTAATCAGGAAATATGGGACAGATTCTGCGCGCGCCTGGTGTATGTCTCCTTGAACGCCACCGATGCCGCCAGCTACCAGCCGCTGGTGGACGCCTTGCGCCACGACGCCGCGATCACCCGCGTGTACTATCTGGCGACCCCGCCGCATATCTTTTCCCGCATCTGTCACAACCTGGCGCAACATGGCCTGGCCACGCCGAACTCGCGCGTGGTGCTGGAAAAACCGCTGGGCCGCGATTTGGCCAGCGCGCGCCAGATCAATGCTGAAGTGGGGCAGGTGTTTGAAGAATCGCAAATCTACCGGATCGACCATTATCTGGGTAAGGAAACGGTGCAAAACCTGCTCGCCCTGCGCTTTGGCAATATCCTGTTTGAACCGCTGTGGCGGCGCGAATGGATTTCCGATGTGCAGATCACGATTGCCGAGCAACTCGGCGTCGGCAACCGCTTAGGCTATTACGACACCGCCGGCGCCTTGCGCGACATGTTGCAAAATCATTTGCTGCAATTGCTGTGTATTGTCGCCATGGAGCCGCCCAGTTCCATCGCGCCGGATGCGGTGCGCGATGAAAAGCTGCAAGTGCTGCGCTCGCTGCGCCGCTTCACCCCGGCCACCCTGGCGCAAAACGTGGTGCGCGGGCAATACCGGGCGGGACATGTGCGCGGCGTCGCCGTGCCGGCCTACCGGGACGAACCGGATGCGCCGAAAAATTCACGCACCGAAACCTTTGTCGCGCTGAAAGCGGAAATTGATTCCTGGCGCTGGGCCGGCGTACCCTTCTATTTACGCACCGGCAAACGCATGGCCGACTCGCTGGCGGAAATCGTGGTGCGCTTCAAAACCATTCCGCACTCCATTTTCCAGCAATCGACCAACAGCTTTCAGCCGAATTGCCTGGTGATCCGCTTGCAGCCGGATGAAGGTTTGCGCATGAATTTGATGGCCAAAACGCCGGGCGAGGGCATGCGCTTGAAACCCGCCGAATTAGAGCTGGATTTCCGCGAGAGCTTTAAAATGCCGCGCATGGAAGCGTATGAACGGCTCTTGCTTGACGTGCTGCGCGGCCAGCTCACCCTGTTTATGCGCGGCGACGAATTGGAAGCCGCCTGGGAATGGGTGGAGCCGATTTTGAATTACTGGGAGCAGGAAGAAAACACGCCGCTGCCTTACGCCTCCGGCACCTGGGGGCCGGCGGCCGCCTCCGCCCTGATCGGGCGCGATGGTTTGCAATGGCGTGAAGAAGCCTTGCCGGAAGACTGATTGCAGGACACACCATGTTGCTTGATTCGATCCGCACCCAATTGGAGAGTTTTTCCAAATCCGAACGCAAAGTTGCGTTGGCGGTGTTGGACAATCCGCAATTGACGGTGAATGAAAACATCAGCGCTTTGGCGCGCGCCGCGCAAGTCTCCGAACCGACCGTGGTGCGCTTTTGCCGCAGTCTGGGCTATGACGGCTGGCAAGAGTTCAAACTCAAGCTGGCGCAAAGCCTGGCCCTAGCCCTGCCCGGGGCCAGCGAACAGCCGGCGCAAGATGATCTGGCCGGCGACTTGATCAATAAAATTTGCAGCCGCTCGATTAACACCCTGCTCGATATGCGCAACAATATCCAGCCGGAAGCGGTGCAAAGCGCGCTGGATATTTTGGCGCGCGCCAACAAAATCGAGTTTTACGGCCAGGGCACATCCGGCATCATCGCCACCGACGCGCAGCATAAATTCTTCCGCTCCGGCGTGCCCACGGTGGCGTATTCCGACCCCACCATTCACGCCATCGCCGCCGCCTTGCTCCGTGAAGGGGACGCACTGGTGGCGATTTCGCAGCGCGGCAATAACACCGCGCTGGTGCGCAGCGCGCAACTGGCGAAAAAAGGCGGCGCGGCAGTGATTGTGCTGGCCCCGTCCGGCACCCCGCTGGCTGAAACCGCCACCGTCTTGCTGCCGGTGGACCTGGTGTTTAACACCGACCCCTACACGCCGATTTCAGCGCGCCTGGCGTATTTGATGGTGATCGACATTCTCGCCGTCGGGCTGGCGCTGCAACGCGGCCCGGAATTCCGCCGCAAAATGCAAAACGCGCAAAAAGCCTTGCAGGAATTTGATTTGCAATTTGATTCCTTCATTGGTTAAGCGCCTTGCCTTCTGATTGGCCGGTCTGCCCACCCTCGGCTGAACGCTTGCTGCTGTAAAAAACATTTGCCGCCGCGCGCATCCTCCCGTATTGTTGCCGCATCTCAATTTGGCGCCAGTTGCGCCGCAGCCTGGCCATGACTCCTTCCAGCTTCGCCCGCCTGGTCTTGCTCGCCGCCATCAGCGGCGCCACGTTTTTATTCATGCGTCTGAGCGTCAGCCCATTCGGGCCAAGCCGCATGATTTTCGGGCGTTTGCTGTTGGGCGCATTGTTTTTATGGCTGATGGCTGTGCTGTGGGGGCGGCGCCTGGAGTTGGCGCGCTATTGGCGGCATTACCTGATCCTCGGTCTGATCAATGCCCTGCTGCCTTTCTTGCTGACCGGCTATGCGGTGCAAATGCTGTCCGCCTCCTTACTCTCTGTCTTGAACGCCACTTCGCCGATGTGGGCCGCTTTGCTCGGCGCATGCTGGCGGCGCCAGCGCCCGCCGCTGAAAGTCCTGGCCGGCTTGCTGCTGGGCTTGGCCGGGGTGGCGGTGCTGGCCGGGGTTGAAACCCTCAGTCTGCCGGCGGGCGGCGGGCTGGCCTTGACGGCGGGGTTGTTGGCGGCGCTGAGTTTCGGCTTGGCCAGCGTGTACACCGCGCATGGCCCGTCCCCGCAACCGCATGCGAATGCGCTCGGCACACTGGCCGCCGGCAGCCTGCTGCTGGCGCCGCTGGTGTGGAGCGCCGCGCCGATGGCGGCCACACCCACTGCCGGCAATTGGCTGGCCCTGCTGATGCTGGGCATATTGTGCAGCGGCATCGCGTATCTGATGTATTTCCGTCTGGTGGCGGAAATCGGCCCGGCCGCCACTCTCACCGGCACCTTTTTAATTCCAGTCTTCGCCACGCTATGGGGCGTACTGTTTTTGCAGGAAAGCGTGGGTTGGCACACCCTGGCCGGCGCGCTCCTGGTCTTGAGCGGCACCGCCATGGTGACAGGCTTTTCACTGCGGGCGCTGCAATTCAAATCGGCATCCTGATCCAGCCGGGCAAAATTCGCTTACACTGGCCGGCCCATCTTCTTGCATGAGCTTGCTATGAAATTTCGCCTCTTCAGTCTTGCCCTGTTCTTGTGCGCCGGCGCTGCGCATGCCAGCCAGGGCGTGCAATTCGCTCCCGCGCCGCTGGTCTCCATTCCCACGCATGACGCTTTTTTTAACCATGTGCGCGCGCTGTGCGGCAAGGCGTTTCAGGGCAAGGTGGTGCTGGATCAGCCCAAATCAGATGGTTTCGAGGGCCGTCTGGTCATGCATGTGCGCCGCTGCAGCAATGAGGAAATACAGATTCCCTTTCATGTCGGCGAGAATCGCTCACGCACCTGGATTATCAAAAAAACCGGTTCAGGACTCTCATTGAAACATGACCATCGCCACCAGGACGGCAGTTTTGATGCGCAAACCATGTACGGCGGGCATACGCTGGATGCGGGATGGGCGCAGGTGCAATCCTTTCCGGCGGATCAATATTCCAAAGAATCCTTTGTCGCTGCCGGCATTCCGCAATCGCTGGGCAACACCTGGCAGATTTTTATTTACCCCGACACCTTCAGCTATCGCCTGGTGCGCGAAGGCAGAGAATTCCGCGTCAATTTTGATTTGAAAAAGCCGATTCCCGCACCGCCCGCACCCTGGGGCTATCAAGACTGAGCGCAGTAATGCGGCATGCTGAGTGACAAACTGTATTGAAATCGCTTACAGTTCAGCTATTCCAGTTAAAAAGCAGGATGGCCCCACATGCCGCAGCAGATCCACCCGCAAGCATTTTATTTGCCAGCCGCGCCCGATCTCTTGCAAGCGCGGCCCGACTTGTTGCGCGCCGCACGCGACTTGGCGCAAGCCTATGCCAATCATGTGCCGGCGCCGGAAAGCGCTTTGCAAGCCATAGGCCAAGCCCTGTGGCAAGCCTTGCAAATCGACGAAGCCGCCTTCGCCGCAGCGCGCACGCACGCCGGGGCGGCGGTTTTGCCGCTGATCTTGCACTGCAGCGCGCCCGCCGTACACAGCCTGCCATGGGAATGCCTGCACCACCCCACACTCGGCTTTTTGGCCAAACATCCCGCCTTCACCTTCAGCCGCCGCCTGCTTGCCGCCGATGCGCCCAGCGCGCGCAGTCTGGCGCGCGGCCCTTTGCGCGTGGTGTTGTTTTCGTCTATGCCGGAAGCGGGGCACGAAGGCGTGAGCCGTTTGAAAGTGGAAGAAGAGCAAGCCCGGGTGCAAGCCGCACTGATGCCCTGGATAGGCAAAGGCTTGCTGCATCTGGAAATACCGGAGGATGGCCGTTTCGCCAGCTTGCAAAGCGTAATCAAAGATTTTCAGCCGCATGTTTTGTTTTTAAGCGGCCATGGCAGTTTTCAACACGCGCCGGCAAGCGATGAGGCGCACGGCGTATTTTATTTTGAAGATGAATACGGCGCGCCGGACCCGGTGCGCGATCAGGCTTTGGCGCAAGCCATGATAGGCAGCGGCGTGCAAGCGGTGGTGCTGTCGGCATGTGAAAGCGCCAAGGCGCTGGCTTCCAGCGATTTGGCGCAGGGTTTGGCGCAATGTTTGAGTGCGCAAGGCGTCCCCTTTGTGATCGGCATGCGCGAAGCGGTGCTGGATGACGCCGGGATACCCTTTGCGCATACGCTGTGCGACGCCATCGCACGCGGCGAGCGCATCGACCTGGCCGTGCAAAGCGCGCGCAGCGCCATGCAGCAACTGGCGCCGGATGCGCGTCACTTGGCAGCCGACAGCCCTGGCCAATGGTGCTTGCCCGTTTTACTCTCGCGTGATGCCGGGCATGCACTCATAGACTGGCATTTTCAGCCACAACCCGCCGCCTATCAAATCCAGCTCAGCCAGCATGTGGGCGAAGTGCGTTTGCCGGAACGCTTTATTGGCCGGCGCAATGAAATGCGCCAATTCAAACAGCGCTTGTTTACCGGCAAGATAAAGAACCTCTTACTGACCGGCCCTGGCGGCCAGGGCAAAACCAGCTTCGCTGGCAAGCTGGCGCAGGAAATGGCGGCGCGCGGCTGGCAGGTGTTTGCTTTCAGCGCCCGCAGCGGCAATACATGGCATGAGTTTCTGTTTGAAAGCTTGCAAATGGCCTTGGATAGCGAGGCGAATGAAAAATACAGCCGCTATTGTTTTGGCGTGCAGGATGAAGGCAAGCGGGCGCAGAAGTTTTTTGCTTTGCTGCAAACGCAGTCTGACAAGCCGGTTTTGCTCTTATTCGATAATTTGGAAAGTCTGCAAGATGCGGATAGCCATCAAATTACAGATGCGCAATTAGCGGCCTGGCTGCACGCCGCTTGCGCCGCGCCGGGTGTGGCGGTGCTGGCCACTTCGCGCTGGAATTTGCCGGGCTGGACGGGGCAGCATCATGCTTTAAATAAAGCGAATTACGGCGATTTTTTGCAACTGGCTTTGCGCGCCGGTTTGCCAGCTCATTTTCTGCAGCCTGCGCAATTGTCGAGGGTGTATCAGACTTTGTTTGGCAATAGCCGGGGTTTGGAATTTTTCGCCAAGGCGCTGCAGGGCATGGGTGGCTTGCGTGAAGAAGAAGCGTTTTTAGCCAAACTGGCGGCAAGCAAGGAAGAGCTGCAAACCGATATGGCCTTGGCATCCATCCTGGGCCGCTTGCCGGCCCCGGCATATCAATTGTTGCGGCGTGTGCCGGTGTACGCCACGCCGGTGCCGGAGGAGGGTGTGTTCGTGCTCGCACAGGATTTGCCGGATGCGCCAACGGCCTTGCAAGCCTTGTTGGATGTGTCGCTGCTGGAAGTGAGCTTTGCGCCAGAATGGCAGGCGGTGGAGTATCAATGCTCGCCCTTGGTGACAGACTGGCTGCAAGCGCGTGGTGAGCTGGATGATGATATGCGGCATGCGCAGACGGCGGCGGATTATCAGGTGTATTTATTTGACCATGAAAGGCAAACGCTGGAACAGGCAATCACGGTGCATCATGCTTTGCGTCGGGCGGAGCGGCATGAAGAGGCGAACCGCCTGACGTTGGATGAAATTGTTGGACGAAAGACGTTCGCTGGTGCATATATAGCGTTGTTGCATGATTGGTTGCCTTATATTTGTGGCACTGAAGATTTAAAAATAAAAGGGGAAGCGTTTGGACAAATGGGGAAGCTTTATTTGGCTGTAGGTGATTTGGACTCTTCATTTATACATTTGATGAAATCTTTGGAGCTTCGACGGAAAATTGGCGATGCGGCAGGAGAGTCTTTTGTGCTGAATAATTTGGCGGCGTTGTATTGTAGAAAGTGTGACTATGAGAGTGCCAGGAAGTACTATTTTCAATCCTTGGAAATTGCAGTTAATTTAAATGATAGGATAGCACAAGGTCTTATTTTGAATAATGTTTCTCAGATATATAAAACACAGGGAATGTTTGATGAGGCAATGAATTTTTTGGAGAGCGCTCTTCTTATTAGTCGTGAAAGTGGTAATGAAGAAGGGGAGGGGTGTGCATTAAATAATATCTCGCAGATATTGAAGCATAGAGGGGATGTTGATGCTGCGTTGGAATATGTTAAAGGTGCTTTGAAAATTTTTAATAAAATTGGGAAGGTGGAGGGGCAAGCAGCTGCTTTACATAACATTTCGGAAATCCACTCTGTTCGTGGTGAGTATCAATCCGCACTATCTTGTTTGCGGTGTGTGCTTGATATGCAAAGGAGAATGGGAGACAAAATTGGTGAGAGTGCTGCGCTCAATGGCATTGGAAATATCTATTATGTAAAGGGGGATTTTAATGTGGCTTTGAGTTTTTTTGAGGAGGCGTTGGAAATTAATTTGATGGTTGGGGATAAGAGATCTATTTCGGCTAATATAAATAATGTGTCCCAAGTATATAGGGATCTGGGTTTTAATGATGTTGCAATGCTTAAGCTGCTGGAGTCATTGAATATTCTCGAGTCTATTGGTGAAAAAGAATCCATGGGGGATGTTTTGAATAATATTGCACTAATTCATAATGAAGAGGGGCGTTATGAAGATGCATTGATGTATTTTAAGAGGGCGCTGGAATTTTCGATGGAGTATGGCGATGAATTATGTTGTGCTGTCACTTTGAATAATATTTCTTCTGTCTGTAAGGAGCGGGGAGATTTGTCGCAAGCTCTGGAGTGCCTAGGGCAAGCTCTTAAGATTTGTGAAAAAATAGGAGCGAAGAGGGAGATGGCTTTGGTGCTTTGTAATACTTATGATGCATATAAAAGAATGGGTGAGTGTGATGTTGCCATTGATTATTTGATAAAGGGATGTGATATTCAACGGAATATCGGAGATTTTCCAGGGTTTTGTATAAGTTTGTACAATGCCGGTCATTTCTATGCTGAAAAGAAGCAACTGAAGGAATCATTTTCAGCCTGGCTTTTAGCATATCGAATTGCAAAAAAAATAAATATGGGTAAGATTTTAGAAAAACTGTCAGAACTCGCAACACATCTTGGCCTCAAGCCAGGCATTAATGACTGGGAAGCCCTCTCCCAACAATTCCCCGAAACGGAAGCCAGCCATGAATGACCCCATCCCCACCCGCCCCATTTCCGAGCAGGAAAAAATCCTGCGGCAGAAGTTTTATGAAGCCATTCCCGCGCAATGCGAGTTGATGGATAAGCTGGCTGAGCGCCTGCTGGGCCTGGAATTGGCGATTCCCGGCTTGTATGTCACTGCGCTCACGCTGCTGCAAGGCAAAGATCCCAAGCTGGTTTTAAGCCTGCCCGTCTATCTTGGCGCGGGCGCCTGGCTGCTGGCCTTGTTGTGCACCTTGCTGGCCTTGTTCCCGCGTGTGCGAAAAGTGGATACCCGCATCTTCAAGCAAGACCCGGCGCGCTTGCATGAGGGCATAGGCATAGAAGATTTTTTTGTCTTGAGCGCCCACGATAAACGGCGTTGGCTGATTGCCTCCTGCCTCTTATTTTTCGCCGGCATTTTGTGCGCATTATTGAGTTTGGGGTGAGATGATGGAACAAAGACGTTTGCGGTTTTTATGCTGCAATGCCGATTGCGGCAAGGAATACACCCTGCAGCGCGAAGTCAGCAGGCTCCAGGTTTTGCTGGTCGCCTGCCCCTATTGCAAAACCGAAGCCACAGTCGATTTGGCGCCCTATGCCCATGCCATCAAACCTGTGATGCGGGGCCAAGAATCGCAAGCGCAAGTTGTACAGCTGGAGTTGCCTGCGGTATTGCCGACACAGGCCAAGCCGCAGGATGTTGAATGAGGCATTGCAGGCCCTTGCGATTCCCTGGTGTTACTGCCAGCTTCTATCGTTGTTGTGGCAGCGACTTCAGTCGCGAAAACAGCCTTGGTTTTCCGCAAGCGCCGATTCGGGGCTAAAGCCCCCCACAAGCACACTGCAGCCGCTGGTGGACGCCTACTCCGGTTTGCGCGCAACCGCCGGCGGCGATGCGCTTAACTTGGGTATGTGCACCACTTCATCAAACTCCAGCGGGGAAATTTTGCGTGGGCCGATAGCTGTGGCGCCGCAAATGATTTTGTCTTTCGGCCCCCTGCAAACCCAGGCATCCGCTGCGTCAAACGTAAAACCCAAGGTGCGCACCGGCAGCAGGCGCGATAAACGGTAAGCCATCGGCAGCCATGGGCGCGCGGCGTATTTCTCCGCATGCGATTCCCCCACCAGCACCAGATGCCGATAATCCGGATATTGCGCCATGCGCATTTCCACGTTCGCCGCTTTGGCGGCCTCTGAATAATGCTGCACAAATGCAAGTCCCGGCGTCAATGGCGGCGGCAGGCCGGTCGTGCTGGTGAATGCATTCAATAAGACCTGCGTCCCGCTCTGCCGCAGTTTGCGCGCCAGCTTGAACAAATCCAGCATGGCGCGGCTGGTGGAGCCGTCCGCCATCCATTTGCTCCATTTATCCGTCTCCAAAACCAGCTTTTCGGCTTTCGCCTCATCAGCTTCGTTCATGAAGGCGTTGAAGGCCTCTTGATGGCTTTCCGGGAACTCGACATGCAAGATGACAGGCAATTTCTGCTCCGCATAAGCGCACAGCAAGCGTCCGACATACGCCGGGATTTCCTGGCTGCCATGCAATTCGCCAACAATCAGCAATTTGCCTTGCGGTAAAACCTGGCCTTTGCTGTCAGCGCAGGGTGTGGCGGCGCGTGCGCTGTGCATCAATAGCGGCAGGCACAGGCTTGCAACAAGCAAGCGGATCAAATTCGCGCACATGGCTCACCTCTTAACTTTGACAAGCCTTGCCGCCCGCCGTCACCATGGGCAAATCCCGTCCCGCCTCGCGCCCATGGCCGGCGGCATCCAGTTTTTGCAAATACGCTTCCCACCAGGCCGCCTGTTTTTCGCCCATCTCGTGCAAATAATTCCAGGAAAACAAACCGCTGTCGTGGCCGTCGGAAAAGAAGATTTGCAGCGCATAGTGTCCCACCGGCGCGAGTTTTTCAATTAATACATCACGCTTGCCGGTTTGCAGCACGGCTTGTTCAGGATTGTGACCGCGCACTTCGGCGGAAGGGGAATACACGCGCAGATATTCAAACGGCAAATGAAAATGTGCGCCATCTTCAAACGCGATTTCCAGCGTGCGCGAAACAGTGTGAACTGTGATCTCGGTCGGGGTGTGCATGATCTTATCCGGTAAATGCGGCAGCCAATGCGCTGTGCACTGCGGCTTGCAAGGCCGGCAATTGTGCGCGCCGTGCGCTTAAATTGGCGGCTGTCGGGTCGCGTTGCAGTGCGCCCCAGATCGCTTGCGGGAAGTGCACATCGTCCGGCCAGCGGCCAATGATGTGCCAATGCAAATGCGGCGTCATATTGCCCAGGCTGGCCAGATTGATTTTGTGCGGCGACATGACGGCGCGCATCTGCTGCTCGACCAGCAACACCGCGCGCATCATGGCTTCCTGTTCGGCGGGCGTCAAATCGCTCATTTCCGCCACATGCGCGTTCCAGATCACGCGGCAATATGCCGGGTGCATGGCGTCATCCACCAGCACCACCCGCATTGCCGCATTGCGCCAGATCAGTGCGCCGCCGTCTTCCGCGCATAATACGCAATCGCTCATACCAACACCCTTTCAATCCCGCCGGCGTTGGCTTTGTGCACAAAATCCACCAGCCAGTTCTCGCCCAGAATATGGCGCGCCATTTCCACCACGATGTAATCCGCGCTGGCCCCGGTGTCATCATCAAAACGGCTCAGCCCTTGCAAGCAGGCCGGGCAGGAGGTGAGGATTTTCAAGTCGCCGTTAAAACCATCGGCGCGCAATTTTTCCGTCGCCTGCATCAGCTGCTCTTCCTTGCGGTAGCGGATCTGGGTCGAAATGTCCGGGCGGCTGGCGGCCAGGGTGCCGGCTTCGCCGCAGCAGCGGTCATTCTTTTCAATCTTGGCTTGTCCCTGCGCTTGAACCAGGCTGTTGACGGTTTTCAGCGGGTCTTGCAGCTTCAAGGGGCTGTGGCAGGGGTCGTGGTACATATAGCGCACCCCGTTCACGCCTTCCAGCTTGATGCCTTTTTCCAGCAAAAATTCGTGGATGTCGATGATGCGGCAGCCGGGGAAGATTTTGTCAAATTCATAGCCCTGCAGCTGGTCATAACAGGTGCCGCAAGACACCACCACGGTTTTGATATCCAGATAGTTCAGGGTGTTGGCCACGCGGTGGAACAGCACCCGGTTATCGGTGATGATTTTTTCCGCCTTGTCATAGTCGCCCGCGCCGCGCTGCGGATAGCCGCAGCACAGATAGCCCGGCGGCAAGACAGTCTGCACCCCGGCATGCCATAACATGGCCTGGGTGGCCAGGCCGACTTGCGAAAACAGTCGCTCCGAACCGCAGCCGGGGAAGTAAAACACGGCTTCGGTGTCGCTGCTGGTGGCGCGCGGGTTGCGGATAATGGGGACAATCTTGTCGTCCTCAATATCGAGCAGGGCGCGTGCGGTTTTCTTGGGCAGATTGCCCGGCATTTTTTTGTTGACGAAGTGAATCACCTGCTCACGCACCGGGGCCTTGCCGATCGAGGCCGGCGGCGCGGCGACTTGTTTTTTCACCGCTTGGCGCAAGATGCGATTGCCCCAGCGCTGCGCTTTTACCCCCAGGCCGAAAATCACGCTGCGCGCCGCCTTGATGGTGGCCGGGTCTTTCGCGTTCAAAAAGAACATCGAGGTCGCCTTGCCCGGGTTGAAGCTCTTCTTACCCATTTTGCGCAAGAGATTGCGCATATTCATCGAGACATCGCCAAAGTCGATCTTGACCGGGCACGGCGTCGCGCACTTGTGACAGACCGTGCAATGGTCGGCGACATCTTCAAACTCTTCCCAGTGCTTAATCGAGACGCCGCGCCGGGTTTGCTCTTCGTATAAAAAGGCTTCAATCAGGGCGGACGTGGCCAGAATTTTGTCGCGCGGCGAATACAGCAAATTCGCGCGCGGCACATGGGTGTTGCAGACCGGCTTGCACTTGCCACAGCGCAGGCAGTCTTTCACGCTGTTGGCAATCGCGCCGATATCGCTTTGCTGCATGATCAGCGATTCATGTCCCATCAAGCCGAACGACGGCGTATAGGCGTTGCGCAAATCGGCTTCCATGCCGGGCGTGTCGAGCAGCTTGCCGCGATTGAAATGACCGTGCGGGTCGATGCGCTGTTTGTATGCGCGGAATTGATTGATTTCTTCCGGCAACAGAAATTCGAGTTTGGTGATGCCGATGCCGTGTTCACCCGAAATCACGCCATCCAGCGAGCGCGCCAATTGCATGATGCGGGCCACGGCGGCGTGCGCATCCTGCAGCATTTCATAGTGATCAGAATTGACCGGCAAATTGGTGTGCACATTGCCATCGCCGGCGTGCATGTGCAGGGCGACAAACACGCGTCCGCGCAGCACTTCTTTATGAATCGCATTGCACTGTTCCAGAATCGGCGCATACGAAGCGCCGTTGAAAATCTGGCGCAGCTGGGTGCGGATTTCTTTTTTCCAGGAAATCCGCAAGCTGCGGTCTTGCGCCAGATCAAACACCGTGCTTTGCGGCTGCTCTGCCAGGCGTTGCGCCAGTTGCGCCGCATCGCCTGCGCCCAGCGCCAGCAAGTCGGCCTGCGCCTGCGCCAGCGGCAGATCCAAATGGGACAGAATGTATTCCCAGCGGCGGCGCGTCTCATTCAGCATGTGCTGCGCCTGGGCCACCCGTTCGGCCAGAATCTGCGCATCCGGCATGGCGGCGCTTTCATCTTCCGATTTGGCCAGCGGCAGGTGTTCGCGTTGCAAATATTCTGCCAGCGCATTGCACAGGGACAGCTTGTTTTTGATCGACAGCTCGATATTGATACGTTCAATGCCGTCGGTGTATTCGCCCATGCGCGGCAGCGGAATCACCACGTCTTCATTGATCTTAAAGGCGTTGGTGTGGCGCGCAATCGCAGCGGTGCGGGCGCGGTCGAGCCAGAATTTTTTGCGCATTTCCGGGCTGACCGCGACAAAGCCTTCACCGGTGCGCTGATTCGCCAGCCGCACCACTTCCGAGGCGGCGTGCGCGACTGCGTTTTCATCATCGCCGACGATATCGCCAAACAGCGCCATTTTCGGCAACACGCCACGGCGCGATTTGGTGGTGTAACCGACTGCGCGCAAATAGCGTTCATCCAGATGCTCCAGGCCGGCTAAGCGCACGCTGGCGAATTGCGCGCCTTGCTTGGGCAGTTGCTCCAGATAGGTTTTAATTTCCACAATCGAGGGAATCGCTTCGCGCGCCTGGCCGAAAAATTCCAGACACACGGTGCGCGTATGCTGTGGCATTTTGTGCAAAATCCAGCGCGCCGAGGTGATCAAGCCATCGCAGCCTTCTTTTTGCACGCCCGGCAGGCCGCTCAAAAATTTGTCGGTGACATCCTTGCCCAAGCCGGCTTTGCGGAATTTATCGCCCGCAATTTCCAATATCTCGCGCTTGAACGGCTGGCTTTGTTTGCCGCGTTCCGCCGGATGCCGCCATTCGAGTTGAAAGCGGGCCAGCGGGGCGTCGTGGATTTTGCCCAGATTGTGCTCCAGGCGTGTCACTTCCAGCCAGTCGCCATTCGGATCGACCAGACGCCAGGAAGCCAGATTATCCAGCGCGGTGCCCCATAACACGGCTTTTTTACCGCCCGCATTCATGGCCACATTGCCGCCCACAGTGGAGGCGTCGGCGGAAGTCGGATCGACCGCAAACACAAAGCCGGCGGCTTCCGCCGCATCCGAGACGCGCCGCGTGACCACCCCGGCGCCGGAATAAATGGTGGCGTATTCGCGTTCCACACCGGGCAGGCGGCTCATTTCCACCGCTCCCAGTTGAATCAGTTTTTCGGTGTTGATCACGGCGGACAACGGGGTCAGCGGAATCGCGCCGCCGGTGTAGCCGGTGCCGCCGCCGCGCGGAATCACGGTCAGTCCCAATTCAATACAGGCTTTGACCAGACCGGCGATTTCCTCTTCCGTGTCGGGCGTCAGCACCACGAAGGGATATTCGACCCGCCAGTCGGTGGCGTCGGTGACATGCGTGGTGCGTGACATGCCATCGAATTTGATATTGTGTTTTTCAGTGTAGCGCGCCAGTTCGCGCGTGGCGCGTTTGCGCAAGTCCCACATGGCGCGGAATTCGGCGGCGAAATCCTCCACCGCTTTGCGCGCCGCCGCCAGCAGCGCTTCCACATTCGCATCGCGCTGGCGCGCCTGGGCTTGTTCCTGCGCGTCTTTGCCTTCGGCGGCTTCAATGATTTTTTTGCGCTTTTCGACTTCTTGCAGACGGTGATGCAAGGCCGCGATCAGCGCATCGCGCCGTTTCGGGTTGTACAGCATATCGTCTTGCAGATAGGGATTGCGCCGCACCACCCAGATATCGCCCAGCACTTCATACAGCATGCGTGCAGAGCGCCCGGTCTGACGTGCGCTGCGCAAATCGTCCAGCAAGCGCCAGGCGGATTCGCCCAGCAGGCGGATCACAATCTCACGGTCGGAGAACGATGTGTAGTTATAGGGGATTTCCCGCAAGCGGGGCGCGGCGTCGGGTTGCTTGGCGAGCAACTGGTCGAGTTGGGCTGGCGCGTTCATATGCTAAAACCATCAGGCGATGCGATGAAAGAAGACATGCATTCTAGCCTATTGCGCTGCAGCACGCTTGCCGCAATGCGCAGGATGCCGGCAAAAACCCTGCTGTTTGGAGGGATTTGCCAAATTTTATGCGCAAAAAGCAGGCGCTTGCCGGCACTGTGTCAGGCCGGCAAGCGCTGCGTTCAATGCTGGCCGCTGAGCTTGTATTCGGTCAGCATATTGTCGTCGGTGATCACGCGCAGCCCGCTGCGCTGACGCAAAGCGGCGGCCTGGTCTGACAGATCAAAGCGCAGCAATTCCTCCAGTTTGGCCTGATGGGCGGCGTCGCGCGCAAACAAGGGGCTGCCATCGTCGGCGCGAAAACGCAGCAGATGGGCGCGCGCCTCCTCAGGCGCCAGGGCCAGCGGGCGTTCGCTGGCGGCAACGAAATTGCGCACTTTGGTAACATGGGGAAACACGGCAGCGGCGGTGTACAGCACGTCCGGCGAGCCGGTTGAGTTGTAATACACCAGACCGCCCGGCTTGAGGTGTTTTTTCAGCATGCGCAAAAAGTCTTGCGATAGCAGATTGCTGGCATTGCTGCGCCAGTAAAAGGTGGTGTTCATCACAATCACATCAAACTGGCGCGCCGGATTATTGCGCAGCCAGCGCCGCCCATCGTCGAAATGCAGTTTCACCTTGGGCGACTGCAGCACCGGCGAGATGTCCGGGTAGTGCTGCACAATCGCCGGATAGCCCGGATTGATTTCCACAATATCAATCGTGCGCACGGTGTCCAGATCGTTGATGATGCGCGCCCAGGAGCCGGAGGAAAAGCCGATTTCCAGCACTTCGGCAGGCTGGGCATGCATGGCCGCCAGCAGATAAGTGCGGTCGATCAGGTTGGAATTATCCAGCGGATTGCGGTTAAAGCGGCCATCGTAAATGCCGCCGCCGTAAATCACATCCGGCGGCCCGGCTTCAACGGTGATGATGCCGGAGCGGTTTTGCAGCACATGGCGGAAGGGCGCTTGATGCAATTTCGCGTATTGCATTTTTTCCAGGTGCAAATCAAACAGCGGCGTATGGCAAAAACCGGCCAGCGCCACCCCGCCCAGCGCCAGCCAGACCGCATTGCGCTTTAAAACAGGCTCTGCCGGCATCTGCCACAGCAGGAAGGCGAGCAGGGCCAGCGTGGCCAGGGACAGTAACACCACATTCGTTTCCAGGCTGAGGTAATGCAGCAGCACAAAGCCGGTCAGCAGCGGGCCGCAAGTGGCTCCCAAAATATTGGCGAAATACAGCCGCGACATGGCCATGGTCGATTCGCGGCTGCCCAAATGGATCAAAATCGGCAGCAGGCAGCCGGTGAAATACGCCAGCCAGGCCACCAGCCCATAAGCCAGATACACCGCCAGGGTTTTATTCAGCAGCGCGCTGGCCCAGGCCAGCAAGGGCAGGGCCAGATAAAACAGGCCGGCGGAAGCCAGCAGCGCCAGCGCCAGATAGCGCCAGGCGGCATGCGCGCCCTGCTCGCAAATCTGCTTGGCGCGCAAGGAGCCGCCCGCCACCCCCAGCAGGAAGGCTGCCAGCAGCATGCCGAACACCTGCGGTTTGCCGCCGGTTTGAAAGCCCAGCATGCGATACCACACGATTTCCTGCGACAGTGAGATATAGCCAATCGCCCACAGCGCCAGCATCACCACGGCGGGACGCAGATTGCCGCTCAACTCCGGCGCCTCCTGCACATGTTCCTGCTCCCCGCGCGCGTTGAGCTTGCGGGCGGCGGCGTGGATCAGGAATGCGGTCGCCAGATTGCACACAGCCGCCAGCCAGACCGTGCTTTGCTGGCCGAACATGGCAAACAGCAGGTGGACTGTCAAAAATGAGGCGATGGCCGAGCCGATAGTGTTGAATGCATACAAAATGCCGACAGTTTTGCCGACGTTGCGGAAAAATTGCTGCAGATAGGCCACCAGCACCGGCAGCGTGGCGCCCATGAACAGGGTTGGCAGCAAGAGAATCAGCCAGGTGGAGAGCAGTAATTGCGGCAGCGTGGCGCCGGGGGCCACCTGGCTGACGCCGTGGATGATTTGCAGACTGAACAGGCCAAATACGCCGATCGCCAATTCCAGCAGCACAAAAATCTGCAGCAGATATTGCGGAAAGCGTTGTTGCAGCCAGCCGCCAGCCAGTGCGCCCAGACCCAGGCCGAACATGAAAACCGAGACAATCACCGTCACCGCTTCGCTGTTGACGCCAAAGGTGGCGAATAAAACGCGCTGCCACACCACTTGATAAATCAGGGCGGAAAAGCCGGAAATCAAAAACAGCACGGCGATATACGGTTCTGAGCATTGCAGCGCATCGCGCGCATTGCGCGGCAACATGAAAATCAGGCAGCACAATTGCCACAGCAGGCCGGCCAGCACGCCGAGCAGGACATGGGCCAGCATATAGCCGTATTGCGGCAGCAGATTGCTGTATTGCAGCAGCAGTCCCGGCAGCAGCATGCACAGCCAGCCCGGCAACTCCAGCCAGCGCCAGCGCGCCCAGGCTGCGGGGTTCAGCCACGCGCCGGCCAGCTTGCTCCACAGCAAGTGCTGGAGCCAGGCCAGTAAGGCCGGCAGACATAGCAACAGGGCCAGAAATTCAGACAGGCGCGCATCATTTGCGGCGGGCAGTCGCGCGCCATGGCTGAAATTATCCAGCAGCCAATTGATGGCCAGCAGTAAGCCGCACAGCCAGGGCGCGCAACGGTTTAGCAGGGGGATGTGCATGGCAATGAGTCAGAGGCGAAAAGAGCCAGCATAACAAGCAGGGACAGTTATGCTGTCGGCAAAATGCAACATTCATGCCGGAAAATGACGATATCTGCCGCACATCAGCCAGCCGCTGGCCGGTTGACGCAGGCCCGCATTTCCTGGTTGGCGAAGCCTTGCCGCATCTTTTCGACTTTTGCCTTGATCTCGCTGTCAATATTGCGCAATTGGTAGGCAACCCGCGTGGTGGCGCTGCTGCCGGGATAGGGGCCGACTTTGGCGGTGCGCACATCATGTTTTTCCGTCAGCTTTTCCAAATGCTTTTTCGCCGCTTCTTCCGAGCTGAAGGCGCCGAGTGAAATCGACCATTTCAGCGGCGAGGTCTCGGGGAAGATGAAATATTCCGTCTTTTTGATGCCGCGCGTTTCTAATTGTTTGATTTTTTCATCGGTTTTTTCGCGGCTGCCCTGGGATGGGATATACACCATGTATTTGCCGCTCTCCTGCACATTGATGCGGGTCTGGCGTTCGCCCAGTTTGAGGCTGGCCAGCTGGGTTTCAAAGCGGCGCGCATCGCCCAGCATGAAATTGCCGATTTCCACACAGGCCACCGGTTCCGCTTTGACCAGGGCCGGGGTTGGCGTCGGCGTTGGCGTCGGCGTCGGGCTGGGGCTGGCCGCCGCCGGCGCGCTGACGGCGCTGGCGGCTGAAGCGGCGGCGCTGCTCAGTCCCTCGCCACCCGGGCCAAGCGCGTTTTGCATGGACTGCACTTGCGCTGCGCTCAAGACGCGCAATTGTTGCGCTTGCAATTGATTGCGGACGCGGGCCGGCTCGCGCTCGCTGGGCAAGACATCGCGCAAATAACCTTGATGCCAAGCGAACAAGCCGGCATTGAGCAATAACAGGGTGGCAAAAGTGAATTTCAGCATGGCGCTTCCACAGAATAAGGCGGGGTTTGCAAAACGCGCAGCAAACCGCGCAAGACCAGATTGTCCAGATGATGATAAGGAATGCCAAGCGCCGGCGCCAGATAGGGCGCTGCGCCGCCTGAGAGTATGCAATGCACAGCTTGCGCCAGACGGTGTTCCAGTTGACGCACCGCTTTTTCAATTGCACCGGCTTGTGCGGTGATGCAGCCGGCTAAAATTGCTTCTTGCGTATTGCGCGCAAAGCCATCGATCAGCCTTCTTTGCGGGTCAATTTCGGGTAGTTGCGCGGTATTTTGCGACAGGCTGCGCGCCATCAGCAATAAACCGGGGGCGATCATGCCGCCGGTGAACACGCCATCCGCAGATACCGCGTCAAGCGTGGTGGCGGTGCCGCAATTGGCCACCAGCAAATGCTTGCCCGGCCATAGCGCATGGGCGCCGATGGCGGCGGCGAAGCGGTCGCATCCAAGTTGCAGCGGGTTTTCATAATCATTGCGCAAGCCGGCGCGCGCCGGGCTGGCGGCAAACCATTCCAGCGCTGGCATAGGCGTCAGCGCGGCTTGCAATTGTTGTTCCAGCAGCGTGCGCATGGCGGGCCCGGCCACATTCGCGCCCAGGATGGCGCGGCAATCCCGCCCTTGCCAAGCTTGTGCGGCCAGCGCGGCGCGCCAATCCGCCGCCAGCTGGTCGCAATCGGCATGCAGGCGCGCGCCTTGCGGCGTCGCAGGAAGTTCCGGCGCGAGGGCGCAACTGACTTGATCTGCCGCCAACATCAGCCATTTCACCCGCGTATTGCCGGCATCCAGCAGTAAATAAAATGCGCTCATGCGGCCGCTCCGGGTTTTGCCGGGCGCAGCGAAACATCGCCGGCCAAAATCTGCTGGATTGCGCCGGCATCGTCTTGCAACAGCAGACGGCCGGTTTCATCAATTCCCAGTGCGCGCCCGCTGTGCAAGAGTTGGCCCTGATCCAAAATCATCACTTGTTGCCCGGCATATGCATGCAAGGCGTTCCAGCGCGGCGCAAATGGGGTCAGGCCATGGCGACTGAATTCTTGCAGCGCTTGCAATAAATCCGGCAACAGGCTGGCCAGCACGCGCGGGGCCGGCATTTGCGCCAGCCAGCGCGCATCCGCTGCCGGCTGGCCGATTTGCGCTTCCAATTCCTCTGGCAGTGAGAGATTCAAACCGATGCCGATCACAGCCCAAAATCCGCCATGCGCAGCGGCGGCGGTTTCGACCAGCAGGCCGGCCAGTTTGCGCCCGTCTTTTAAGATATCGTTGGGCCATTTCAGCTGGGCCGGGACGCCCAGGGTTTGCAAGGCATGCGTCAAGGCCCAGCCGCAGGCCAAGGGCAAGCCGAGCAGGGCGTGTAAAGGTTGTTCAAAATGCCAGGCCAGGGAAAAGGTCAGGCTGTGGCCGGGTGCGGACAGCCAGGGCCGGCCACCGCGCCCGCGTCCGGCTTCCTGGCGCAGCGCCAGGCGCAGGGTGTTTTGGCGCAGTTGCTGGCAGCGCGCCAGCAAATCGCCATTGGTGGAGCCGGTGCGCTCTGCGACTTCAATCGCCAATTGCGCCAGTTCGGGGCAAGTTGGCGACAGTTCTATCATTGATGCGCGCAATTGCGCTTCAAAAGCGCTGGCGGAATCGGTGCTGGGGCGGTCGTCCTGTTGCATCAGATGGTCTTGAAAAAAAAGCTTTGGCGCCAAACTGCGGCCACGCCGCCTGCGCCGAACGGGAAAAGCGTCAGGCTGAGATTATAATGGGCGCACACTGCGTGCGCCGCACCGAATTTGAAAGAGAGCCAATCATGATGGAAGAGAAAAGCGAAAACAGCCAGCAAAGCAATGATGCATTCCTGGAGGAAAAAGCCTATAAGTCGCGCACTGTATTGATTTTTGGTCAGATCGATGACAAACAGGCGCGTGATGTGGTGCGTCAATTGATTGCCCTGTCCGCTGAATCGAAAGAGCCGATCAATATCCTGGTGTGCTCGCCGGGCGGGCATGTGGAGTCGGGCGATGTGATTCATGATGTGATCCGCTTTATCGATGCGCCGGTGAATATGATCGGCAGCGGCTGGGTTGGCAGCGCGGCGGCGACGATTTTCCTGGCTGCGCCGAAAGAGCGCCGGGTTTGCTTGCCGAATACGCGCTTCCTGATTCACCAGCCCAGCGGCGGGATTGGCGGGGTGGTCTCGGATGTGGAAATCCAGGCCGAGCAGCTGCGCCAGATCAAGGTGCGCATCGCCGCCCTGATCGCCAAGGAATGCGGCAAGAGCACGGAACAGGTGTTGAAAGACATTGAGCGCGATTGCTGGATGACCTCGGATGAAGCGCTGGATTATGGCTTGATCTCGCGCAAAATCGTCAACGTGCGCGAGTTGTCCTGATCCATCGGCGCCGGCCCCAAGCCGGCGCTGCCGTCTCAGTCTCCCGCCGCGCGCCCCGCCTGATGGCGGCAGGCCCAAAACGGCTCCTGCGGCCAGCGCGTTTCGGTGCGGTAGTGCGCCAGTAATTGCTTACGTCCGGCGCGCCACATTTCCTGCAGCCAATGCGCATATGCTTCCAGCGCGGAACTTTGCCCGGCGCGCGCCGCCAGCAGCGCTTGCGCGCCTTGCGCCCCGCTGTGCAGCGCCGCCACGATGCCCTGGGTGGCGAGCGGATCGAAGGTGAGCGCGGCATCGCCCACCGCCAGCCAGCGTTTGCCGCAGGGCTGGCGCAGGCGGCTGGCGCTGGCGATGCAGCCGTGCGGCGCATCCCAGCCCTTGGCTTGCTGACAAATTGCGCTGATATGCCGGGTTTCCAACAGCATCTGCCGCCATTTTCCCGGTTCGTGCAGGATTTGCGGCGCCAGTTCGGCGCTCACATGCAGCGCTGCGATGCGTCTTTCACCGGGAATAATGCCGCTCATCCACCAGCCTTGTGGCGCGGCTTCAATCAGATTGCGCGTGTCGCCATCCCGGTTCGGGCCGCAGGCATACAGGGCGATCAGGGATTCGTCATTGTCGCGCTCCAGGCCGAAATGCGTGGCGCAGATTGCGCGGCGGCCACTGGCGTCGATCAGCCAGGGCGCGTGCAGGCAAAACGCGCCGCTCTTGCCCTGCTGCAAATGCAATTGCCAGCCATTCTCCACCGCTTGCACATCCAATACCCGCGCCGGTAAAAATTCGGCCCCGGAGGCCAGCGCGGCAGCGCGCAGACAGGAATCAAAACGGCCCCGGTCGAGCAGCCAGCCGCCGGCGTAAGCGCTTTGCATAAATTGGCAGATTTGCAATTCATCCTGGCCCCAGCTGGAAAAACCCTGCGCCGTCTGGCCCGGCGCGCTGCGCTCGATCCATGACAGCAAATCCAATTCCTGCAGAAGATTGCGCGCATTGGCGGACAGGCATTGGCCCGGTTTTTCCTGCGCCCCGGCTTGTTCGATCAGCAGGGGGTGGCAGCCCAGGCGCGCCAGCGTGCAGGCGGCGGCGCAGCCAGCCGGGCCTGCGCCGATGATGGCCACCTCAACTTGCTGCGCCAGAAAGTCCATTTTATTGTGCCGGGCATGAAGGAATGTGTTTGCAGACTAGTGCGCGCCAGGGCCAAAGTCAATTCAAGACTGACAAGCCGGCGCAGAGAAAAGCGCAATATGCGAAGATGGCGTTTTTTGCGTGAGGCCGCGATGCAGGCTGAAAAACTGGAAAATTTATTGCAGCGCGCCGAAAGCCTGCTGCAAAAACTGGAGCAGGGCGTGCAACATTGGTTGCCGGGGCCGCCGCCGATGGTGGATTTTTCCGCGCCGGCGTATCGCTGGCGCAATCGCAACGGCGTTTGCCGTTTGCAGCCGGTGACGCAGCCGGCTGTGTTGCGTTTTGAGGATCTGCATGCGATTGCGCAGCAAAAGCAGGCAATTGAGCAAAACACCGCGCAATTTGTCGCTGGCCGCCCGGCCAATAATGTGCTGCTGACCGGTGCGCGCGGCACAGGCAAATCCAGTCTGATCAAAGCTTGTTTGCAGCAATTTCACGCACAAGGCTTGCGTTTGATTGAAGTTGAGCGCGCCCATCTGGATGATTTGCCGGATATTGTCGAATTGCTGGCGGCGCGGTCTGAGCGCTTCATCATCTTTTGCGATGATTTGTCGTTTGAAGCCGGCGAACCCGGTTACAAAGCCTTGAAAGTGGTGCTGGATGGCAGCATCGCCGGCCAGGCCGGCAATGTGCTGGTGTACGCCACGTCCAACCGGCGTCATTTGCTGCCGGAGAATTTTTCCGATAATGCCGGCTACAGCCACAGCGAAGACGGCGATTTGCATCCGGCTGAGACGGTAGAGGAAAAAATCGCGCTGTCTGAGCGCTTTGGCTTGTGGCTGTCGTTTTACGCTTTCAATCAGGATGCTTATCTGGATATTGTGGCGTATTGGATGGGCGAATTCGGGGCCAAACCGGGCCAGGTCGAAGCTGCGCGCGCCGACGCCTTGCGCTGGGCTTTGCAGCGCGGTTCGCGCTCTGGCCGGGTGGCGCAGCAATTTGCGCGCGACTGGGCCGGACGTCAGCCGGGATAATAAAAAAACCCGCAGCAAGCTGCGGGTTTTTTTCAGGACAAATGCAATCAGTTAATGCGGCTGATGCGGTCTTGGCCCGGGAACGGCACAGTGCCCAGCTTCTTGAAGTAAGCCACGCCGGCGTCGATATCGACATCTGCCTGCTGTACGTTCTTACCTTGTTTTAAGACGCTGAAATTATCGCCGCCGGTGGCCATGAAGTTATTCACCACCACGCGATAGGTTTTGCTCATTTCCAGCGGCACGCCGTTCAATTTCACCGAACCCGCCACCACGCGGTTGCCGGCGCCGGATGCTGCGCCGGTCGGCTTGCTGGCGTCCCAGGTGTAGGAGAAGCCTTTGCTGACTTGCATGATGCGGCCATTCGCCGGTTGCGGCGCTTCCCATTGCTGTTCCAACAGACGCACGATTTGTTCGCCGGTCAAATCCAACAGGGTCAGGTTATTGCCGAATGGCATCACGGTAAACAACTGGCCGTAAGTCACATCCAGGCTGGTGCTCAGATCGGAGCGGATGCCGCCCACGTTGGAGAAGGCGATTACCGCGCCTTTGTCGCCGAACGCAGCGCCATTTGCGCCGTTCAGGTAGATATCTGCAACGATATCGCCCATTTGGCTTTCGCCGGCGGTGTTTTGCGTGCGGGTCACGGTTTTTTCCAGCTTGCCGATCAGGGCGTTGGTGATCGGTGCGCTCTTATCGACATAACGCTGGACGAAGGCGGCCATGGCGCTGTCCTTGGCTTTCACGGTCACGCCAGCCGGCAGTGCGATCGGTTTGCCGGCGCTGTCTTTCAACACCACATCATTCACCGCCACGTAGTTGTTGGCGCTCTTGCTCAGGACTTTGCGCTGCAGCGGTTCGATTTGCAGATCGATCTTGGTCGCCATGCGGCCAAACGAGCCGGTCTGGGTCAGGATCTTGCCGTCCGGGCGCACGCAGTTGTATTCCATGTGGGTGTGGCCGCTGACCACCACGTCAATCGCCGAATCCAGCTTGTCCACCAGCGACACGATTTCGCCATTCAAGCCCGGGCAGCTCTTGTCATTCACGGTGGTGGAGGTGGTTTGGCCGCCTTGGTGGATCAAGACCACAATCGCCGACACGCCTTGCTTTTTCAGCTCAGGCACCAGCTTGTTGACGGTTTCCACTTCGTCCACAAAGGACAGGCCGGCGACGCCGGACGGCGTCACCACGGACGGCGTGTCTTTCAGGGTCAGGCCGATAAAGCCGATGTCCACTCCGCTCACGCTCTTGATGGTGTAGGAGGGGAACAGGGTGTTGCCGGTTTTTTGATCGATCACATTCGCTGCCAGGTATTTGAACTTGGCGCCGCTGAATTTGCCATCGTTCATGCAGGTGTCCACGCCGACATTGCCACGGCTGCCGTCTGCGCTCTTGGGGAAGCAGCCACCGTTTTGCATGCGCAGCAATTCATCGCGGCCTTTGTCGAATTCGTGATTGCCGACCGAGCTGACATCCAGACCCAGCAGGTTCATCGCTTCAATCGCCGGTTCGTCATGGAACAGGGCGGAATTGATCGGCGTGCCGCCAATCATATCGCCAGCCGCCACCACCAGGGTGTTGCCCGGATTTTGCGCTTTCAGTTCATTCACCAGCGTGCTCAGGAAGGCGATGCCGCCGGCGGACACACGGGTGCCTGCCGGGTTGGCCGGATCAGCCATGGTCACGCTGCCGGTCGGCGGCAGCAAATTGCCGTGAAAATCGTTCAAGCCGATCAATGACACATTCACCGGCACCGGCGCTTTATAGCTGCTGCCGCCGCAAGCGGCGACGCCGAGCGCGCTGACGATGGCTGCCAAACTGACGGCCAACAACTTCTTCTTAACCATGAACTGCTCCTTTTCTCTCTGCGCTTGGGATGCCCGCATCATAGGCTGGCATCCTGTTGGGGGATGGGGTTTGCCGCTTGTCCGGATGTGCACAGATGCAAGCATGCAAAGCACGCGATTTTATCAAGAAAATAAACCTTTGTTACAAGTTTGAAGGATTATTCAACATGCTTGACATAAGGAAATGCATTGCGCAAACGTTTTCTGTAATGAATCTGATCATAATCTGTCATCTATTGCAATAATTTCCATATGGAAAAATGAAACTGAAAAGTACATTGGTGTGGAAAAGCAATGTTGCCGTCAAGGCAAAAACGCGCAGCGCGGCGGCAAAGGCGTTAAACTAAGCGCTTTCTCCCACCCATCTGCCCGCATGAAGCTGCAAATGTCCAAGGCAACTCTTTTCCGCTGCTCAGGCCTGGCCGTGCTGCTGCCGTATTTTTTATTGTCAATTGCCTGCTTTTTGGCGCATAAAGACTGGATTTCTATCCTGGTTGAGCGCCAGCTGCGCCTGGGCTGCGTCATGCTTGGGCTGGCTGGCGGGGTGCATCTGGCCTGTCTGGCTTTGCGTGAAGATTTGAGTCCGCCACAGCAATGGCGCTCGCTGGCCTGGGGCTTGGGGCCGGCCTTGCTGGCCTTGGGCGCGATGTCGATCGATAACGGTTTGAGTTTTGTTGTGCAATTGCTGGCGGCCTTGGCCGGTTTTCGGATTGACAGCAGGTTTTACGCCAGCTACGGATTGCCGGAATGGTGTGTGCAGGCGCGCAACCGCTTCATGTATTACATCATCGTGGCCCAGGCGCTGACTTTCATCGCCGTCAATTGGCGCACCTGAATCCAGCCGCCCTCTTATTTTTGGAAAATCTATGAAACATCACATCGCCTACCACATCGCCCCGAAAGACCTGGCCGGCCACTTGTTCGCCGTGCGCCTGACGGTGGCGCAACCCGATCCCGCCGGGCAGATGCTGGCCTTGCCGGCCTGGATTCCCGGCAGCTATATGATCCGCGAATTTGCGCGCAACATCGTGCAAATCAGCGCAACTTGTGGCGGCAAGCCGGTGGCGCTGGAAAAAATCAGCAAAGATTGCTGGCAAGCCGCAGCCTGCAAAGGCGCTTTGCAGGTGGAATATGAGGTGTACGCCTGGGATCTGTCGGTGCGCGCCGCGCATCTGGACCAAAGCCACGGTTTTTTCAATGGAACCAGCGTATTTTTGCGTGTGCTGGGTCAGGAAGATCTGGCGCATGTGGTGGAAATCGCCAAGCCGGAGCAGAGCGAATGCAAAAACTGGCGCGTCGCCACCAGCCTGCCCGAGCAGAAAGCCAAGCGCTACGGTTTTGGCAGCTATATCGCAGCAGATTACGATGAATTGATTGATCATCCGGTGGAAATGGGCGATTTTGCAATCGCCAGTTTTAAGGCCCACGGCGTCCCGCATGATGTGGTGGTGACTGGCAATGTGCCGAATCTGGATCTGGAGCGGCTGTGCGGTGATTTGAAAAAGATTTGCGAAGCGCAAATCGCTTTTTTTGAGCCGAAAACCCGGCGCGCGCCGATGAGCCGCTATGTGTTTATGACTATGGCGGTGGGCGATGGCTATGGCGGGCTGGAGCACCGCGCCTCCACCGCCCTGATTTGCAAGCGTGAAGATCTGCCCTACAAAGGCGAAGCGAAAGACAGCTTGCGCGAAGGCTATCGCACTTTCCTCGGCCTGTGCAGCCATGAATACTTCCACACCTGGAATGTGAAGCGCATCAAGCCGGCAGTGTTTGTGCCGTATGACTTGCAGGTGGAAAACTACACCCCGCTGCTGTGGCTGTTTGAAGGCTTCACCAGCTATTACGATGATTTATTCCTGGTGCGCTGCGGCATCATCAGCGAAGCCGATTATTTTGGCATGCAAGCCAAAGTCATCAATGGCGTATTGCGCGGTACGGGGCGCTTAAAGCAAAGCGTGGCTGATTCCAGCTTTGACGCCTGGGGCAAATATTATCGCCAGGATGAAAATTCGCCGAATGCGATTGTCAGCTATTACACCAAGGGTTCGCTGGTGGCCTGGGCGCTGGATTTGACGATTCGCAGCAAAACCGGCGGCGAACGTTCGCTGGATGATTTCATGCGCATTCTGTGGCAGCGTTACGGCCAGGATTTTTATGAGAACAAAGCCAGCCAGCGCGGCGTGTTCGATGAAGAAGCGCAGGAAATCGCCGAAGAAGTCGCCGGTTGCAAGCTCAAACAATTCTTTTCCCGTTATGTGCACGGCACCGAGGATCTGCCCTTTGACAAGCTCTTGCCGGAATTCGGCCTGAGCTACAGCAATCAGCCGCCGGCTGCCGCCAGTCTGGACGTGGCCACCGGGCGCGAGGGCAATGACTGCAAGCTGGCCAAGGTGTATGAAGGCGGCGCGGCGCACAAAGCCGGCTTATCCGGCAATGATTTGTTGATTGCGCTTGACGGCATTCGCGTTACGCCAAGCAATCTGGACGCCTTGCTGGCGCGCTACCGCGTGGGCGATAAGGTCAAGCTGCATGCTTTCCGGCGCGATGAATTGTTGGAATTTTCCGCCACCCTGAGCGCCTCCGGGGCTGCCGGGGTGAAACTGGAATTGGCCAAGGCCGGCAAAAAAGCGGCCTTGCCCAGGCCGACTGAAGGGGTTTGATGGCCGGTTTTCGCCAAGGCGGCGTTGATATGCAGCGCCGCCTTCAGCGCAGGGCGGGCGCATTTTTGCCGCCCACGCGAACCTTGCCCGCAACACAGCCGGAATGGCCGCCCCGCATGAGCGCCATGCGCAAAGCATGCGCCTCAAAAATCCATCTGCACCATCACGGTTGCAAAATTCTGTACGCTTTGCGTACCCGGTTGATTATTGAATTCCGCGCTGCGGCGGTTGAATAAGAAGGCCAGCCGGTGCATGCGCCATTCGCGCGATTCGACAACCACGCCGAGCGTGGCCTGGGTGGTGAAACTTTTTGCGCGCACATCGCTTTCATGCGGTTTGGCGCGCCACATACTGCCTTGCAAAAAAGTGTTATGCACCGAGTAACGCGAGTCGATGCGGGCGAGTAAATACGCGCGGTTGGCGCGTTCGCCAAAGGACATCAGCGACGGCATTTCAATCGAGCCGACCGGGGCTTCTTCCAGATTGTTGCCGATGCGCAGGGTCAGTCCCCCGTTCACATAGTCAAACATGGTGCCGATGCCAAAGCCGGCATGCGCGATCAAGTCAAAACTCAGCGGCCCGCGCTGCGCCTGGCGTATGCGGCGCTGGTGGTTGAAGCTGAACTGAAAACCCAACTCGCTTTTGAGCTGATTATTCCAGCCGTTCGGCATCGGTGCGCCAACCAGCTTATGTATCGCTTTTTGCGATTGCTGCGCCAGCGACCACGGCCCCAGCATGCCGACATCCAATTCCATGGTGCTCATGCGCCCCAATTCCCTGGCGTCGCACGGCTGCGCTTGCAAAATCGTGCCGAAATACAGCCAGCCGCCCCAGTAGCGGTCATGCGGTTGCGGCGCGCTCTGGCTGATATCGGACGGGGTGAACATCATCTGCCCCAGCGTGAAGCCGTATTCCATCTGATAATCGCTGCGCTTTTTGCTCGACAAGGCTTCCAATAAGCCGATGAAGGGCGGATGTTCATGCTCCGGCTTGTAAATCAATTTCACGCCGCTGGTGTACCAGCGGTCAGATTTGCTCAAGCCCACCTTTTCCGCAAACAAATCATTTTCCACCAGCAAATGCACTTCCTTGCCGCGCTGCGGCGCAGCGCCACGGGCCTCCGGCGCCGGGACGTGTTTGCAATTCGCCGCCAGCGCCGGCAGCTGCAGTGCGCCGAGCAAAAGCAGGCAGGATGTGCGCAATTTCACCGCCAGGCTCCTCAGTCCGGAATTGTCAGCTGATTGTTAGCAAACAGAATCTGATCCGCCGCCGCCGGCTTGGCTGCAATCGGCGGCAACAGATCGTCTGTCACCGGTTGCAAGGCGCCATTCGCCAGTTTGGCGCGCGGCGTGGTGCGCACCAATTGGCTGGGCGGCAGCGCTGCCCCGTTTTTCAGATTGGCCCACATCTGATCCAGCGCGCGCCGGTAATACACATGCAGCGGCAGATAACGGCTGGCGAACGGCGCTTGCGCCAGCAGGGTGTCGAAGTGCTGGGCATTGCTGACTTCGATATAACTGAGTTTGCTGGCGTTGCCTTCCACCAGGCGGTTGATGCCGAAATAGGGACGGGAGGTAAACGCCACCGGCAGCAGGGCGTCATCACGCCCGTGCACAATCAGGGCCGGCTTGCCGCGCAGATTGGCGCTGCGCTGCACTTCCGCCACCCCGGCTTGCACCCGGCGCGCTTCCGCGCTGCTGGCGCTGAGCAGATCGCGCAGACAGCGCGCGCCATCGCTGTTGAAATCCGCCGCCCCGCTGGAAGGGGAGAGCGAAACCGCATCGGCCAGCGGCCCGCCCGGACTTTTCAAATTGATCAGCGCCAGGCCGCCCGCCGGGATGCCGCTGCCCTGTCCCGCCAGCAATTGCCCGTTCGGCAGACTCATCGTAAAGCCATAGCCGCACAGATTGTCATTGACATTGAATTTGCCATAAGCATTGGCGTAAGTGGCGGCCAGCGCCGGCGCCGCTATGGCGTAATTCATGGCGTGCAGCCAGCGGCTTTCCGGCTGCCAGCCGGCTTGCAGCAATAAGGTTTGCGCTGCCTGTCCCATTTCTTCGGCGTTGTTGCCGCTCAGCAGGCCGGCATTGCGTAAAGCCACGCAGCGCGCGATGGCGTTCGGGCGGGCGATGGCGGCCAATAGCGGTGCGTCGGCGGTCTGCGGCGCCAGCGCGGCGCAGGGTTGCAGCAAATTCGCCAGCGTGATGTAGTCATAAAGTGATTTGCCGCTGCCTTGCAAGCGGGTCTCGCCGCGCACCACGCTCAAACGCTGATCCGGGGCCAGCTGCACATTCGGTTCGCCCGCCACCACGGCGTCAATCAATTCGCTGCTGTCCTGCTCCGCCGCCGCCAGCACGGCCCCGCCGCCATTCGAGACGCCGGAGGCGATCACCAGGGTGTTTTTCGCTGTGATGCTGGCGAGCCGCCGCTTGCCATCCGCCGCCAGTTTGCCGTGTTGCTCATTGAGCACATACAGTGCGAATTCAATCGACTGCAGGGTCCATTTGCCCCAGTCTTTTTCCGGATTTTTTTGCGAGTGCGCATGTTTGAAAGCGCTTAGCGGCAGGCTTTGGCTGCTGATATAAGCGCTGCGCTCGGCCTGGCTCAAATTGGCGCTGAATTGCGCCAGTTTGCCGGCACTGGCGGCGCTGGCGCGCTGGCCGTTTTGCAATACGACAGTATCCGGCGTCAATTCATGCAAGCCCAGGCCGGCCCCTTTATCGGTGTACGCCACCGCGCAGCCGCGTTGCAAACCCCATTCGCCAGCCGTGCCGATTGCGCCATACACCCCGCGCGAGCCGGAGGAGGGGGCCGCCACAATGCAGGGCGCAGCGGGATTGAAGCTGTTGGGCACTTGCACCAGCAACAGCACATTTTGTTTGCCGCTGCCGTCATCGCTGTAAGCCAGATATTCGCGCCCGCTGATTTTGCCCTCGCCGCCGCTGTCGCGCCCGCTGGCGTCCAGATTCGGGCCATACAAACGGCCATAGCCGCCATCCGCCGTCATATCCACCAGGGCGCGGTAATTGTTGTAAATCGCCAGCCGGCGCAATTCCGCCGGCGTCGGGTTGGCGCTGTCCGCCAGCGCAGGGGCCGCGCCGGCCAGGCCGCTCTTGCCCAGGCCTGCAGTGAGTAAATCATCGCTCACGCCATCGTATTGACTGGCGCTGATCTCGCCCAGAAAAGCAGGCTTGAGATTGACTGCTTCCTGTGGATTGCCGCCACAGCCGGAAAGTTGTGCAAGGGATAACAGACTGCAGCTGAAAATGAGTGGAGTTTTCATAGCGGCGACAGGGAAGAAGGATGGCCACGAGCGTGGCGCAGGAAGCCACAGTGTAACCCGAAAGCTGGCGGTTTCCAGCCCGGCGTTGCGCTGCCGCATGGCGCCGGCAGCCGCAGCATGCGGCGCTGCAGAGGCTGTATTGCGGCCCCTGATTTGCGTAAAAAGAATGCTATGCTCAGCTGTTGCCTATTTATTTTTGCGCTATGTCTGAAAAGATTATTGATGTCGCCGTCGGCGTTTTGTTGCAGCCCGACGGGCGCGCCCTGTTTGCCCAGCGTCCGCCGGGCAAACCGTATGCCGGGTATTGGGAATTTCCGGGCGGTAAAGTGGAGGCCGGCGAAACCGTGTTCGCCGCCTTGCAACGCGAATTCGCCGAAGAACTCGGGGTTCAGGTGTTGCAGGGAGCGCCCTGGCAAACCATTGAGCACAGCTATCCGCACGCTCATGTGCGCCTGCATTTCTGGCTGGTGCGCGACTGGCAGGGCGAACCGCGCGGGCTGGAAGGGCAGGCCTTCGGCTGGTATGGGCGCGATTATCCGCAACCGCTGTTGCCGGCCACGATTCCGCTGATGTCCGCATTGGATTTGCAGCGTTTTGCCGTATAGCAACAGGCGCCCTCTGGTAAACTGGGGGTTTTTCGCAATTAACGCAACCTGCCCCAAGGCAGCAGGAGAATACTGATGAAAATTCTGATCATGGGCAGCGGCGTGATCGGCACGGCCAGCGCCTGGTATCTGGCGCAAGCCGGTCATGATGTCACCGTGTTGGAGCGCCAGGACGGCGCCGGGCTGGAAACCAGTTTCGCGAATGCCGGCGAAGTTTCGCCGGGTTACTCCGCGCCATGGGCTGGCCCCGGGGTGCCCTTGAAAGCGGTGAAATGGCTGATGATGCAGCACAGCCCGCTGGTGATCCGTCCCTCGCTCGATCCAAAGATGTGGGCCTGGGTCTGGCAAATGCTGATGAATTGCAATCACAGCGCGTATGAGCGCAACAAGGGGCGCATGGTGCGCTTGGCGGAATACAGCCGCGATTGCATGATCGCACTGCGCAAAGAGATTGCCATCGAATACGACCAGCGCATGCAAGGCACGCTGCAATTATTCCGCACCCAAAAGCAGCTCGACGGCGCGCAAAATGATATCGCCATCCTCAAGCAATCCGGGGTGCCGTATGAATTGTTAGACCCGGCTGGCTGCCAGAAGGCGGAACCGGCGCTGCGCCATGTCAGCGGCAAATATGTCGGCGGCCTGCGACTGCCGAATGATGAAACCGGCGATTGCTTCAAATTCACGCAAAACCTGGCCGCGCTGGCGCGCGAAAAAGGCGTCAAATTTGAAAACGGCGTGCATTTACAGCACATCGTGGCGCATGGCGACAAAATCGAAAAACTGATCACCAGCAAGGGCGAGCTGCAAGCCGACGCTTATTTGCTGGCGCTGGGCAGCTATTCGCCTATCCTGCTCAAGCCGCTGGGTTTGCATATTCCGGTGTACCCGATCAAAGGTTATTCCATCACCGTGCCGATCAAAGACGCCGACGGCAGTCCGGAATCGACAGTGATGGACGAGACCTTCAAGGTCGCCATCACCCGGCTGGGCGACCGCATCCGCGTCGGCGGCACGGCGGAAATCGCCGGCTATGATTTGCGCCTGCACGAAGCGCGCCGCGCCACCCTGGTGCACTCGGTATCGGATCTGTTCCCGCGCGGCGGCGCGATTGAAAAAGCGCAATTCTGGTGCGGCCTGCGGCCCATGACGCCGGACGGCACGCCAGTGGTCGGCCCCACCAAATACCGCAATCTCTTCCTCAACACCGGCCATGGCACGCTGGGCTGGACCATGGCATGCGGCTCGGGCCGTCTCTTGAGCGATTTAATCTCGGGTAAAAAACCTGACATCGACACCTCTGGCTTATTTATCGACCGCTATCAATGAAGACATTTCCATTTCTCACGCGCGCAGCCGGCCTGCTCGGCTTGCTCTTGGCCGGCGCTGCCCATGCCGCCGGCGCGCTGCCCGGCAAATCCTGTCATTTGTTCGGCTATGAAAGCCCGTTGCGTTGTATGACGGTGGCGGCGCCGCTGGATTATGCCCAGCCGGCGCGCGGCACGGTCAATTTACATGTCACGATTGCCCCGGCCTGGCGTGAAAACAGCAAGAACGATCCACTGTTTGTGCTGGCCGGCGGGCCGGGACAGTCCGGCTCCTCGATTGTATATTTGCTGGAAAACGGTATGCAAAGAGTGCGCAGCACGCGCGATATCGTTTTCATTGATCAGCGCGGAACCGGCAAATCAGGCAAATTGAGCTGTCCCGAATTGCAGCGCAGCGAAACCATGCACCCGGATCAGGTCGAAGCTGAAGTGCAAACCTGCTTCAAATCGCTGCGCGCCGATCTGAGCCAATACAGCACACCCAATGCGGCGCGCGATTTGGATCAAGTGCGCAAAGCGCTCAAGGTGCAGCAAATCAATTTATGGGGCGGTTCTTACGGCACCCGTTTAGCGCAAGTCTATGCGGCGATGTTTCCGGCGCACACGCGCAGCATGGTGCTCGATGGTGTGGTCTCGCCGCAGCAAAATGTCGGCATGCTGGGCCTCGAAAGCGGGCGCGCCATGCAATTGCTGCGCGATAAATGCACGGCCGATGCAGCTTGCAGCAAACAATTTCCACAATTTACGCAACAGCTTGACAGCTTGCTGGAGCAAGCGCGCAAAGGCGCAAGCATCCGCTTTCAACATCCGCTCACCGGCAAAGAAGTCAGTATGCCCTTGCGTGAAGAAAACTTGAGCGCATCGCTGCGCATGATGTTGTATGCGCCGCAAAATGCGGCGCGCATTCCCTATCTGGTGCAGCAGGCGGCGCAAGGCAATTGGCAGCCGCTGGCCGCCGCCACGATCAGCTTTCCTTCCTGGGAACAGGATGGCATGGCGCTCGGCCTGACCATGGCGGTGTTGTGCGGCGAAGATGTGGCGTTTATCGATGAAAAACAAGTCTTGGCCGAACGCGGGCGTTCTTTCATCGGCGACACCTGGACCCGGCAAATGCAGCGCTGGTGCCAGGTCTTGAAAGTCGGCGCACGCGCGCCGAATGCGCCGCACAAACTCGATACTCCCACGCTTTTGCTGTCGGGGCGATATGACCCGGTGACGCCGCCGGAACGCGCCGAAGAAGCGATGCGTTATTTAAGCCGCGCGCAACATCTGATCGCGCCCGAAGTCGGCCACATCGTTACCCCGCACGGCTGCGCCATGCGCCTGCTGCGCCTTTTTCTGGATGAACCGGGCAAGCCGCTGGACGGTAAATGCTTAAACGAGATTGCGCGCGAACCCTTTGTGCTGAGTCCGGCAGGAGCAGAACCATGATTACCGTCGAAAACATCAGCAAACAATTCAAGCAGGTGCAGGCTTTGCAAGGGGCCAGTTTCACGGCGCAAAACGGGAAAATCACCGGCTTACTCGGCCCCAATGGGGCCGGAAAAACCACTTTGCTGCGCATCATTTTCGGCCTCTTGCAAGCCGATGCCGGGCGCGTCAGTGTGGATGAGAAAGACCCTGGCCGGGACCCGATTGCGGTGCGCGCCAAACTCGGCATTCTCACTGATCAATTCGGCTTGTATGAGCGTTTGTCCACGCGCGAGCATCTGGAATATTTTGGCCGCCTGCACCGCATGGACGAGGCCCGGCTGCAGCAGCGCATCAGCGAGATCAGCCGCATGCTGGATATGGGCGAGATACTGGAGCGCCGCAGCGCCGGTTTTTCGCAAGGCCAGCGCATCAAAGTGGCGCTGGCGCGCGCGGTGCTGCATCAACCGCAAAACGTGCTGCTTGACGAACCCACGCGCGGCTTGGACGTGATGAGCACGCGCGCGGTGCGCAACACCCTGCAGGAATTGCGCGCGCAAGGTTGCTGCGTGGTGTTTTCCAGCCATGTGATGCAAGAAGTCAGCGCCTTGTGTGATGACGTGGTGGTGATGGCCAAGGGGCGTGTGGTGGCGCAAGGCACGCCGCAAGCTTTATGTGAATTGGCCGGCAAGGCGGATCTGGAAGATGCGTTTGTCAGCTTGATCGGCAGTGATGAAGGGATCGCCGCATGAAATCATTATGGTCTGTGGTGTTTTTTAAAGAGCTGCGCGAAGCCCTGCGCGATCGCCGTTCGCTTACCTTGATGCTGTCGCTGGTGATCTTGATGCCGGCCATGATGATGCTGTCATTGCAGTTCGCGATTAAAAGAGCGACCCAGGATGAAAATGAAACGATTCAGGTCATGATCATCAATGGCGAGCAGGCCAAAGGCTTGCAAAGCCAGCTGACGCAAGCCGGCATCACGCTCAAAGCCCTGCCGCGCAGCGCTGACGCCGCCAAGCATGACAGCGAGATGACGCGCCTGCTGGCGGATCGCAAGTTGACCGCGATTATTGAAATCGGCCCGGAATTCCGCGCCGCCTATGACGCATTGCGTCCGGCGCAAATCACCATCTGGTACAACTCCGCCACCGAGCAGCAAGCCAAGACCTGGAAATTGAAGCGGCAGATGCAGCGCTATCAGCGCGGCATTGCGGAATGGCGCTTAATTGCGCGCGGCGTGGCGCCGGGTTTGCTGGCCCCGCTCGAACTGCGTGAATTTGATGTCGCCAGCCAAAGCGAGCGCGCCGGCTCCATGCTCAGCTTTTTATTCGGCATGTTGTTTTGGAGCGTGTTCGGGATCGGTGTTTCGATGACCATCGACGCCACCGCCGGCGAGCGCGAGCGGCGCACCCTGGAACTGTTGCTGGCGCAGCCGGTGCACGGCTGGCAAATCGTCGGCGGCAAATGGCTGGCCGCCGCGTTGTTCGCCTTTGTCGGTTTGACGCTGGAGGTGGCGGGGGTGCATGTGGTGTTGAGCATCTTGCCCTTGGAAGAAATCGGCATGAGTTGGCAAATCGGCTTAGCCGGTCTGCTGCCGGTGATCATCAGCGGGATTCCGCTATGCCTGTTCGCCGCCGCCTTCATCATGGCGCTGTCGCTCAACACCAAATCCTTCAAAGAAGCGCAATCCTCAGTCAGCATCGCCATGTTGGCCCCGATGTTGCCGGTGATGGTCGTGCCGATGTTAGACCTGGGCCGGCAAAGCTGGATGTTCGCCGTGCCCGCCTTGGGACACGGTGAAGCGGTGAAAGCCCTGATCAAAGGCCAATCCATCGCCCCGCTTGAATGGGCATTACTGCTTGGCGTGCCATCTTTGCTGGCGCTCTTGCTGGCCAGGTTTTGCATCTGGCGGATTGAGAGTGAGCGCTTTGTGGTGGGGGTGTAGGGACGGCTGTTAGCCATGTCTGGATGGCTTTTGCCACACCGACAGGCGCCGCACATCAACCCGGCTTCCGAATGGAGGCCGGGTTTTTTACCTTCATTGCGTCGCAATATTGTTGTGCGCTTTTTCAATCTGAAGAATTGATCCCCTGCAGTTTCTATTCAATCGCAGACCCTCACGCCGTCATTTCCGCATGTCTTTCGCGGGGATGATCCGAAATAGCTCACGCGCATCAGGCCAAAATCAAGTCCCTCCAGACGCAGGAATGGATAATCCACGTCAGCGGCAGACGCTGAATCGAAAAACGGCGCCTGGCGCGCGCCGTTGGCTGCAGCCCCCCCCGCTGACATGCGATGCCGCGTATCAGGCGGGCCGCTTCAGACCAGGACCATATTCGCGACTTGTTTTAACAGATTTTTCAGGAATTGCACCTGGCCATGCATGGTGTCTGTGATGTTTTGCAGATTGACTTGCTGGCCGGACAAGGCGCCCAGGGTTTCTGTGAAATTTTGCCAGCTGCGGATGATCTTGCGGGTCTCCGTGATGATGTTTTTCTTGTGCTTGTCTATTTGCAGCACGGCAGTCAAATCCTCAATGATGTCGTCCGAGCCTTTCAGCCGGGTGCGCAAGACCCCGATGTCGGCGGAAATCTTGTCCATCTCCGCTTCCAATTGGCGGCGCGCATCCGCCAATTGCGTATATTTGATGCCATCGGAAACGATGCCCAGGGTTTTGCGGGCGATTTCAATCGATTGTTTGATGGCTTCCACCTCGGGCGCAGCCAGATCGAGCGCGCTCAAATCGCTGGCGGCGGGCAGAAAATCCTTGAACGTGTCGGCAATATTCTTGGCGCGGATCACATCCTGCGCGGCGATGATTTTATCGCGCGCCGCTGACACTTCTTTTTTGCGGGTTTCTTTGACATTGATGTCATGCAAGATTTCCGCATGGCGCTTTTGCTCATCCGCCAATGGCCCTTCGATACGCTCAAGCAAGACCACTTTTTCCAGCTCAAAAATTTTGTTTGCCAGTTCGCTGCTGGATTTTTTGAACTTGGCATGGGTTTCGGCCAGCGCTGCGCTCAGGCTTTCAATCGTATTGGCGCGTTCTTCCTGCAAAGCGGCGATATCTTCTGGCGCCAAACCCGCTTCTTTCAGGCCGGCTTCAATTTCCGCAATCATGGAAAAATAAGAATCCGGCGCGGCGTTGTCCAGCTCGGATTGCAAAGATGGAATGTCGCGCCGCAGAAGGCTTTCCGCCTCTTGCGCATAATTTCTGGCGCGCTCGGCTTTTTGCTGCAGGATCTGGTATTGGGCGGATTTGAAAAAAACCGCGCGATTGATGTTTTTCACACCCTGGAAAATGTCCTGCATGCTGACATCGGGATTGCTCAATGCGCTCGGATTAAGGGGAGTCACTGTTGCCATGATCAACCTTTCAATGAAGTAGAGATGGTGTTGCAAGCGGCAATGCAGAGCGTTCAGCTATTGCCATACAGTTTCTTGTATTCCGCCAGGGCTTCATTGAACAGGCGGTTTAAATCACGCGCCGATTCGCCGATGTTGCGCCAGGGTTTAATGACTTTGCTGAAGGAAATGATGAATTGCGTCAGCTTCAGCGCATCATTGATTTTGCTGAAGCTTTCCTTGGATTCATTGATTTTGCTCAGAATGTTTTGCCACATGAAATCGAGGTTGTTGAGCGCCATTTCCGCGTCCACCATCCGTATCCCCATATCGGAAAAATCGCGCGACAGGTTTTCGATTGCGCTTTGCAAGGCTTTTTTGCCGCTGATCTGGTCTTCCAGCGCGCGCAAAGCGGCGATTTCACGATTCTTTTCTTTGCGCGCATCTTCCGCTTTTTTGCCGAAAATGCCGCCGGTGATCGCCAGCCCGATGATGCCGCCCGGGGCCCCGGAAAAAGCCAGACCGACATATTTCTCATAGTCTTTTTGCAATTGCTCGATGCGGCTTTTCTTGGTGTCGATATCCTGTTGCAGACGTTCGATGGTTTGGCTCAGGTTGTTGCGATCCATCAGATTCTTTTTCGATTTGACCTGCGGCTCCAGGCCCGGCACGCTATTTCCGTCTGACAGTTTGCCGCCGGCCAGCTCAATCCGGAAATCGCTGACCTTGCGCTTGACTTCTGCGGTCTTTTTCTGCTGGCTGTCGATGTCTTTTTTCATTTCCTCCAGAATTTCGCCCAAGGCGCTGGATGCTTCGCGGTCTTCATTGGTGTAGGTGATTTGCGCTAATTGCTGCGCCGATAATTGCCCGAGCGTGGTTTTGATTTTTTCCATCAAGGGCATTTGTTCGATATAGCGCAGCAGGGCGTCGCCGGTATCGGTAATGTTTTCAGCGGCGCTGTCGAGATTGAGACATTGCTGGATGCAACTCTTTTCGACATCATCCCATTTCATGCAATTGCCGTTGATGGCGGTAAACAAGCCTTGAATATCAGCCGGCTCCAGGCCGGCGATTCCCACTTTGCTGTAGCCGAGATAGGATTCGACCACTGGCCGCGTGGTCGGCAGCGCCAAGCCTTTTTTGACATACAGCTTGATGCTGAACAAATCCTCTTTGGTGAAAATCCCTGGCGCACGCTCGGCATCTGGATGGGTGCCGGTCAGCAGACCGAGGGTAATTGATGGCACTTCATCCGAATCAATAATGCTGTCAGTGCGTAATGCCTGCGTCATATTGCCTCCTTTGGTGAAAATGAAATACGCATAAATACCGGTGAAACACTGCAACAACAGACGGCGCAAGCTGTCGTCAGGCGTGCGCCTGCCGCGTACTGCGCTGCAGTACGCTGACGGAAAAAACGGGCAGGGAAGGCTTTACCAGAATTGGTTTTGCATATTGCGCGCCAACTCGGCGATCTGGCGCCACGGTTCATACACGCGTTTGAAAGCCGGCATGAAACGCGCCAGGGATAATTCGCTGTTCAGGCTGGAAAATTGTTGTTGCGACTGTTCGAGCTGGCTGCGCATCGACTGCCACATGAAGTCGATATTATTCATGGCCATTTCCGCATCCAGCATATGCAGGCCGATGCCGACAAAACGGCGCGCCAGGGTTTCAATCGAGTTCAGCAAGTGCTGGCCGGCGCTGAAATTGATGATCAGCATCACCAGTTCCATATGTAAAGACATGACTTTGTCGCGCAATTGGCTGCAATGCCAGCTGTACATGCTCAGAAAATAATTGATCGAGACATAGCCCGAGCCTAGCGAATTGAACAGGGGTTGAATCGCCTGATGATATTCTCTTTCGGCTTGTCCGATGCGCTCGAAGATGAAATTGATTTGCGCGAAAAAGGCCGATTCCGGCAGGCTGGCTTTGTGCTTTTCCAGCAGGGTGCGCTTTTGCTGAATTTGCGGCTCCAGTCCGGTGAAATAACTGGCGTTGGACAAACGGCCACCGGCGAGCATGATGCGGAAATCATTGATGCGGGTTTTGAGTTTTTGCGTTTTGAGCAGTTGATTGTCGATTTCGGCGGCCAAATCGCCAAACAGGTTTTGTGCGGCATTCGCCAGTGCGCGGTCTTGCGCCGAATAGATCAGCAAGCCGGGATTGCTGTCGCTCAGGTTTTGCAGATTATTGCGGATTTTTTCCATCAGCGGCATGGCGTCGATGGTGCGTACGATTTGTTCGCCATATTTCACGACCGCATTCGCGCTGGATTCCAGCGCCAGATTTTGATTCCAGACATCGGATTCAAGCGGCGACCAGCTTTTGCAATGATTGATGATGGCTTGAAAAAGGGGCAGTAATTCTTCCGGCTCCAAGCCCGCCACGCCGCAGCGTTTGTAGCCGGTCAGGCCGTACACCCCTTCCAGATTGGCCGGCAGGCTCAAACCCTGTTGCACATATTCGCGGATATTGCGCAAATCCTGCCGTGTGAAAATCCCGGCGCCGCGAAAATTGCCGCTGGGGGCCGCGCTGCGCGCCAGATGCGGTATGTCTGATGCCCTGGCCATGCGCGCTTCGCTTTGCTCCGGTGGCGCGGCATCGATCTCGCCGGCCATCAGTTGCATCATGATCAAGGGCGCTTGGCTTGCTTCAATCATCGTACTTTGCAGCATGGCATTCTCCATGAGGTGGGGTGGAGCGGATGCGAAAGAAAACCCATGGTAACACCTGATTTCCTGTTTTTCCAGCCTTATTTAACAAAAAATGCCCTGCAATTTTCTATGTTTCTCCTATGAAATTGCGCATTTTCAATGTTCTGTCCCGGAAATTTTTTCAGGTAAAAAAGTTACAATAAATTACTTGGAAAAATCACAATTGAATGCCATTTTCACAACTGCTTGTAACGCTGGACACGTCTTTGAGCGCAGTCTTGGCGTGGCGGCAAGATGCGCTGCGGCAAGAGTGGTCTGGCGCGGATGGCGTTTGCATCAGGCGCCGGCGGGCGCAGGCTTGGGTTTAAGGCGGGGAGGGGGAGACAGGGGCCGGGCCGCTTTGCGGCGGCCCGTTTTGCGCTTATTTGGCCAGATAGCGTTCAAACACCGGGCCGAAATCTTTGGGCACGTATTTTTGATGGCTTTCGCGCAGCCAGTTGAAGGCGCTTTGGTTTAATTGCTCAAATGCCGCCACCGGAATCCCTTCGAGCGTGCCCCGGCCAAGCGTGGTTGCGGCCAGTTGCACGCTGTCGCGCGCCTGTTCGTAGGCGATTGCGTTGTCGTGCTGAATTTCGCCAATGCGGATCAGCGATTTGTAGAGGTCTTTCAATTCTTCCAGGTGCTTTTTGTGCACATCAATCGAAAAACGCGCTTCGCCCAGGGCGAATTTGATTTCCACATCGAGGTCCACGGTGCCGGCGGTTTCCAGCTTGACGGCGCTGACCGGGTGCGCGTGGTAGCTGTAGCGGTGCAACATGCGTTTTTTACTGACCGCGCTGGCGCCGTCGAGATGGATCAGGGCGCGGTTGGTAAAGCAGTATTCATCTGTTTTGGATTTGATCAGGAAGAAGATTTTTTCATTATCTTCGTGCATCACATAATCATCTGCATCAACTTTGTCGAAATCGGCGGGTTTGATCACTGAACCGATATCGCTCAGGCCAAGTGCGTCTGCTGCGAGTTTGCCAAACATGGAGTTGCTCCTTGCGGTGGGCTGCGGGCAGGCTGCCCGCATTGTTGAGAGCGTCCAGGCGGGCTTGCCGGGGCCGTCCAAAATACTGCAGGTGCATTCTAGCAGTCTGCCCGTTTGCCGCTATATGCGACGGATTTGAGGCGCCGCCTTATTGCAGGCTGTCGAGCATCAGCACCGGCACATTCTGGCCGGCGGCGAGGTCGCCGGCTTCCGGCGGCAGCGCCAGCAGGCAATCGGCTTCGGCCATCGAACTTAACATGCCGGAGCCTTGCGCATTGTGTGCGCTGACGCTGGCTGCGCCGTCGGGGCCGTAGCACAGGCGGGCGCGCAGAAATTCGGCGCGGCCCGGCTGTTTGCGCACTGCTTGCGCCAGCGGCAGCATCAGACGGGGCGCGGGTTTGTCGCGCGCGCCCATCATTTGCAGCAGGGCCGGGCGCACCAGCATATAAAAGCTGATCATCAGCGCCACCGGATTGCCGGGCAGGCCGAATAAGGTGACGCGGTTGCTGCCGGATTGCAGGCGGCCAAAGGCGAAGGGGCGGCCAGGACGCATTTGTAATTGCCAGAAGTGCACATCGCCCATTTCCTGCATCACGCGGCGGGTGTGGTCGGCGTCGCCGCCGGCCATGCCGCCCGAGGTCAGAATGGCGTCCGCTTGCAGGCTGGCGTTTTGCAAGGCCTGGCGGATGGCTTCCGGCTCGTCTTTGACAATGCCAAGGTCGAGCACATCGCAGCCGAGCCGGCTTAACATGCCATACAGGCTGTAGCGGTTGCTGTCGTACAATCCGCCGGGCGGCAGCGGGGAGCCGAGCGGGCGCAATTCATCGCCGGTGCTGAAAAAGGCGACGCGCAGGCGGCGTTGCACCAGCACCTCGGCCATGCCCAGGGTGGCCAGCAGGCCGAGTTGTGAGGGCAGTAATTGGGTTCCGCGCAGTAAGGCGATATCGCCGCAGGCCAATTCTTCGCCGCGCCGGCGGCAATTCAAGCCGCTTGGCAATTGGCCCGCCGCCAGCACAATTTCCGCTTCTGCGATGGACAGCACTTTTTCATGCGCAATCACGGCGTTGGCGCCTTCCGGCAATACGGCGCCGGTCATAATGCGCACGCATTGACCTTTTTCCAGTTTGCCGTTGTATGGGTGGCCGGCCAGGGCGCGCCCGGCTACTTGCAGGCATGAGGTGTTATCCGGCGATAAATCGGCGTTATTCAAGGCAAATCCATCCATTGCCGAATTGTCATGCGCCGGCAGCGCATAGGGCGCCACCACATCCTGCGCCAGATAGCGTCCCAGCGCCTGGCGCAAACCGAGTTGCTCGGAGGCGGCGATCGGGCGGCAGTTGGCGCGGATGATGCGCTGCGCGGTCGTCAGCGGCAGGGCGTGCGGCTGGTAGTCGCTCAGTTTGCGCAGATAATCTTGCAGGCTGCCGTAGTGCATGTTTTGGTTGGCGATCGGCGCGGCGCTGGGCAAGACCAGCACGGAGGGCGCTTTGCCGGGGCGGATGGTGGTTTCCGGCGTCGGGCTGGGGGCCGGGGCGGCGGGCGCGCTGTCTTTGCGGCGCGGTTGCCAGGCGCGCAATTCATCCAGGGTGTTGATGTTGCGGAAGTGTTGCGCATCCGGGAAGTGCACATGCGCCACTTTCAGGGTGTTCAGCCAGTCGCTGCATTTGCGGCCGCCGGCTTGCAGGAAGTTGCGCAAATGCGGCCCGAGGTGGCTGCGCATCAGGCAAAACACCGGGTGTACGCGCGTTTGTTCGCCGGGGCCGCTGACCGCCACCGCCACATCGGCGTCGTGGTCGAGCAGGCCGTGCAGGAGTTGGCCGACCAGATTGGCCGGTAAAAACGGGCAATCGCAGGGAACGCACAGCAAAAAACGGGTGCGGCAGTGTTGCAAGCCGGCCAGCATGCCGGCCAGCGGGCCTTGAAAATCCGCCGTCTCATCCGGCCAGACCGGATAGCCGAATTTTTCATATTGATCCAGATTGCGATTGGCGTTGAGCGCCACATGTCCGACTTGCATGCGCAGGCGGTGCAAGACATATTGCACCAGCGTGTGCTCGCCGAAGTTTTGCAAGCCTTTATCGCAACCACCCATGCGGCGCGCCTGCCCCCCGGCCAAGATCAAGCCGGTGACATCATGCCGTCCCGCGCTGTGGACGCTCGGGGCCGTCTCTTTTATTGGATTCATTTGTTTTTCCACTTCACTACATGCCTGGCTGCATGTGCATGAATTTTATTGAAAACGGCGTGCGCCGCAAGGCTCAGCCGCCGATATAACTCATTTCTATTTTGCGGCGCAAACCGGCGGTGTCGGCGCTGCGGATGTCAGAATACCGGTCGGCGCGCGTGCGCCACAAGGCGGCAATGCTGCGCGCGCACAGATCATCGTCAGTGCTGCTGCGCAATAAGCGGCGCAAATCATGCCCGCCGCTGGCGAACAGGCAGGTGTACAGCATGCCTTCGGTGGACAGACGGATGCGGTTGCAATCGGCGCAAAAGGCGCGTGTGACGCTGGCGATCACGCCCACTTCGCCGCCGCCGTCGCGATACGCGAAGCGTTGCGCGGTTTCGCCCTGGTATTGCGCTGGCAGGGCGTGCAGCGCCAGCGTTTCGTCTTGCGCCAGAATGGCCAGGATGTCTTCCAGGCTGACCACATGTTCCATGCGCCAGCCATTGCTGGCGCCGACGTCCATATATTCGATAAAGCGCAGGGTGAAGGGGCTGCCTTTGAAATAGCGCGCCATGGGCAGGATTTCATGCTCATTCATGCCGCGTTTGACCACCATATTCACTTTGATCGGGCCTAAGCCGGCGGCGTGCGCCGCATCCAGTCCGCGCAGCACATCGGACACTGAAAAATCGGCGTCGGCCATCTGGCGGAAGGTCTGGTCAGACAGCGCATCGAGCGAAACGGTGATGCGTTGCAGGCCGGCGGCTTTTAATTCCGGCGCTTTTTTGGCCAGCAGGCTGGCGTTGGTGGTGAGGGTCAGATCCGGCGCGCTGCCGCCAGGGCAGCGCAGCTGCGCCAGCAGTTCGATTAAATGCGGCAGGTTTTTACGCAGCAGCGGTTCGCCGCCGGTCAGGCGGATTTTGCGCACCCCCAGGCGCACAAAAATGGCGGCGATGCGCGCCACTTCTTCAAAGCGCAATACCTGGTCATGCGGCAGGAAGGGGTAGTCTTTGTCGAATACCGTGCGCGGCATGCAATACACGCAGCGGAAGTTGCAGCGGTCGGTGACTGAGATGCGCAAATCGCGCAAAGGGCGTCCGCGCGCGTCTTGCAATTGCGGCGGCAAAGCGTCAAGCGCTGCAGGCATGGCTTGCAGGTCGGGGCGCTGCTCGTGCAAGCGGATGATGGTTTCAGTCATGGATACAGATTTTCAGCGGTGTCATGAATGAGACGACAATACAGGAAGCAATATGTTCTGACTATCCGCCACAAGGAGGAGAGGCCCGGCGCTGACGCGCCGGGCTTGCGGGCTTATTCCGCGTTACGCTTGGTGCTGACCTGAACCAGCGGTTCATCGCTGATGACAGGGGCAGGCTTGCGTTGGCGCGGGGGGCGCGGCGGCGGCGTGAATTTCGCCGCTTCCTCGCGTGCTTGCGCCAGTTTTTGCGGATCAGTGCTGGCCATCACCAGACCGGCCTGGCTTAGCACTTGCTGCAGATCGACCGCCGGCGCCGGCGCCGGGGTCGGGGCAGGCGTGGGCGCCGGGGACGGAGTGGCTGCCGGCGCCGGCGTTGCCACCGGGACGGGCGCAGGCGCAGGGGCAGGAGCCGGCGCAGGTGCTTCCTGCGCTTCTGCGGCTGGCGCGGCGGCGTTGGCCGGCGCGCTGTCCTGGGCGTCCGGCGCGCTGTCCGGCGCAGTGCTGAGCGCCGGACTTGCCGGCGTTTGGGCCGGCGCGGCTTGCGCTTCGACTGCTGCATCGATCTCGGCTGCGCTGGCGGCGATCGGGCCGGGCGCGTCCGGGATGTCATGCAAGGCCAGCTGCTGTTGCACCGGCTGTTGCGGCGCGGCGCTGTGCTCCGGCGCACTGGCGGCTGAGGGCGCTTCGGCTACGATGCTGGCGGCGGCGGCGCTGATGGCTTGCTCGGGCGCCGGTGCGGCTTCTGCCGGCGCGGCGGCGGCATCCTCTTGCGGCGCGCTCAGGGTTTGCGGTGCGCTCACGGTTTCCGGGGCCGGGGTCGGGCTGGCTTGCGCCACCTGTTCCGGCGCGGCGGCTTCCGCCGGGGCGCTGTGCGGCGCGCTGACGCTGGCCGGGGCCGCTTCGCTGACGGCTGCCGGGGCCGCTTCGGCGGCGGCGCTTTCCTGCACCGGTGCGGCGTGCGGGGCCGGCGTATCCGCCGGCGCGCTCATCTGCCCGGCTTCGCCTTCGATCGGCAGATTTTGTTGCGCCTCATCCTGCTCGCCATGCTCGCGCTCACGGCGGTTGCGGTTGCGTCCGCCACGGCGGCGGCGGCGGCGCGGTTCATCGCCCTCGTTATCGATAGCCACGCCATCGGCCCCGTTGTCGGCGCCTTCCTGCAGCGCGGCTTCTTCAACCCGGCCTTCTTCGACCTGCTCTTCACGCGGCTTGCGCTGGCGTTCCGGACGTTCGGCGCGCGCCGGCTGGCCTTCGGCCTTGACTTCTTCACGGTTGCGCTCTTCGCTGCGGGCTTCGCGTGCTTCACGCGGTTCGCGCGGTTCGCGTGCTTCGCGCTGACGTTCATTGCGGTTGCGGCGCTCTTCGCGGCCTTCTTTGCGCACTTCTTCCGGCTTCTCGTCGGCGGCGACGATGCGCGCCACCTGGCCATTTTCACGCACGGCCTGACGCGCTTCGTTTTTCTCGCCCTTGTCGCTGCGGTTTTCTGCGCGCACTTCGCCTTCTTCGCGCTCACGCCGGTTGCGGCTGCGGTTGCGGTTGCGGCCGCCGCGTTCGCCACGCTCGCCGCGTTCGCCTTTTTCAAGCGAGGGCGCAGCGCCTGCTGTGGCGGCGCTCTCCAAGGCCGGCGTCGGGCTGGGGGCCGGGGTCGGCAGCGGATTGTCTTTGCGCTGGAACCAGCCGGCGATGCGGGCGAAGAAGCTGGGGCGGGCGGTGGTCAGCACCGGCGGCGGCACGGTCGGCGCCGGCGCGGCGATTTCCACCACTTTGCGTTCCACCACCGGGGCCGGTTGTTCCGGCGTGATGGTTTTCACCACCGCTTCCTGGCGCGGTTTGCTGTCTTCTTTCTTGCGCTTGCTGTAGCTGATGTCGGTCTCGGCTTCTTCCGCCATCGCATAGCTGGCCTGGCCGTCTTCCAGGCGCGGATCGTCATGCTTGATGCGCTCTAAGCGGTAGTGCGGGGTTTCCAGATGTTTGTTCGGGATCAGCACCACGGTGATGCGGTGGCGCGATTCGATCTTCAAGACTTCGCCGCGTTTTTCATTCAGCAGGAAGGCGGCCACATCGACCGGGGCCTGGACGTGGATGGCGGCGGAGTTTTCCTTCATCGCCTCTTCCTGGATAATGCGCAGCACTTGCAGGGCCGAGGATTCGGTGTCGCGGATATGTCCGGTGCCGCTGCAGCGCGGGCAGGTCACATGGCTGCCTTCAGACAGCGAGGGGCGCAGGCGCTGGCGCGATAATTCCATCAGGCCAAAGCGTGAAATCTTGCCCATCTGCACCCGCGCGCGGTCGTAATGCAGGGCGTCTTTCAAGCGCGCTTCGACTTCACGCTGGTTTTTCGCCACTTCCATATCAATGAAGTCGATCACGATCAGGCCGCCCAAGTCGCGCAGGCGCAATTGGCGCGCCACTTCATCGGCCGCTTCCAGATTGGTGTTCAAGGCGGTGGTTTCGATATCGCTGCCGCGTGTCGCGCGCGCCGAGTTGACGTCCACCGAGACCAGCGCTTCGGTGTGGTCGATCACAATCGCGCCGCCGGAGGGCAGCGGCACGGTGCGCGCATAGGCGGTTTCAATCTGGTGTTCGATCTGGAAACGGGAGAACAGCGGCACATCGTCGCTGTAGCGCTTGACCCGGTGCAACATGTCCGGCATCACATGCGACATGAACTGGCGCGCCTGTTCGTAGATTTCATCGGTGTCGATCAGGATTTCACCGATATCCGGCTGGTAGTAATCGCGGATGGCGCGGATCACCAGCGAGCTTTCCTGGTAAATCAGGAAGGGGCCGGCTTCTGATTTGCCGGCGCTTTCAATCGCGCGCCACAGCTGCATCAGATAGTTTAAGTCCCATTGCAATTCTTCCACGCTGCGGCCAATGCCGGCAGTGCGTGCAATCACCGACATGCCGGAAGGCAGGTCGAGTTTGTCCATGGTTTCGCGCAGTTCCTGGCGTTCTTCGCCTTCGACCCGGCGCGATACGCCGCCGCCGCGCGGGTTGTTCGGCATCAAGACCAGATAGCGGCCTGCCAGCGAAATAAAGGAAGTCAGCGCCGCGCCCTTGTTGCCGCGCTCCTCTTTTTCCACCTGCACCATGATTTCCTGGCCTTCGCGCAGGGCGTCTTTGATGTTGGCGTTGCGCACGTCAACGCCTTCACGGAAATAAGAGCGGGCGACTTCTTTGAAGGGGAGGAAGCCGTGCCGTTCTTCGCCATAAGCGACGAAGCAGGCTTCGAGGGAGGGTTCAATGCGGGTGATGACGCCTTTGTAGATATTCGACTTGCGCTGTTCGCGCCCGGCGCTTTCGATGTCGATGTCGATCAAGCGTTGACCATCGACGATGGCGACGCGCAATTCTTCTTGCTGCGTCGCGTTAAACAACATTCTTTTCATATGCTCTCCTTGGCTTGTGGCCATGTGCCTGTTTGGCAAGATTGCCTGGATGCATGCGAAAGAGTGGGGGCGGGCCCGGGGCGGGAAACAATCAACCGGCATGCGCTGACTTGCGCGCATGTCAATCCGCCAAGCTTGTACTGGCGGCGGCGCAACCGGCAGGCGGACGGCAGGCAACAGACGCAAAAAGCGCAATGCAGCGCAGCAGCCTGTGGCTGCGCACGCTGCGGCGCAACGGCAGACTGGCCGTGGCGCAAATGCGGCGTCGGCCGCCAAACACTGGCGGCGCAAAGTTGCTGATGCCGGCGCACCCGGGCAACGTCAAAAAAAGCTTGCCGCACTGCATCCGGCGCGCAGCGCTCGCAGATGCAAAACAGCGATGCAGGGCCACGGGCCGCAGCACACCGCCGGCAAACCGTCGCGCTTTGCAGCCGGAGCGGGGCGCAGCCCTTGGGCTGCGTCTCCCGCGCCAATTCGCCGCAGGGCGCAGATTTGCCTCGGATCAGGCTAGGGGCCGGGCGCGGCGTCACGGGCGGCGTGCCTTGCTGCTGGCGGCGGCAGAAAACATCTGCATGCCTGCCGCGCAAGTCGCGGGCGGGTGAAGCCTGGGCCGGGCGGCAACCGTGCTGTCGGTTGGCCTGATCCAGCGGTGGCCATGAGGGGGCGGGTGGCGGATCTGCTCGTACAACAAGCGTTCCGGCGTTTTCCTTCAGGCTGACCGTATCAATCTGGTTATTGTTTCTTGCTCTAAGGGCGGCCAGCGCATCCGGCAATAAAACCGGCAGGGCGCGGCGAAGTCCTCACTCTTGCCCTGCGCGCAGCGCTTCGCCGCAGGCAGGGGCATACACATTTTTCCACTGGATTTTTACAAATTCGGCGTCCAGCAGCAGCGCCGCTGTGTAGAATGCCGGTTTGGCCTGCATAACCCGGGGCGGCGCCAAACTCTGGCGCAACAGCTTCCGGCGGTGCGATCGGCCCGGCATTTCCACACAGCGCAAGGCGACAAATGTAACCTGCGCGAAACAATTATATAATCAAATGAAGGACTTAGAGCGTAATCTCAAGAAACGGCAGCAAAATTTACGGCAACAGTCTGTAAATGACGCGCCAGACAGCCAGACAGTGCAAGTCAGGCTGCTAACAATTGGTGAGGATGACGCTGGTCAACGCATCGATAACTTCTTATTGCGTATCTGCAAGGGAGTTCCCAAAAGTCACATTTACCGCGTTCTGCGCTCCGGCGAAGTGCGCGTCAACAAAGGCCGCATCGACCAAACCTACCGTCTGCAAATCGGCGATGTGGTGCGCGTGCCGCCCTTGCGCGTGGCGGCGGCGGATGAAAGCGTGGTTCCGGCGGCGGAATTCGACGTTATTTTTGAAGATAAACACATTCTGGTGATCAATAAGCCGGCTGGCGTGGCGGTGCATGGCGGTTCGGGCGTCTCTTTTGGCGTGATTGAGCAGTTGCGCGCGGCGCGCCCGGAAGCCCATTTTCTGGAATTGGTGCACCGCCTGGATCGTGAAACCTCGGGCTTGCTGCTGTTGGCCAAAAAGCGCTCAGCCCTGACCAATTTGCATGCGCAGATGCGGGATGGCGGTTTTGACAAGCGCTATCTGGCGCTGGCGGTGGGCGATTGGAAAAATGCGCATCAGCATGTGCGCCTGGCGCTGCACAAATACACCACCCCGGAAGGCGAGCGCCGCGTGCGCGTGCAAAACGATGGCATGCCGTCGCACACGGTGTTTCATCTGCTGCGCAAATTCGCCGGCTTTGCCTTGCTGGAAGCGGAATTGAAAACCGGGCGCACCCATCAAATCCGGGTGCATCTGGCCGCCAGCGGTTTCCCGATTGCCGGCGATGAAAAATACGGCGATTTCGCCTTGAATAAAAATCTGCATAAAGCCGCGCCCGGTCGCGGCGCCTTGAAGCGGATGTTTCTGCACGCTTTCCGCCTGCAATTCACCCACCCCGAGAGCGGCCAGCGCATGCAGTTGCAAGCCCCGCTGGCGGCGGAGTGCGAACAATTTTTGCGCAGCCTGGAGGCCAAGCCGGCGGGCGCCTCAGCGGAGTGAGAATCATGCACAACAGACAATTTGATTTAATCGTCTTTGATTGGGATGGCACCCTGATGGACAGCACCGCCACGATTGTGGCGGCGATTCAGGCGGCGGCGCGCGATTTGCAATTGCCCACGCCCTCGCAGGCTGATGCCTCGTGGGTGATCGGCATGGGCTTGGCCGAGGCCATGCAGCGCATTGCGCCGGATCTGGCGCCATCGCAATACCAGCAGATGATGGAGCGCTACCATTACCACTATGTTTTGCGCAAAGATGAAACGGTTTTGTTCGACGGCGTGCCGCATATGTTGGATGAATTGGCGCAAATGGGCTATCAATTGGCGGTGGCGACCGGCAAAAGCCGCGCCGGTCTGGAGCGCGCCATGCACGATAGCGGTTTGCAACACCGTTTCGACGCCACGCGCTGTGCGGATGAGACGTTTTCCAAGCCGCACCCGGCCATGCTGCTCGAATTATGTGAGCAATTAGGCCATGCGCCTGAGCGTTGCGTGATGATCGGCGACACCACGCATGACTTGCAGATGGCGCAAAACGCCGGCGCGCACGGCGTCGCGGTCAGCTATGGCGCGCACCCGGATCATTTGCTCGACACTTGCCGCTATTTATATAAAGCCGCCAGCGCAGGCGATTTGCATCTTTGGCTCAAGCAACACGGCCATTAAACAAATTCCGGGGTGAATATGACGCAAGCAGTGTATTTGGGCCAGGCTGACAGCATTACTGAATGCGGCCCCGGCCTGCGCTTTGATCTGATGGCCGGCGGCGATAAAGCAAGCGGCTTCGTGGTGCGCTATCATGGCAAGCTGTATGCCTATTTAAACCGCTGCCAGCATGTGCCGATTGAGCTGGACTGGGAAGCCGGGCAGTTTTTTGAATCCGGCAAGCGTTTTATCATGTGCTCCACGCATGGCGCGATTTACCAGCCGGAAAGCGGGCAGTGCGCCGGCGGCCCATGCCGGGGCGGGCGTTTGCGCCAGCTGCAAATACAGGAACAGGATGGCGCTGTCTATTGGCTGCCTGATGATTATTGCCGCCCTGCGCCAGCAGCGGGCGGCGTTTGATGTTTTGGAAGAAATATGAGTGACGAAATCAATCAACATTCAAGTTCGGTGTTTCCTGCGGCCCCAGCGCCAGCGCCGGCTGGCGGCAAAGCCGGCTGGGAACGCGAAACCATGGAAAAACTGCTGTTTGAGACCTTGAAGGAACAGCGCGCGCGGCGCCGTTGGAATATTTTCTTCCGCCTGGTGTTTATCACCTTGCTGATCAGCTTTTTTGTGCATGTCTCGCGCGATACCAATGCCGGCGTGGACAATGGCAGCTCCAGCCATACCGCCTTGATCAATATTGAGGGGGTGATCGAACCGGAAGCGCCGGGTTCGGCGGCGGCGGTGATTCCGGCCTTGGGCCGCGCGTTTGAGGACGATAATGCGGTCGGCATTTTGATCCGCATCAACAGCCCGGGCGGCAGCCCGGTGCAGGCCGGCATGATCAATGATGAATTGCGCCGCCTGAAAAAGAAACATCCGAAAAAGCCGGTGTATGTGGTGGTGGATGAAATGTGCGCTTCGGCGGCGTATTACATCGCTTCCGGCGCGGACAAGATTTTTGTCGATAAAGCCAGCATTGTCGGCTCGATTGGCGTTTTGATGGACGGCTTCGGCTTCACCGGCTTGATGGAAAAGCTGGGCGTGGAGCGGCGCTTGATGACCGCCGGCGAAAACAAAGGCTCGCTCGATCCTTTCAGCCCGATGAATGCAAAAGACCGCGCCCATGCGCAAGCCATGCTGGATGAAATTCATCAGCAATTCATTACCGTGGTGCGCACCGGGCGCGGCAAGCGTCTGAAAGAAACCCCGGAAATGTTCTCCGGCCAATACTGGAGCGGCGCGAAAGCGATTGAACTCGGCCTGGCCGACTCCCTGGGCACGGTGGACAGCGTGGCGCGCGATGTGCTCAAAGAACAGGAATTGCTCGATTACACCATGCGCGAAGAATGGTCGGATCGCTTGATGAAGCGCTTTGGCGCCGCCTTTGGCGATGGCGCGGTGAAGGCCATCGGCGTGCAGCGCAACACAATTTGGCGTTGAAATGGCCTTGGCCGGGCTGCAGGCATGGTGGCGCGGCCTGTTGCGCCCGCCGCCGCCCTGTTTTCACTGCGGCGACCCGGTGCGGCAAGCCGTGCAATTGCACTTCGCCGGCGCCAACCGCCTGCTGTGCTGCCACGGCTGCGCCGCAGTCCTGACGGCGGTGCAAGCCGCCGGTCAGGAACAAGCTTATCTGGCGCACAAAAACGCCAGTCCTCCAGTTGACTCATGATGACGCAAGCCAGCAATCAAGCGCCGCGCCTGCGCAGCGAACGCCTGCAACTATCCGGCTTGCGCTGCGCCGCCTGTGCGCAAATCATTGATTACCGCGTGCGCCAGCTTGCTGGCGTGACGCAAGCCAAACTCTTATCCGGCGCGCTGTTGGAAATCCAATTCGACCCGGCGCTGATCCAGCTCAAACAGATCAGCGAAGCGATTTTCGCGCTCGGCTATGGCGCTTTGCCGCAAGGCGTGGATGACGCCGCCGAAAAACTGCGGCAAAAACGTTCCTGGTGGCGCTTATTCATCGCCGGCTTCGCCATGATGCAAATCATGATGTACGCTTTTCCGGCCTGGCTGGAGCCGCATCCGGGGCCGGATTCTGACCTGACGCCGGACATCGACTTCATGCTGAAACTGGCCTGTCTTGCGCTTTCGCTGCCGGTGCTGCTGTTTTCCGCCATGCCGTTTTACCAAAACGCCTGGCGTGATTTGAAAAACCGCCATCTGGGCATGGATGTCCCGGTGACAATCGGCATCTGGGCCACCTTTGTCGCCAGCGTTTGGGCCACTTTCGCCGGCGGCGCGGTGTATTACGATTCCCTGGTGATGTTTGTCACCCTGCTGTTAGCCGCGCGCATCATCGAACAGCGCGTGCAAAATAAAAGCAGCGCAGCGCTGCGCGAACTGACCAGCTTGCAGCAGCCGCAAGCCGAATACTGCCCGGACTGGCCGCAACTGACGCTGCGCAGCGTGGCCGCCGCTGATTTGCCGCCGGGGGCGGTGGTGCGGATTGGCCCCGGCGCGCAGATTCCGGTGGATGGCCTGGTTTTGCAGGGTGAGAGCGAATGCGATGAAGCCTTGATGAGCGGCGAAGCGCGCCCGGTTTTGAAACAGCCCGGCGCCCAGGTGCTGGCCGGCGCCATCAATTTGAGCGGCGTGCTGTATGTGCAAAGCAGCGCCAGCGGCGACGCCACCCGTTTTTCGCAATTACTGTCTTTGATGGAGCGCGCCGCCGCCGACAAGCCGCCGCTGGTGCAACTGGCCGACCGCCACGCCAGCCGTTTTCTGGCCGCGATTATTCTCATCGCCATCGCCGGCGGCCTGGCCTGGCTCAAGATCGACCCTGCGCGCGCGCTTGAAATCGGCCTCATGGTGCTGGTCATCACCTGTCCCTGCGCCTTGTCGCTGGCGACGCCGGCGGTGATGGCGGCCCTGACCGGACAACTGGCCAAGCGCGGCGTGCTGTTAGCGCGCGGGCGCGCCGTGGAAAGTCTGGCGCGCGCCGATGTGTTTGTGTTTGATAAAACCGGCACTTTGAGCAGTGGCCGCCTGCAATTGCGCCATTTTGCCGCCTTGAGCGCAGCAGACGAGGCGCAGATCTGGGATCAGGCGGCCGCGCTGGCGGCGCATTCCCTGCACCCGCTGGCGCGCGCCCTGTGCGCCGCGCAGCAAGCGCGCCAGCTAAGCCAGGCCGAAGAGCGCGCCGACGCGCCGCCGCCGGCGGCGCAAGCTGCGCTGGCCGGCATGCAGCAAGCCGCGCCGGAATTGCCGCCGCAGGCGGTGCTGCAAGAAGTCGCCGGACGCGGTTTGCAAGCGCAGCTGGCGGATGGCGGCTGCTGGCGCCTGGGGCGCGCCGATTTCGCCGCCCCCGGCTGCAGCTTGCCGCCGCTGGCGCCGGCATACGCCGCCGATTCGCACGCCCTGTTCGCAATTCAAACCGCAGACGGGACATATCATCCGCAAGCCTGGTTCGCTTTTGCCGACGCCATGCGCAGCGGCGCGCGCGAATTGCTGCAAGCATTGCAAGACGATGGGCGTGCAGTCTGGATTTTATCGGGCGACCGCACGGCGGCGGTGCAAGCCTGCGCGCAGGCGCTGGGCGTGCCGCCGGCGCAAGCGCTGGGCGATTTAAGCCCGCAGCAAAAATATGAGCAGGTGCGCCGCTTGCAAGCCGGCGGTAAGCGGCTGGCCATGAGCGGCGACGGCATGAACGACGGCCCGGTGTTATCCGCCGCCGATGTCGCGCTGGCGATAGGCGAGGGCGCGCCGCTGGCGCAGGCGCGCAGCGATATTCTGTTGCTCTCTTCCGATTTGCAAGACTTGCGCCGCGCCTGGCGCGCTTGCCGCCGCGCTCTGTCCCTGATCAAGCAAAACCTGGCTTGGGCCTTGCTGTATAACCTGCTGGCGGTTCCGGCTGCCTTGTCCGGTTTGCTGACGCCCTGGCATGCCGCGCTGGGCATGTCGCTGAGTTCGATTATTGTGGTGCTCAATTCGCTGCGCATGTTGCGCCAGGAGGCGGCATGAGCAGCGCACCCTTGCTGCATGCGCGCCAAGTCTCGCGCCAATGGGGCGCGCGCCAGGTATTGCATGGCCTCGATCTGCAATTGCGGGCGCAGGAAAGAGTGGCGCTGATCGGCCCCAGCGGCAGCGGCAAATCGACCCTGATCAAGATTTTGGCGGCGGCTTTGCGCGCAAGCGCGGGCGTGCTGGAAGTGCAGGGTTGTGATGTGCAGCGCATGTCCTGGCCGGCGCTGCAAGCGTATCGCCGGCAATGCCGCATGATCGAACAGCAAGCCTCACTGGCTTTGCAGGCCAGCGTGCATCAAAACGTGATCGCCGGACTGTTGCCGGGCTGGAGCTGGGGCAAAATTCTGTGCGCCGCCATGTTCCCGCTGGAAAAACAGCGGGTCGCCGATTTATTGGCGCAACTCGGGATTGCCGAATTCCAATGGGCGCGCGCCGGTGATTTGAGCGGCGGCCAAATGCAGCGAGTGGCGATTGCGCGCGCCCTGATTTCGCAGCCGCAGATTTTGCTGGCGGATGAGCCGACCGCCTCGCTTGACCCGCATACTGCGCAAGGCGTGACGCAACTGCTGTTGCAGCAGGCGCGTCAGCGCCAGGTCAGTCTGCTGTTTTGCACCCACCATTTTGAACTGGTGCAAGCCGATTGCACCCGCGTGCTGGGCTTGCGTGATGGCCGCCTGCAATTCGATTGCGCGCCGCAGGATGTCAGCCCGCTGATGTTGCAGCAATTGTATGCCGGCCATGCGCGAGCTTGATTACGCTGCGCTGCGCCGCCAGGCGCGCTGGCGCTGGGCCGGTTTGCTGCTGCTGTTCGTCTCGCTGTATGGGGCCGCGCAATTTCTGAATTTAAATCTGTCCCCGATCTTGACGCGCGCCGGATGGGACAGTGCGCTGGGGATTTTATCGGGCTTGCTGAAACCGGATTTTTCACCCGATTTCCTGCGCCGCATCTTCAGCCTGACGCTGGAAAGTCTGTGCATCGGCCTGGTCGGCGGCGCGCTTGCCTTGCTGCTGGGCGCGGGCATGGCGCTGTGCATTATCCGGGTTCCGGATCTGGTCGAACCGCCGCAATTTGCGCCGCTCTGGCGGCGGCTCGGTTTCGCCATGCTGCGCCAAGTGTTGCGCATCTTGCTGGCGGGTTTGCGCGCCGTGCCGGAAATCGTTTGGGCCTATGTGTTTGTGCGCCTGTTTGGCTTGGGCGTGCTGCCGGCGGTGCTGGCGATCGGCTTAACCGTCGGCGCCTCGATTGCCAAATTGTTCGCCGAATTAGCCGAGGCGGTGGATGCGCGTCCGCTGCAGACGATGCGCGCCGCCGGCGCTGGCCGCAGCGCGCTGCTGTTGTTTGGCGTTTTGCCGCAAGTGGCGCGTCAGTGGCTGGCGTATGCCTTGTTCCGCCTTGAATGCAATATCCGCAGCGGCGCGATTTTAGGCGTGGTCGGGGCCGGCGGCCTGGGCAGTGAAATCGTGCTGGCCTTGCGCTATTTTCAATATGACAAACTGGCCACCGCACTGCTCGCGGTCTTGTGTCTGACTTTGATGCTGGAATTTTGCAGTGCGCGTTTGCGTCGTCTGTCCCCGCGCACGGTGCTGATGGCGCTGACGGCGAGTGCGCTGACGGCCTTGTATTTCCTGGATGCGCCCTGGCGCGACTTGCTGCAGCCTGCCGGCATGAGTCTGCTCAGCTTTGACGCGCCCTTGCAATTGGACACCCTGCGCCACGCCACCCGCCTGGTGCTGGACACCCTGGTGATGGCCTGGTGCGCCACCTGGCTGGCGGCGGGCGGCGCTTTGTTGCTGGCCCCGCTGGCGGCGCGCCAGCTGCGTCCCGCCGGCTATTTGCCGGATGCGGTGCGCCCGCCCGGTTGGCGCAGCTGGCTGGATCAGACTGGGCAAATTATCTGCCGCAGCCTGACCCAAGTGGTGCGCGCCTTGCCCGAACTCTGTCTGGCCCTGGTGTTTGTGGTGTGGGTCGGGGCCGGGCCATTGGCCGGAATTTTGGCGATTGCCCTGCATAATCTGGGCGTGTTGGGGCGCTTGTATGCGGACGTGCTGGAAGAAGCCGCGCCGGCCCCGGTGGCCGCGCTGCAAAGCATGGGCTTGGGCCGCTTGGGGTGTTTTATGTTCGGCGTCTGGCCGCAGGTGCGCGCGCGCCTGGCGGCGTTCACCCTGTACCGTTTTGAAGTGAATGTGCGCGTCACCGCGATGATGGGCTTTGTCGGCGCCGGCGGCATCGGCGATGCTCTGCATACCGCGATCAGTCTGTTTCATATGCAGGATTTAAGCGCCTTGCTGCTTACCATGGCGCTGTTAGTGGCGTTGGTGGATGCGCTGGGCGACCGTGTGCGCAGCGCTTTGTTGCGCACCGACCAGTTAAGCACGGCGCAAACGCCGGATGCGGCGCAAGTGGCGACCCGGCTGCAAGCGCAAACCTGATTTTTTCACATGGAGGATGGAATATGAAACGCATTTGGAAAACCGCCCTGGCGGCAATCATGGCCGCCTGCGCACTGAGTTTGCCGGCGCAGGCAGAAGAGGTAATCCGCCTGTCCGGCATCCCGGACGAAAACCCGACCGAGCTGGCGCGCAAATATCAGATCCTGACCGATCATTTGCAAAAGCATCTGGGCAAAAAAGTGGAATATGTGCCGGTGGTGGATTATGGCGCGGCAGTGGCGGCGCTGTCCGCCGGCAAGGTCGATTTCGCCTGGCTGGGCGGCTTTACCTTTGTGCAAGCCAAGGCGCTGGCCGGGGCCAGTCCGGTGGTGATGCGCGACATCGACCGCCAATTTAAAAGCGTCTTCATCGCCAATGTGCAGGGCGGGGTGAATAAGCCGGAGGAAATGAAGGGCAAAACCTTTGCCTTCGGCGCGAAAAGCTCAACTTCCGGCCATTTATTCCCGCGTCACTTCCTGCAAACCGTGTGGCGGCTGGACCCGGAAAAAGACTTCGCCGGCCCGCCTTTATACAGCGGCGCGCATGACGCCACGGTGAAAATGGTGGAATCCGGCAAGGTGCAGGTCGGCGCTTTGAATATCGAAGTCTGGAACCGCATGAGCAAGGCGAATCAATATGACAAAGCCAAGTTGAAAGTGATTTGGACTTCGCCGGAATATGTCGATTACGTCTGGGCGGCGCGCAAAGGCATGCCGGCGGACATGGTGCAAAAATTCGCCCAGGCGTTTTTAAGTCTGGACGCCAGCCGCGCCCAGGATAAGGCGGTGCTGGAATTGCAGGGCGCGCAGAAATTTGTGAAGGCGGATGTGAAGGATTTTGAAGTGATTGAGCAGGTGGGACGGGCCACCGGCTTGTTGAAATAAGGGGGGCTTATGGCCTCCCGCGCGGCGCGGCTGCTGCGCTGCTTACTTGCCACCTCTGACCCCAAGCGCTTATACGAACCTATGCGTATCGTTACTACTATCCTTTGCAGCACGGCCAGTCTGGCTTGCGCCGACACTCCGCCGTCGCCGCCAGAGCGCGTCACAGTCTGCACGGCTTCCGCTGCCATCTGTGCAGTGTCTGAACCTGCTACGAATAGCACAACGCTGTACAGCAAAAAGGACGGCAAACAATTGTGGTCGGTTCCGGTTTGGAGTCCCTGGCTCTATCTTTCGCATGATGGCAGAACCGTGGTGACGGCTTACCAGGGCATGAATCTGGTTCCCACTGACAGCCGCATGCACATGGAAGTGCTGCGTTTTTACCGCGATGGCAAGCTGCTGCGCACCGTGCGGCTGGCGGATTTGTATCGGCGGCGGGCAGATATGATGCGCACTGTTTCCCACTATGCCTGGGTCAACACAATTAATGTGACGCCGGCGGATTTGTTGCAGATTGAATTGGTGAGTGGCAACTACAAGCGCTTCGCCATGGCCACTGGCAAGGAAGTGGCGCAGTAGGCGTTTGATAAGCCAATCTCATCATTTGGTTTGGCGCTGGTTTTTTTTGCAAAAATTCGAAATCCGGGCTTGCGATTGGCGCCATATGCCGCCAGCCATTGTTGCGTGTGGCAGCTTTTTTTTCGGCGCGCGCTGCGCCCAAACAAAAAAGCATTGCGCAAAGATGTACCATATTTGCGCCTCACACAGCATCCACCGCTTTTCAGGTCTTTGTTTTTAACCGTTTTGAGGAATTTGCTATGAAACACATTCTCATTGCCGCCGCGCTGGCGTTCGCTGTCAGCCCGGCCCTGGCGCAAGATGCATCGGCCAAAGCTTCCGCTTCCGCATCGGCCCACAAGCATGACAAAGAACACCACCATGTGGAAGGCGCAGCGGCGGATCATGATCATGATCCTGCGCATCACAAAAAACACGATCACAAAAAACATCACCCGGAACACAAAGCCGGATCACATGGCCATGACAAAGATCACAACCATGTCGATAGCAACCGCGATCATCCGCATAACGCCAAGCATCACAAAGCTGCGAAAGCCGCCAAACCTGCTGCATCGGCGAAAGAGGCTGCTTCTGCGCCTGCCGCTTCTGCAAAATAAGCGCGCTGCGGTATTGGAAACGCCCTGCACGGACTGCCGTGCAGGGCGTTTTTTTATGGCTGCGCGTGAACACAAACAGCGCAGCCGGCGCGCCATGCCGCAGCATTGAGCGCGCATGCCCTATAATCCGGCCCACGCGCTGCGTGTTGCGGCGCAGGGAGTGGATATGGAAAGCTTGTATGTCTTGGTGCCGCTGAGCGTGGCGCTGGTGTTTTTGATTGGCGGCGTGTTTTGGTGGGCCTTGAATAACCGCCAGTTTGATGACCTGGAACAGCAGGGCACATCGATTTTGCAGGAAGAAGAGCAAGACGCGTCAAAAAACGGGCGCCAGGAATGATTTATATCGCCGTGCTGAAGCGGCGCAATTGCGCAACGTTGCGGCAAGCCCTGACGCAGCAGGCAATCCAGATAAGCTTCACACGTCAGCGGCGGGTTTTTCAAATTGCGCCTTTGCCGGGCGGCGGCCTGCAAGACGCGGGCGACATCCAGATCCAGCAATTCCATGATGAATTCATCCGGGTGCTTGGCTTGGACTTGATAGGGTTTTAGCCATTCCATTACACACAACTCAGTCTTGCAATGCGCCCATCTCGCGTAGAGTCCTGATTGTCTGAGCCGAAACTTGAACATCCTGTAGCAGGGCGTTAAAAAAAACTAACACTTGATAATTTTTAGTTCTATATCTAGTTGGTTTTTTGAATTTTCCGCTGGATACAGTGCTCAAAATTCTGAGCACCTTCATTTATCAACACACTGTTAAGACGGGCATTGCCAAGATCGAGTCCGGCAAACTCATCGTCGGTCCACCTCTTTGCTGCTGGCTTTCTGCTCACGTGCGCCACGCAAAAGATGAGAGCAAACGCGAAATCCGGCAAGTTTACATGCGGGCGTGCAACTCATTGAATGTAAAGGATTTCTGGCCGCGTTCAGGGAGCGCTGTGGAGATGTGTGTAATGGAATGATTTACCACCCATGCCTGGATGATTGATTACTCTTTCAACAAAAAATCAGGTGGCGTATCCCATGGCTGTTTCAAAACACATTAAATATTTCAAATTTCCTGGAAAATACAACTAATCCTCACATCAGTATATATCTGATCCATTGCAATCATAACTGTCTCAAGATCTTTGAGGGGGAGAAAACTTGCATTGGTAATCATTTTGCATCCTTTTCACAGAAATTAATAATCTTTACTGCCTTCCTTGAGGCCAACAAGTAACTATTTGATTCAACAAATGCAGCAGCACAACCATCAGGTGAGACCGTAAGCGCATCCACATTTTCATCTTTTCCATATATACGCACTAATTGATCTCCATTTAGCAAGAAAAGTCCGCTGAAATGGCTGCTGTTTACACGGCCACCTGCGCTATTAAGAAGAATCCCCTTGCGCGTGAAAGCCGCCCCATAGACCACGCCAATATGGTTCATATAGAAATCAGGCAGTTTAATTTTCTCCAACACTCCATTTTCATCTATTAAATAATACGTTGATTTTTCAATGATTGCGGAAGACATACTAAGGGATGTTCTATTCAACCAATATTTATTCGCATATCTATCATAAATAGGAAGTTGAACATATTTGGCAGGCATGCCAATCTCATTCCTGCCAAATTTCTCATGCACCCAAAAAGCATTTCCGTGATGCGTGCCAGATTCGTCCAAAACGCCATATTCTATGTAAGCCCGATGATAGCCAAGTCTATAACCACGTTTATCCTTTGGAACAAAAAAATAATCCATGCACTGGTTCTTTTCCCAAGCTGGTTGTGGAACTTCTTTCAACTCCAAGCCAGGAATACTGATCTCATACAGTTTTATACTCGAACCGGACTGTATTTTTACATGTCCAGTCAGTTGATTGACGCAATGTAAATATGCATCATCCATTAAGGTATGAATCTCTTTTTTACTTTGATTCCAAATAACAATTTTTTTCTTCCATTTCCGCTTTTCCCCTTCAGATGGAACAATATTGTTCAGGATTAATGTATCTTTATCTAACCAAGCCCCGAAGAAATTATCCGTAACAGGTCCTTGCTCGCCAGGGATGTCTATCACCGGCAGTGTGTTTTGAGAGAATTTTTTTTCTCCAAATATTTCCTCAAACCAGGATGCCGCCTGAGCCTGGAATGAGCATAAAAATACTGTTATTAACAATATCCCTTTCATCACACACCTCCGTTCAACATCAAACTGTAGTTTCCACCGGTAATTTTAAACCATAGGCGCTTCAAAAAACGATCCATTCTTCTCAACGCCAAGCCGCTGCTAATGCCAACATTCAACTCCACAGCTTGACGACTCTCCGCCCATTTGCGAAATGCCAGTAATAAACGATAAGAGGCGCCGCTCATACGGGCTGCCCGTTCGACCTCGTAAAATACCAGTGTCGCAACTGGCAAATCACAAAACGCATGCGCTTCCAGCATGCCTGCCATGACACCTTCACCCTTCATGCCCAAGCATTTCGCGCGCTGCGCGCAAGCCGGATAAATAAGCGCCATGCGCGGTGCCGAAGTATTGCTGCTCGCTCGCTTCGCCGGCGAAAAACAGACGTTTTTCAAGCGGCGCCGCCAGTGTTTTGCGCATGCCGGGCGTGCTGCCCAGGGCATTGTAAGAATACGCGCCGCGCGCATATGGATCGGCGGCCCAGCGGGTGATTTGCCAGTCCAGCGGCTGCGGGATGTGCGGGCCGAAAATCGTGCGCAGGCTTTGCATCGCGCTATTCACAATCGCCTGATCCGTCCATTGTTCGATTTCACGTCCGCGCGCGGCTGCGTTGAAACCCAGCAAAACCGGCTGTTTGGCGGCGCGCAAAAAGCTGACCCATTCCACCCATTCGCCATGGGCGGCGGGAATGTATTCCAGCCAATCGACATCGTCCGGCCAGAACGCCTCGGCAAAGCGCAGATAACATTTGTTGAGAACGCCCATGCCAAGTTGCTGGATCGCCTTGCGTTTTGGTTCCGGCAGGGCGGGGGAAAACAGTTGCGGCTGCGCCTGCAACACGCCGAGCGGGAAGGTGAGCAGCACTTGGTCCGCGTGAAATTCGCCGCGCTGTGTGCGTACGCGCATAGGCGTTTGCCGCCAGGCGATTTCTTCCACCTGCTGTTCCAATTCAATCCGCAAATTTTGCGCCAGCATTTGCGTAATCAGCTGAAAACCCTGTGCGAACAGCACATCGCCGCCGCCGAATTCCTGCGCGCTGTCATACCAGGCGGTGGACAGCTGCTCAGCGCTGCCGCCATATTCCTGTTCGATTTCACTGTTGAGAATGAAATTGATGAAGCGGTTTTCCAGTGCATCCGGGGCGAACTTTTTTTGCAAAGACGCCAGCGCGCGCCGCAGGGAAACATCGTTGTCCCGGTCTTGCGCCTGCTCCAGCAAGGCAAACACCTGATCTCGCAATGCTTCCAGCAGCGCTTGATCTTTTTCGTTTAATTCGCGGCCATCGCTGTTGTAAGTGATGGCCCGCTGATAGCTGGTGGCGAGCCGTTTGGCCTGGATTTGATCGGCCAGCGCACTTAAAGGATTGCCTTGTACGCCATGAATCCAGCTGGCGCCCAGATCCAGCGGCAAATCGGGCCATTTATTGCTGGTCCAGATGCGCCCGCCGATTCTTTGGCGCGCCTCCAATACCAGCACCTCGTGCCCCTGCGCCTGTAATGTGCGTGCGGCGGCCAGCCCGGCCAGGCCGGCGCCGAGCACCAGAATGCGTTTTTTGCGCGGGGCGGGCTTGGCCGCAGCGGGATGGCTGCCGGCCAGCAGCAGGCAAGCCAGCATGTGCAGAGTTTGTCTTTTCTTCATAGCGCCATGGTTATCGAATGTGTTGCGGACTGTGGATGCGGGGATATCTGACCTCCAGCGGGATTTGCAGCGGACTGGCGGCCAAGCGGGCAAACACCTGCAGTGTGTCGGCGCGCCGTTGCAAACCGATGCAGCCGGCGGTGCCGTCTTGCCGCACATCTTCATGCAGGAAAAAACCGCCGCTGCGCTGGCTGTAGAAGCGGCGCGTCAGGCCGGTCGAAATCGATTCGTGGATGCGGGTGCGCAGAGGGCCCCATACCGTGCTGTTAAAGCCGCTGTTCTCGACCTCCGGCGGGTTGATATAGTATTCGCCCTCCGGAAGCGGGCCGATATCGGGCAGGTTTTGCGAGTCGGGGCCGGTGTGATTGCGGTGGTCGCGGTTATGCGGATTATGCGCCCGCACGCCGGAAACGGCGGCAAACGACGCCGGCCCCGCGCCGCCAAACAGGGTCAGACGGGCGCCATCAAAATACATGCCGCTGATCGGCGCCGCCGGCGCATTGGCCGCCTGCGCGGCGCGGTTGGACCTTGTTGCGCGGTTGGCCTGCCGATTGACTTGCGCCGCCGCGCCACGCGTATGAAACAGTCCCAGGCGATACAGCTGAATCGCATGCAGGCGCGCATTGCCGCCGTGTATGCGGGCATTGCGGAAACCCTGCTGCGCCGGCGAGTCGATCACATGCGGCGAGTTGTAAGCGCCCGAGGTCAGCATGGCCAGCATGCCTTCGCGCTCTTCCTGCGAGCTGCGCGGTGCGCCGATGTGGTTGTAAATCGCTTCGCCGGATATGCTGCCGGCGCGGAAATTGAATTGGCGCTGCCATGGTGAATGTTGATTATTCACCATGCGCCCCAGAAGATAGGCGATTTCGCGCGCCGCCGCTTCTATCGCAACTTGCGGCGCCTGCAATTGCCGGCCAATGCGGCGCCGCCGGCCTATGCCAAGTTCGTATGGCGTCAAGTTGCGCGCATATTCCGCCTGAATTGCGCGTTGCCGGGCTTCCTGTGTGAGGTAAAGCTGATTGTGGTGATGACGCACGCGCAGTTCGCGGTAAGCGGCGGCGGCCTGTTCAGTGCTGACATCGACCAGATTTTCCGCATCGGCAGTGGCAACCTGGATTTGTGCGATGCCCAGCGAACCCGATTGTGCTTCCTCTCCGGATTGCGCCACATCCAAGATATTGATATCGCCCAATTCATTCAGAATCACCACCGCCAGTAATTGCAGCGGAATATGGTGACGCTGTGCGCTTTCGTACATTTGCGCTTGATAGCGTCCCAGTTTGCTGACATACCATTCCGCGCGCGCGCCGGCGGAGGTGTTTTGCAAAATCTGCTGCTGCGACATGCGGTCTGACCAGCCGATTTCCTGGATCGGCAAATCCGCATTGGCGCCGCTTTGCGACAGCGTCGCTTCCTGCACGGCGGCGGCGGCCTGGCGGCGCGCGGCGGCCCCATCGGCATGGCCGCCGCTTTGCAAGGCGCGCGTAATCGGGGCTGGCAGCGCCGGATGGGCAAAATCATGGCGGCCTCCGCTGGCGTGTGTCAGCCGGGCAAAATGCAAACCCAGCTGACTTTGAATGATGCGTGCAACCGTGGCGTCAGGCGCGCTGGCCAGCGCGGCATAGTCGGCCTGAGTGAGTGGCAACAGCACGCCGCCGCCGGGCGCGCCGCGCGGGGCAGCGCGCCGTACTTCCGGCGGGGTGATCAAGCGGATTTCAGCGCCATCGATCAAAAAGTAAAAGCCATGTTCGCGCCGCAAGTGCGGCATGTCATGGTTGGACAGTTCGTAGCGCCCGCTGCTGCGCTGAAAATTGTTGCCGTGCGGATTGAGATACAGCAGATAGGCGGCATCCACCACTTGTGAGTTCTGCGCTTGCTGGCGCTGCACGCAGGGGGCTTGGCCGCGCTGTTGCAAGGTGTGCGCCAGCTCATGCGCCAGCAATGTGCGGCCACGGTCTGTGCCGGGCGCATAACTGCCATTGGCGAAGATGATCGCATTGCCATGCGCATACGCCAGCGCGCCTTGCGCCACAGCGGCCTCATGCGCTGACGGGCCGGTGTGAATGCGGATATCGGCAAAGCTGTGGCCAAAACGCATCTCCATCGCAGCGCGCGCGCCTGATTCCATGGCATGCGCGCCGCCTGAGCCGCCGGGCGCGGATGGCGGCGCCGATGAGCGCTGGCGCAGCGCCAGGCTGGCCATGTGATCAGCATCCGCTTCATGGTTGCCGCTGCGCGGCACTGTCAGCGGCGCAGCCGGGGCGGGGGCGGGGGCTGGTTGAGCGGCACTGCGCATGCGTTCACTCCTCTGGCAAGACCTGCATGGATCGGGGCTGGCGTTGTGGCGAATCGGGACAGCCAAGCATACCGCAAGCACGGCGGGCAAACACGGAAAAGCCGGCGCCCGCCTTGCGTTTTTTGCAAGCTTGCAACGCAGGACTGGACGCTTTACGCGCATTGTTGCCGGAACCACACATTCCCCAGACTTCTCCCGCCGGAACAGGCCGGTCTGCGGCGCAAGATGCGGCAAAATAAAGCGCGGCACTGATAATAAAAATGCACCATCAACTTTCTGATGCCGGCGGGTAAAAGTGGCGCATGCATCAAAAAGCGCGACAAGATCGATGGTGGCTGAAAGCGTTGCTCAAAAGAAACAATCATTCACCCGTCCCTAGTTGACAACGGGTTTGGCGCAATCGCTTAAAAGGCGGGGTTGTACTAGTTCTTTCGGACTATCGAGGTTTTGCTCTAGACAACCTGTCTTGCCGATAGGAATTTTGTTGTTGTTTGCCGACAATGTAGCCTGTAGCGTCCCCTTGCTTGGAGGTAATTCAACCCCTCCAAAATCTGCGCAACAGATGGCAAGGGCCGATGGAATTCCAAACTGATAATCGAGCACAGCGATGAGTGAAGCCAACAGCGAAAACTTTTACAACTACCGGGTGGTGCGGCAGTTCGCCATCATGGCGGTAGTCTGGGGCGTGGTCGGGATGGCGGTCGGTGTCCTGATTGCGGCACAACTGGCTTGGCCGGCCTTGAACTTCGACATTCCCTGGTTGACCTATGGCCGCCTGCGGCCTTTGCACACCAATGCGGTGATTTTCGCCTTCGGCGGTTGTTCGCTGATGGCCACCAGTCTGTATGTGGTGCAACGCACCTGTAATGTGCGCCTGATTTCCGATGGCCTGGCCGCCTTTGTGTTCTGGGGCTGGCAACTGGTGATCGTGTCCGCCGCCATTACCCTGCCGCTGGGTTACACCTCCGGCAAAGAGTATGCCGAACTCGAATGGCCGATCGATATTCTGATCGCCCTGGTCTGGGTGGCTTACGCTGTGCTGTTCTTCGGCACTGTGGCCAAGCGCAAAATCGAACACATCTACGTCGCCAACTGGTTCTTTGGCGGCTTTATCGCCACCGTGGCGGTGCTGCACATTGTCAACAGCATGGCGATTCCGGTTGGCCTGTTCAAATCCTATTCCATGTATGCCGGCGTGCAAGACGCCATGATCCAATGGTGGTATGGCCATAATGCAGTGGGCTTCTTCCTGACTGCAGGCTTTCTGGGCATGATGTATTACTTTGTGCCGAAGCAAGTCGGCAAGCCGATTTATTCCTATCGTTTGTCCATCGTGCACTTCTGGGCTTTGGTGTTCACCTATATGTGGGCAGGCCCGCACCATCTGCATTACACCGCGCTGCCGGATTGGGCGCAGTCGATCGGCATGGTGTTCTCGCTGATTCTGCTGGCGCCGTCCTGGGGCGGCATGATCAACGGCATCATGACGCTCTCCGGCGTGTGGCACAAACTGCGCACCGATCCGATTTTGCGTTTCCTGATTGTCTCCCTGTCGTTCTACGGTATGGCCACGTTTGAAGGCCCGATGATGTCGATCAAGACGGTGAATGCGCTCTCGCACTACACCGATTGGACGGTTGGCCATGTGCACTCCGGCGCACTGGGCTGGGTGGCCTTGATTTCCTTCGGCTGCCTGTATCACCTGATTCCGCGCATGTTCGGCAAGACCGAGATGTACAGCAAGAAATTGATTGAAGTCCATTTCTGGGCTGCGACCATCGGCATCGTGCTGTATATCGCCGCGATGTGGATCGCCGGCGTGATGCAGGGTTTGATGTGGCGCGCATTCAATGCCGACGGCGCCCTGACTTATTCCTTCGTCGAAGGGGTGAAGGCGACCTTCCCGTATTACGTGATTCGCACCATGGGCGGCGCGCTGTTCCTGGGCGGGGTATTGGTAATGGCATACAACGTGATCAAGACCGTGGCCGGCGCCACTGCGGCGGATGCAAAGATTCCGCCGGTGCCGCAACAACATCACGCACACGCTTGATTGCGAGGAGAAAACTGAAATGAGCAAGTTCACTCATGAATTGATGGAAAAAAACATTGGCCTGCTGCTGGTGCTGACGCTGGTGACAATCAGCTTTGGCGGCCTGGTGGAAATCGTGCCCCTGTTTTTCCAAAAATCCACCACTCAGCCGGTGGCGGGTGTGAAGCCCTATACCGCCTTGCAACTCACCGGGCGCGATATTTATCTGCGTGAAGGCTGCTTCGGCTGCCATTCGCAGATGGTGCGCCCGCTGCGTGCGGAAACTGAGCGCTATGGCCACTATTCCGTGCCGGGCGAATCGGTGTATGACCATCCCTTCCAATGGGGCAGCAAGCGCACCGGCCCGGATCTGGCGCGCGTGGGGGGCCGTTACAGCGATGAATGGCACCGGATTCACTTGAACAATCCGCGCGATGTGGTGCCGGAATCGAATATGCCGTCCTATCCCTGGCTGGCGAAAACCAAGCTCAATCCGGAAGATGTGACGGTCAAGCTGCGCGCCATGAAGACCCTGGGCGTGCCTTACACCGATGAGCAAATCGCCAAAGGCCCGGATGAATTGCGCGGCAAGACGGAACAGGATGCCCTGATCGCTTATCTGCAAGTGCTCGGCACGGCGATTCGCAACAAATACTGATCCCCGGAGGATGCAATGGACTTCAATCTGTTGAGCGCTTTCTTTACCGGACTGAGCATGCTGGTCTTTTGCGGCATCGTGTACTGGGCGTACAGCCGGGAAAACAGTACGCGCTTTGAGCAATTAGGCAGCTTGCCTCTGGATGAAGGCAGCACTGAAGCCGGCGACGTGGCTAAGAGCAATAAGGAAATGGAAAATAATCATGGCTGACTTTTTCAATCAAGGCTGGAGCCTGTGGATCACGGTGATTTCGATCGCCGGCGTTATCGGTTGCGGATTGCTGCTGCGTTCGCAATCGACAGTCAAGGTCAAGCTGGGGCCGGACGGCAAACCGCTCCCGGCTGGCACCACCGGTCACGTATGGGACGAAGATCTGGAAGAGAGCAATAACCCCTTGCCGCGCTGGTGGAGCATCATGTTCTACCTGACCTTGATTTTCGGCGCAGCCTATCTCTTTCTGTATCCGGCCCTGGGCAGCTATGCCGGCTATTACAACTGGTCTTCAAAGGCGCAGTACGAAGCTGAAATGGCGGCGGCGGAAAAAGAATTCGGGCCGATTTTCAATAAATACATGGCGATGGATGTGCCAAGCGTAGCCAAAGACCCGCAAGCGCGTGCGATTGGCGAGCGGATGTTCTTGAATTCCTGCGCCCAGTGCCACGGCTCTGACGCGCAAGGCAGCAAGGGTTTCCCGAATCTGGCGGATACCGATTGGTTGTATGGCGGCAAGCCGGAAACCATCAAGCAGACCATCACAGCAGGCCGGCATGGTCAAATGCCGGCGATGGCGGCAGCCTTGGGCGGCGATGCTGACGTGCAAAACGTGGCCAATTATGTGCTTTCGCTGTCGGGTGCGGCGCATGATCCGATCAAGGCGGTGCTGGGCAAACCCAAGTTCGCCGCCTGCGCCGCCTGCCATGGCGCGGATGGCAAGGGTAATCAGGCCATGGGCGCGCCGAATCTGACCGATAAGGTCTGGCTGCACGGCGGCGGCTTGCAAAACGTCATGGAAAGCATCACCAAAGGGCGTGACAATCAAATGCCGGCGCACAAAGAAATCCTGTCGCCAGCCAAGATTCATCTGCTGACCGCCTATGTCTGGGGCTTGTCCAACACGATTGACGCCGAGCAAGCCGGCAAGATTGCACAGGATCTGAAGGATGCAAAGACAGGCGGCAAATAAACCACAGCCGGCGGCCTCCGCCGCCGGCCCACTTGCGGACAGGAAAGCGCACATGAAAGTCATACCCATCAAGCCGGTTCCGGCCCCGACCGAAGCGCCACAGGCGCAGGCCGGGGAGCTTGCGCCTGGCGAGGTGCGTGAAGTCGAACAGGCTCTATACGAAGTCCGCAAAAAGATTTATCCGCGCGCGGTGCACGGCTGGTTCGCCAGCTGGCGCATCGCTTTAATCATTTTTACGCAAACCCTGTTTTACGGCGCTGCCTGGCTGGAGTGGAATGGGCGGCAAGCCGTGCTGTTTGATCTGGCGTCGCGTAAGTTTTATATCTTCGGCATCGTGTTCTGGCCGCAGGATTTTATTTATCTGGCGATTTTGCTGGTTGTTTCCGCGCTCTCACTATTCTTGTTCACCGCGATTGCCGGACGCCTGTTTTGCGGCTATGCCTGCCCGCAAACCGTGTACACCGAAATTTTCATGTGGATTGAGCGCAAGGTTGAAGGCGATCGTGGCGCCCGCATCAAACTCGATCAGGCCGGCATGTCGCTGCAAAAATTCAGCCGCAAATTCACCAAGCATTTTCTGTGGATTGCGCTGGCCTTGTGGACCGGCTTCACCTTTGTCGGGTATTTCACGCCGATCAAACATCTGGCGCATGAATTCGCCACTTTCTCACTCGGGCCGTGGGAAATGTTCTGGGTCTTCTTCTATGCCTTCGCCACCTACGGCAATGCCGGCTGGATGCGTGAACAGGTGTGTAAGTATATGTGTCCCTACGCCCGGTTTCAGAGCGCTATGTTCGACAAAGACACGCTCACCATCACATATGACGAAAGACGCGGCGAACCGCGTGGTTCGCGCAATAAAAAAGATGATCCGGCCAAGCTCGGCCTGGGCTCTTGCGTCGATTGCGGCATCTGTGTACAGGTCTGTCCTACCGGGATTGATATCCGCAAAGGTTTGCAATACGAATGCATCGGTTGCGCCGCCTGTATCGACGCCTGTGATCAGGTGATGGATAAAATGGGGTATGAACCTGGCTTGATCCGTTACACCACGCAACGCGCGCTGGATCAGAATATGCCGGCGGCGCAGGAGCGGGGCGAAATGTGGCGCCATCTGCTGCGTCCGCGCACCCTGATCTATACCGGCGCATTGCTCTTGATCTGCCTCTTGACCGCGTTCAGCCTGACCGTGCGTCAGCCCTTGAAAGTGGACGTGCTGCGCGACCGTGGTCTGCCGCGCGTGACAGACACCGGCGCAGTGGACAATGTGTACCGCTTGCAGATCATGAACACCGAAGAAAAGCCGCACCGCTATGAAATCGCAGTGGAAGGCTTGAGCGGGATCGCGATTGTTTCCGATCCAACTTTTGAATTAGGCCCGGCCACCACCCAATCCATTCCGGTGCGCGTGCGCGTGCCGGCGGATCAGGCGCAAAAAGGCTCGAACCGGATTACCTTCATCGTGCGCGACCGTGAGACGGCGAGTGTGGAAGTGCGCGAAAAGGCCGTGTTCCTGGCGCCGCGCAATTAAAGGAGCACAGCATGCAACAAAGCAATCAACTCGATCCGGCGCTGGCGGCGCCGCCAGCGCGCCAGCGCTGGTACCGCGAACCCTGGATGGCGCTGGTGCTGGGCGGGCCGCTTTTGGTGGTGTGCGCCTCGATTTACACCGCTGTGCTGGCGTATCAAAGCGACGATAAGCTGATCGCAAGCGATTATTACAAACGGGGTTTGCGCGTGGATGAAGACCTCAAACGCGATGAAAAAGCCGCTTTGTACAATATGCGGGCGCTGCTGACAATGAGCGATAAAGATGTCCTGCTGAAATTGGAAGGCGGCGTCAAGGCGCCGCCTAAAATGGAATTACTGCTGTCTGTGGGGCTGGAAGGCCATCAGATTGAGCAGCAATTCAAACTGCCGCTGCGGCAAGCGGAAATCGGCGTGTACCGCGCCGCGCTTCCTTTGCAACTGTGGCAGAGCAAACACGTCTGGCGCGTCAAATTGCAACATGACGACTGGCGTCTCACCGGACAGTGGCAGCCAAGCCGCGATCCGGAGGTGAAATTGCAAGCTGCGAAATAAAACGGCTTGGCAAACCGGTAAAAATAAGATACAAATTCGCTCTTGACAATAACCCTGAAATAAACAGGGATAACCACGCCAGCCACCCCGGCCAGCGTGAACAAGGAGGCGAGCATGAACAGATTGGAAGTGGCGGAACCGAGCGTACCCTTTGCCCGGGTTTTGATGGTGGTGTTGTGGCCAGCGTTCTTGATGGCTTGCGTATCGTCCGGCGTGATATTCAGCATGGTCGATCCGGAAGAGCTGATCTTGATGGACCATCACATTCATCTGAGCAGTCTCGGCTTTTATACGCTGGGCTTCCTGGTGTTCTGGTTTTTGGGAACAGTAGCCAGCAGCATTACGGTATTACTGATGTTGACCGGGCGCACCCGCCCGGCTTGAGCGGCGGAGAAGGTATGAATGCAAGGCTTGCGGCAGAGGATGCTGCGCAATTGATTATTGATGAAGAACTGATCCGACGCTTCAACAAGTCCGGCCCGCGTTATACCTCCTATCCCAGCGCAGATCGTTTCCAGGCCAGTTTTGGCGCACTTGACTACCATCAGGCGTTGAAACGCCGCGCGGCATTGCTCGAAGCCGGGCAGGCGGCTCCGCTTTCACTCTACGTGCACATCCCGTTCTGCGCCTCGCTGTGCTATTACTGCGCCTGCAACAAAGTCATCACCAAAAACAAGGGGCAGGGCGGGGAATATATCCGCTATCTGCAACGTGAATTGCAATTGGCCAGCCAGCATATGCCGGCTGGCCAAAGCTTGCGCCAATTGCATTTTGGCGGCGGCACGCCAACCTTCCTCAACAATGCTGAATTGACGCAGTTGATGGACATCCTGCGCGCCGGCTTTGTTTTTGAGGATGGCGCAGAACTGGGCATTGAAATCGACCCGCGCACCGTCAGCCACAACAGCATGGCCCAGCTGGCCGCCTTGGGTTTTAACCGCACCAGTTTTGGGGTGCAGGATTTTGATGCCGCCGTACAACAGGCGGTGCACCGGATTCAACCGTATGCGATGGTGCAGGAAGCCATGCAGGCGGCGCGCGAAAATGGTTTTTCCTCGATCAATGTCGATTTGATTTACGGCTTGCCCAAGCAAAACCTGGGCAGTTTTGACGCCACCATTTCGCAGGTGCTGGAATTGATGCCAGACCGCATCGCGCTCTACAACTACGCGCACCTGCCGCAACGCTTCAAGCCGCAACGCCGCATTCTGGAAGCGGATCTGCCGTCGGCGGAAGAGCGTTTGCAAATCTTTTTATTATCCTTACGCCGCTTGACCGAAGCCGGCTATGTGTATATCGGCCTGGATCATTTTGCGCGGCCTGATGACAGCCTGAGTCAGGCCCTGCGCGACCATCGCCTGCACCGTAATTTCCAGGGCTACACCACCTCCGCCGAATGCGATTTGCTGGCCCTGGGCGCATCCAGCATCGGTTTGATCGGCGACGCCTATGTGCAGGCGCAACGCGAATTGCCGCAGTATTACGCCATGCTCGACGCCGGCGTGCTGCCGGTGGAGAAGGGCTTTCACTTCAGTCGCGATGAAAAACTGCGGCGCACGGTGATTCAGCACATCATGTGCGCGCGGCCGCTCGATTTCGCCGCCTTCGGCCAAGCCTGGCAAATTGATTTCAGCGCTTACTTCGCGCCCGAGTTGGCGCGCTTGCAAAGCTATCAGGATATGGACTTGATCCAGCTCGATGCGCAGGGTTTGCGCATCACTGCGCGCGGACGCATGTTCGTGCGTGCTGTGGCGATGGAATTCGACGCCTTTTTACACCAGGCCACCCAGGCTACTTATTCCCGCCTGATTTGAGGCGCGCATGTTGAATCTGTCTTTGCTGTTGGCGGCTGCCGCTGCCGGCCTGGCCGGCGGGCTGCACTGCGCCGGCATGTGCAGCCCGGTGCTGCGTTTATTGCAAAAACAGGCGCCGGCTGACATCCCGGGCGGCGGCGCACAGGCGCGCGTGTTGTGGCTGCAGTCGGCGGCAGCGCCCGCTGCCGGCCTGCTTTGGCAAATCAAGTTGCACGCCGGGCGTTTGAGTCTGTATATGGCGGCGGGCGGAGTCGCCGGTTTGCTTGGCGCCGGCAGTTTGATTTTGCAGCCCGACCATGCTTTTGCCCGCTTTTGGTTTTTACTGTCCAATCTGTGGCTCTTGCTGTTCGCCTGGCGTCTGTTGCCCGGCTTGCTGCAGCCGCATACGCCGCGTCTGGCGGCCTTGCTGGAATTGCCTTTGCAAGCCGGCGCGGCGCTGCTGCAGCGCCTTGTCAGCGGCGCGCGCCTTGCCGCTGTGCCGGCGCGCGCCAGTCAACTCTTCAGCCAGGGCCGGCGCCATCCATTTTTATTGGGGCTGGCCTGGGGCTGTCTGCCTTGCGGCCTGTTGTATTTGGTGCTGCCGCTGGCCTTGCTGTCCGCCTCGCCCCTGGCCGGCGCCGTGTTGCTGCTGGTGTTTGGCCTGTGCAGCCTGCCGCATCTTTTAGTCCTGCCGGGTTTGATGGCCTTGCGCCATCCCGCCGCACGCTGGCTGTTAACGCTGGCCTTGCTGGCCTTGGGCGGCTATGGCTTGTTGCATGCGGATATGCAGGATATGCCGGCCTGGATGTGTGTGAATTAAGCGATTTCCTTTCGTCATGTTAGTATTTGCGCATGGTTATTCAGCGCAGGCTAAGCATGCGCTCTGTTCAGCACATCCAGAGGAAATAAGCTTGATGAGAAAATCAGCCAGCGTGCGGAAAATTCCCCACTATCAGTTTTAAAGCGATCAGTAATCAATTTTTGCTTAAAGATAAATAAAATGCATTTTTTTGATGTGAAAAAAGCGATTATTTCGCGTTTTGTGTTTTACTGTGCACTAGCCTTGATCGCCAGCTGCATTGATTTTGAATATAAATGGCATTCGCCTTTGCTCGCAGAAAAGGGGCTGACAGAAAGCTATGCAAGCTGGGGTTTGCACCAAGGCGTCATCTTGCTTGGCAGCGCGGCCAAGGCTGAGCCGGGGTGGAATATTGGATTGCATGCGCCGGAATTCTTGCCCTTCCTGTTTCATTTCAAAGGCAGTGCGGAAGGGGGTGGTTTTTATTTCTCGGTCTGGTTTGTGGCGCTGCTGATGTTTTTTGCGCATCTCAGGGGCCTGCGCAAAAAAAAGTGATGCCGGCTTACCGTGCGCCCTGCGGCGCGTTCGCCGTGCTCGTCCGGCAATGATGTGAATTGATGGCAAGAGCGGATTCTGCCGCCACATCTTAGGCGCCGGCGCAGGACAGCCCGCGCCATCTTGCGCCAAGCCAAACCTTGCTTACATCTGCTTAAACAAATGCAAATAACTGCGGCTGACTTCCAGCTTGTCGCCAGTGTGTTTAACCATCACCAGATGGCGGCCGCGTAAATCGCGTGTCACGCCTTCAATCGCATTCACATTCACCAGGGTGGAGCGGTGGATTTGCCAGAACAGATCAGGGTCGAGTTCCTCGGCCAGATCGCGCACCGGCTTGCGGATCAGCGCTTCATAGCCCTTGGTGCGCACGCAAGTGTATTTTTCATCTGAGCGGAAATACAAAATCTCTTCCACCGGAATCATGCGCAAATCCTGGCCGATGCTGGCTTGAATCCATTGCAAATGCTGTTTCTTCGGCGCCATCATGCCCATTTGCTTGGCCAGCTCGGCCACCACTGCGCTCAAATCGGGATTGGCTTGCGCTGCAGTTGCGGCAGGCGAGGCGGGGCCGGCGTGGTCGGCGGCGGGATTGTTCAGGCGCGCTTTGAGGCGTTCGCAAGTGGTTTTCAAACGCTCGACTTCCGCCGGCTTCAAAATATAGTCAATTGCGCCCCGTTCAAATGCTTCCACCGCATACTGATTGTAGGCGGTGATAAAGACGGTGTGGCTGAGATTGCCGATTTCGGCGGCAGCTTCCAGTCCGGTCTTGCCCGGCATGCGGATATCGAGAAAGGTGAAATCAGGGCGCAGGCTTTGCGTCAGCGCGACGGCCTCCTCCCCGTTTTTGGCTTCGCCGATAATTTCCAGTTCAGGCCAGACCTGGGACAGACGCAGGCGCAGTTGATCGCGCATCATTCGTTCATCATCAGCGATGATTGCAGTAGGCATGGACAGACTCGCATCAAAAATCAAAAAAGGAAAAAGGCGCAGCCGAAGGTGTGCGCCATTTTCCGCTTACAAGACCGGTTGTCAAGCCGGCCCGGGTTTTCAGGCTTGCGCCGGGTTTTGCGCAAGTTTATAAGGCAACTCGATGGTGGCGCAGACACCGCTGGGGGAATTTGGTTCAATCAGCAAGCGCGCCTGATTGCCATGCAAGAGTTTGAGCCGTTCCCGGATGCTGTTCAACCCCAGTCCGGTGCTGTCGCTCTTGACTGCGCCAAAACCCACGCCATCGTCGATTACCCGCACTTGCAATTGCTGGTTTTCCAAACTGCATGCGATTTTCAGCGTGCCGCCTTCCGGTTTGACTTCCAAACCGTGTTTGATCGCATTTTCCACCAGCATTTGCAGCATCATCGGCGGGAATTCCGCGTTGCGCAAGCTTTCATCAAAGGTGAATTCCACATTCAGCCGCTCTTCCATACGCATTTTGAGCAAGTCCAGATACGCGCGCACCAAGTCAATTTCACGGCCCAGATTGATTTGCAGCGCATTCTCACGCATTTGCGGCAACACGGCGCGTAAATATTTGATCAGACTGCGCTGCATGGCGGCGGCGCGCGGCGGATCGGTTTCGATCAGGAATTCAACCGAGGCTAAAGTGTTGAACAGGAAATGCGGCTCGACCTGGGCTTGCATCATTTGCATTTTGGCTTCTGAAACTTGTCGTTGCAGCGCTTCGCGTTCCGCTTTTGCGCGCGCCTGTTCGGTTTCTTCTTCCGCTTTTTTCTTGCTGCCCATCAAGGCTTTGCTGACCAGGATGCCGATAATCGCCAACACCACAAAATTCATGAACCAGCGTGAATTCTGTCTTTGCAAGCGCACCACTTTTTCACTGTTGGCGGTGCGCGCCAGTTCGGCGGCATCTTCGGCTTCCGTGGCGGCCTGGGCGGCTTTTTCGGCGGATTTTTTGATTTCGCGCTTGATCTGACGCACTTCTTTGAGTGCGTTTTCAAATTCCTGGCGGCTGCGCAAAGCTTGTTCCTGGGCCGCTTTGAGTTCCGCTTCCCGCGCATTCACAGTGCCCGGAGTGGAGGTCGGCATCACGCTGGCGCTGGCGCTTGCCGTATTAGAGGCGGCCATGCTGGCGGCGCCTGGCGCACCGCTCGCAGTCACAGTATTGGCTGGCGGCAAGGGGGGCAGGGGCGGCACCGCCGGAATCGCGCTGGGCAGCGTGGCCACGGTTTCCGGCTCTTCCTCCAGATCTTCTTCTTCGCTGCTTTCCTCTTCCTTGGGCGGCTCTTCTTTTTTGGGTGTTTTTTTGCGCGGGCTGATGTGTACGCCGTTCTGATCAATTTGGATATCCGCCCCGCGTCCGGTATGCCGGCTGTTGGCGATCACCACTTCGCTTTCGGAAAATAAAGCCTCTTGCAAGATGCCGCCAATGATTAAGCAGATGATGGAAAAAACGATCAGCCATTTCCAGCTTTTGCTGGTGGCCCAATCCGCAATTTTTTGCCCGGTGAGCGTGAGCCATTGCAGCAATTCATGGAATAGCTCTTGCATTTTTTGTTTATTTTCTGGTTTCATAATCTTGCCTGTGTGACGGAGTGTCCGGATGACGTCACTGTAAGGAAAATCGCGATCCGGCTCCAGAGAATTGCGACAGATTGCATGAAATGGCGGTCTGCATGCACAAAGCCGGCATGGATTGCGCGCCATGCCTTCCCGCTTCCTGGCTTGTGGAGTACAATTTTTTCACAGTTTGCAGCTTTCCCCGGCAGTCTTGCGGCAATCGCCCTCCACGGCATGCGGTTGCCTTGTTCAACGATGATGAAAGGTGGCGTCATGTCTGCAGAAGCAAAAAAATATCGTCTGGTTACGCGCAGCGATTTTGATGGGCTGGTTTGCGCCGTGCTGCTTAAACACCTTGGTCTGATCAATGAAATTATCTTCGTGCATCCAAAAGACATGCAAGATGGCAAGATTGACATCACGGACAACGACATCACCACCAATCTGCCCTATGTGCCAGGGGTGCACCTGGCGTTTGATCATCATTTGTCTGAAACCATCCGCCTGGGCGGCGAGCGCAAAAATCATGTGATCCACCCGGAAGCGCCGTCAGCGGCGCGCGTGGTGTACGACTATTACGGCGGAGCCAATTCCTTCCCTGCCGCCTGGGATGACATGATGGCGGCAGTCGATAAAGGCGACGCCGCGCAATTTTCCCGCGACGACATCTTGCAACCCGAAAAATGGGATTTGCTCAATTTCCTCATGGATGCGCGCACCGGCCTGGGGCGCTTTCGCGATTTCCGCATTTCCAATTACAACCTGATGATGGATTTGATTGATTACTGCCGCGATCACAATATCGAGCAGATCATGGATTTGCCGGATGTCAAAGAAAGACGCGAGCTGTATTTTGAGCATCAGGAAAAAAGCCGCGAGCAGATTTTGCGTTGCGCCAAAGTGCATAAAAATCTGGTGGTGCTGGATTTGCGCAATGAAGACATCATTTACGCCGGCAACCGCTTTGTGATTTACGCCCTGTTCCCGGAAGCGAATATTTCCATCCATGTGCTGTGGGGCCTGAAAAATCAAAACACCGTGTTCGCCACCGGCAAATCGATTATCAACCGCAGTTCTTTCACCAATATCGGCGCCTTGATGCTGGAATATGGCGGCGGCGGGCATGAAAACGCCGGCACCTGCCAGGTGGAAAATGCGCGCGCCGATCAGGTCTTGCAGGAATTGATTGCGCGCATCAACGCCGACGGTTGAATCAACGCTTGACGGACTGAATTTCTTCCAGCAACCAGCTGCGAAACGCCGCCACTTGCGGCTTTTGCAGCGCTTGCGGCAGATACGCCAGATAGTAGCTGGATGCGCTGGGCAGATGAACATCGGACAGTTTGCACAGCAAGCCATGTTCAATATCAGACTGCACAATGCTGTGCCGTCCCAGCGCCACCCCCTGGGCGTCAATCGCAGCGCGGGTCAGCATGGATGAATCCTGAAACAGCAAGCCGGTTTCCGGCTCTGCGCGCTCAAGGCCGGCCAGACGGAACCAGGGCAGCCATGGCTCGCCATCGCAGCGCAATAAGGTCGCGTGCTGCAAATCCTCCAGGGTGCGCGGCAGACGCCCGCCGTTATAGTGCGGGCTGACCACTGGATAATAATAGTCATCCATCAAATGCTCAGATTGCAAACCGGGGTAATTGCCAAAGCCAAAGCGGATGCCGATATCAATCCCGTCCCGCACATAGTCGCTCAAATGATTCGTGGCTTGCAGACTTAACTCCAGATCTGGATGTAATTCAATAAAACGCCCCAGGCGCGGCGTCAGCCAGCGCGAGGCGAAGGAGGGCAGGGCGGTGACCGCCAGACGGCGGTGATCCTGACTGCGCTGCAGTCTTTGCGCCGCCTGCGCGATATCGCTTAGCGAATGCCGGATCACGGCGGCAAATTCCTCGCCCTGCGGCGTCACACTCAAGCGCTTGCCATGCCGCACAAACAAGGCCACGCCCAATTCCGCCTCCAGCTGGCGCACCTGATGACTGATCGCGCCATGTGTCAAATGGATTTCCTCCGCTGCGCGGGAAAAATTGCCATGCCGCGCAGCCGCTTCAAAGGCGCGCAGGGCGGCGAGATTGGGAAGACGTCGCAAAGGGTGCATTTTATGTGAGAAAAATTAGCAAGACTTGAGAATATTACTCGTTTTGTATTTGCGTATGCAATCCCTACAATACACATCAAGCAAGTCGCCACACTCATAAAGCAGCAGAGCGCAGGGCGGCGGAATAGAGGCGCAAATGCGCTGGATGAATCAGGCAAGGGAGAATCAAATGCGAACCGATTTCACAAAAGGATGGAATTTGCAAAAGGCCGGCGAAGTGTTTTCCGGGGCCTTGCCGGCTGGCGGCATGTTGCAGGTATTGCAAGGCGATATCTGGCTCACCGTGGAAGGAGAATTGGATGATTATTTTTTACATGAAGGCGAAGTCTGCGCGCTGCCGGCGCAAAGACTGATCGTGATCGAAGCACAAAACCATGGCGCGCGTTATTGCGTGCAAGCGATGGCCGGGGCTTCCGTCTTGCACCCGCAACGCCAGGCGCTGGCGGCATGAGGCCGGCGGGTTGCCGCCAGTCCTTGCGCATCCCGGCGCAGGATTGCGGCCGCCATGGAGTACAATGAAGCCATGCGGCCGGTAAGCGCCGCTGCACTCAGCTCAACACATGCCAGAACCCGCACCCGCCAATCCTCCCGCCTCGCCGCGCTTTGCGCTCTTGCAAATTTGTATTATCGGCGTGCTCGGCCACTTGGTTCTGGCTGGCATTCGCGTTACCTCCACCCTGAATTTACTCTCACAGCAGGTGAGCGGCTTTGGCGTCGGCGTGCTGTTGTCGGTGTTTGCGCTGGCGCCGACCTTGCTTGCCATGTCAGCCGGGCGCTGGCTTGACCGGGTCGGGGTGCAAACCCCTCTGCGCCTGGCCGCTGCGGCGATGTTATGCGGCAGTGCGCTGGCCTGGCGCGCCAATGGCGGCGTGCTGCTCTACTGCGCCGCGCTATGTGTCGGCGGCGGCTTCATGATCATGCATATTGCCTCGCAAAATCTGGTCGGTTTGTTATCGTCTGAGTCGCAACGCGCCAACCGTTTTGCCTGGTTGTCGATGGGTTTTTCCAGCTCCAGCTTTGGCGGGCCGGTGCTGGCCGGCGTATTGATTGATCATGCCGGCCACAGCGCCGCCTATTTACTGTGGATGACGCTGGCGGCCTTGATCTGCCTCCTGAGCGCGCTGCCGCAAGCGCGCATCCCGCTACACGCCAGCCATCAACGCGGCGGCGATTCGGTGTTGGATCTGGGCTGGCGCAATCTGCGCCTGCGCGAATTGTTTTTCATCGTCATCTTGCTGGCTTCGGCATGGGACATCTATGTTTTCATGCTGCCTGTGATCGGCCACGCCTTGCACTTTTCCGCTTCCACCATCGGCTTTATTCTTGGCGTGTTCGCCGCCGGCACATTCACTATCCGTCTGGTCATGCCGGTGCTGACGCGCCGCTGGCGCGAATGGCAAATCCTGCTTGGCGCATTATGCATCATCACCCTCAGTTTCATGCTCTTGCCATGGCTTGAGCATAAACTGGCGTTTATGGCGCAGGGTTTTGTGCTGGGACTGGCTTTAGGCGCCGGGCAACCGAATATGTTAAGCCTCTTGCATCAGGCGGCCCCGCCTGGGCGGGTGGCTGAAGTGATTGGCATCCGGGTTTCAATCGGCAACGCCAGCCAGGCCATGTTTCCTGTGATGTTTGGCGCTTTATCCGCCAGCATTGGCGGTGCGCCGCTGTTTTTAGTGATGGGCGCCGGTCTGGCCAGCGGATTGCCATTAGCATGGCGCCGCACCCGGATGGCGGTAGAGGAGCGGGCCTTGTCCCGACCTGAGCTTTTTAGATGAGAGAAGATCATGACTGATGCATTGTTTGAAACCGCGCCGGATTTCGACCAGCCGCTTGCAGTATTGAAGCACTGCCACGAAAAAATCAAAAAGCAGATCAAGACCATGCAACGCCTGCTGGAACATTTGCCGCGCCACGGCGCCAATCTGGAAGCGCAGCAAGCAGCCAAGGCGGTGCTGGCGTACTTCAATAAGAGCGCCGGCATGCACCATGCGGATGAAGAAGAGGATTTGATGCCGCTCTTGCGGCAAGTTGCGCAAGGCGAGGATGCGGCGATGTTAAGCCAGCTGCTGCCTAAAATTTTGCGCGAACACAAGAAAATGGAAGCCGCCTGGAGCGTCTTGGCTTTGCAATTGGAAGACATCGCCAGCGGTGAAAGCGCGCAACTGTCCGCCAATGATGTGCAAGCCTTTGGTGAATTGTATGCCGAGCACATGGTGAAAGAGGAAACCTGGCTGGCGCCGATGGCGATGCGCCTGTTTTCAGCCGAACAGATGGCGGCTCTGGGGGCGGCCATGCGCATGCGGCGCGGCCTGCATCAGGTCAGCCAGGATGAGGCGATTGAATTGCCGCCCAGCCGCCAGGATATCGAAGAGACGCAGGCGCGCCTGCAATTGGCGGCGATCCGCACCGATTACACGCGCCAGAGCATGGACGAGAGCGAACTCGACGCCGATCCGATCCGTCAATTCAGCGTCTGGTTTGAACAGGCGCGCGCCGCCCGGGTGGCAGAAGTGAACGCGATGACGGTCTGCAGCGTTGATGCGCAAGGCCGTCCGAGCAGCCGGATTTTGCTGTTAAAAGGCTTTGATCATCAGGGCTTCACCTTCTTCACCAATTACCACAGCCGCAAGGGGCGGGAATGGGAACACAATCCGCATGCCGCATTATCGTTTTTCTGGCATGAGCTGGAACGTCAGGTGCGGATTGAAGGCACAATCGAAAAAGTCAGTCCCGAATTAAGCGATCAATATTTCAACAGCCGCCCGCTGGCCAGCCGCCTGAGCGCGCTGGCTTCCAATCAAAGCGAACCGGTGACAGATCGTGGACAGATGGAAGCGCGCATGCAGGAAATCAGCGCGCAATACATGGAACAGGAGCCGCCACGGCCAGCCCATTGGGGCGGCTATTTATTGCGCCCGCGCCGCATCGAATTTTGGCAGGGACGGGCCTCCCGCTTCCATGATCGCGTCGAATATGAATTGGACGGCAATGGCGGCTGGCGGCGTCAGCGTTTGCAACCCTGATATTCAGCGGCGCCGCTTATGCCGCCGTATTCAGACCACAAACGCAGGAGCCGGCGCTGCGCAGAAGCGGGGATAGCGGTTTTATATTATTGAAACACGTCCCCGCATCCCTGCCCGGCTTGCCATGCGGGACTGGACAAACCAGTCCCGCAAATCAGCCCGATTCTGTCCCGCTATGCGAATGGCGGAAATATTTTGCGTAAAACCCGGAAACTGTCCCGCAAAAATATAAATAAAACCGGCATCAGCATAAGAAAAACCATTGTTTCCTTCTGGAAATTTTGTTGTTTGATAATTTTATCTCCTGTTTTCCTTGCGTAATCCGGGTTTTGGACTATATTTAGTGCATGGCCTTGCAGAAAAAGGAGGAAGAATTCGAAAATAATCAATCCCGGTCTCTTTTGAAGCAAATTCAGTGCAGTACACAAATTGTCCCGCGTGACGCGGGCATAGAGTATGGACAAAGCTTCCGTGCAGTCTTCGCGGGTATTTATTGAATTGTGATGGTAGCGCGACCCGGTATTCTTTTTTATTTTGACAATGGTCATTTCTTTTATGTTCTCTTTCATGAGCTGAACAGAAATGCCGGGGCTGAAAGCGATATTATGGCGTGAATCAGTATTCGCGAAGGCAAAAAATGGCGGTCGGCAGACCGCCATTTTTCTTTGCAGTGCAGTAAATTAATGCAAACTAAAATGCCGGGGTGAATATTCAAGCGAATTCAAGCCATCGGCAGGCTGGGTTGAGTGTAGCGATAACCAGGCGTCCGAAATCGGTGGAATTGCAAAAAACTGAGCCAGCCGCCAACACCACATTGCATCTGCACAAAAAGATGAGCAAGGCGCAATCATATTGATTCCGCCGCTCAACATCCACCGTCATTCACGCATGTTTCAGCGGGGAATCCAGCGCTGTACAAATTGCTCCATATGAACATCGCGCACTGACTGGACTTCCGCTTTTAAACGGCGCCGCAAAATATTGCTGTAAAGCGCAAGCACATCAGCCGCCTGCGCCAAACATACCCCTCCCCCGGAGTGAGGCGCAGCCTGACGGGGGGGGGATTGCCGCCGGCCTGCCACGCCCGGCGCAGCCAACATGACAGCAGCGTATTGCCAGCGCCCCCGCCGTCGGCATACACCTCCAGGGGGGAATTGCCACAACAAGTGCCGACGCCGGCAAGATGACTCAATGATGCCCGTGCGCCACGCCGCCCTTGCCATCCGGTACGCCGATGCTGACGTTTTGCATCATGCCCTGATCTTCATGGTCCAGGATATGGCAATGCAACACAAATTCACCGATATAGCGCTGGTAGCGGGTGCGCACTTTGATCTTGTATGCGCCACTGGGGTCAGTTTTCAGGTTTTTCACCCACAGCGTATCTTTCCACACGCCTTTCATATTGCGGTATTGCTGGTCGCCCGGGCTTAAGGGATCGTCCACATCGCCGCTCACATCCAGCCCGGCGGGATTCAATACTTCCACCACCTGGAATGGATTGACATGAATATGGAAGGGATGGCTGACAAAGTCCGAGCGCAAATTCCAGTCTTGCGCCGTACCCAGCACCACCGCATGATCGACCCGCTTGGCGCAGTATGGCTTGCCGTTCACCAGGAATTTGGAGGCGGTGTTCTCGCAATCTTTATCAGTCGGCTGCACCGCGCTGTTGCTGATATTGAACACCACTTCTTCCGCTTTTTGGCCTGCGGTTTCAGCGGGGCTGATGCTGGCGTGCGGCACAAAGCTGGCCAGTGACATCTTATTGGCCAGTTCTGCGCTGACTTTGGCGCGCACATTCAAGGGCATATTCACTTGCGCGGCGGCGATCAATTCTTTTTTCAGGTAATCAGCCGCCTTGCCTTTGACATCCTGTCCCTTTGCTACATGCACCAGGCCCAGCAATTGCACCGGCGAGTCAATCGGCGCCACATTCCCGGCGGCGGGCACATTGGTGTTGATCACGCAATAGCGGCCTGCGCTGGGAAAAGCCATCAACAAATCCCAGCGGTAGCCGGGTTGAAAGGTGGCGATATCGTTTTTCAGATCTTGCACCCTGGCCATAGTCAGGCCATCAGCCGCGATGGCGAATTGCGGCACGGTTTCCGGGCTGCAATTGGCGGCGACAAAAGCGGCATGCTCGCGCGCGCTCAAACGTTTGGGCACATCCACGCCGTCGCGCATTTTGCGGAATTGCAAGTTGATCGAATTCCGGATCCCGGCATGCACCACGCGCCAGCGCTCAATCTGTCCCGCTTTGGCGCCCCGGAAATTCGGCAGCACGCGCCCGTTAATGCTGGTGTAGCGGCCTGACTGGCTCCAATCATTTGGCCCCATATTCGCATAATCCACCACCCGCCCGACATCGCCCGCTTCGCACAAATAGGTTCCGTCAGGATTGGTTTTGATTTTGCCATCTTGATAGCACGCGTATTGCACTTGCTGGAACACCAGCACGCGCTCTTTGAAGCTTTGTTTGGGGGTGGCTTTGAGCAGGGTGTCGATATCGCCATTCTTGCCGGGCTGCGGCGGGCGTGTCCCTTGAATAATCAAGGCGCCGGCCATGCCGCTGGCGACTTGCAAAGCGGTCGAACCATGGCGGTGCGGGTGGTACCAGAAGGTGCCAGCCGGATGGTCCGGCGGCACATTGTATTCATACTGGAATTTCACCCCCGGATTGATCGAAATCAGCACATTGTCGCTATTGCCCGAGGGACTGATCCACAAACCATGGCTGTGCAAATTGGTGCCGTTGAAGCAATGCGGCTGATTGATGCTGCCGCTGTAATTTTTGCAGCTCTCATCTTCCGGCAACTGATTGTGCAAATTGATGCGCACAGTTTCGCCGGGAAAAATGCGGATCAGCGGCGCCACAAATGGCGTGGTGTGCGAACTTTCCGGCCCGCGATAGCTGCGCAACTCCACTTTGTCATAGCTGGCGGTGCTGGGATTCCAGATATGGCCGGGCGTCATTTTGACGTGTAAATCCAGTTTTGCCTCGTGCGGCGCAGGCATGCTTTTGCTCAAGCCGGCGGCATAGTCGCGCAGGGTTTGCAAGACCGGTGGATTATCGACATCTCTGGCTTCAGCCGTCAGCGCTTGCGCCGAGGGACAGCATATGGCGCTCATCAGCAGCGCCAATAAGGTGGATTGCTGTTTCATCATGGCTCCCGGATTTTTCATAATGGAATGCTTTGCTCAAAGCGGAAAGTGTTGAGCGGGTCATACTTGCGCTTGATTTCTTTTAAGCGCTTTAAATTGCCGGCGTAATACTTTTCAATCGCATGTGGAATATCGCGGCAGGGGAAATTCACATACGACTGCTTGAGCACAAAGCGCTGCATATCGTTGTAGTAATCGCTCAACCAGGCTTGCTGGCGCCGCACCACATCGCCCTTATCAATCGGGGCCCAGGCGCATTCCATTTCAAAAATAAAGTTCGCATTGCGGTGCACATAGGCGGTGGCGTCCGGCGCGCGCGCTTTCACCTTGCCGCCGATGGCGAATAAAATCCCCATATTTTCCGGCAGCAGCGAGCCGCCCGGCCATTTCGTCATCCACTTCAGCATATTTTCCAGCGCTTCGCCGCCCAGACTGCTTTCGACATAAGACGAACGGATGTCATACATGCCGGTCGGATCATCGGTGATCAGATAATCGCGCGCCTGCCAGTAGCGCATCTGGCGGATATCCATTTTGATCGGCTTGACCAGTTCCAGCGCCGGGCGCAGGATCTCCATCAATTTTTCTTTGGGGCCGAAGAATTGGCCCAGCGTGGCCACTTGCAACTCACCCATTTTCGGATGCGCGCCGGCGCGCTCCGGGTAAGCCTTGGTGCGGGTGGAAATGGTGGTGGCGTTGTCGAGCTGGATTTTTTGCAGCAAGAGCAGCATCTCGACCTGTTTTTCACCCGGCCACAGCAGATTGAAAATGGTCACATCATCGCGCACATCGTGCAATTGGAAGGTGAAGGAGGTATTCACGCCGAAATTGCCGCCGCCGCCGCCGCACAAGCCCCAGAATAAATCCTTATATTCATTTTCCGGAGTGGCCGTGACCAGCTTGCCGCTGGCCAACACAATTTCGCTCGCCACCAGACTGTCACAGGTCAAGCCGGCGTGCGTGGCGGCAAACCCCCAGCCGCCGCCCAACACCAGGCCGGCAGCGCCGACCGTCGGACAGCGCCCCGAAGGCACGGCAAAATCAGTGCCGCTCATGGCGTCGGCCATGTTTTGATTATTCACCCCGGCGGCAATTGTCACCGTACCGTTTTTCGGATCGAGCCGGATGCCATTCATGGCTTTGACATCAATCAACAAGCCGCGCGTGGTGGAAAAACCGGCGTAGTTATGGCCGCCCGAACGGATCGCAAACGGCAATTGCAAATCACGCGCCCAGCGGATCGCAAATTGCACATCGTGAGCGTCAGCGCACATCACAATCGCAAACGGCAGCACATCGGCCCAGCGCGCATTATTCGGATAGGCCGCCATCATATAGCCCATTTCGCCCGGCAAAATCAAACGGCCATGCAGCGTTTTGCGCAACGCGTCCAGATTGCCCAAACCACGATGAAAAGCCGGCGCTTTGGCCGGCGTCTTGGCTTGCGCCTCGGGCAAGACCCCGATGGCCCCGGCGGCGCCTGCTGCGCCAAGCACAGCCCCGGTTTGTAAAAAGCGACGTCGTGTTGCGGTTGAAGATGTGTCCATGCCTGCTTCCTCCTGTCAGAAAAAGAGTCAATCAAAGGTTGATCGTGCTGCTGGAATCGGCTGGGAACCTGGCTGGCGGTGTGGTTCCTCTGACCTGGCTGCCATGGCGGCGCCAGTATTTGTCGGGCGGGCCGTATCCTGTCCGGGGCGGCCTGTATGCTGAACAGGCATGACAGTAGCTGAAAAAAGCGCGCAGCGGGCGCTCTGCGCATAATATGTTGACGCCTTGCGTCAATTACACAACGTGCGCAGCTTCCCGGGTGACGGAAAATGATGGATAAATATCGTTTGACGTGTACCCGCCTTGGGAGTACAACTTCAGTCACGGCAGGAAAACTGAAACAGCTTGTAAATGAGAATGGTTCAGCATACTGCGGCAGTCAGCAGGTGCTCAGGTTTTTTGGTGGTCCGGCAGGCCGGACATTGTGTCTGTGGGTATTTTCAAGCAAGGAAAAGATCATGGATCAAGCAGCTAAGGCGTTTGCACTCGAAGTATTGGATCAGGCCCGGGATTTGACTCTGGCCACCATCCGCCCGGATGGCTATCCACAAGCGACAACAGTCAATTTTGTACATGAAGACCTGACGATTTATGTCGGCGTCGATAAAAACAGCCAGAAGGTCAGCAATGTGCGTCACTGCGACAAGGTCTCGCTGACGGCAAACGGCAAATACACCGATTGGCAGCATGTGCATGGTCTGTCGATGGGGGCGCGCGCCACCATTGTGGAAGATGCGGCGGAAGCGGCCAGAGTGGAGGCCGCGCTGGATAAAAAATATCCTGAAATCGGCGAATGGGCGCATTCCGATGCGCGTCACAGCGTGGTGTTCATCCGCATCACACCGGGCGTGATCTCGATCTTGAATTATGAAAAAGGGGTGGGGCACACCGATCTGGAACAGGTGTAAGCCGCCGGCGCAGCGCGCCGCAAACCAAGCGGCGCGCAAAACCGAAGCCATCCTCTTGTAACAGCATGTGCTTTGCCGCAGGATGTGGCGAAAAAAATTCTAGAATGCGGCGCATCATTCACCAACTTTGCCTGCCATGCTGAAAGCTCTTGGACTTTCCGGCGCTGTGCAACGCATTCTGCGTCGCCTGCTGTATTTTTGGGTGAAAACCCGCATCCTGCCCGAAGATTTGACCAACCTTGGCTTGGACCCCGCCAAACCGGTCTTGTATGTCTTGCAATGGCGCTTTCTCTCGAATGCGCTGGTGTTGTCACACGAAGTGGCGCAAGCCGGTTTGCCGCCGGCCTGGCAAAGCCTGCACGCAGGCGGCTGGAGCTGGCCGCGCGCATTTTGTTTTTTAGCCGCCAATCGCAATACGCGCAACCAGCGCGATAATTACTACCCGCCCTTGCTCGCCAGCCTGGTGACGCATGCCCTGCAGCAGCCTGACAGCGAAGTGCAAATTGTGCCGCTGACGATTTTCTGGGGACGTGCGCCGGACAGCCAAAACTCGATTTTAAAACTCCTGTTTGCCGATGGCTGGTCGCCGCGCGGCGGTTTGCGCCAGTTTTTCACCATCCTCTTACACGGCAAGCACACCTTGTTGCGCTTTGGCGCGCCGCTGTCGCTGCAAACTTTTTTGCAAGCGGAACGGGAGCGCGGCGCGACGCCGGTCTTGGCCTTGCGCAAACTCACGCGCGTCTTGCGGGTGCACTTCCGCCGCCAGCGCGAAGCGGCTATCGGGCCGGACTTATCGCACCGGCGCACGCAGATCGACGCCTTGCTGGATGCGCCGGCGGTGGTGGCGGCGATTTCCGCCGACGCTCAGGAAAACGGCAATAACGCCGCCGCCTTTGCGCGTGCGCGCGACAATGCCCGCAAATACGCCTGGGAAATCGCTTCAGACTACTCCTATCCAGTGGTCTTGATCATGGAGCGTTTAATGAGCTGGTTGTGGAACCGCATCTACAACGGCATTGAAATTCATCATATGGACAGCGTCACCGCCGCCGCGCCCGGGGCCGGGATTGTGTATGTGCCCTGTCACCGCAGTCACATCGATTATCTCTTGATGTCCTACATCCTGTACCGCAATGGCATGATGCCGCCGCATATCGCCGCCGGCGCAAATCTGAATTTGCCGCTGGTGGGGCCGATTTTGCGCAAATGCGGCGCCTTTTTCCTGCGCCGCAGCTTCAAAGGCAATAAAGTGTACAGCGCAGTGTTCAATGAATATCTGCACATGATGATTGCGCGCGGTTATTCGATTGAATATTTTGTCGAAGGCGGGCGCAGCCGCAGTGGCCGCCTGCTGGCGCCGATGGCCGGCATGTTGTCGATGACGCTGCACAGTTATTTACGCGACAGCGAGCGTCCCCTGTTGTTCATTCCGGTGTATATCGGCTATGAAAAACTGTTCGAGGGGCGCACCTATGTCGGCGAGTTGATGGGCAAGCCCAAGCAAAAAGAAAATTTGTTGGATTTATTGCTGACCCTGCGTGAACTGAAAAAAAATTTCGGTAAGGTGCACGTCAATTTCGGCGCCCCGATGGCGCTCGAAAGCGTGCTTGATCAGGCCCATCCGGCCTGGCGCGAAGACGCCAAAGTGCTGGATAAGCGCGCCCCCTGGGTGCTGCAAAGCGTGGATAAACTGTCGCGCGCAATCGCCGACGGCATCAACAGTGCGGCGGTGGCGACGGCGGTGAATCTGCTCAGTCTGGCGCTGTTGACCACGCCCAAGCAAGCGATGGATGAAAAACGCTTAGCCAATCTCTTGAATGCCTTGCGCAGCTTACTCCAGGCTCTGCCGTATTCTGAGCGCACCATGGTGACAGAGCTGGATGGCCAGGCCATGATTGCCTACTGCGAAGAATTGAAATTGCTGGCGCGCGCACCGCACCCGCTGGGCGATATTCTGTATTTCATGCCGGAAGAGGCGGTGTTGGCCAGTTATGCGCGCAACAATGTTTTGCACCTGTTCGCGCTGCCGGCTTTGCTGGCCTGTCTGTTCATGCTCAACTCCAGCTTGACCTACGCCCATTTACTGCGCCTGGTGCAAGCGCTGTATCCCTTTTTGCGCGCTGAATTATTTTTGCGCTGGGCCCCGGAAGAAGTGGAAGCGGCCTTGCAACAATATTTATCCGTATTGTTGCAACAAGCCTGGTTGCAAGAGGCCGAAGGTGTGTATTACGCGCCCGATCCGCATACCGATGCTTACGCCCAGCTGGGTTTGCTGGCGCAAGCGGTGCGTCCCAGCCTGCTGCGTTACTTCATCACCCTGGCGCTGCTGCGCAATAACGGCAGCGCCTGCATCACGCCGGCGGAACTGGAAGGCTTATGCCACTTGCAGGCGCAGCGCTTATCGATGGTGCGCGAATTCAATGCGCCGGAATTTTTCGATAAGGTGATTTTCCGCAGCCTGATCGCGACCCTGGGCGCGCAAGGCATCGCCAGCGTCAACCAGGAGGACGGCAAGCTGCATTTTGATCAGCGTCTCTTGGATTTGAGCAATGATGCGCGCCATGTGTTGCCGGCTGATGTGCGCCAGGCGATTACCCACCTGGCCGGCGCTGATGCGCAGGACGCTTTAAACGTGGTGCGCCAGCAATTGGCGCAAAAGAAAACAGCATGAATTCAGCGGCGCTGTGGGCACGGCGCCGCTGCAAACGCGCTTATTCCGCCAGCGCATCCACCACGCACAGCGCGGTCATATTCACAATCCGGCGCACTGTGGCCGAGGGCGTGAGGATGTGCACCGGAGCGGCGCAGCCGAGCAGAATCGGGCCAATCGCAATCCCGTTGCCGGACGTGATTTTCACCAGATTGTAGGCGATATTCGCCGCGTCAATATTCGGCAGCACCAGCAGATTCGCATCCTGGGTCAAGGTCGAATTCGGCATAATCGCTTTGCGCATATTGCTGTCCAGCGCGCAATCGGCATGCATTTCACCATCAATCTCCAGCCAGGGCGCTTCCTGCTGCACGATGGCTAAAGCGGCGCGCATTTTCTGCGCCGACGCGCTGTCAAACGAGCCGAAATTGGAATGCGACAGCAAGGCCGCGCGCGGGTGCAGACCAAAGCGCATCATTTCTTCCGCCGCCATGATGGTGATCGCCGCCATTTCTTCCGCTGTCGGATTTTCATTCACATGCGTATCCACCAGCACAATCTGGCGTTCCGGCAAGAGCAGCACATTCATCGCCGCATACACCTTGCAGCCTTCGCGCTTGCCCAGAATTTGATTGATGTAATGCAAATGCAACTGGGTAGTGCCGAAAGTGCCGCAGATCATGCCATCAGCATGTCCCTTGTGAATGGCCATGGCGCCGATTAAGGTATGGCGGCGGCGCGTTTCAATCTTCGCGTATTGCTGGGTAATGCCGCGCCGCTCCGTCATCTGGTGATAGGTTTGCCAATAATCGCGGAAGCGCTCATCGTTTTCCGGATTGATCACTTCGACATCCACACCGGGACGGATACGCAAGCCAAAGCGCTCGATGCGTTGCTGCAGCACCGCCGGGCGGCCAATCACAATCGGGCGCGCCAATTGTTCATCCACCACCACCTGCACCGCGCGCAAGACACGCTCATCTTCACCCTCGGCATACACAATGCGCTTGAGTTCGGGCGGCGCTTTTTTCGCGATTTCAAACAGCGGTTTCATGAAGGTGCCGCTGTGATACACAAACTGCTGCAGACTGGCGCGGTAAGCGTCGAGATCGGTGATGGGACGCGTCGCCACCCCGGAATCCTGCGCCGCCTTGGCCACTGCCGGCGCGATCTTGATCAAGAGGCGCGGATCGAAGGGCATCGGAATCAGATATTCCGGGCCGAACTGCATATTATGCCGGCCATAAGTAGTGGCCACCACATCCGATTGCTCGGCTTGCGCCAGGTCGGCAATCGCATGCACCACCGCGATTTCCATTTCGCGCGTGATGGTGGTCGCGCCGCAATCCAGCGCACCCCGGAAAATATAGGGAAAGCACAAAACATTGTTGACCTGATTCGGATAGTCAGAACGGCCAGTCGCCACCACCGCATCGGCGCGCACCGCCATCACTTCTTCCGGCAAAATTTCCGGAGTCGGATTGGCCAGCGCCAGCACCAGCGGTTTGGCCGCCATGGTGCGCACCATATCCTGCTTGAGCACGCCGCCGGCCGACAGGCCGAGGAAGATATCCGCATCCGGAATCACTTCGGCCAGTGTGCGCAAAGGCGTATCTTGCGCAAAGCGTTCCTTGTCCGGGTCCATCAATTCAGCGCGGCCCCGATACACCACGCCGGCCAAGTCCGTCACCCAAATGTTTTCCTGCGGGAAGCCGAGATCGACCAGCAAATCCAGGCAGGCCAGTGCCGCAGCGCCGGCGCCGGACACCACCAGCTTGCATTGCTTGATGTCTTTGCCGACCACTTTCACGCCATTCAAAATCGCCGCGCCGACAATGATCGCGGTGCCATGCTGATCGTCATGGAACACCGGAATCTTCATCTTGCCGCGCAATTTGCGCTCGATGTAAAAGCATTCCGGCGCTTTAATATCTTCCAGATTGATGCCGCCGAAAGTGGGTTCGAGCGCGGCGATGATATCGCACAGCTTGTCCGGGTCTTGCTCGTTGATCTCGATGTCAAACACATCAATCCCGGCGAATTTCTTGAACAGCACGCCCTTGCCTTCCATCACCGGCTTGGAGGCCAGCGCGCCGATATTGCCCAGGCCCAGCACCGCTGTACCGTTGGAAATCACCGCCACCAGATTGCCGCGCGCGGTGTATTTATAGGAATTGGCCGGATCGGCCACAATTTCCTCACACGGCGCCGCCACCCCGGGCGAGTAGGCCAGGGACAAGTCGCGTTGATTGGTGAGTTGTTTGGTGGGGGTGACGCGGATTTTGCCCGGATGCGGCAGCTCGTGGTATTCGAGCGCAGCCTGGCGCAATTTTTGTTTGACCTCTTCGCGTTGATCTTGCGCTGCATCCATGCCTGCGTCCTCCTCATTCCAGCGTCATTGCAAAAAAAGGCATTCTAACAGAGCAGGGCGCTGCGTTAGGCGGATACCCGTGATATCCACAGGGGGGCGGGGTTAGCGAAAGGAGCTGATGTCCCGCCTGTTGGAGCACAGCTAATGTTTTGCGACGCCTTGCCATCCTTCAACAGATGTTTGATGACTGATTTTTCAGGCGGGTTATTTATGGTATAAATGTTTGCGCTTACCGGCTGCATTCCGCTATGCCGCTCATTTCCATCACATGTTCAGGACTTTGTTATGCACCTTGTTCGTGCCTTGATATTGCTCTGCTTGACCGCACTTGCATCTCTGCCGGCATGGGCGCAGGAAGCCAAGCCAAGAGTCGCCAAGCGCGTCGCTTTGTTGATTGGTAATGCTGACTACAAGTACGAGTCAAAATTGAAAAATCCGCGCAATGACGCCAACTTGTTGGCCAATGTGCTCAAGCGTGAACTGGCATTTGATACGGTAGAAGTGAAACACGATCTGGATGCGAGCGAAATGCGCGCCGCCGTGGTGCGTTTTGCGAATCAAGCCAAGGGGGCTGATGTTGTGCTGTTTTATTTTTCTGGGCATGGTATCCGCGCAGCACGGCGTAATATTTTGCTCTCCACTAAAGCCAATACCGGCAATGCCCCGTTGGAAGAATGGGAATTGCACGGCATGCCTGCCGATGAAATCAGCGACAAGCTTAAGGATGCCGGGGCCAGAATCACCTTGCTGGTGTTGGATGCTTGCCGCGAGGGGCCGGGACAAGGTAAAAGCGCCTACAAGGGTTTATTAACCACAGGGGGGGGCCAAAGTTTGCTGATTGCATATGCCGCCAGTGATGGGCAGCTTGCGCAAGATGGCATCGGCGCAAACAGTCCATATGCTGCTGCGCTGGCGAAGGCGCTGCGGCGTAATGATTTGTCGCTGCTGGCGCAACTGGATCAAGTGGCGCGTGAAGTGAAGGCGGAAATGGCGCTATTAAAGCACAAACAACATCCTACCCGTGACGGTAATTTGCCGATTGATGAATTTCTGCGTCCAGAGGAAAAACCGGCGCCGCCCAAAACGCCGGATCAGGAAGAGGCGGCATGGCAGGTGTGCATAAACGGCAAGACAGAACAACCGTGTGTGGAGTATGAGCAGGATTTTCCGAAAGGGCCGAGGATTAAGCAGGTTAAGGTGCGGATTGCGGATTTTCAAAGGGCAGCACAGACACGGGTGGTGGATAACGGGGTAAAAGCCCTGCCCGCTATGACGCCGATGCCAGCCCCTAAACCCCTGCAAGCCGGGCAGGTGATCAAGGATTGCGATATATGCCCGGAACTGGTGGTAATCCAGGGTGGGGAATTTATAATGGGGGAATATACTAAGAGTGGCGAAAAAAGCGAAGAACCGTCGCACAGTGTCAAGCTTGGCAGTTTTTTATTGGGCCGCTTTGAAGTGACGCAAGGGCAGTGGCGGGCGCTGATGGGCAATAACCCGAGCGGCTTTAACAACTGTGGCGATGATTGCCCTGTGGAAAACGTCAGTTGGAACGATACGCAAGCGTATTTGAAAAAATTAAAAGAAAAAACGGGGCAGGCTTATCGCTTGCCGAGTGAAGCGGAATGGGAATATGCGGCGCGGGCGGGCAGCAGTACAGCATGGCATTTTGGCTATTCTTCAAGTCAGCTTGAGCGCTATGCATGGTATGGCGACAATGCTGGCGTCAAAACCCATGTTGTGGGGGGGAAGCAGGCAAACGAATGGGGTTTGCATGACATGCACGGCAATGTGTGGGAATGGGTGGAAGATTGCTGGCATGCTAATTATTGGGGCGCGCCAGCTGATGGTGAGGCTTGGTTGCGAAACTGCCTGGGAGAAACACGCGTGTTGCGAGGTGGTTCCTGGGATCTCTCAGCCATCTACTCCCGCGCTGCCAAGCGTGATCACTATACTCCAAGCAAACGCCTCATTAATCTCGGTTTTCGCGTTGCCCGGACGCCGCGTTAGCGGCTTACCCCTTGTTTTTTACATCTTTACCCCATAGCGCCCGGCAAGCGCTGGCGAAAGCCAGTGAACGGTAGCATGGCGCTTTTTGGTGCATTACTCTTTTTGTTTTGCCTTGTTTTCCACTGGTCATGCGCATACCATATGCGCATGACCAGTGGAGGAAATATGGATCTGAGCTATGACATTAACGCACCCAAAAAATCTGCCAATCTGAGTATCAACAGCAGTTTGCTGGCCCAGGCGCGGGAACTGAATATTAATTTGTCGGCCACATTGGAGCAGGCCTTGGCCGACTTGGTGCGCCAGCGGAAACGCGAATTGTGGCTGGCGGAGAATCGGGAAGCGATTGCGGCCTATGCCGGTTTTGTTGAGGAAAATGGCGTGTTCAGTGACGGATTGCGGGGCTTTTAATGGCGCAATTTATGGTGTACGCCAATCGGCATCCCGCATCGTGCAGACAATTTCCTTACTTTGTGGATATCCAATCCAATTTGTTGCGCGACTTGCCGACAACGGTGCTTATTCCTCTATGCGACCCGGCCAGTGTTGCGGGAAAAGCGATTGCCAGACTATGTCCCCTGCTGGAAATTAAGTCCCAAAGCTGGCTGGTGATGACGCCGCAACTGGCCGGGATCGAGCGCAAACAGTTGGGGGAAGAGGTGCAGGACGTGTCTGCGTATCGGGATGTGCTGTTGGCCGCAGTCGATTTCATCACATCTGGGATTTAAGCCTGGAGCCTGCCAGTTTGCTTATTCTGGAGCAAGGCCAACATCCTCACTTGCCTTCCTCAACCCGCATCCAGGTTTGCGCAAAGGCAAACTTCCCTTCCTGCTTTTGCAAGCTCTGCACAAAAAGCGTGATGCGTTCGTCGTCCAGCCCTAATGTCGTATTTCCCAAACCACAGAGTTTTGACAATGCTGGCGGGGCATCGTCAAAAGCAAAATGAAATTGCGAATTTAAGCCCGTCGGCGGGCTGACTTTAAAATGAATGCCCGCACTAAACGGAATGCGTATCAAACTGCCGTTCTCCCCCACGCCGGTCGGCGGACAGTAGTCCGGGTACCCCACCGTCAACTTGCCATCCGCATCCACATCCAACAACACAATCACGGCCTTGCTGCGCGGCCGCATCGTGTACCAAATCTGCTGCCCTATGCGCAGCACGCCGCTGTTGCCGACAGGCTGCAGTTCCACCGGCAAGGATTCGCGCCGGTAGCGCCGCGCCACGGCGCTCAGGTGGTGGATAAACGCATGTTGCCGCAACACCGTGCGTATGCGCTCGGGCGTGGCCGCTTGTTCGCTGTCGAACGTGACCAGACGTTGGCGCAAGCCGCTCTCCAGCACCCAATCGGCGCCGTTTTCGATCAGGCGCAAATCGGCGCTTTTATCGTCGCCATGGCGCAGTTGCAAATGCGCAATACCTTGCAAGGCGCGCTGCAGGGCGGGCAGTTTGGCTAATTTGCGCTCCAGCGCCAGGCTAAGCGGGGCCGGGTCAACCTTGGCCGGTTTGCCCGCCACACCCCGCGCGCGCAACAGCGGCGCATGGCCCACCGCAAACGAATCTTCGGCGCTGTTTGGCAAGCGCTGCGCCACATGGTCATAAGGGCGGAGGGACATGAATTCGACTGCGGCGCGCTGCGCTTCTTCCAGGCTCAAGATGCCGTCGCCATTAAAATCCGCCGCCACCTGGCCATGCAAAATCCGCAGCAGCGCATCCGTCAGCGCGCCATGCGCTTTGCCGTCGATGGTGGGCAGCACGCCTTGCGGAATATCCACCGCCGCCTGTCCCGCGCTGGAAGCGGCCAGCAAGGTTAATTGGCGATACGGCCAGGGGGAAATACTGGCTTGTCCAGCGCTGTTGGCTTCTGTCTGGCGCTTCTTGGCTGCCTGGCCTTGGAGTTCGCCCAGCCTGCGCGGGCGCAAATCGTGATTGATGCTCAGATAGCGTTCGATCAGGAGATTTTGCGCGTCTCCAGGCGCGCGCACCACTTCGCCGGTATTGCAGGCATCGGTAATCACCCACACTTTGTGGCCGCGCGCTTCCATTTGCAATAGCAGCGGGCGCAAATCGCTGCGCCCGACGATGATCTTGCCGACGTCGCGCGAGGCCAGCGGGTAATCCCATGGCGCCAGCAGCCCGGTATCAAGTGGAACCGGAATGCGATTCTCAAGATCGTGCGCACTGCTGCCGTGCCCGGAAAAATAAATCAAGAGATCGTCGCCCGGCGCGCTGTGCTTTTGCAAATCCTGCAAACCCTGCAAAATCGCCGCGCGCGTAGCTTGCGCATTCACCAGGGTCTTCACCTGCGCCGCAGGAAAGCCCCAGCGCTTAATCAGCACTTCCTGCATCGCCGCCACATCGTTGACGGGGCCATGCAGGGGGCGGATGTTTTTATCCTGATATTCGTTGATGCCGATTAATAATGCCCATTGGCCACGCAGCGGTTTTGCGGCAGTTTCTGCCGCGGCGGGCCAGGGTAAGCAAAGTGCGCTGAAGCAAAGTGCGCAGAAACAAAGCCAGTGCGCAAGCGGTTGGGGAATGCGGCGCATTTGAGAGTGCTCCTTGGAAAATGGTGAGGGCGCAAGCATGGCATTAATCCGGGTACGCTGCGTTCAGGCGCAAGGGTATGTCGCCGTCACCAACCAGATTCAGGGTTTGCTGCTCACCCGCCGGGCTGGCGTCTGCGCCATCGCCATTCAAGCGCGCTTGCGCGCAGCGCAGTAATTGCTTGCCGTTTTGCGCCGGATTTTGTTTGAGGCAATGCGCCCAGGCCCGCGTGGCGCGGCTGCCCTGGGGCGTGGCATACGCCACTTCATTATCCGATGCGGCGGCCAGATAAATCAGGCGCGGACGGAATTCCTGTTGCCGCGCCTGTGCGCGGGCGGGGGCGGGCAGGGGGCTGTGTTTGGCCAGTGTTTCTTGCAGGTTCAAGAAAATCGCTCGCCAACCCTTGTTGATCGCCTCGCCGCAAGTGTAGCTGGCGTCGTTCGCGTTGCTGCTTGGCCGTGGCAGGGTTTTGGCCTGGGAGCTGGATTGTGCGCCCAGCGGTTTGGTGGCGGCGCCGCCGGAAAAACAGGAGTCATTCATCACCACCACTTGCGCAGCGCGGCGGCTTAAAGTTTTCAGCAGCGTTTCCAGCTCTGCATCCAGGTAAAAACTTTTCGCGTCATTCGCCACCAGCGCTTCGCTGCATTTGTTTTCACCCTTGGCCGGGCGCGGCTTGGCGTATTGGCTGCCGTGGCCGGAATAGTAAATGAAGACGCTATCGCCAGTGCGCACCCGCGCCAGCATGCCGTTTAATTCCTCCCGCATCCTGGGCAGACTGGCGTTGGAGGCGGTCTGCAGCCGCTCCGGGGTCACCCCCAGCAAGCGCGCCATGTCTATCGCCTGCGCCCGGTCAAAATTGATGCCATCTAAAGGGAACGGGCTGCCCGCGTAGTCGTTGGTGATCACCAGCGCATGAGCGTTTGCCAGCGGCGCCGCCTGAGCGCTGAGCGGGAGGCAGGCGAGGGCGGCGCACAGCAGGCAGCGGCGCAAGGCTTTTCCAAAACTGTGAGTGAATAAGCGCATACAAAGCTCGCGGAGATTGTGGTGCAACAATTGTAGAGGAGAGATAGGCAATCGCTTGTTGCCGTGTGGCCACATATGGTACAAATAAGCGTTGACTGTGAATGGCCTGATCACTCTTTCAAACATGTCGCCATGCCTGATTACCGTACCTTGACCTTGTTCACGCGCGCCTTGCTGGTTTTTGCCGCTTTGGCGGCAGCGCTGCTGCCCGGCCTTGCTTTGGCGCAGGAAGTGCGGGTGGCCAAGCGCATGGCTTTGTTGATAGGCAATGAAAAATACACCAGCGAACGCACCCTGAATACCCCGCGCCGCGATGTGGCCAAGTTGGCGAAAGTGTTTAAAGACGATTTGCGCTTTGATGAAGTGGTTGCGAAAACCGATTTGACGTATCTGCAAATGAAAAACCTGGTGTGGGAATTTGCCCACAAGGCGCAAGCGGCGGATACGGTGGTGTTTTATTTTTCCGGGCATGGCATCAATGCCGATGGCAAAAGCTTTTTGCTCGGCACCGATGCCCACACCGGAGACAGCGACCCCTGGGCTTGGGAAACGCAAGGTTTGCAGACACATGAAGTGCGCAACAAACTCAATGACAAAGGGCGCCGCATCACCTTGTTGATTTTAGACGCCTGCCGCGACGGCCCCGGCGAAGGCAAGAGCGGCACGAAAGGCATCGTATCAACCGGCGGCGGCGAAGGTTTGTTGATTGCGTATGCAACGGCGTATGGCAAAACAGCGAAAGATAGCAGCACCTATGCCGATGCGCTGGCCGCTGCATTGCGCGAGAAAAAACCGCTGACGACCCAATTGGATTTTGTAGCTGAAACTGTGCGCAAGCAAACAGATGGAAAGCAGCGACCAATGAAGGAAGGTGATCTGGATGGGAAAAGATTTTTGCTGTCTGAATATGCGCCAAGCATTGATCCCGATATTGATGATGCAGCATTTAAACGGTGCGCCACCGCCGTGTCGGTTGATGCTTGCCAAGCGTATGTGCAAGGGTATGCGAATGGAAAATGGTTGGAGCAGGCGCGCAATTTGCAAGCAGTAGCCAAAGCCAGGCAGGCAGCAGTAAGTGCAGCAAACATAGCGCCAGTCCCCAGCCTGACCCCGGCGTCGCAGCCAGTTGTTGAATTGAAGACGGGCGAGGCTTGGAAAGAATGCGATGTTTGCCCTGAAATGGTGGCCATCCCGGCGGGGCGCTTTGTGATGGGGGATGATAAAAGTGGTTGGGATAGTGAAAAGCCAGCGCATGCAGTGGAGGTAAAGGCGTTTATGCTGGGCAAATATGAAGTCACGGTGGCGCAATATCTGGCTTGTGTGGCCGCTCGTGCTTGCCCCGAACTGGAATGGCGCGAAAAGGGCAGCAAATACCACTACCAGCATGGATCAGATGGACACTATCGGATTTTGGGTGCGGCCCTGACGGATGAACAGCACCCCATCGTCGGCATCAGTTGGCAAGATGCCAAAAAATATGTGGCTTGGTTGAACGCCAAAACACGCGGCGACTATCGCTTGCCGAGCGAAGCGGAATGGGAATATGTAGCGAGGGCGGGCAGCCGCACAACATGGCATTTTGGTGATGATGAGGCGCAGCTTGGGCGCTATGCCTGGTATAGCGACAATGCTGGCGGCAAAACCCATGCCGTGGGTGGCAAGCAGGCTAACCCATGGGGGCTGCACGACATGCACGGCAATGTGGGGGAGTGGGTGGAGGATTGCTGGCATGCCAACTACCAGGGGGCGCCGGCGGATGGCAGTGCATGGTTGCAAAGTTGCTTTGAAGGAACGCGCGTGCTGCGTGGTGGTTCTTTGAGCGGTGCAGACATCTTCTCCCGCGCAGCCAATCGCGGCCCCAGCACGCCAGACTACCGCTACTTCAATCTCGGCTTGCGTGTGGCCCGGACGCCGCGTTAGCGGCTTAGCTCTTGCTTCTTTACCTCTTTACTCCCTCCAATAGCGCCAAACTGCCCAAAAAGCTCACCATCCCGCAGGTTTATGAATAATCTGCCCCTGAGCTGTTTGTACCTGTTGTGGAAATTGAGATGCCGCCAGTACCCCAGTGCGGATTTGTTTGATAAAGTCAATATGCGGCAGCAACGCACGGCTCGGGTGTTTTTGAGGGTTGAGTATCCCCACTTTTTTACCCAATTCCGTGCGCACTAAGCGGATCGGCAGTAGCAAATCAGAGTCATTGGAAACCACCACGGCAACATCAAATTGATTCAGATGGGCATCATGCAGCAAGTGGCTCGCCAGATTCACATCCGAACCTTTTTCTTCTGTCTTGATAATTTCCACAGTGGCAGGGCCATGTGAAGGTGGTTGCGCCAGCCGGGCGCGCACCGTGTGGGACAGGTAGTGGCCGTATACAATCTCCAACTCCGGCAGCGTTGCCAGCGCCCGCAAATACGTTTGCTGGCGCACAGGTTGTTGCGGATCATGAGGGCGGGCGCTGATTTTCGCGGTGAAATACTTGATGGTGGTGATTTCGTTATGCGGCAAATAAGCTTGGCACATTGCGCGCAGATTGAGCCAGCGATATGGCGTATCCTTGAGTGCGCCGAAGTAAAGATTAAAGGCGTCAATATACACACTGGTTCTGCATTGCATGACGTTACTCATGGTGTAGTCCGTAAAAATGCAGAAGCCCCCTTGCGGGGGCTTCGCGCTCAAACACCAAAGTGCTTGAGGAGGTTGGTATGCAGGAAATCTTTCGACTTCCGCGCCCATGCGCCGAAACGCTTGGGGGTATATGGCGCACAATATCTGATACCGCCCTTTCCGTCAAGCCCGATCCGCAGAACGCAAACGCCGCTAACCTGACGCGCCACATGCAGCAGGCAAGCATTGGCGTAAGCCAACAAAAGCGTCACAAGCTTCATGCATCGCCACACAAGCAGTCCGAAGTGCTCCACCAGCTCCATGCTAAAATCCCCTTTTTTGCAGGCAGGCGCATCATGGGCAAGTACCTCCATTTGTGGACTGACTTTGGTTTTCAAAAAGTCTTCGGTGAAGAGTCAAATAAAGACCTGCTCATCAGTTTCCTGAACACCCTGCTGCCCGCCAAGCACCAAATCGCCAGCCTTGAATTCAGTCGCAACGAGTGGCAAGGTGTGTCCATGCTGGACCGCAAAGCCATTTTCGACTTGCATTGCAAAACCCCGGATGGCGCATACTTTTTGGTGGAATTGCAAAAAGCCAAGCAAAACTTCTTCAAAGACCGCAGCCTTTACTATGCCAGCTTTCCGATTCAAGAGCAGGGGCAAAAAGGCGATTGGGATTACCGACTGCAGGCGGTGTATACCATCGGCATTCTCGACTTTATTTTTGATGAAGCCGACAAGCGCGACGTGATCCACACTGTGCAGTTGAAAAATCAGCACAATCAAGTGTTTTACGACAAGCTGACCTTCATTTACCTGACCTTGCCCAATTTCAGCAAAACCCTGGAAGAACTGCAGACCTTGCAAGACAAATGGCTGTTCGTGTTCCGCCATCTGGACGAATTGGACAGCATGCCAGATGTGCTGAAAGAAGCCATCTTCACCAAGCTGTTTCAAATCGCCGAACTGAACGCGTTTGCGCCCCAGGATCGCGCCGCGTATCAAGCCAGCCTCAAGTATTACCGCGATTTGAAAAACGTCACCGATACCGCGTTTGACGAGGGGCGTGAAGAAGGTCGGGCTGAGTGGCTTGAACAAGGCTTAGAGCAAGGCTGGCAAAAACAAAGTGCAGCGGTATTGCACATGCTTTTACGCCAATGCCTTGGCGCCATTCCCGAAGATATCTTGGCCACGATAGATCAGCCCGGGCTGGCGCCATTGGAGATTTGGTTGCAGAGGGGGTTGCATGCGCAACGTTTGGATGATGTGTTTGCTTAGCGTGGCGACTTGATGCGATAAAACTGCTCGCCCGGCTTTCCAGTATTGATAAGCAAACAGGCGCCAAGGTCATTGCGATCAAGATGCGTGCCGCCACCTTCTGCCGGCAGTTGCATATGCGGCAATTTCTAATGGACATCTTGCCCTCAATTTTGCGGCAGCAGGCGGCGCACATCACGCATGCTCACCACATATTTGGTGAGCAACGCTGCTAACTGATCCTGCTCCAGTAGAGTCACGCCATTCAAGGCGGCGTTTTCTTTTGTGTGCAAGTTGAAGAACTGATTCGTCAGGCACACTTTGGTGAAACTCACCTCAGGATGGCGGCGTTGATAAAATGCGGCGCCGGCGACGACTTCTTTGACGGCATCCCAGCCCAGTCTCGCGCCTTCGATCGCGCTGCTTTTGACTTGCAGCAATTGCCCGCTTGCATTGCGACCTGGTAATGCCACCACATCCACTCCGTTATCGCCCATTCCAGGCGTCAGATAGCATGCATAACCCAATTGACTCCAGAGCGCACAGACCAGAGCTTCCAGATGGCGCCAGTCCATTTGCAAGGCATGATCCAAGCTGATCCGTTCATCATCCTCATTCTGCGACTCGCTTGCGCCGGGCAAGGCAGCTTCGGTTTCAATGAAATCATCAAAATGCAGATCGCCGCTGCCGTTTAACATGTCTTGCGCCAATTCGCGCTTAGTTTCCAACAACTGATCGAGTTTGGCGTCAAAAGTTGTGAAATCAATGGCGCGCACGATGGGGTAATACACATATACGGGGCGGGTTTGCCCGATGCGGTAAGCGCGGTCGGTGGCTTGATCCTCCTTGGCGGGGTTCCAGCAGCGTGTGTAGTGAATCACATGGTTTGCCGCTTGAATATTCACACCAAAGCCTACCGCCAGCGGCGACAGCAAGAGTACATGAAAGCCCTGCTTGTTTTGAAACTGGTCGATGCGTTGCTGACGGCTGGCGCCGTGCGTCGCCGCTGCGCTGCTATCGCCATTGATGATGTCGGGACGGAACTGGAATTCGGCTTCGATATAGTGTTGCAGCAAGCGCTGTATCTCACGAAACTCGCAAAACACCAAGGCCTTTTCTTCCTGTCTTTTGATCTGCGCCAGTTGGCGCAACAGCCATGCAAGTTTTGGCGCGTCTTGCCGGTATTGCGCAAGCGAAGCCGGTTTGCCTGCGTTTAAACCAAAGGGGCGCGGGTCGGTGCACAGGGCGCGCAGATATTGCAGCAAGCCGAGGTGATTTTTAAACGGCGCGGCTGCTTGCAGCGCATCCCGGTTTTTGAAGTCGTCCAGCGCCTTGACGTATAGATTGTGTTGTGCTTCTGATAATGCAAGCTTGCGGCAATCTTCGACAATGATTTTGGCCGGCAAATCAGTGGCGACTTCCGTTTTGAGGCGGCGTAAAATCTGCGGTGCAATCTTGGCGCGCAACTCTTCCACCCGCGCTTTTTCCTCTTCCGTTTTGGCTTCAATCGGCTTGCGATAGCGCTGCCCGAAGTCATTCAATGCGCCCAGCAAGCCCGGCTGCACATAGTCAAACAGGCACCAGATGTCGGCCAGGGTGTTTTCCACCGGGGTGCCGGTGCAGGCAATTTTGAAATCCACGTTTTGCTTTTTCGCGGCGCGGGTTTGCATGGCGGCAGGGTTTTTAATTTTTTGCGCCTCATCACAGACCATCAAAGACCATTTTTGCGCCGCAAATGAAAACTCCAGATCGCGCAAGGTTTCGTAGGTTGTCAACACCAGCTTGGCTTGACCGATCCAGCCCGGCCGCAGAAATTTTACGAGTCCATCTTCGGATTGCAAGCGCTGATCAATCTGGGCGCGCGGCACGCGCAATTGCGCTAAATTCTTGCCATAGGCCGTCAGGATGGGCAGGGCGCCCGGGATGAAAAATTTGTCGGCTTCTTGCCGCCAGTTTTCCAATAATGAAACCGGCGCCACCACCAGAATCGGGGCGAGGTCTGGTTCTTGCTCCAACAGCCAGGCGATCAGCGCAAGCAGTTGAAAGGTCTTGCCCAAGCCCATATCGTCGGCCAAAACGGCGCCTCTTACTTGATATTCGTTTTGCAAGCGATACAAATGTTGCAGCCAGGCCAGACCGGCTTGTTGATGCGGCAGCAAGGCATATTCCGGGCGTATGCTCTTGGGCAAGTTGGCTTGCGGCGGCAACGCTTGCAGCGCCTCGCGCCGCATTTCCTCATAATCCAAGCTTTGAATATTGGCGCGCAACACCAGTTGCTTGCGTGGCTTGGCGGCGGTGTTGTCGGCGGGCGTTGGCTCGGGATCAAAGGCTTGACCTTGCTCAATATCTTGAAAAACCCGCTCGAAAGTCGTCACAATCCTTTCAGCTTCGGCAAGTGGAAGCGGACTTGGCAGCCACGAAACAGCAAGCGTCGCAGCAGTTGGCTGGGCATGCATAGCCTGCTTGAGCGCCGCAATCGCCTCTTTCGAGCAGGGTACGGCGATTGGTTCTTCTCCTTCTTTAGGGGAGAACACCACCATCGGCATGATGTTTTCAGGAAACCAACCCTCATCCTCTTTTTTCTTGGCGATATAGGGTGAGTAATAGTCTTTTTCGTGGCCAATGCCGGCAACCCGGCTTGAATAAGCGGACAAATCGTGCACATGCGCATAAGCTACCAGGGGCTGGCCCTGCTGTCTTTGCGTCAGCGCCGCTTGCCATTCCTGCCAATAGCGCTGCGCATTGCCATCAAGCATCAAGTCATAGCCTTGCCAGGCCAGTAATTGATGGCCGCGCTCCAGCGCATGCTTTAATTTGGCGCCAAACGCTTCCGCCTGCTGCTCATCCAGCCATGTGGTGGTGGAAGTGCAAGGGCCGCTGGCGACTGCGGTTTCGATCAACAGGCCGAGTTTGTGCGGGAAGCCTGCTGCATCGCGTTCATACACCGGGCAAAAGCGTTCGTAGTTCAGGCCGGCGGCTTCACGCGCTTGCTCAAATTGGCTTTCATCCAGCACATCGTGCGCATCTTCACCTAAAGCGGCGAAGGGATTGAGCATGAAAGCTTGCGCGCGACTGCCGGCTACGCGCCGCCCCGGCAGACGTTTAATTTCCTGCAAAACCGTTTTGAGTTTGGGCGAAATCAACACTTGCACAATGCCGTCTGGCGTTGGCAAGTCATAGCGATCGGGTACTTGTTGTGCGCGATCAAACGCGGCTAACCAATCAGCCGGGGCCTGCTCAAACTGCGGCTCGATTTCAATCACGCGGTCAGTTTGTACAGCATCGGAGCGGCGCAAAGCGATTTGTAATTTCTCTGGAGTAAGCACAACGGTGCTATGCAGAAAATTATCCAGGATGGCGTGAGCAGCTTGCGCCAGCTTGCGAATTTTCCCCCAGGCTAAGCGTTGCGCCAGCTCATTGCGTTCACTCTCGGGGCGCTGCGCGAATGCCACAATGCTCTTGCACAAAACCCATTGCGCCGGGCTGAGCAAGCTTTGCTGAGCGCCATCATCCAATAGCGCTCCCTGCAAGTGTGCATCCAGGCGTCGCCCGGATGCTGCAAACCAGGCTTGCAGGGTAATCGAAAAATCAGCATCGCTTAAGGTGTTTTGGCAGCCAAGCTCCGGGCGTGCCTGGTTGATGGGTGGCAAGGCGAGCAGGTCGCAAAATGCGGCATAGCCGGCATCGCTGCGCACAAGATAGAAATGATCCCAACTCAGAAATACGCCATCACCGCTTTCCTGCGCCAAGCCGTCATCAAGCAGTTGGGTCAAAAAAGCTTGCAGCAGTGGGCTGTCTATGCCTGCACTTGAGGCATTAGGCGCATCATTATGGATATGGATGCCATCTGGAGAGAAACTGCGCCGCCACTGTGGTGCGGTATGGGATGGTGTGCGACGGAATAATTTCAGAATCATGCTTGTCTCCACCAGCCTTTGCCGGAACGATATTGAAAGCCCCAGCTTTTGAGCACATGAGAAATACTGGCTTGGCTGTCATCAGCCACCACCCAAAGATTGCCGCCTGAGGCTGTCATATCGCGTATTTCTAAGTGATGCTGTTGGACAAACTGGATAAGCGCAGCGCGGCTGTAGAGGGGCGCAGCTTGTCGGCGCAGGCCGCCTGCGCTTAGCTGGGTTGTGGATAAGGCGCGGCTTGGTGTGAGGTCAAACTCTTGACGCAGCCTGGCTTCAAATCGTGTTTCCCATTTGTCATGGGACAGACGGCCATCGGTATGACTTTCTTTGATAATGCATTTTCCTTTGTCCTTGAGAGAATTCTCTGCATTCACAGGCAAGCTCAGGATTTGCTTGGTGTTGAAGGGAAGTTCGCGCCCCGCATCGTAGGCGTAAAACGCATTGCCTGTGGCGCTGAATTCGACCGCCACCAGCCGCCCCATATGCATGATGAAGGCATTGTTTGTGGAGTGATCCAGGTGGGCGACAATGCCATGCATTTTTTTGCGAAGCAGCACCATATCGGCATCTTTTGCGTTGCGCGCGCTTGAACCGAGTGCGAATTCGATATGGTCGATGGCATTCACATAGCGCTTCCAGAAATTCATACGCCGCGCATCGCTCAATCCATCTTCCGCCAGCTTGGTGAAAAATGTTTCAATGAATTCAAGCTTTAGCCAACTCGCCACCATTTCACGCGCCGCCGCTTGTACTCCGCCCCAGCGTGTTTTATTCGATGGCAGCCAGGGATTGCCCCACCATGCAATTGCACAGTCGCGTAAATCCTGGTGCAGGGGAGATTGTTCAATTTCAGCATAGCGATCTAAAAGCGCGATCATGCCACGGTCGCGTAAGACTTCATTTTTGCGTAATAAATCGAGCAAACGGGGCAGCAATGGCAGGAATTGCGCATTGCTTAAGCGGGTCGCGCCTTCTACTTGCGCTAATACCAATTCACGCAAAAACCATGAGGCTTGATTGATGTGCAATTGTTGGCAGAGCGCTTCGATGATGCTGGTGTCGCCGCGCAGCAGCGTTTCCACGTAGGGCGCACATGGCGTGTCGCTGAATACATGGCGATGCTGTTGTGCGTATTCAACCCATGCGGGATTGTGTGTTGCGCACTGAATCCTGGGATTATTCCGCTGCAAATAGTCGCGCAAGAGGCGCCAGTTGCGCAGTGCGGCCGAATCAGCCGCCTGGCTTGGGCCATCGTAGGTGAAATAGCCTTTGCTTAAGCCCAGATAGCAGCGCCGGTATTGCCGAGGCTCGGCGCGCCACTGATCAACGCCATCCAGCAAGCCTTGCAAGCGGCTGCGATCTTCCATGATACAGGCGCTGTTTGGCCATGGTCTTTGCTCCAGGCTCCATGATAAGAGATAAGCATCGCGGAAAGACTTCACTTCCGCGCTTTCCCAAAAACGGCGCACAGCATCCAGCCGCATATCTGCGCCGGGTGGTTTGATTACCCTGTTGCGCAGGCGGTTTTCCATCTCCTGCAAAAGCTGATCCATGGCGCGGCAAGGGGGAAGCTGCCATTTCTCTTGTTGCGCGGGCGGGCGCAGCAGGTTGGCCAGACGTGCAAGCGGCTTCATTGCAGTGCACAAACGCCAAAATTGCCTGCTTGCGCAGGAGCTGGCGGGCGCTGCTCCGCCAGACCTAAAAATTCAATCCGCATTTCCACCCGCCGGCTTTGCTCGTCGGTTTCTTTTGCCGCGTTGAAAGAATAGCCCCCGACTAAAAACAGGCTGCGCACATCTTCCTTTTGCGATTCGTTCAGCAAGTGCTCGCCACGATCGGCGAACATCGTGCACAGCACGCGCTGGCTGCGTTGCAGGCTCAGATGCAAATTGCTCAGATAGGAGCCGGTTTTGTCGGTGTAGCCTTCAACCACAATCCGTTTGAGCACGCGCTTGCCGAGATCATCGTTGGCTAATTGCAGGATTTCAGGTACAAATTTGCGCAATACGGCTTCCTGCTCTGGCGTGAGATTGTATTTGCCAAGTGCAAAACGGGCGCGATCGCCAAAGTCGATCACGCTGCGCGCACGATCCAGCTTGACGCCAGGGTGGCCTTGTGTCGCCTGTTCAAAGCGATTCAAAATCAATTCGATATCGCGCCGATGCTGTTGCTCTTTCTTTTCGCGTTCACTCACATGTTTTGTCACGGCAAGAAGCGCGACGCCCATCACGACCAGAAACAAGACCATCAAGGCTGTCATCAAGTCGGCAAATGAAATCCAAAATGGTTTTTCCGCCTCATCTTGTGCGCCGCGTTTGAAAATGATTTTGGCGCCTATCATGTGCGGCTCCGTTGCACCGGGTTCGGACTCATGGTGGACAACACTGTTTCCAGCTCGCTGACCGAAGACGAAAGCATACCGACTGCGCTTGTCAGCTTGTTGTGAAATTCGCTGTTCGCCTTGTCCAATGTGCGCCTGACTTCGGTGGCGAATGCCTCGTGTGATTCCGCCAGCACATTGCTGACCCCATCAAGATATTCATCCGCCTGCATTTGTGCATCGGCCAAGCGTGCCGCCGACGTTTCTATGCGCCTGAGTACATCGTCTGTCAGCGCAGCTTCTTTGCGTGCGCCTTCCACCGTGGCGCGCAGTTGCTGCATCAATTCCAGCATCATTTCACGTTGCTGGCGGTAATCTTTCAGCACATCTTGTATGCTTGTGGCGCCAACGCTCAAGCCGCCAGCTGCTTCGCTCAGCTTATCTGCCACCGTTACGCTTTGGTTCATGACGCCGGAAACCCGATCGCCAGCATGGGCGAAATTGCGCGCGGCATTGTTCAGCACTTCAGCGCTGGTTTGCATTTTGTCGATTGAGCTGGTGCTTGCTTGACTTAAGCTGCCCACGCTCTTGGCCATTAATTCAGAAGCGGCGCCGATTTTGTTGACAACCTCAGTGACAGATTCGCTGATCTTGCTGACAGCAATGTCGCTGCGCGCATTTAAGACCTTTTCGCGCGCTTCGTTATGGGCAAAAGCTTGCTCTTGCTTGGTGTTGAGCGCTTGCAGCATATCGCCCATCTGTGCGCCGATAGTCGTCAGTGTGTCTTGTAATTTTTCTTGGGTCTTGGACTGTGACTGCGCCACCAATTGCCGGATTTGATCAATAAATGCGGCTGACTGCGTTTGCATGGCAGCTTGTCGTGCTTCCATGTTTTCCAATGCTTCTGCCATGCGTTGCGCCATCGCATCACCAGAGCGCAGAGTCGTTTCTTCGATTTTCGCCACCAGCGTTTGTAAAGTGCTGACCGCATCTTGCACGCTCCTGGCAGTTTGCTGATTCAGTTCGCTCAAGCCTGCGATTTGGCCGCCAAATAAATCTTGTAAGCGTTGGCTGAAACTGGCCATTACATCTTGTAGCATGCGGCTGGTATTTGCGCTGTGATCGCCACTGGCGATTTTGACGGTGTTGGCAATGGCTTCCAGTGGTTCCTTCAGGCTGTTTTGAATGCTGTTTGCAATGGACTCGCCCAGCGCTTGATTATTTTGCCGGGCTGCCGCCAGTTGTTCGTGTGACGAGCGTAAAATGCTGTCAATCACACTCGACTGTTGTTCTTTGTGCGCCGCAATTTGTGCTTGCGTTACTTCAGTCAACAGATCGCGCAAATCTTTTACCAGAGCATCTTTCAAGATCTTGGCTTGCGTTGCTGATTCCGCAGAGGATTTGACTAATTGCGATAAATATTCTTCGCCAACGCCGCTTTCAAAACATTTGTCGATGGCGTGCGCAATTTCCTCTGTTTTTTTGTACAGTGCTGCCAGCAGCCATTTCTCGAGAACAGTCGCCAACATTGCCAGGAAGATGGCCATGGCAGAAACCACAAAGGCTTCACCGACTGATTTCATCAATGTTTCCAAACTTTCGCGTACAGTAGCGGCATTTTCACTGACTTTAAATGCAGCCAGGCCTTGGATTAAGCCCCCAAAAGTGCCAATAATGCCAATGCCGGTAAAGAGACCGGGCAGATGCTTAAAAAACTCTGTGTGCAGCCGGCTGTCCACCACGTATTGTTTATTGAAAAACATTTCTGCAGGCAAGGTGGCGCGTACTTGCGCCACTTTACTCATGCCGTTCTCATCTTTATATTGCAGGTGTAAAGATTCTTTGTATTCCGACCATAGATGAAGCAACGATGGATCAGTATTAAATAAAGACGAGAATGCTTTTAAATTTGGTGGTTCTTCATTGATGGCGCTGATATTCTTAATAATTTTGCACAGGCGGAGATAGTGGAGAATGCCTGGCACAAGGAAAAAGGCGCAGAAGAGGAATAGGAACAGCAATAATATCCAAGTGATGTAGGGGTGGGCTGACATCAGCCGTTCAATTAAGTTAAGCAATACAGTCACTATTATTCCTTTATCGTACGGTGCTACTGTCGCGCAGGTTGGATGTGCGCCTTAACATTTTGAGAGCGAGAATGAGTATATAGTAACATCGCCAGTAGTAGCGGGGAAGCTGCGCATTATGCGTATCAGCGCAGCGGTGAACATGCCCACCCTGGCGCACGATGTTGGAATGTTGCCGCCAAAACAGTAGCAGTGTTACGCTTTGCTTTTCATAATGGAAGGCGTTAGCGCCCGTGCATATGCGATCAGATAATTCAGAAGACGATGGGCAATTGGCAACCTTCCGCCAGGCAAGGGTGAAGCGGGATCTGGAATGGCGGCAGAATGATGTGAACAGTTGGCCGGAAACGCGCGAGATTTTAATCGGCAAAGGGGCGCTGGCGACCGGGCTTTTTACGCTTAACAGTGTGGCTAAGTGCAGTTTGCGGTTGGGCCAAATCAGTGCGGTGACAGATGGCGATCCGCATGCCGCTGAACATCACTTTGCCTATCCTGCCTTGTTGTCTGCGCCTTCGTTCAGTGAAATTGCAAACTTGTTGCAGCAAGGCGTGTCCACACAGGCGCCATGGAATGGTCAATTGCTCACTATGAGCGGCGAGCTGGAGCGCTTGCTGTGCTTTATTCTGGCTGGGCAGTTTGAACGGCTGACGGCGGATTACGCCGCTTGCATGCACACTGAATTGTTTCAAGCGACTGACCAGGATTGCCAATTGCCATTCCTGGTGTGGCAGTTGTATTACTGCGCCTGCGGGCAATACAGCAAGGCTTGCTTGTCTGGGTATGAGACGAAGCGGCTTCAATTCAAAAAGACAGAATTTGCATTTGGCTATGAACATCTGCTTGCTGCATTGGTGGCGGGAGATGGCGCGCTGTTTTCTCAACAGTTGCAGAGCCGCGCTGATGCTTTTGCGCGTCGGCAACGCTCCCGCAAAGACGATGCCTTATGGGGCTATGGTGGTGCAGGCCGGGATTGTTTCGATGTTTTAGGGACGGCGATTTGCCGGCTCGCCTGGCGGCGTGGCATGCAGTTCACGCCTGTGCCGGAGCGCTTCTACCCGCCCTTATTCTGGCAGGGGGAGTGAGTTGCGCGCTGTTGGCAGGCTTCGGGGCAGGGCGGGTGCGTGATAATGGTAGGTGTAGGCTATTGATTTGTTTTAATCAATCAATTTTATTTATTTTCGCATTCTGGCTATGATTCTCTCCATAGTGATTGACGCAATCAATCAAACAACCCAGCCAAGGAGAAAGCCATGAGCCAAGATACGCAAACCACCCAAGCCTCTGTGACCATCAGCAATCTGGAAGCCGCTTTTGCCGGCGAGTCGATGGCGCATATCAAATACCGCTACTTCGCCAAGCTGGCGCGCGAAGCCGGGGCGGAGGAGGTGGCGCGGGTGTTTGAAGAAACCGCTGACCAGGAAGTGATGCATGCTTTCGGCCACCTCGATCTGCTGTTCCCCAAGAGCCAAATGACGCCGCAGCGCGCGCTGGAATTGGCGATTGCCGGCGAAACGCATGAATACACCGAGATGTATCCCAAGTTCCGCCACTTAGCCGAGCAGGAAGGCAATGCCGCCGCCGTGGCCGAATACGATGAGCAAATCGCCGAATCGCGCGAGCATGCGGAACGTTTCCAAAAGACTTTGCAAACCGCCGCCAAGCGTTTCGCAGCCTTGACCCGGGTTGAGCAGCGTCATGCCGCGCACTACCAAAGTGTGCTGGATACCCTGCAAAGCAAGGCAGCCTGAAATCAGCCAAAGTTAAGCGGCTGGGATACAATGGCGGCTTTTCTGCCCGGCAATCAAAAGCCGCAGGAAGCGCCACCTTGCCGGCGCGCAAGCCGCCCGGCCCAGCCAGAATTCATCTTCAGCCAAGTGAGAAATACCATGAAAAAATATCAATGTGTGATTTGCGCCTTTATCTATGACGAAGCGTTGGGTTTGCCGGATGAGGGCATTCCTGCCGGCACCAAATGGGCCGATGTGCCGGATTCCTGGACTTGCCCGGATTGCGGCGTGTCCAAGAGCGATTTTGAAATGGTGGAAATCTGATTTTTCACTCTCCCGGCAAGCCGTGCGCGGCTTGCCTTTTCTTTTTCAGGTGAAGCATGAGCACTCCTCCCATCATCATCGCCGGCGCCGGTATGGCGGCCTGGACGGTGGCGCGCGAATGGCGCAAATTGGATAAAGACAGCCCGCTCTTAGTGGTGTGCGCCGATGATGGCGTGTTTTATTCCAAGCCCATGCTGTCGAATGCGCTGGCGCAGAATAAAACCGCTGCGCAATTGGTGACACAGCAAAAAGAGCAGATCGCCGCCCAGACTCAGGCTGAGGTGTTGGCGCATACGCAGATTGCGGCAATTGACTGCGCCGCCCATCAAATCCAGACCAATCGCGGCAATTTCACTTACAGCAAACTGGTGCTGGCGCTTGGCGCCCAGCCTATCCGCATTCCTTTGCAGGGCGATGCTGCGGCGGATGTGATGTCGGTGAATGATATCCGCGATTACGCCGCTTTCCGCGCCCGTTTGGATGCGCGCGCCGGGCAAAAAGTGGCGATTTTGGGAGCTGGTCTGATCGGCTGTGAATTTGCCGACGATATGAGCGGGGCCGGGCATCAAGTCAGCCTGGTGGATTTGAATCCGCGCCCCATGGCTTTGCTCGCTTCGCCCGGTTTGTCGCAGGGTTTGCGCAGCGCGCTGGAGGGGCGTGGCGTGCAGTTTTACCAGGGTGCGGCGCAGAGTGTGGAAAAGCAGGGCGAGGGCTATCTCTTGCGCTTAGCCGATGGCCAGAGTTTGTCTGCGGATCTGCTCTTGTCGGCAGTCGGCTTGCGCCCGCAAATCGCACTGGCGCAAGCCGCCGGTCTGCGTTGCGGGCGCGGGATTTGTGTCGATGCCTATGGCCGCACCTCGGATGCAGATGTGTTTGCGCTGGGCGACTGTGCTGAATATCAGATCGGCGAGACTTCGCAAGTGCTGCCATATGTGGCGCCGATCATGGCGGCGGCGCGCGCTATCGCCAAGTCTTTGTGCGGTGAATTGACGGCGATTGAGCATAAAAACATGCCGGTGATCGTGAAAACGCCCAGTTATCCCCTGGCGCTGGCCCCGGCCCCTGCCGGTACGCCTGGCGAGTGGCATGACGCCGGGCTGGAAGGGCGGCAAGTGGCGCGTTTTGTGGATGCCGCCGGGGTGGTGCGCGGGATTGGCGTCGGCCCGCAAGAGCCGGCTTTGCGCAATCGCCTGGTGGCGGAAATCGGTCAGGCGTTTCAAGCATAAAGGCGCTGGCCCCGATGTCGGAATTTGATTTGATCGCGCGCTATTTCGCGCAGCCTGCGCGCGCCCATCCGGGCGCGCACACGCTATTGGGGCCGGGCGATGATTGCGCCCTGTTGCGTCTGCCGCCGGGCGAGGTGTTGGCGATTTCCAGCGATATGCTGGTGGAAGACCGGCACTTCTTTGCCGGCGCTGATCCTTTCATGCTGGGACACAAGGCGCTGGCGGTGAATTTGTCGGATCTGGCGGCGATGGGCGCGCGCCCGCTCGGCTTTACCCTGGCGCTGGCTTTACCGGCGGCGGATGAGGCTTGGCTGGCCGCTTTTTCCGCCGGGCTGTTGCGTCTGGCGCGGGAAGCTGATTGCGCTTTGATTGGCGGCGACACCACGCGCGGCCCGCTGAATATCTGCATTACGGTGTTTGGCAGCTTGCCGCCACAGGCGGCTTTGCGGCGCGATGGGGCTAAAGCCGGCGATCAAGTCTGGGTTTCCGGCAGCTTGGGCGAGGCGCGGTTGGGCTTGGCCTGGTTGTCGGGCGAGGCGCTGCCGGATGCTGATCCGGCTTGGCGTGAGGCGGCTTGTGCGCGCTTGCATCTGCCGGCGCCGCGTCTGGCATTGGGACAGGCTTTGCGCGGCGTGGCGAGCGCTGCGCTGGATATTTCTGATGGCTTGGCGGGCGATTTGGGGCATATTCTGCAGGCTTCCGGGGTGGCGGCGCAGCTGCATGCTGAGGCGTTGCCGGCTGGCCCGGCCCTGGCGTCTTGTGACGCTGCGCGCCGCCTGGAATATATGCTGAGCGGCGGCGATGATTATGAATTATGCTTTTGTGCGCCGCCTGCACAGCAGGCCAGGGTGCGCCAGATCGGGCGCGAGCTGGATCTGGCGCTGCACTGCATCGGTGAGATTGTGCCGGGGCGCGGTTTGCAAGTGCTGGACCCGCAAGGCCTGCCATTATCGTTACAGCTGAATTCTTTTGACCATTTCCGCACTTCATGAAAACGCATTTGCATCAGGTAGAAGCTGGACGCGTGCAACCCGGCGCGCTGTTTATGTACAGCCGCTTGAGTCATTTATTGGCGCTCGGTTTTGGCAGCGGTTTATCGCCCATCATGCCGGGCACGGTGGGCACTTTGTTCGGCTGGCTGACGTTCGCCATGTTCACCCAGCGCTGGCCGGCGTTTTTCACGCCCTTGAATTGGCTCATCGTTTGTTTGGCCGCTTTTTTAATCGGCATCTGGGCTTGTGAGCGCACCGGGCGGGATTTGGGCGTAGCTGATCATGGCGCCATGGTGTGGGATGAAATCGTTGCGATCTGGCTGGTGTTGGCCATGCTGCACCCGGCCCCGTGGCAGCTGCAATTCTGGGCGGTGTTTTGGTTCCGCGTGTTTGATATGAGCAAGCCGCCGCCGATCCGCCAGTTTGAACAGCGTTTCAAAGGCGGTTTCGGGGTGATGTTTGATGACATTCTGGCGGCTTTCTTTACCCTGCTGTTGTTTTCCATTTGGCGGCAATGGTAATTCCGCAAAAAAATGATACATTCAGAATCATGGCAGGCTGAGAACAGTCTGCTGTCGCCAAACCAGCAAACAAGGGGACGAACGTGAGTACTGATATTGGGGAACTGGCGGCGCAAGTCGGCCAGAAATTGCAGCAAAAAGGCTTGCTGCTGGCGACCGCTGAATCTTGCACCGGCGGCTGGGTGTCGCAAGCGATTACTGAAATCGCCGGCTCCAGTTCCTGGTTTGACTGCGGTTTTGTAACGTATTCGATTGCTTCCAAGACTGAGATGCTGGATGTGTCGCCGGCGCAAATCGCCCAATTCGGCTCGGTCAGCGAAGAGGTGGCGTTGTCGATGGCGCGCGGCGCCTTGGCCAACAGCAATGCGCATATCGCGCTTTCCACCACCGGGATTGCCGGCCCCACCGGTGCGGTGCCGGGCAAGCCGGTCGGCACGGTTTGCTTTGCCTGGGTGCATGGCGATGTGGCGGTGAGTGAGCGTCTGGTGTTTGGCGGCGACCGTCATGCGGTGCGGGAGCAAACCGTGGCGCATGCTTTGCGCGGTTTGCTGAAAATGCTGGATTGAGTTCAGGCGCTGGCGTCGCTGCTGTTCAGGCTGGCTTTCAAGCCAGCCCAGCGCGGCGCGTTTTGCATCGGCAGACCAAATAAGTCGAGCACGCGCAGCAAGCTGTGATCGACCATTTCTTCCAGCGATTGCGGATGTTGATAAAACGCCGGCAGCGGCGGGAATATCACGCCGCCCATTTCCGTCACCGCCGTCATATTGCGCAAATGCGCCAGATTGAAGGGGGTTTCGCGCACCATCAAGACCAGGCGGCGGCGCTCTTTCAGGCAGACATCGGCGGCGCGGGTGATCAGATTGTCGGACAGGCCGTGTGCGATGGCCGCCAGGCTGCGCATGGAGCAGGGCGCAATCAACATGCCATCTGATAAATACGAGCCGCTGGCGATGCAGGCGCCGACGTCGCGCACAGCGTGGCAGACATCGGCCAGTTTTTCGACTTCGCGCCGTTTGAGTTGCAATTCCTGCTGCAAGGTGAGCAGGGCGGCGTCGGACAGCAACAAATGAGTTTGCACCTGCTGTTCGCGCAGCAATTGCAGGGCGCGCACGCCGTACACCGCGCCGGTGGCGCCGGTGATGGCGACGATCAAACGGCGCGCCGTCATCTCGCCTTATTTACCCAGCTTGGCGATGGCGGCTTGCAGCTCGCCGTTTTCATACATTTCGCCCATGATGTCGGAGCCGCCGATGAATTCGCCGCCGATATACAGTTGCGGAATGGTGGGCCAGTTGGAATAGTCTTTGATGCCTTGGCGCACTGCCGGGTCATCCAGCACATTGACGGTGACAATGTTTTCAGCGCCGGACACTTGCAGCAGCTTGACGGCGCGCGCCGAAAAGCCGCATTGCGGAAAGGTCGGGGTGCCTTTCATAAACAGCACCACCGGGTTGCCGGTTACGGTTTCTTTGATCCAGTTTTGCACATCAGACATGGGGAACTCCTGCGTTGAAGAATGATGGCATTCTACTGCAATCGCGCCAAGCCGGCTGAGCGTGCCCAACCTAGATTCCTCAGTTGGGCAGATGCGAGTACGCAGTTTGCCGGTTTCCTGGCTGGGCGCGGCGACGGCGCAGACTGCATTCTGCCAGGAGGAGTGGCGGAGCGCTGCTTCACCGTGACGCCAGCAGGCCGGTAAACAAGTAATCGCGGTTGTAGCGCTCGCGCCAAACCAGTGACGGTGTTGTCTGCCGATAATTTTAATAAAGCATTTGCTTATCGAAGCCCAAAAGCGCTTAACTGGGGAATCCAGGTTGATCAGTCTTCCGCCACCACGGAATACATGGCGGCGGTGTGCGCCACGCCATGAATCAAGAGCCGCTTGCGTTGCAGGCCTTCAAAAACGGCGCCGGCCTTTTCCGCTACTGTGCGGCTGGGCTGATTGCTTTCGGCGGCGACAATTTCCAGCCTTTGCATGTGCAATTCCTGCAGGCCGAAAGCAAGCGTCAGGCGCAAGGCGTCCAGTGCGATGCCGTGTTGCTGGCGGTTTTCCCGCACCCAATAGCCGACATTGGCCACCATGTGCAGCCGGCGGATGTCGTTGATGCCGATGCCGCCATACAAAATCGCCCCGTCGGCGGAGAAAATCCCCAATTCATACGAGATTCCGGCTTCCAGATTGGCCTGGCATTGCATGATCCAGCTTTCTGCATCCGCCAGGCTGTAGCCGGCATGGCACCAATTCATCCAACGTCCTACAGTACTGACTGATTCCAGCGTTGCTTCCTGAAATGCAATCGCGTCGCTGCTTTGCCAGGGGCGCAGGCAGAGGTCAACGCCTTGTAGTGGAAAGTCCATATTACGTCCTCCGGGTGACATGAGAGATCAAACGGCGCGGCGCGCCTGCAGACGCCGCGCACAGACTTTCACATGCTCACTTGCCGCGCAGCTTGGCAAAGGCGGCAGCCATCGCGTTGTTTGCCGCAGGTTGTTGGCGTTGCTGGCCTTGCTGATATTGCGCAAGGCGTTTGCCATCATTGCGGTCGGCGCGCTGCTCGGGTTTGCTGCCGGGGGCGGGGGCAGTGTCGGTCAAGCGCATGGTCAGGGCAATGCGCTTGCGTTTGGCATCGACTTCAAGTACTTTAACACGAACCACTTGACCTGCCTTGACCACGCTGTGCGGATCTTTGACAAATTGGTGCGACAGCGCGGAAATGTGCACCAGGCCATCCTGATGCACGCCGATGTCAACAAAGGCGCCAAACGCCGCCACATTCGTCACCACCCCTTCCAGAATCATGTCCGGGCGCAAGTCGCTGATTTCTTCCACCCCTTCTTTAAAGGTGGCGGTGGTGAATTCCGGGCGCGGGTCACGTCCCGGTTTTTCCAATTCCTGCAAAATGTCGGACACGGTGGGCAGGCCGAAGCGCTCGTCGGCATAGCGCGCCGGCTGCAGGCTGCGCAACAGTTTGCTGTCGCCGATGATGCCCTTGAGGTCGATCTGGCGGCCTTTGCTTTGAATATCGGCCATGATTTTTTCCACCAGCGGGTAGGATTCCGGGTGCACGGCGGAGGCGTCAAGCGGGTTTTCGCCTTGCATGATGCGCAAAAAGCCGGCGGATTGTTCAAAGGTTTTTTCGCCCAGGCGCGGCACATTGCGCAGGCTGGCGCGATTTGAGAATGCGCCGTTCTGATCGCGGTAGTTGACGATGGCTTGCGCTACGCTGTTGCTCAGGCCGGATACGCGCGCCAGCAGCGGCACGGAGGCGGTGTTCACATCCACCCCGACCGCATTCACGCAGTCTTCCACCACCGCATCGAGTGAGCGCGCCAGCCAGCTTTGATTGACATCGTGCTGATATTGGCCCACGCCAATCGATTTCGGGTCGATTTTCACCAATTCCGCCAGCGGGTCTTGCAGGCGGCGCGCAATCGAGACTGCGCCGCGCAGCGAAACATCGAGTTCCGGCAGTTCGCGCGAGGCGAATTCAGACGCGGAATACACCGAGGCGCCGGCTTCGGAGACGACGATCTTGGTCAGTTTGAGTTCCGGGTGGCGTTTGATCAGGTCTTGCGCCAGGCGGTCGGTTTCGCGTGAGGCGGTGCCGTTGCCGATCGAAACCAGGGCCACTTGATGTTTGGCGCACAGGCGCGCCAGGGTGGCGATGGCGCCATCCCAGTCATTTTTCGGCGCATGCGGATAAATCACGCCGGTATCGACCACTTTGCCGGTGGCGTCCACCACCGCCAGCTTGACCCCGGTGCGCAAGCCCGGATCGAGGCCAATGGTGGCGCGCGGGCCGGCTGGCGCGGCCAGTAATAAATCTTTCAAATTGCGCGCAAATACGGCAATCGCTTCCTGCTCTGCGCTTTCGCGTAAAGATCCCATCAATTCGGTTTCCAGGTGCATGAAACATTTCACGCGCCAAGTCCAGCGCACCGTGTCGGACAGCCATTTGTCTGCGGGGCGGCCCTGATTGTGGATGGCGAAGCGGCGCGCGATGCGGGCTTCGCAGGGATTCCAGGGCGCATCCCATTTCGGTTTTTCTTCTTCGCTGTCTAAGCGCAGGGTGAGGCTGAGCATTTCTTCGCGCCGGCCACGCAGCAGGGCGAGTGCGCGGTGCGAGGGGATTTTGCGCCATTCTTCGCAATAATCGAAATAGTCGGCGAATTTCTCGCCGGCGTCTTGCTTGCCTTCCACCACTTTCGATTCCAGCACCGCATGTTCTTGCAGATAGGCGCGCAGGTCTTGCAGCAATTCGGCGTCTTCCGCAAAGCGCTCCATCAGAATTTGTCGCGCGCCATCCAGTGCGGCTTTGACATCGGCCACGCCGGGGTTGTCGCCATCAGCGTCCGAGAACGGTTCGCGCAGGAAGGCGGCGGCTTCGCTTTCGGGGTTTTTGTCGGGGTTGGCCAAGAGCAGATCGGCCAGTGCGCCAAGGCCCGCATGCAGGGCGATTTGCGCCTTGGTGCGGCGCTTTTGTTTGTAGGGCAGGTATAAGTCTTCCAGGCGGGTCTTGTCTTCCGCGCTTTGCAGCGCTTGCAGCAATTCGGGCGTCATCTTGTTTTGCTCTTCAATCGCAGCAATGATGCTGCTGCGGCGCTCTTCCAGCTCGGTGAGGTAGCGCAGACGCTCTTCTAACAAGCGCAATTGGGCATCGTCCAGGCCGCCGGTGGCTTCTTTACGGTAGCGCGCGATGAAGGGCACGGTGGCGCCTTCTTTTAACAGGGCGATGGCGGCATTGACTTGGGTCGTGCTGGCTTGCAGTTCATTGGCCAGGCGGATTTCGATTGAAGGTAACATGACGTTTGCGAGTGAAAACAGACAAGAAGATAAGGGGTGAAATCATACGCAGGGCGCGCTGAAAAATCCGCTGTGTGCGCATTTGCGTATGCATGCAGGAAGATTTGGCGGCATGCGCTGTGCCGCAGGCAGGTTGCGCAACGCCACGGACATGCCGCGCCCCTGTGACGGGAATCTGAATTATAATGCCGGATTGTTTCGCCTGGAGTGCGCTGTTTTTTGCCATCCGCAACAGAATTTCCGGCGCTTTGCTGTTTGCTGCGCGGATAGCGCGCCGAGCTTGAAATTATGATGCTGTGCGCCACAGTGAAACAATGCGGATTAACCGGCTGGCAGTATATGGAAATTCTATTACTGCCGCCAGGATGGCATACGTCCATCGCGGCTGCAATTTAATACACTTTGAATGTAAATAAATTCACATGCGATGTATTTTATTTACTGCGCTAAATAAGCGTAATGATAATAAAACCGGACAAAATGTGACTTACAGCGGCGCGCGCAGCACATACAGGCGCTGCCGGCTTCGGTTTGCCCGATAGTGGAAAAGATAGAGTAATTATGTATTTTACGCTTGATGATGTGCTTGCCAATTTTGATGACAATACCTATGGCAAGGGGGCTGCCCTGGTGCAGAAAGAGGCGGTGCGCAAGGTCAGCCTGGAAAAAGGCTATCTGCTGGGCGTGGTTGCCGGCAGCGCCAGCCGCAGCTATGAGCAAAAAATCAGCATCAGCGCGGATCGCCATGGCGGTGTGAAATTCAAAGGCGAGTGTAATTGCTCAGCTGGCCGTTCTTGCCAGCATGTGGTGGCGGCTTTGCTGGAATATCTCTTGCAGCAGGAAAAAGCCGGCGGTCTGGCCCAATCCGGCCTGCCGAATGCTCTGGTGACCTGGTTGCAAAAGCTGGAAGTCGCGGCGCGCCCCAAGCCGCCGCTGGCGCTGGACCCGGCGCAAACCGCGCACAGTTTGTTGTTTGTGATGGCGCCTGCGGCTGGCGGCAAGCATGTGGCGCTGGCTTTGTGCAAGGCGCGCGTGCGTCCCAGCGGCGATGTGATCAGCGCCAGCGCGATCAGTGAATTGTTTTCTTTGCTCTCCAGTCCGCCGCCATTTATGACGCCGGGCGATGCGGATCTGGTGCGTTATTTTATTGCGATGCGTTCCGGTCTGGATTCGCAAAGCGGGATGGCGACCGAGCCGCGCGGCAAAATCGGCGCTTATCTGTTGCGCCTGTTGCTGGAGCAGCAAAAATTGTTGTGGGCCAATTCCTGGGCGGATATGAGCAGTGGCCGGGTCTATCCGGTGAAATATGCGCAACAGAGGGAGGCGCACCTGGCCTGGCATGACGAGGAAAAAGGCACGCGCCTGGTGTGGCAGGCAGTGGATCCGGCCAATCCGAAAAGCGGCGCGCACCCGCTGGATCATATTCTGCCGACTGATCCGCCCTGGTTTATCGATAATCTCTCCGCCGGCGAATTGCTGTTGCAGCAAGGCCATCTGAAAATCCCGAATCACGAATTGCAAGCCCTGGTGGCGCAGGCGCCGCTGCTGGCTTTGCGCGACCGTGGCCGCTTATCGCAGCGTTTGCTGGCGTCGGGTTTGCAGAATCTGGTGCCGATGCCGGAGCAGGTGCAGCAAAAAATCCGTGACGACATCAAATTCCAACCTTTGCTGCTGCTGGGCAGTATGTCGCAAGAGGTGGAAGATCAGGGCAATATGCGTTACACCCGCTGGTATGACTTTGGTTTGATTGCGTTTGATTATGACGGTGAATCGGTTTCTCTCGATCCCAGTCAGCAAGTGGTGCGCCAGCGCGGCGACACCATGGAAGTGATTCAGCGTGATTTGCAGGCCGAATCCGCAGCATATGGTTTATTGACTTCGCTGGGCTTCACGACGCCCAAGGATGGCGCTTCGCCGCTGGCGAAAATGGTCGGCGTGATGCAAATGAAGGGGCAGGCTGATTGGCTGCGCTTCGCGAAAGGCGGTTTGCATGTCTTGGAAGAGGCTGGCTGGCGGGTCGAAAAAACCGCGAATTACCGCTATGACGTGGTGGAAATCGAAGACTGGTATGCGGATGTCGATAATCAGCAGGCCAGAACCGAAAACGCCTGGTTCGATTTGGAACTGGGCATTGTGGTGAATCAAAAACGTATTCCGCTGTTGCCGATTCTGGTGCAAATGATCCGCAGCGCACCGCACGATTTCAATCCGAAAACCATCGCCAGCCATGACGATGACGACCAATTGCTGGCCCTGCTGTCCAATAATGTGCGGGTCGGTTTGCCATGGGGGCGCATCAAGCCGATTTTACAGATTCTCGGCGAGCTGTATTTCAATGAGAAAGTCGGCTCCACGATCCGCTTGCCGAAGCTGGATGCGGCGCGTTTGGCCGAATTGGAAAAAGCCTTGCAAATGCGCTGGGTGGGCGGCGATATGTTGCGTGAGTTGGGTCAGCGCCTGGGGGAATTCGGCGGCATGCAAAAAGTTGCGCCGCCGCCGGGGTTGCGCGCCACCTTGCGCGATTACCAGCTCGATGGCGTGGCGTGGATGCAATTCATGCGTGAAGCCGGTTTGGGCGGAATTCTGGCTGACGATATGGGCTTGGGGAAAACAATTCAGACCTTAACCCATATTCTGTTGGAAAAAGATGCCGGTCGCCTGACTGCGCCTGCACTTGTGGTGGCGCCGACCAGTTTGATGGATAACTGGCAGGCCGAGGCGCGCCGTTTTGCGCCAAGTCTGAAAGTCCTGCTGCTGCAAGGTGCGGCGCGTACGGAGCGGTTTGATCAAATCAGCAAATATGATCTGGTCTTGACCACTTACGCGCTGTTGCCGCGCGATGAAGAAAAATTGCGCCAGCATGAGTTCCATTTGATGATTCTGGATGAATCGCATTACATCAAAAACACCCGTTCCAAGGCAGCCCAGACCGCCAGCGTCATCAATGCGCGCCATCGCCTGTGTCTGACCGGCACGCCGCTGGAAAATCATCTGGGCGAGTTATGGTCGCAATTCAATTTCCTCCTGCCCGGCTTTTTGGGGAATGAAAAGAATTTCAACACTGAATTCCGCAATCCGATTGAAAAAGGCGGCGATGAGGTGCGGCGCACGGTGTTGTCACGCCGTATCCGGCCATTCATGTTGCGTCGCACTAAAGATAAAGTGGCGAAGGAATTGCCGCCCAAGACGGAGATGGTGCGCACGGTCGAGTTGACCGGCGGCCAGCGCGATTTGTATGAAACCGTGCGCTTGGCGATGGATAAGAAGGTGCGCGATGAAATTTCCAAGAAGGGTATGGCGCGCAGCCAGATCGTGATTTTGGAAGCGCTGCTCAAGCTGCGCCAGGTGTGCTGTGATCCGCGCCTGGTGCAAGCGGTGTCGCGCGGGCCGATGGTGTCAGCCAAGCTGGTTGAGCTGATGGAAATGATTGAGGAGTTGCTGGAAGAAGGCCGCAAGATTCTGGTGTTCTCGCAATTCACCAGCATGTTGCAATTGATTCAGAACGAATTGCAGGCGCGCGCCATTGATTACGCCTTGCTGACCGGCGACACCAAGGATCGCGGCGCCCAGGTTGCCGCCTTCCAGAATGGCTCTGTGCCGATTTTCCTGATCAGCTTAAAAGCCGGCGGCGTGGGCTTGAATCTGACCGCCGCCGATACTGTGATTCATTACGATCCGTGGTGGAATCCGGCGGCGGAAAATCAGGCGACTGACCGCGCCTGGCGTATTGGCCAGGACAAGCCGGTGTTTGTCTACAAACTGATCGCCAAGGGAACGCTGGAAGAAAAAATCCAGGCTTTGCAGCAACGTAAATCAGAGTTGGCCGGGGCCATGATGGACGAAGGCGAAGCGCATAATATGGTGGTGTCGGATGATGATCTGGATGTGATTTTCGCCCCCTTACAGGAATTGGTGGACGCATAAGCGCCCATCCCGCAGCAAGCCCGCCTCAGCATTTGCCCGGCGGGCTTTTTTTCAACTGCGCCCACAAGCGCTGATACGAGGAAGAAACCGATGAAAACAGCACGCTGCCTGCTGCTTGCGGCTTGTCTGATTGCGCCAAGCGCACATGCCGCAAAAACTCTGGTGTATTGTTCTGAAGGCAGTCCGGATACCTTCAATCCGCAACTGAGCAATTCCGGCACCACGTTTGACGCCACCGCGATCCAGATTTTCGACCGCCTCTTGAGCAAAGAACCGGGTGGAACCAGGCTTGTGCCGTCGCTGGCGGAGAAATGGGATATTTCTGCCGATGGTTTGCAATATACCTTCAGCTTGCGGCGCGGCGTAAAATTCCACAGTAATGCGCGTTTTAAACCCAGCCGCGATTTTAATGCTGATGATGTGGTTTTCACTTTCCGCCGTATGGGCGATCCAAATCATCCATTTCATAAAACTATTCCAGGCAGAAATTTTGCGTATTACTACGATAAAGAGCTGGATAAGATTATTGATAAAGTTGAAAAGGTGGATGATTACACCGTGCGTTTTAAACTCAAACGCACCGATGCGCCTTTTTTGATTAATTTCGCGATGAGTTTCACTTCAATTCATTCGCTTGAATATGCGGAGAAAATGAAAGCGGCGGGAACTCCGGAAGTGATTGATTTTGAGCCGATAGGAAATGGCCCGTTTCAATTCGTGTCTTATCAAAAAGATGCGACCATCCGTTATAAAGCGTTTGAACAATACTGGGCCGGGCGGCCCAAGATTGACAACCTGTTGTTTGCAATCACCCCGGATGCATCGGTGCGCTACGCCAAACTCAAGGCCGGCGAATGCCATGTGATGGCTTACCCCAAGCCGGCAGATCTGGCCGCGATCAAGGCGGATCCCGCCTTGCGCCTGCTAAGCCAGGAGGCGCTGAATGTCGGCTATATCGCATTCAATGTGAATAAAAAGCCGCTCGATAACAAGCTGGTGCGGCAGGCTTTGAACCTGGCCACCGATAAAGCGGCAATCTTGCGCAATATTTATCAAGGCTCGGCGCGCGCCGGCAAGAATCCCTTGCCGCCTTCGCTCTGGTCGCACCATGACGCCTTGCCAGACTACAACTACGATCCGGCGCGCGCCAAGGCGCTGCTGGAAAAAGCAGGCTATCCGAACGGCTTGAGCTTTGATCTGTGGTATTTGCCGGTATCGCGCCCCTACAACCCGGATGGCAAGCGGATGGCGGAATTGCTGCAGGCGGATTGGGCCAAGGTCGGCGTCAAAGTCAATCTGCTGACCTATGAGTGGGGTGAGTATTTAAAACGCAGCAAACATGGCGAACATCAGGTCGTGATGCTGGGTTGGAGCGCCAATGCCGATCCGGATGAATTTCTGGGGCCGAATCTGAGCTGCGACGCGGTGAAAGGCGGCGGTAATGTGGCGCGCTGGTGTCATGCCGCTTTCGATAGCGTGTATCAGAAAGCGCGCAGCACGCTCAAGCAGGCCGATCGCAGCAAGTTGTATGAGCAGGCGCAGGAAATTGTGCGTGAAGAGGCGCCATGGATTGTGATGGCGCATGCCTTGCTGCTGACGCCCGTGCGTAAAGAAGTCAAAGGCTTGATTGTGTCGCCTGACGCGAACCATTTCTTCCATCAGGCGGATTTGGAGAAATAAAGCAATTGCAGGAGCGCCCGTGCAAGGGCGCTCCGTTTAATCACGACAGCCGCGTAATGGTGTGATCAGCCAGGCCAGCAGGGCCAGGATCAGGCCACCGGCGGCGACGCAGCCCAATGCTTCCCGCAAGCCCAGCCATTCCCCCAATTTGCCGGCGCACCAGGCGCCCAGCGGCACCCCGGCCACAGTCAGGAATCGCATGGTGGACACCACCCGCCCCAGGTAGGCATCCGGCGTGACGCGCACCCGCAGCGCCAGATAGGGCATGAAATACAGCATCACGGTGCAGTCAAACAGGAAAAACACCAAACCATATGCGCCCAAGCTCAGCAGGTTTGACCCGAACAGCTGAACCGGCAACAGCGCCAACAGCAACCAGCAGAATACAGTGCCGCTCATGCCGCACAAAATCACATTCCCGCTGCCAAAGCGCGCTACCAGCGGTTTGACTGCGGTGGAACTGAGCAGCACGCCCAAGCCGCCGGCCATTTGCACCAGACCCAATGTGCCGGCGCTCATGTTGAATTCGCGTGTGGCGTACAACACCTGCAACGCGACAAAGCCATTGAACAGAATCTGCCAGCCCGCCGTGGTCCACGCCAGGGCGCGCAGCGTTGGGTGGCGCCAGACAAAGCGCAAACCTTCGAGTATGTCATTCCATACCGATTGGCCATTTGGCGGCTGGATTTCTTCTTTGATGCGGATGCTGTGGAATAACTTGACGGTGCATAAAAAAGCGCAGCCATTGAACAGCAGCGCCAGCGGCGGATTCAGCGCATGCACCAGCAAGCCGGCCAAGCCGGGGCCGAGTAAGCGGGCGAGGGAATCAGTGAGGGCGAACTTGGACTGCGCATCGATTAAATGCTCGCGGCCAACGATTTGCATCGATAAAATCTGCACACAGCTGCCGCCCACCACGTTGCCACAACCGACGACAAAGGCGGCCACGTAGAGCCAGGGCATACTCAACCAGCCGCAACTCCAGGCCAGGGGAATGCTGGCCAGAGCGAGACCATTACTGATTTCAAAGAAAATCAAGGTGGGTTTTTTGATATGGCGATCCAGCCAGACGCCTGCAGGCAGGGAGAGCAGAACAAATGGCAGCATTTCCAGCGCCACCAGCATGCCCATTTGACTCGGGCTGGCTTTGAGCATCAGCGCAGCGCACAGGGGTAACGCCAGGATGCTGATTTGTTCGCCAAACGAGCTGATGCTCAACGCTGCCCAGTAGCGCAGAAAGCCGGGTTGACGCAGCGCCGGGCTGTCAGCAAATTGCTTCTGCCAATAGTGATGAATAAATGAAAAGAAGGTCAGGCCCCATCAGAAAAGGTAAGCATGATGGATTAATCGCTGTTGGAAAAGTTCCGCAGAAATTTTACGGCGGCAAGTGCAAACCGCTACAATCTGGCCAGTTTGAACAACCCGGGCCGCAAGCCCATCCTGGAGAGACGCATATGGACTATCAAAATATCCTGCTGGAAACCCATGGCAAAGTCGGGCTGATCCGCCTCAACCGCCCCAAGGCTTTGAATGCGCTGAATGACCAATTAATGGATGAATTGGGCGCTGCGCTGTTGGCATGGGATGCTGATGCGGACATCGGCTGTATTGTCATTACCGGCAGCGAAAAAGCCTTTGCCGCTGGCGCAGACATCACCGCGATGGCCAAATTCAGCTATATGGATGCATTCAAAGGCAATTTCATCACCCGCAACTGGGAAACTATCACCAAGGTGCGTAAGCCGGTGATTGCGGCTGTGGCCGGCTATGCCCTGGGCGGCGGTTGCGAACTGGCGATGATGTGCGATTTCATCATTGCAGCGGATAACGCCAAATTCGGTCAGCCGGAAATCAAGCTTGGCATCATGCCGGGTGCCGGCGGCACACAGCGTCTGCCGCGCGCAATCTCCAAATCCAAGGCAATGGATCTGTGCTTGACTGCACGCAATATGGATGCCCAGGAAGCAGAACGCGCCGGCCTGGTGTCGCGCGTGGTTCCACTGGAAAAACTGATGGAGGAGACACTGGAAGCCGCGACCACGATCGCATCCATGTCTGCGCCGGTGACAGCAATGATCAAAGAAAGCATCAACCGCTCCTGGGAGTCCTCCCTGCAGGAAGGTGTGTTGTTTGAGCGTCGCATGTTCCATAGCGTGTTCGCCACAGAAGACCAAAAAGAAGGAATGCAAGCATTCGTAGAAAAACGCTTGCCAAACTTCAAAGGAATTTGATATAGTTCTGCCTTCGCCGCGTACATGACAGCAAGATGACATGAAAGTGGCGCAGGCGGATAGTGAAGTATCTTGAAGCCATGTCGTAGAAGCAGCGCAGAGTGAAATACGAAATTCGCGAATGTGCTTGACGACAATAAATAATTGCTTCATAATCTCGTTTCTCTGCTGCTGACAAACAAAACGATTTGCGGCAAGCGCGAAAGTGCGGCAGAAGCTCTTTAAAAATAAAACAGTCGATAAGTGTGGGCGTTTGGTAAATGCGCGCTTTGCAAAAAGCGATACTCAAATTATCAAATGCTCACAAAAATACAAAGGAAACTCGCAAGAGTGACCTGTCAGTAATTGAGTGAGCGACCAGAATCGAAAGATTCGACCTGGCAGTAATGCCAAAACAGAGATTGAACTGAAGAGTTTGATCCTGGCTCAGATTGAACGCTGGCGGCATGCCTTACACATGCAAGTCGAACGGCAGCGCGGGAGCAATCCTGGCGGCGAGTGGCGAACGGGTGAGTAAAATATCGGAACGTACCCTTGAGTGGGGGATAACGTAGCGAAAGTTACGCTAATACCGCATACGATCTACGGATGAAAGTGGGGGACCGCAAGGCCTCATGCTCGTGGAGCGGCCGATATCTGATTAGCTAGTTGGTGAGGTAAAAGCTCACCAAGGCGACGATCAGTAGCTGGTCTGAGAGGACGACCAGCCACACTGGGACTGAGACACGGCCCAGACTCCTACGGGAGGCAGCAGTGGGGAATTTTGGACAATGGGGGAAACCCTGATCCAGCAATGCCGCGTGTGTGAAGAAGGCCCTCGGGTTGTAAAGCACTTTTGGCAGGAAAGAAAAGGCGCTGGCTAATATCCAGCGCTGATGACGGTACCTGCAGAATAAGCACCGGCTAACTACGTGCCAGCAGCCGCGGTAATACGTAGGGTGCAAGCGTTAATCGGAATTACTGGGCGTAAAGCGTGCGCAGGCGGTTATGTAAGTCTGACGTGAAATCCCCGGGCTCAACCTGGGAATGGCGTTGGAGACTGCATAGCTGGAGTCTGGCAGAGGGGGGTAGAATTCCACGTGTAGCAGTGAAATGCGTAGAGATGTGGAGGAATACCGATGGCGAAGGCAGCCCCCTGGGCTAAGACTGACGCTCATGCACGAAAGCGTGGGGAGCAAACAGGATTAGATACCCTGGTAGTCCACGCCCTAAACGATGTCTACTAGTTGTCGGGTCTTAATTGACTTGGTAACGCAGCTAACGCGTGAAGTAGACCGCCTGGGGAGTACGGTCGCAAGATTAAAACTCAAAGGAATTGACGGGGACCCGCACAAGCGGTGGATGATGTGGATTAATTCGATGCAACGCGAAAAACCTTACCTACCCTTGACATGTTCAGAATCCCTGAGAGATCGGGGAGTGCTCGAAAGAGAACTGGAACACAGGTGCTGCATGGCTGTCGTCAGCTCGTGTCGTGAGATGTTGGGTTAAGTCCCGCAACGAGCGCAACCCTTGTCATTAGTTGCTACGAAAGGGCACTCTAATGAGACTGCCGGTGACAAACCGGAGGAAGGTGGGGATGACGTCAAGTCCTCATGGCCCTTATGGGTAGGGCTTCACACGTCATACAATGGTACATACAGAGGGCCGCCAACCCGCGAGGGGGAGCTAATCCCAGAAAGTGTATCGTAGTCCGGATTGGAGTCTGCAACTCGACTCCATGAAGTTGGAATCGCTAGTAATCGCGGATCAGCATGTCGCGGTGAATACGTTCCCGGGTCTTGTACACACCGCCCGTCACACCATGGGAGCGGGTTTTACCAGAAGTAGGTAGCTTAACCGCAAGGAGGGCGCTTACCACGGTAGGATTCGTGACTGGGGTGAAGTCGTAACAAGGTAGCCGTATCGGAAGGTGCGGCTGGATCACCTCCTTTCTAGAGTCAGCATGCATCAAATGCTCACACTTATCGACTGTTGAAAAAAGAGCAGTCATCGGTTTTAAAAGAGGCGACAGTGAAAACTGTCAAATCAGATGGGTCTGTAGCTCAGCTGGTTAGAGCACCGTGTTGATAACGCGGGGGTCGTAGGTTCGAGCCCTACCAGACCCACCAATCAGAAAGCGACAAGCCACACCGACATGGGGGCTTAGCTCAGCTGGGAGAGCACCTGCTTTGCAAGCAGGGGGTCATCGGTTCGATCCCGTTAGCCTCCACCATAACCTGCTGAAATACCTTGTATGCGTTCACAAATTGAATCCATACAAGGTCTTTTAGCGACCGAAAGCTGTTTCGATCTTTAACAATCTGGAAGAAGTAAAACAACAATGCAAGCATATGCGACGCAAGTCGAATATGTTTGAAGGGTTGTGATTGTAGTTGTCTAAACGTTTCGACATCAAAAGATGTCCGAACGAAAAACACACTGTCCGGCTTTGCTCCCTTTACTACTCAAGGGGCCAAAGTTATAGGGACAAGTGACTAAGTGCACATGGTGGATGCCTTGGCGATTACAGGCGATGAAGGACGTAGTAGCTTGCGATAAGCTGCGGGGAGTGAGCAAACACACATTGATCCGCAGATTTCCGAATGGGGAAACCCGGCCTTATAGGTCATCTTATGCTGAATACATAGGCATATGAAGCGAACGCGGCGAACTGAAACATCTAAGTAGCTGCAGGAAAAGAAATCAACCGAGATTCCCAAAGTAGTGGCGAGCGAAATGGGAAGAGCCTGCAAGTGATAATGCAACGTATAGTGGAATGCTCTGGAAAGTGCAGCCATAGCGGGTGATAGCCCCGTACGCGAAATACGATGCATGGTACTAAGCTTGCGATAAGTAGGGCGGGACACGTGAAATCCTGTCTGAAGATGGGGGGACCATCCTCCAAGGCTAAATACTCGTAATCGACCGATAGTGAACCAGTACCGTGAGGGAAAGGCGAAAAGAACCCCGGGAGGGGAGTGAAATAGATCCTGAAACCGTGTGCATACAAACAGTAGGAGCCCGCAAGGGTGACTGCGTACCTTTTGTATAATGGGTCAGCGACTTACATTCAGTGGCAAGGTTAACCAGATAGGGGAGCCGAAGAGAAATCGAGTCCGAATAGGGCGACAGTCGCTGGGTGTAGACCCGAAACCAGATGATCTATCCATGGCCAGGTTGAAGGTGCGGTAACACGCACTGGAGGACCGAACCCACTAGTGTTGAAAAACTAGGGGATGAGCTGTGGATAGGGGTGAAAGGCTAAACAAATCTGGAAATAGCTGGTTCTCTCCGAAAACTATTTAGGTAGTGCCTCGAGATTACACCTGCGGGGGTAGAGCACTGTTATGGCTAGGGGGTCATCGCGACTTACCAAACCATTGCAAACTCCGAATACCGCAGAGTGCGTCCTCGGGAGACAGACATCGGGTGCTAACGTCCGGTGTCAAGAGGGAAACAACCCAGACCGCCAGCTAAGGTCCCCAAATATTGCTAAGTGGAAAACGAAGTGGGAAGGCTAAAACAGTCAGGATGTTGGCTTAGAAGCAGCCACCATTTAAAGAAAGCGTAATAGCTCACTGATCGAGTCGTCCTGCGCGGAAGATGTAACGGGGCTAAGCAATATACCGAAGCTGCGGATGCATAGCAATATGCATGGTAGGAGAGCGTTCTGTAAGCCTGCGAAGGTGGCTTGTAAAGGCTGCTGGAGGTATCAGAAGTGCGAATGCTGACATGAGTAGCGATAAAGCGGGTGAAAAGCCCGCTCGCCGTAAGTCCAAGGTTTCCTGTCCAACGTTCATCGGGGCAGGGTGAGTCGGCCCCTAAGGCGAGGCAGAGATGCGTAGCTGATGGGAAGCAGGTTAATATTCCTGCACCGTCGTATGATGCGATGGGGGGACGGATCGCGGAAGGTTGTCCGGGTGTTGGAAGTCCCGGTTCCTGTGTCAAAGAAGGCTGTCAGGCAAATCCGGCAGCGTAATTCAAGGGCATGGGACGAGCGAATTTATTCGCGAAGCAATCGGAAGTGGTTCCAAGAAAAGCCTCTAAGCTTCAGTCATACGAGACCGTACCGCAAACCGACACAGGTGGACGAGATGAGTATTCTAAGGCGCTTGAGAGAACTCGGGAGAAGGAACTCGGCAAATTGGTACCGTAACTTCGGGATAAGGTACGCCCAAGTAGTTTGACTGGCCAGCGCCAGAAGGACGAAAGGGTTGCAATAAACTGGTGGCTGCGACTGTTTAATAAAAACACAGCACTCTGCAAACACGAAAGTGGACGTATAGGGTGTGACGCCTGCCCGGTGCTGGAAGATTAAATGATGGGGTGCAAGCTCTTGATTGAAGTCCCAGTAAACGGCGGCCGTAACTATAACGGTCCTAAGGTAGCGAAATTCCTTGTCGGGTAAGTTCCGACCTGCACGAATGGCGTAACGATGGCCACACTGTCTCCTCCCGAGACTCAGCGAAGTTGAAATGTTTGTGATGATGCAATCTACCCGCGGCTAGACGGAAAGACCCCATGAACCTTTACTGTAGCTTTGCATTGGACTTTGAACCAATCTGTGTAGGATAGGTGGGAGGCTTTGAAGCGTGGACGCTAGTACACGTGGAGCCGTCCTTGAAATACCACCCTGGTTCGTTTGAGGTTCTAACCTTGGCCCGTAATCCGGGTCGGGGACAGTGCATGGTAGGCAGTTTGACTGGGGCGGTCTCCTCCTAAACGGTAACGGAGGAGTACGAAGGTACGCTAGGTACGGTCGGAAATCGTGCTAATAGTGCAATGGCAAAAGCGTGCTTAACTGCGAGACCCACAAGTCGAGCAGGTACGAAAGTAGGTCATAGTGATCCGGTGGTTCTGTATGGAAGGGCCATCGCTCAACGGATAAAAGGTACTCTGGGGATAACAGGCTGATTCCTCCCAAGAGTTCATATCGACGGGGGAGTTTGGCACCTCGATGTCGGCTCATCACATCCTGGGGCTGTAGCCGGTCCCAAGGGTATGGCTGTTCGCCATTTAAAGTGGTACGTGAGCTGGGTTTAAAACGTCGTGAGACAGTTTGGTCCCTATCTGCCGTGGGCGTTGGAAATTTGAGAGGACCTGCTCCTAGTACGAGAGGACCGGAGTGGACGAATCTCTGGTGTACCGGTTGTCACGCCAGTGGCATTGCCGGGTAGCTAAATTCGGAAGAGATAACCGCTGAAAGCATCTAAGCGGGAAACTCGCCTCAAGATGAGATTTCCCGGAGCCTTGAGCTCCTTAAAGGGTCGTTCGAGACCAGGACGTTGATAGGTTGGGTGTGGAAGCGCAGTAATGCGTTAAGCTAACCAATACTAATTGCCCGTAAGGCTTGTCCCTATAACTTTGGCTGACACAGCTAAAGTCAGTGTGTGAAACAAGACAACGCAACACAACCCGAATTCAAGATTGAATCCAGTATTCAAATTGTATAAATAAAGCATTGTTGAAAAACTTCTCCCAGATTGCGTTTGCTGCGAAAGCGGCAAACACGACAAGTCATGCCTGATGACCATAGCAAGTCGGTACCACCCCTTCCCATCCCGAACAGGACCGTGAAACGATTTTGCGCCGATGATAGTGCTGAAACCAGTGTGAAAGTAGGTTATCGTCAGGCTTTTATCCTGAGAAAAGCGCCGGCTGACGCCGGCGCTTTTTTCTTCAGTGCATGAAGCGTCAAAGACGTGAAAGCAAACAAAGCGAAATTCGTGTTCTGAAGAAAAACTTGACGGGTAAATGAAATTACTTCATAATCTCGTTTCTCTGCTGCTGACAAACAAAACGATTTGCGGCAAGCACGAAAGTGCGGCAGAAGCTCTTTAAAAATAAAACAGTCGATAAGTGTGGGCGTTTGGTAAATGCGCGCTTTGCAAAAAGCGATACTCAAATTATCAAATGCTCACAAAAATACAAAGGACACTCGCAAGAGTGACCTGTCAGTAATTGAGTGAGCGACCAGAATCGAAAGATTCGACCTGGCAGCAATGCCAAAACAGAGATTGAACTGAAGAGTTTGATCCTGGCTCAGATTGAACGCTGGCGGCATGCCTTACACATGCAAGTCGAACGGCAGCGCGGGAGCAATCCTGGCGGCGAGTGGCGAACGGGTGAGTAAAATATCGGAACGTACCCTTGAGTGGGGGATAACGTAGCGAAAGTTACGCTAATACCGCATACGATCTACGGATGAAAGTGGGGGACCGCAAGGCCTCATGCTCGTGGAGCGGCCGATATCTGATTAGCTAGTTGGTGAGGTAAAAGCTCACCAAGGCGACGATCAGTAGCTGGTCTGAGAGGACGACCAGCCACACTGGGACTGAGACACGGCCCAGACTCCTACGGGAGGCAGCAGTGGGGAATTTTGGACAATGGGGGAAACCCTGATCCAGCAATGCCGCGTGTGTGAAGAAGGCCCTCGGGTTGTAAAGCACTTTTGGCAGGAAAGAAAAGGCGCTGGCTAATATCCAGCGCTGATGACGGTACCTGCAGAATAAGCACCGGCTAACTACGTGCCAGCAGCCGCGGTAATACGTAGGGTGCAAGCGTTAATCGGAATTACTGGGCGTAAAGCGTGCGCAGGCGGTTATGTAAGTCTGACGTGAAATCCCCGGGCTCAACCTGGGAATGGCGTTGGAGACTGCATAGCTGGAGTCTGGCAGAGGGGGGTAGAATTCCACGTGTAGCAGTGAAATGCGTAGAGATGTGGAGGAATACCGATGGCGAAGGCAGCCCCCTGGGCTAAGACTGACGCTCATGCACGAAAGCGTGGGGAGCAAACAGGATTAGATACCCTGGTAGTCCACGCCCTAAACGATGTCTACTAGTTGTCGGGTCTTAATTGACTTGGTAACGCAGCTAACGCGTGAAGTAGACCGCCTGGGGAGTACGGTCGCAAGATTAAAACTCAAAGGAATTGACGGGGACCCGCACAAGCGGTGGATGATGTGGATTAATTCGATGCAACGCGAAAAACCTTACCTACCCTTGACATGTTCAGAATCCCTGAGAGATCGGGGAGTGCTCGAAAGAGAACTGGAACACAGGTGCTGCATGGCTGTCGTCAGCTCGTGTCGTGAGATGTTGGGTTAAGTCCCGCAACGAGCGCAACCCTTGTCATTAGTTGCTACGAAAGGGCACTCTAATGAGACTGCCGGTGACAAACCGGAGGAAGGTGGGGATGACGTCAAGTCCTCATGGCCCTTATGGGTAGGGCTTCACACGTCATACAATGGTACATACAGAGGGCCGCCAACCCGCGAGGGGGAGCTAATCCCAGAAAGTGTATCGTAGTCCGGATTGGAGTCTGCAACTCGACTCCATGAAGTTGGAATCGCTAGTAATCGCGGATCAGCATGTCGCGGTGAATACGTTCCCGGGTCTTGTACACACCGCCCGTCACACCATGGGAGCGGGTTTTACCAGAAGTAGGTAGCTTAACCGCAAGGAGGGCGCTTACCACGGTAGGATTCGTGACTGGGGTGAAGTCGTAACAAGGTAGCCGTATCGGAAGGTGCGGCTGGATCACCTCCTTTCTAGAGTCAGCATGCATCAAATGCTCACACTTATCGACTGTTGAAAAAAGAGCAGTCATCGGTTTTAAAAGAGGCGACAGTGAAAACTGTCAAATCAGATGGGTCTGTAGCTCAGCTGGTTAGAGCACCGTGTTGATAACGCGGGGGTCGTAGGTTCGAGCCCTACCAGACCCACCAATCAGAAAGCGACAAGCCACACCGACATGGGGGCTTAGCTCAGCTGGGAGAGCACCTGCTTTGCAAGCAGGGGGTCATCGGTTCGATCCCGTTAGCCTCCACCATAACCTGCTGAAATACCTTGTATGCGTTCACAAATTGAATCCATACAAGGTCTTTTAGCGACCGAAAGCTGTTTCGATCTTTAACAATCTGGAAGAAGTAAAACAACAATGCAAGCATATGCGACGCAAGTCGAATATGTTTGAAGGGTTGTGATTGTAGTTGTCTAAACGTTTCGACATCAAAAGATGTCCGAACGAAAAACACACTGTCCGGCTTTGCTCCCTTTACTACTCAAGGGGCCAAAGTTATAGGGACAAGTGACTAAGTGCACATGGTGGATGCCTTGGCGATTACAGGCGATGAAGGACGTAGTAGCTTGCGATAAGCTGCGGGGAGTGAGCAAACACACATTGATCCGCAGATTTCCGAATGGGGAAACCCGGCCTTATAGGTCATCTTATGCTGAATACATAGGCATATGAAGCGAACGCGGCGAACTGAAACATCTAAGTAGCTGCAGGAAAAGAAATCAACCGAGATTCCCAAAGTAGTGGCGAGCGAAATGGGAAGAGCCTGCAAGTGATAATGCAACGTATAGTGGAATGCTCTGGAAAGTGCAGCCATAGCGGGTGATAGCCCCGTACGCGAAATACGATGCATGGTACTAAGCTTGCGATAAGTAGGGCGGGACACGTGAAATCCTGTCTGAAGATGGGGGGACCATCCTCCAAGGCTAAATACTCGTAATCGACCGATAGTGAACCAGTACCGTGAGGGAAAGGCGAAAAGAACCCCGGGAGGGGAGTGAAATAGATCCTGAAACCGTGTGCATACAAACAGTAGGAGCCCGCAAGGGTGACTGCGTACCTTTTGTATAATGGGTCAGCGACTTACATTCAGTGGCAAGGTTAACCAGATAGGGGAGCCGAAGAGAAATCGAGTCCGAATAGGGCGACAGTCGCTGGGTGTAGACCCGAAACCAGATGATCTATCCATGGCCAGGTTGAAGGTGCGGTAACACGCACTGGAGGACCGAACCCACTAGTGTTGAAAAACTAGGGGATGAGCTGTGGATAGGGGTGAAAGGCTAAACAAATCTGGAAATAGCTGGTTCTCTCCGAAAACTATTTAGGTAGTGCCTCGAGATTACACCTGCGGGGGTAGAGCACTGTTATGGCTAGGGGGTCATCGCGACTTACCAAACCATTGCAAACTCCGAATACCGCAGAGTGCGTCCTCGGGAGACAGACATCGGGTGCTAACGTCCGGTGTCAAGAGGGAAACAACCCAGACCGCCAGCTAAGGTCCCCAAATATTGCTAAGTGGAAAACGAAGTGGGAAGGCTAAAACAGTCAGGATGTTGGCTTAGAAGCAGCCACCATTTAAAGAAAGCGTAATAGCTCACTGATCGAGTCGTCCTGCGCGGAAGATGTAACGGGGCTAAGCAATATACCGAAGCTGCGGATGCATAGCAATATGCATGGTAGGAGAGCGTTCTGTAAGCCTGCGAAGGTGGCTTGTAAAGGCTGCTGGAGGTATCAGAAGTGCGAATGCTGACATGAGTAGCGATAAAGCGGGTGAAAAGCCCGCTCGCCGTAAGTCCAAGGTTTCCTGTCCAACGTTCATCGGGGCAGGGTGAGTCGGCCCCTAAGGCGAGGCAGAGATGCGTAGCTGATGGGAAGCAGGTTAATATTCCTGCACCGTCGTATGATGCGATGGGGGGACGGATCGCGGAAGGTTGTCCGGGTGTTGGAAGTCCCGGTTCCTGTGTCAAAGAAGGCTGTCAGGCAAATCCGGCAGCGTAATTCAAGGGCATGGGACGAGCGAATTTATTCGCGAAGCAATCGGAAGTGGTTCCAAGAAAAGCCTCTAAGCTTCAGTCATACGAGACCGTACCGCAAACCGACACAGGTGGACGAGATGAGTATTCTAAGGCGCTTGAGAGAACTCGGGAGAAGGAACTCGGCAAATTGGTACCGTAACTTCGGGATAAGGTACGCCCAAGTAGTTTGACTGGCCAGCGCCAGAAGGACGAAAGGGTTGCAATAAACTGGTGGCTGCGACTGTTTAATAAAAACACAGCACTCTGCAAACACGAAAGTGGACGTATAGGGTGTGACGCCTGCCCGGTGCTGGAAGATTAAATGATGGGGTGCAAGCTCTTGATTGAAGTCCCAGTAAACGGCGGCCGTAACTATAACGGTCCTAAGGTAGCGAAATTCCTTGTCGGGTAAGTTCCGACCTGCACGAATGGCGTAACGATGGCCACACTGTCTCCTCCCGAGACTCAGCGAAGTTGAAATGTTTGTGATGATGCAATCTACCCGCGGCTAGACGGAAAGACCCCATGAACCTTTACTGTAGCTTTGCATTGGACTTTGAACCAATCTGTGTAGGATAGGTGGGAGGCTTTGAAGCGTGGACGCTAGTACACGTGGAGCCGTCCTTGAAATACCACCCTGGTTCGTTTGAGGTTCTAACCTTGGCCCGTAATCCGGGTCGGGGACAGTGCATGGTAGGCAGTTTGACTGGGGCGGTCTCCTCCTAAACGGTAACGGAGGAGTACGAAGGTACGCTAGGTACGGTCGGAAATCGTGCTAATAGTGCAATGGCAAAAGCGTGCTTAACTGCGAGACCCACAAGTCGAGCAGGTACGAAAGTAGGTCATAGTGATCCGGTGGTTCTGTATGGAAGGGCCATCGCTCAACGGATAAAAGGTACTCTGGGGATAACAGGCTGATTCCTCCCAAGAGTTCATATCGACGGGGGAGTTTGGCACCTCGATGTCGGCTCATCACATCCTGGGGCTGTAGCCGGTCCCAAGGGTATGGCTGTTCGCCATTTAAAGTGGTACGTGAGCTGGGTTTAAAACGTCGTGAGACAGTTTGGTCCCTATCTGCCGTGGGCGTTGGAAATTTGAGAGGACCTGCTCCTAGTACGAGAGGACCGGAGTGGACGAATCTCTGGTGTACCGGTTGTCACGCCAGTGGCATTGCCGGGTAGCTAAATTCGGAAGAGATAACCGCTGAAAGCATCTAAGCGGGAAACTCGCCTCAAGATGAGATTTCCCGGAGCCTTGAGCTCCTTAAAGGGTCGTTCGAGACCAGGACGTTGATAGGTTGGGTGTGGAAGCGCAGTAATGCGTTAAGCTAACCAATACTAATTGCCCGTAAGGCTTGTCCCTATAACTTTGGCTGACACAGCTAAAGTCAGTGTGTGAAACAAGACAACGCAACACAACCCGAATTCAAGATTGAATCCAATATTCAAATTGTATAAATAAAGCATTGTTGAAAAACTTCTCCCAGATTGCGTTTGCTGCGAAAGCGGCAAACACGACAAGTCATGCCTGATGACCATAGCAAGTCGGTACCACCCCTTCCCATCCCGAACAGGACCGTGAAACGATTTTGCGCCGATGATAGTGCTGAAACCAGTGTGAAAGTAGGTTATCGTCAGGCTTTTATTCTGCGAACGCCCCGATTTCTGATGAAGTCGGGGCGTTTTGCTTTGCGCTGGCATAATATGGCTTTGCAGCGAAAGGTATCGAATCTCCTCATAACACTGGATTGGAGTAATCGCATGAGAATTATCGTCGAGTCGAAGATTGGCGCTCCGCTTGATCAAGTCTGGCAAGCTTATACGACACCGCATGACATTGTGCAATGGAATGCCGCATCAGATGATTGGCATACGACGCGGGCACATGTGAATCTGGTTGTTGGCGGCGAATTCTCGTCGAGGATGGAAGCCAAGGATGGCAGCGTAGGTTTCGATTTTGCGGGTGTTTACACCAATATAATTCCACAACAATTGCTGGAATATCGCTTTGGCGAAAGAACTGCCAGCGTTGAGTTTCATCAAACGGATGATGGCGTTCTTGTTAAGGTCGCATTTGATCCTGAAGACACATTCTCACTTGAGCAGCAGCAGGGTGGTTGGCAGGCGATTTTGAATAATTTCAAACGCTATGTTGAGAGTTTTGAATGAACGCATGAGGCAAAATCAATTTACCGCGAATGGATTGGCTTGCTGCGGATTGATTTGCATCACATAAATTTGCGGCTTGCTTTGTTGTGGAATACTGAGGATGCCAATACGGCCACGCCATTGCAGGGTGGCCTTAATTTTCCCCGTTTCACTATGCGACACCACTAACACCCGCCCGGGGTAGCTTTCGGCCAGCTTCAACAGCTTGCTTTGCAGTTCTGCAAACCCGTCTTTACCTGTTGCTGTGACTGCCGGGCGCGGTTTGCCTGACTTCAGATAGGCATTGCCCATCAGATTTCCATCTGCAATTAACACCACGGCTTGACGTTTTTTGGCCTTGGCTTGGGCAAATAATTTTTGCAGCCAATCCCGATTGGCTACCATCCTGTCTTCATATTCACTGTTACGGCCAGCTTCAAGACGATAGCGATTGTTGTTCGCTGGCAAATTCAAGGTGGCAAACAGAATATTGCCCTTTTCCCAGCGTTGATGTTCGACGTAATCGCGGTAGCGGGGGTTGAATGCCTGGCGGCTCCATTCCAATTTATTGGCAGCTGTCGCACCAAGCAGCAACTCTTGTGCGAAAAACATATTCCGTAATAAATTCAGACGCTCAACTCCCTGATTGCTCCCATCTTGGCGCAAACACTCACTCCAATCTTGCGCAGCAAGACTGAGCACGACAGGTAAGCGGGCATTTTCAATGATGCTTTTACGCTGCTGGAACAGCTCATCGCTGCAAGTTTCAGAATTGCTTTTGATGCCATTCAAAACCAGCATACCAGGCATATTCTTGCGAGGTTTTTGTAATAGCTCGCGCCACTCATTTTCCACACTTGCCGCTTTTCTCTCTGCGCCGAAGGCAGGGTAGGGCAGAAAGCCGATCTGAAAAGGCGCACTTGCGGCATGCGTCTGAATGCTGCCGCAAAACGTAAAAAACCACAGGGTTGCCTTGAAAAGTTTCACGACTTGGCCTGATCGCGTAATTGATACAGGAGTTGTAAGGCATCGCGCGCGGATAGTCCATCCGGATCCAGGCTGGCCAAGCGCGTGCGCCATTCAGATGCTTCGCGCAAGGCTTCTTTTAAATGATCAATTTCCTGGTGCAAAGCTTCATCCGCATCATGCTGCTGGCTGCTCGGCGCGGCAAATAAATCCAATTGTGGCGTATTTTGCAGTGCATGCGATTCCAGATAGGCCAAATGCTTGCGGGCGGCGCGAATCACACTTGGCGGCACGCCGGCCAACTGGGCGACTTGCAAACCATAACTTTGTGACGCTGGGCCTTGCATCACCGTGTGCAGAAAAACAATACTGTCTTTGTGCTCCAATGCGCTCAAATGCACATTGCTGGCGCTGGGGTGGGCGTCGGGCAATTGCGTCAACTCAAAATAATGTGTGGCGAATAAAGTGAAGCTTTTCGAGCTGTCTATCAAATGTTTGGCGATAGCCCATGCCAGCGCTAATCCATCAAAAGTGGAGGTGCCGCGCCCGACTTCATCCATTAAAACCAGAGAGTGCGCGCTGGCAGCATGCAAAATTGCGGCGGATTCTGTCATTTCCACCATAAATGTTGAGCGCCCGCCGGCCAAGTCATCCGCTGCGCCTATCCGGGTGAAAATACGATCAATCGGCCCCAGCACGGCCTTGCTTGCCGGCACGTAGCTGCCGACGTAGGCCAGCAGTGTAATTAAGGCAACCTGGCGCATAAAGGTCGATTTACCACCCATATTCGGGCCGGTGATCAAGAGCATTTTGCGTTCGGCGCTGAGTTTGCAGTCATTCGCAATGAAGCGCTCAATCTGCTTTTCCACCACAGGATGGCGCCCTTGTTCGATATGCAGCATTGGCGTGGTTTGCAAGACTGGCGCAGTCCATTGATTCAGTTCTGCATGACCCGCCAAAGCGCATAAAGTGTCCAGCGTGGCCAGGGCCTGAGCAATATGTTGTAAGGGCAGAATCCACGGCGCCAGCAGATTCAAAATCTGTTCATACAACATTTTTTCACGCGCCAATGCGCGATCTTGCGCAGACAGCGCTTTATCTTCAAACGCCTTTAATTCCGGCGTGATGTAGCGCTCGGCATTTTTCAAGGTTTGGCGGCGGCGATAGTCTTCCGGCACTTTATCTGCCTGACCATTGGTGACTTCAATGTAAAAGCCATGCACTTTATTGTATTCAACACGCAGATTGCCAATCCCGGTGCGTTCGCGTTCCCGCGTTTCCAAGTCAATCAAAAACTGTCCGGCATTTTCCGACAGGGCGCGCAACTCATCCAATTCGGCATCGTAGCCACGGGCAATCACGCCGCCGTCACGCACCATCGTAGCCGGTTCGCTCATGATCGCACTCTGCAGCAGGGCGATGCAGTCTTGCGGCGGCGTCAATTCGGCGTGGATATGAGCTAATAAATCCGCCGGGTTGCCGGTGGTGTCATGAAAACCGAAATACTGCGCAAGACTTGCCTGTAATTGCGGCAGTTGCGCCAGACCATCGCGCAAAGCGGACAAATCACGCGGTTTTGCGCTCAGTAATGCGACCCTGCTGGAAATACGTTCAATATCCGGCATTTCACGCAGAAATTGATTGATCTCAGTGATCGACCGGGCTTCCAGCAAGGCTTCAATGGCCGCATGGCGCGCGCGCGGCACAGCTTGGTCGCGGCTGGGATGGTGCAACCAATGGCGCAGCATGCGCGAACCCATCGCCGTGCGGCAATGATCCAGCAAGGAAAACAGAGTGGGCGATTCTTGTCCGCGTAAGGTTTCGGTCAGTTCCAGATTGCGCCGGGTCGCCGCATCCAGCCCGATAAATTCGTCCTCATGCTCGACCTTGAGCGTTTTCAGATGTTGCAGGCTGTGGCTTTGCGTGGCATTCGCGTAACGCAGCAGAGCGCCTGCAGCGCCCAGCGCTGGCCCCAATTCTTCCGCGCCAAAAGCCGCCAGCGATTGTACGCCCAGCTGCTCGCACAAAAGCTGCTGCCCGTGCTCTTGCGAAAAATGCCAACTCGGCGTGCGCTTGGTTTTTTCCGGCGCCAGGGTGAATAAACTCTCGTCTTGATTGTCGCCCAGTAATAACTCAGCAGGGCTGATGCGCTCCAGCTCCTGGCTGATGCGTGCCAATGGCTGGCGCGCATCAATCGGAAACTCGGTGACCCGCAGAATCCCGCTCGACATCGCCAGCCAGGCCAAGCCGGCAATCTGCTGCTTACGCTGCTGATCGAGATACAGAGCCACCAGCGGGCGTTCAGATTTTTCTGGTAATAAATCTGTATCAGTCAACGTGCCGGGGGTGATAATGCGCACCACTTTGCGTTCAACCGGGCCTTTGCTGGTGGCGGGATCACCGATTTGCTCGCAAATCGCGGCAGATTCACCGAATTTGACCAATTTCGCCAGATATCCTTCCAGCGAGTGGAAGGGAATGCCGGCCATGCGTATCGGTTCGCCATTGGATTGCCCGCGTTGGGTCAGCGTGATGCCGAGCAGGCGCGAAGCCTTTTCTGCGTCTTCAAAAAAGACTTCATAAAAATCCCCCATCCGATAAAACAGCAAAGTATCGATATTGTCATTTTTGAGCTTAAGGTACTGCTGCATCATCGGCGTTTGTTTGTCGATGTCGGCCAAGGCGCGCTGCAAAGCGCTGGGGGGCGTGCTGGTCATTTCTTGAGGCATATCGGAATGTTGCGAGGGAACGTATGATAGCAATCCTGCGCCTGCTGCGCGACGCCGGCAGGAAAAAATTCCACCGACAGGTGAGGCCGGTAAAAAAAAGCCCGCGCTGTATCACAGTGCGGGCTGAAGTCTATTTCTTGGAGGAGAATAGAGGAGACAGGAAGCATTTTGATGCATTGCAAAATATTCGTCAAATTTATTGTTATGATATTCGTTATTTGATTTGTGAATAATGCTATCCTTCCTGCATAATGCAGATGACAATCCGGATGACAAAGCGCAGAAATCATGCAGACCTTACTCCACAAATCTGCCGCCAAGTGTGGCGGCGCCAATCCTGCGACAGCGGGCGGGCAAGCCGGTTTTACCTATATCGGCTTGCTGATTACGCTGGCCCTGATGGCCCTTGTGATCAGCGCCACGGTGCAAGCCGGCGCGATGTTGCAGCGCAGAATGGCGGAGGAAGAGTTGTTGCAAATCGGCAAAGAGTATCGCGCGGCGCTGCAGAGCTATTCAAACGCCACCCCTGCCGGGCAAAAACGCTATCCGCCCAGTTTCAAAGAGCTGTTGAAAGATCCGCGTTTTCCACATACCGTGCGCCATCTGCGACGCGTGTATAACGATCCATTGAGCGGGAAAGACGAATGGGGAATTGTGGAGCCGGAAGGCGGCCATGGGATTTTGGCGGTTTACAGTCTGGCGGAGGGGCGCCCGATCAAAATTGGAAATTTTGAGGCGATCTGGGTGGGTTTTGATGCGGCTGATTCATATCAGCGCTGGCGTTTTGGGGTGAACCAGAATCCATTGCCGCCGAAAAGCGGTGATGGCGCAAGCGGTGTTCCGCCTAAAGACAGCGGGGGCAAAGATCTGCCCAAAATGCCGCCGACAAGTGAAAGCGGGATTATTGCGCCACCCGATCCGCCGCGTCAGCCCGGGCAGCTGTAAGGCGGACGGGGATGCGCAAATAATGTGCGTCTGCAAAAAACAAAACGGTGCGTGCAGGAATCCCTGGACGCACCTTTCTGCAATCACGCATATCGGTTGCGTGTATTGCAGATGAATTCATCTTAGCAGCGTTTGATGTCGATTGCATGACATGCGCATAAAAAATGCCTTGTTTTTTGCATATTTGCTGCATGTCCTGGCGCAGTATGTTGAATGAGCTTTATTTTGTTTCTGCACGGCATGAATATGTGCTGAAGCAAGTGAATTCCGGGTTTTATTCTTCGCTGCTTTCCTCTTGACCTGGTTCGGCGCGTTGATACAACTCTTCCAGTTCACTCATATACTCGGCCACCATGCCAGAGGTGCGGCGCAAACGGCGTGACAACAGTCTGGCCAAAAACAGCATGAAGTGAAAGGCGACTGCGGGATGCTCTACCGCCATGCGTTTCAGGCTTTGATGTGTGAAGGTCAGAATTTCACTATTCTGTTCGGCGACACAGCTGGCTGAGCGCGCCTCTTGATCAAGCAGCGACATTTCGCCAATGATGCGGCCACGCCCCTCCGTCGCCAACAGGTGTTGATGACGCATGCCGCCTTTGAAAATCGCTACTTTGCCGGATAGCAAAATGAACATGTAATTGCCTCTTTCCCCCTCGGAAAAAACCATTTCTCCGGCAATTATCTCTTCCAGCTTCAAATACCTTGCAAGCACCTCCAATTCAGCGTAGCTGAATTCTTGGAACAACCCGATTTCATCGAGCAGGTCGGCGATTTTTTTGGTCATATCAATCCGCAGACATGGTTGTAGCCGGCAAAGTTTGTGGCCGGCCTGGATAAGATTGCATGGATTCAGAATAGCATGTCAGAAATGCTGCAAGCGTTTTGCGCACGCCGGTGTTGTAAAAGAAGCGCAGGGACGCAGGCATGGCGGCGCCCCTGGCGTATTGCGCTCAAGGCAAGGGCGCGGTTTGTGTGCTTGTGGCGCATGGGGCGTTATTTTTCATGTGGCCAACAGGGTGGTAAGCGCCTTTTGAGACCCAGCACAAGAATTCATCCAGATCATGGAAGCCGCAGATGGTGATGCAGTCGCCATGCTGTTTGATCGTGCGCCCCTGGTTAGCCGGGAAAATCATCGGAGATTGCATATCGATTTGAAACCAGGCCAGAAAATGGCGTAAGTCCCGGAAACCTTTGATCACGATATCTTGCGGAGCCGAATCGGTCTGTTGTATCCAGCTTTGGTCATTGCTGCAAACAGTTTTGCCGCGCAGCGGCAGGCGTAAGGAAAAACAGGATTTCATCTCGTACTCCACCAAATCTTCGTTGAAGGGGAATATCCCGTCAAATTCAAGGCGCTATGCGCATGAACAGGAAGAACGGCGGAGTCATGGCCGTAAAAATGGTGTGGCGGATCGGGGCCACTATCAGCGCGCACAGCTTACCGGGCGCGAGATAAAGCCGGCAAGTATGGCCGGCAGACTTATTTTAGGAGATTATGCGCCAAGCGCAAGGGCTGCGCTTGGACATCGTTTGCGCCAGTTATTTATATGTTTTCTTGCGTGCGGCAAACAAGGGGATAAAGCTGTTGATCAGTTTCTCCGCTTCCAGCAAATCATTGGCCACATCAATGATTTTGCGGCGGTTGCTGCGCGCATACTCGCGCAACACCTCAAAAGCCTGCGGGTGATCAACCTGATGCTTCGCCATCAGCACGCCGACTGCCATACTGGTGCGGCGGCCATTTTCAAGCGCGGTGCTGAGATGCTCGCCTTTGCGTTTCAAAGCCAGAATTTCTTCTGCACGCGCCAGCGCCGCTTCCACGGAGGGCACGATTTGCAAAGGGTCAACCGGCTTGATCAAATAGCCGACTGCGCCGTAACGCGTGGCCTGACGCACGATTTCAATATCCGTGTGGCGGGTGAGAAACATAAATGGCACGGTGGATTCATGCTGCAATTGTTGCGCCAACTCCAAGCCGCTCATGCCTTGCAGGCCGATGTCGAGCATGGCCAGGTCCGGCACATCCACCACCGCGCGGCGCAAGCCTTCTTCGCCGCTGGTCGCCTGCAACACCTCAAAGCCGCCATGTTCCAGCACAGTGCGCAAGGCGGCTTGAATTTCCTCATCGTCTTCCACCACCAGAATGCGGCGTTTGAGCGCTGCGCCACCCTCTGCGGCAGCGAGTTGGCTTGACTCCGTTGCGCCTGATGGGGCGTTTTCGGCAATGCTTTCACTATCGACGCTCATGATGACCTCGCAGGATGACAAGCAGCAAACAGATTTGCTCAATGCCTGTGTGCAGACATTTACCGCATCTGAGCGATGTTACTATAAGTGCGGGGACTTGCGCGCATAGCACAGGTATGGCGGGCTGGATGCAGCCTGATAAAATCACATGTTTAGACACAACTTGTTAAGATGACAAAGAATTTTGCCCCGGAAATTGAGCGCGCCCTCGCTTTGGCTGACCCCAGCTGGCATGACATATTGCGCCATGCCTTGCACGCGCTGGATACTGCTTTTCCTGACTATCTCCCGCAACTGTTAAGCAGCGCGTTTTTACCGACACAAGACCGGCTGTTTGCCGCATTTACCCAGCCGCTTGAAAACGTGCGCTGGATTCTGGTGGGCGAGGGGCCGTACCCGCGCGCCGCCAGCGCCACCGGATATTGTTTTATGGATGGCGCCGTGGGCAGTTTGTGGCAGCAGGGCGGCGGTTTGTCGAAAGCGGTGAATCGCGCCACTTCATTGCGGAATTTAATGAAAATGCTGCTCGTCGCCGGCGGCGCGCTGCAAGCTGATCAGCTCAACCCTCACAACATGGCGGCGATTTCTGCGCGCGCCTGCGCTCCGGGTTCGGGCATGACCCAAACCCTGGCCGCATTCCAGGAGCGCATGCATGCCTGCGGCTTTTTATTACTCAACGCCAGCCTGGTATTTCGCGAAGAGGTGGCGCCGGCGCTGGAGGCGCGTCCCTGGCAAGTGTTTTTCCTGCAATTGCTGCAAGACCTGCATGCCGCCTGCGCGCAGCGCGGGCAGGCGCTGCCCTGTCTGATTCTGTGGGGTAAAATCGCCGCCCGTCTGCAAGCACTGCCGCAAGTGCAAGCCTTTCCCCAGCGACAGGCGGAGCACCCGTACAACCTCAGTTTCATCCAAAACCGGGATATGCAGCAGCTGTTTGCCCCCTTCAATCTGCTTGGCTTGCCCACAGGCAATCAGGCGCCTCTGACAAAGACCTGAATTTCCGCTATACTTGACTAAATTATTCAGGAAATGGGGTTTATGCCCCATTTTTCATGCGGATTCAGGACAATCAGAGGTAGTCATGCGTTTAACCACCAAAGGCCGTTTCGCCGTCACAGCAATGATTGACCTTGCTTTGCATGAAGGCAAGGGGCCTGTGACATTGGCTGCAATTTCACAAAGGCAGGAAATTTCCCTGTCTTATCTGGAACAGTTATTCGGTAAATTGCGCCGGCATCAGATTGTCGAATCGGTGCGCGGCCCCGGCGGTGGATATTCCCTGGCGCGGCGCGCAGAAAAAGTCTCGGTGGCCGACATCATTATTGCTGTCGATGAACCGATCGACGCCACCCAATGCGGCGGCAAGGAAAACTGCCACAGCGCCACCCATGAAGGTGGTGCGCGCTGCATGACGCATGATCTGTGGACTACTTTGAACGCGAAAATGGTCGATTTCCTGGATTCCGTCAGTTTGCAGGAATTGGTGGATCAGCAACTGCAAAAGCAAGCCCAGGCGAACGTGGTGCAATTGCACCGCAGCGCTGCGCCTGCCGCCGGCGCGTTGCCGCTGGCCGCCGGCGAACATTCCTGAACCACCCGTAACCAATCAATAATCTCCATGGAGTATGAGTGCATGAACGCCCCGATCGAAAAACAGGCCGCGCTGATGGATACTTTTCATGCGCCGCATTTCCCGGTGTATATGGATTACTCGGCCACCACGCCGGTCGATCCGCGCGTAGCTGATGTCATGATTCCCTTCCTGCGCGAGCAATTCGGCAATCCGGCTTCGCGCAGCCATATGTATGGCTGGGAGGCGGAAAAAGCGGTTGAAACCGCACGCGAACAGGTTGCCGCGCTGGTGAATTGCGATGCGCGTGAAGTGGTCTGGACTTCCGGCGCCACCGAAAGCAATAACCTGGCCTTAAAAGGCGCTGCGCACTTCTATAAAACCCGTGGCAAACACATTATCACCCTGCAAACTGAGCATAAATCCGTGCTCGACACGGTGCGTGAACTGGAGCGCCAGGGATTTGACGCCACCTATTTGCAACCGCAGGCGAATGGCCTGATCACGCTGGAGCAACTGCAAGCCGCTCTGCGCCCGGACACCATCCTGGTCTCCGTGATGCTGGTCAATAATGAAATCGGCGTGATCCAGCCCATCGCTGAAATCGGCGCGCTGTGCCGCAGCAAAAACATTATTTTCCATTGTGACGCCGCGCAAGCCACCGGCAAGGTCAAGATTGATCTGGCCACTTTGCCGGTTGATCTGATGACCTTCACCGCACACAAAACCTATGGCCCGAAAGGCATCGGCGCATTGTATGTGCGGCGCAAACCGCGCGTGCGTCTGGAAGCGCAAATGCATGGTGGCGGCCATGAGCGCGGCATGCGCTCCGGCACGCTGCCGGTGCACCAGATTGCCGGCATGGGCGAAGCTTTCCGCATCGCGCGCGAAGAAATGGACAGCGAACTCGAACGCATCCGCGCCCTGCGCGACCGGCTCGCGCGCGGCCTGCAGGAAATCGAAGAAGTGTATGTGAACGGCGACATGGAACAGCGTGTGCCGCACAACTTGAACATCAGCTTCAACTACGTCGAAGGCGAATCGCTGATCATGGCGGTTAAAGATCTGGCGGTGTCCTCCGGCTCGGCCTGCACCTCGGCCAGCCTGGAGCCTTCGTATGTGTTGCGCGCGCTGGGCCGCAGCGACGAATTGGCGCACAGCTCGATCCGCTTCACGATTGGCCGCTTCACCACGGAACAGGAAATCGACTTCGCCATCAATCTGCTCAAAACCAAAGTCGGCAAATTGCGCGAACTGTCCCCGCTGTGGGAGATGTACAAAGACGGGGTGGATCTGGAATCCATCCAATGGGCTGCGCACTGAAGCGCAAACAGTATTTAGATAGCCTCAGGCAAGGAGTACTCAGATGGCATATTCAGACAAAGTGATGGACCACTACGAAAACCCGCGCAATGTCGGCAGTTTTGACAAAAACGACGACAGCGTAGGCACCGGCATGGTGGGCGCGCCGGCCTGCGGCGACGTGATGAAATTGCAAATCAAAGTCGGCGCGGATGGCGTGATTGAAGATGCGAAATTCAAAACCTATGGCTGCGGTTCGGCCATCGCATCCTCCTCACTGGTGACAGAGTGGGTCAAAGGCAAAACCCTGGATCAGGCGCTGTCGATCAAAAACACCCAGATCGCGGAAGAACTGGCGCTGCCGCCGGTCAAGATTCACTGCTCGATTCTGGCCGAAGACGCAATCAAAGCCGCAGTGCAAGACTACAAAGCGCGCCACGATCAATAAGGAGCGCGCGATGGCGATCACACTGACAGAAAAGGCGGCGGCGCATATTGCGCGCTATATGGCGCGGCGCGGCAAAGGATTGGGCTTGCGTTTCGGCGTGCGCACCACCGGCTGCTCCGGCCTGGCCTACAAACTCGAATATGTGGACGAGGCGCAGGACGACGACTGCATTTTCGAGTCGCGCGGCATCAAACTTTTCGTTGATCCGAAAAGCCTGCCGTATATCGACGGCACCGAACTCGATTTTGCGCGTGAAGGCTTGAATGAAGGTTTCAAGTTCAACAATCCCAACGTCAAGGATGAATGCGGCTGTGGCGAAAGCTTCCGCATCTGAACATGAAGCAAAATTATTTCGAGTTGTTCCAGTTGCCGCCGGGTTTTGAGATTGAGCGCGCCGCGCTGGATGAGGCGTGGCGCGAAGTGCAGGCGCGGGTGCATCCCGACCGCTTCGCTGCCGCCAGCGAACGCGAACAGCGCCTCGCGCTGCAATGGGCCACCCATGCGAACGAGGCGTATCAAGTGTTGAAAGACCCGGCCCGGCGCGCCGCCTATCTGTGTGAGCTGAATGGCGTTGCGCTGGAGGCGGAATCCAACACCGCCATGCCGCCGGCGTTTTTGATGCAACAAATGGAATGGCGCGAAGCGCTGGAAGACGCCCGCCGCGCGCAAGATGAAGCCGCGCTGGACGTTTTGCAAGACGAATTGCGGCAAGCGCACACCCGACAAATGGGACAGGTGAAAGACGCCTTGCAAGCGCAAGACTATGCGCAGGCGGCGGCCGCCTTGCGCCGCCTGATGTTCATCGACAAATTCGCGGCGGAACTCGAAACCGCTTACGACCTGCTCTACCTCTGAAGCTGCGCCTTGAGCGCATATTAGCGATGGCACTTTTGCAAATATCTGAACCCGGCATGTCCACAGCGCCGCACCAGCACCGGCTGGCGGTTGGCATTGATCTGGGCACCACCAATTCCCTGGTCGCCTCTGTCAAGAGCGGCGCAGCGCAAGTCCTGCTCGATGAAGAGGGCCGCGCCTTGCTGCCGTCCGTAGTGCGCTACCTGAAAAACGGCCACGCCAATATCGGCTACAGCGCGCAGGCGATGCAAGCGCAAGATCCGAAAAACACCATTATTTCTGTCAAGCGCTTCATGGGGCGCGGTTTGCACGACATCGCTTACGCCGAAAATCTGCCATACGATTTCATCGATGCGCCCGGCATGGTGCAGCTGAAAACCGTGGCCGGCGTGAAAAGTCCGGTGGAAACCTCTGCGCAGATTTTAGCCACGCTGCGTCAGCGCGCCGAAGATGCGCTGGGCGGCGAACTGGTGGGCGCGGTGATCACCGTGCCGGCCTATTTTGACGATGCGCAACGCCAGGCCACCAAGGATGCGGCGCAACTGGCCGGTTTAAATGTATTGCGCCTGCTGGCCGAACCCACTGCAGCCGCCCTGGCGTATGGGCTGGATCAAGGCGCGGAAGGCGTTTTCGCGGTGTACGATCTGGGCGGCGGCACATTTGATATCTCGATTTTGCGCCTCTCCCGTGGCGTGTTTGAAGTGCTGGCCACCGGCGGCGATTCCGCTCTGGGCGGCGACGACTTCGACCACCGTCTGTTTTGCTGGATTATTGAGCAAGCCAGACTGGCCCCGCTGTCCGACCGCGATACCCGCAGCCTGATGATGAAGGCGCGCCAGGTCAAGGAAATGCTCAGCAGCGCAGATCAAGTTCAGATCCAAGCCAAACTCGAATCTGGCGAGGAAGTCGATCTGCACATCAGCGCCAGCCAATTTGCCGAGATCACCAAGCATCTGGTGAATAAGACCATGCAAGCGGTCAAAAAATCATTGCGCGACGCGCGTCTGGCTGCAGCGGAAGTGCAGGGCGTGGTGCTGGTTGGCGGCGCCACCCGCATGCCGCATGTGCGTCACGCGGTGGCGGAATTTTTTGGCCGTCCGCCGCTGTCCGACATCGACCCGGATCAAGTCGTCGCGCTGGGCGCTGCGATTCAAGCCAATCTGCTGGCCGGCAATACCGCCGCCGGCGATGAATGGCTGCTGCTGGACGTGATTCCGCTCTCGCTGGGCGTGGAAACCATGGGCGGGCTGGTGGAAAAAATCATTCCGCGCAATTCCACCATTCCATGCGCACGCGCGCAGGAATTCACCACCTTCAAAGATGGCCAAACCGCGCTCGCGGTGCATGTCTTGCAAGGCGAACGTGAATTGGTGGCGGACTGCCGCTCACTGGCGCGTTTTGAGCTGCGCGGCATTCCGCCGATGGCCGCCGGCGCCGCGCGCATCCGCATCACCTACCAGGTTGACGCCGATGGCTTGCTGTCGGTCAGCGCACGCGAAATGCGTTCCGGCGTGCATGCCGAAATCGAAGTCAAGCCGGCGTATGGCTTAAACGATGGCGACATCACGCGCATGCTGCAAGATTCATATCAATCCGCCGCCAGCGATATGCAAGCGCGCGCCCTGCGTGAAGAGCAGGTGGAAGCCGAACGCATCCTGGCGGCCTGCGACTCGGCGATGGCGGAAGACGGCGATTTGTTAAGCGCATCTGAGCGCGCCAGCATTGAGGCTTGCCGCAGCACGCTGCAAAGCAGCATGCAGGGACAGGATCACTTGCAAATCAAGGCCGATATCAAAAAACTGGCGGAAGCCACCGAAGAACTGGCGGCGCGCCGCATGGACCGCAGCGTGCGCCGCGCCCTGACTGGCCGCAGCCTGGAACAAATCTGAAGCACAGGAACCACCATGCCCCAAATCGTCATATTGCCGCATGCCCAACTCTGTCCCGAAGGCGCAGTGCTGGAAGCGCCAGCCGGCAGCTCTTTATGCGAAATCATGCTCGATAACGAGATTGAAATCGAACACGCCTGCGAACGCTCCTGCGCTTGCACCACCTGTCACGTCATCATTCGCGAAGGCGCCGCCAGCCTGGAGCAGCCGAGCGAAGCGGAAGAAGACATGCTCGACAAAGCCTGGGGCCTGGAAGCGGATTCGCGCCTGTCCTGCCAAGTCGTGCTGCGCGAGAGTGATCTGGTAGTGGAAATCCCGCGTTATACTATCAACCACGCGCGCGAAAACCATTGAAGGAGCGGACGCATGAAATGGACTGACACCCAGCGCATTGCTGAAGCGCTGTACGACAAATTCCCCGCTATCAATCCCTTGCAAGTGCGCTTCACCGATTTGCACGCCTGGGTCTGCGAGTTGGAGGAATTCAGCGATGATCCGCAGCGCTCCGGCGAGAAAATCCTGGAAGCGATTCAAATGGCCTGGATAGACGAAGCACGCTGATGGCCGCCAAGCAAGCTCCCGCCGCCGCAGAAAAGCATGAGATCCGTCCCGGTCAATCGGTCGAACTGCTCAAAGAATTGCACATCCTGACGCGCGATGGCAAATTGAATCAGGACAGCCGGCGCAAACTCAAGCAGGTCTATCACCTGTATCAATTCATTGAGCCGCTGTTACAACAGGTGCTCACGCAAAGACAGCAAGTGCAGCTGGTCGATCACGGCGCCGGCAAGTCATATCTCGGCTTTATTCTGTACGATCTGTTTTTCAAAGACGCCGCTGGCCGGCAACATGTCCCCGGCAATATTTTCGGAATCGAGACGCGCAGCGAGCTGGTGCAAAAATCACAGGAATTGGCGCAACGTTTCGGCTTTGACGGCATGCAATTTCTTTCCATGTCGGTGGCGGATTCGATTGCCGAGCACAGCCTGCCGCCGCAAATCGACGTGGTGACTGCGCTGCACGCCTGCAATACCGCAACAGATGACGCGATCCGCTTTGCCCTCGAAAAGCAAGCCTCCCACATCGTGCTGGCGCCCTGCTGCCAGGCCGAAGTGGCGCAAGTCTTGCGCAAAAACAAAGCGCAAGCCTTAGCGCGCGGAGCCTTGTCTGAACTCTGGCGCCATCCGTTGCACACGCGCGAGTTTGGCAGCCAGGTCACCAATGTTTTACGCTGTCTGCAATTGGAAGCGCATGGCTATCAAGTCAATGTGACCGAGCTGGTCGGCTGGGAACATTCGATGAAAAACGAACTGATCATCGCCAGCCGCAACGCCGGCGCGGCGCGCGGACGCGCCCGCAAGCGCTTGACGGAAATTCTGGATCAACTGGGTTTGCAGGAGCTGGAAACCCGCTTTTTTGTCTGAGCAATGCGTCCTAACGCACCAGGAGAGCAGCATGATTGATTTGCGCAGCGATACCGTGACCCGTCCCAGCCCTGCGATGCGGGCCGTGATTGCCGCCGCCGAAGTTGGCGATGATGTCTGGGGCGATGATCCGGGCGTGCAGCGCTTGCAGGAATATGCGGCGGAAATGTTCGGCTTTGCCGCCGCCTTGTTCGCCCCATCCGGCACGCAAACCAATTTAATCGCCTTGCTCACCCACTGCGAGCGCGGCGATGAATACATCGTCGGCCAGGAAGCCCACACCTATCGCTACGAGGGCGGCGGCGCTGCGGTGTTGGGCAGCATTCAACCGCAACCCTTGCCGAATCAAGCGGATGGCAGCATCGCCCTGGGCGATATCGAAGCCGCCATCAAACCGCCGGATTTTCATTTCGCCCGCAGCCGTCTGCTGGCGCTGGAAAACACCATCGGCGGGCGCGTGTTGCCGCCGGCCTATGTGGCGGCCGCCTTGAAACTGGCGCAGCATAAAAAACTCGCCACCCATCTGGACGGCGCGCGCATTTGCAACGCCGCCGTAAAACTCGAAGTGGCGCCGCGCGTGCTGACGCAAGGCTTTGACAGCGTGTCGCTATGCCTGTCCAAAGGCTTGGGCGCGCCGATCGGCTCGCTCTTGCTGGGCGGGACGGACTTTATTGAGCGCGCCAAACGCTGGCGCAAAATGCTGGGCGGCGGCATGCGTCAGGCCGGCATGATGGCCGCCGGCGGCCTGTATGCCCTACAGCACAATGTGGCCCGATTGGCCGAAGATCATGAGAATGCGCAGCTGCTGGCGCAAGGCTTGGCGCAAATTGAAGAACTGCAAGTGGATATGCCGCAAACCAATATTGTGTATTGCCGCGTGCCGCAAAAATACTGCGCCGAGCTGGGCGCCTATCTGCGCGAGCAGGGCGTGCTCATCAGCATCGCGCCGCTGACAAGGATGGTGACGCATTTGGATCTGTCGCGCGCGGATGTGTTGCGCGTGATTGAGCTGTACACCCGGTTTTTTGTAAAGCGCTGAGGGCGTCGCCAATCCGCCAAACTGCAGACAAAATCCCCGCCTGCTTTCGCGCAGAAATGCCGGTGCGCCAGCTACAATGTTGATTGAAATCTGAATTTTGGAGTCAGCCATGTTGCTACGTCACGCCTTTGTGCGCGCCTGCGCCGCGCTTTGCCTGTTCTTCGCGCTCACCTCCTGCGCCATGCTGCCGGGCGGCTCGCATGATGTGGTGATTCCGCTTACCAAATTGCAGGAAAACGTGGACAAACGTTTTCCGATCACCAATCGCGTGCTGGATATGTTTGATATCCGCCTGCAGGGGCCGCAGCTGGGTTTATCCGGCGCTGATGGGCGGGTGAATGCGCGTTTTGAATTAGTCTTGATGCCGCCTTTTACCAGCAAAACCTGGCGCGGCATGCTCAAACTCTCGGGCGCTTTGAAAGTGGATGGTCAGAAAAATGCGCTGTTCTTGCACGATGCGCGGATTGATGACTTTTCCGTCGATGGCGCCGACCCGGTGTACAAGCGCCAGCTGAACCAGATCGGCAGCCTCTTGCTTGATCGTTTTTTACAGGATATTCCGCTGTATACCCTGCAGCCGGATCAAATGCGCGTGCTGGGGCGCGACTATGCGCTGGCCAAAGTGGCGGTGCGCAATGATGCGCTGGTGGTGACCGTGGCGGCCAAGTAAGACACTGGCGCGCTATGTGCTTTGACAAGCGCAGCACGAACGGCAAAAAACAATGTGCTTCGACAAGCTCAGCACGAACGGCAAAAAACAATGTGCTTCGACAAGCTCAGCACGAACGGCAAAAAACTGTGTGTTTCGACAAGCCCGGCACAAACAGAATGAAGCGCTGCAGGCGGTAAAACCGGCGGTGCTTTTTGCCAGCGCTTCGCCAGAATCAGTTGCCGCGCATTTTCCCGCCTGATCCCCGCTGCAGGCGGTAAAATAGCGGCTTTTCCCGTTTCCCCGCACTGTTCATGGATATTTTGCTGATCGCCTTCATCATGGGTTTGGTGGAAGGTTTTACCGAGTTTTTACCGATTTCCTCCACCGGGCATTTGATTCTGGCCGGCAGTCTGCTCAATTTCACCAGTGAAAAAGCGAAAGTATTTGAAATTGTGATCCAGGCCGGGGCTATGCTGGCGGTGTTCTGGGAATACCGCGCCCGCATTGGCAAACTGATCGCCGGCGTGTTTTCGGTTCCGCGTGAGCGTCAATTCGCCATCAATATCCTGGTCGCCTTCAGTCCTGCGGTAGTGTTGGGTTTGCTGTTTGGCAAGCTGATCAAAGCCCATCTGTTCCAGCCGGTGCCGGTGGCGCTGGCTTTCATCATCGGCGGTTTTATCATTTTCTGGGCCGAAGCGCGGCAAAAACAGGCTGAACATGCGCCGCGTATTCAGGAAGTGGATCAAATGAGCTTGCTGGACGCCTTGAAAGTCGGCTTGATGCAGTGTCTGGCCCTGATTCCCGGCACCAGCCGTTCCGGCGCCACCATCATCGGCGGCATGTTCCTCGGTTTGTCGCGCAAAGCCGCCACCGAATTTTCTTTCTTCCTGGCGATGCCGACCCTGGTCGGCGCCACCCTGTATTCCCTGTATAAAGAGCGCGCCTTGCTGTCCGTCGCCGATTTGCCCATGTTCGGCGTGGGTTCGCTGGCGGCCTTTGCTTCCGCCTTCCTGTGTGTGCGCTGGTTGTTGCGCTATATCAGCACGCATGATTTCAAGCCCTTCGCCTGGTATCGCATCGCCTTCGGTCTGGTAGTGCTGGCCACCCATTACAGCGGCCTGGTCAAGTGGGTTGATTGATGGACGATTTCATGCAAGATGCGCCGCCCTCGTGGTGGGATGATATTCCAGGCGACGCGCCAGCCGCCGCACCGCCGCCGGTGCGCGCACTGCCGCCGGGCGATTTGCGCGCGCAAGCTTTGCATGTGCTCAACACCGTATTTGGTTATCCCGCCTTCCGGGGCGAACAGGCCGAGATTGTGCAGCAAGTCGCCGCCGGCGGCGACGCCCTGGTCTTGATGCCGACCGGCGGCGGCAAATCGCTGTGTTATCAGATCCCCGCTATTTTGCGCCAGGGCGTGGGGGTGGTGGTGTCGCCGTTGATCGCCCTGATGCAAGATCAGGTCGATGCGCTGGCCGAACTCGGGGTGCGCGCGGCGTTTTTAAATTCCACCCAAACCATGGAACAGACGCGCGATGTGGTCGGCAAAGTGCGGCGCGGTCAGCTCGATTTGCTGTATGTGGCGCCGGAACGCTTGATGACGCCGCGCTGCCTGGAATTGCTGGAAAGCACCCGCATCGCCCTGTTTGCGATTGATGAAGCGCATTGCGTTTCACAATGGGGACATGATTTCCGCCCGGAATATATCCAGCTCTCCGTCTTGCACGAGCGCTTTCCGCAAGTGCCACGGATCGCCCTGACCGCCACCGCTGACGCCCAGACCCGCGCCGAAATCGCGCTGCGCCTGCAGCTGCAGGAAGCGCGCCAATTTGTCTCCAGCTTTGACCGTCCGAATATCCGCTATCAGATCGTGGAAAAGGACAATGGCAAAAAACAATTGCTCGACTTCATCCAAAGCGAGCACAGCGGCGAAGCCGGGATTGTGTATTGCTTATCGCGCAAAAAAGTCGAAGAAACCGCCGAATTTTTAAAGCAGCACGGCATTGCCGCCTTGCCCTATCACGCTGGCATGCCGCATGCGCAAAGAGCGGCGCACCAGGCCCGTTTTTTGCGTGAAGACGGCCTGGTGATGACCGCCACGATTGCCTTTGGCATGGGGATTGATAAACCCGATGTGCGCTTTGTCGCGCATCTGGATTTGCCGAAAAACATTGAAGGGTATTACCAGGAAACCGGGCGCGCCGGGCGCGATGGCATGCCGGCGCACGCCTGGATGGCATATGGCTTGCAAGACGTGGTGCTGCAGCGGCGCATGATTGAAGAATCCGAAGCGGATGAAAATTTCAAGCGCGTCTTGCGCATGAAACTCGACGCCATGTTGGGCTTATGCGAAACCGCCAACTGTCGCCGCATGCGTTTGCTGGAATATTTCGGCCAGCCCAGTCAGCCTTGCGGCAATTGCGACACCTGTTTATTGCCGCCGCAATTATTTGACGCCACTGTGCAGGTGCAAAAACTGTTGTCAGCGGTGTACCGTTGCGGCCAGCGCTTTGGTACTGGACATATTATCGAAGTGTTGCGCGGCATCTCCAGCGAAAAAGTATTGCAGTGGCAGCACGATCAACTGAAAACCTTTGGCTGCGGGCGCGAACACAGTGAAGACGAATGGCGCTCGATTGTGCGGCAAAGCATCGCGCTCGGTTTGCTGACGGTAGATCATGAAGCGTATAACGCCTTGAAATTAACCGAAGCGGCGCGTCCGGCCTTGATGGGCGAGCGCAAAATAGATTTGCGGCGCTATCAAAAAGCCGCCAAACGCGGCAGCCAGCGCCAGAACAAACCCTTTGTCGAAACCGATCTGTCTTCCGGCGAACAGGCGATATTTGAAAAACTGCGCTGGTGGCGCGTGGAAACCGCGCGCGAACACAATGTGCCGGCGTATGTGATTTTTGTGGACGCCACCTTGCGCGAAATCGCCAAGGCGCAGCCGGCCAGTCTGGAAGAGCTTGGCCATATCTCCGGCGTTGGTCAACGCAAGCTGGAGAGTTACGGGCAGCAGATTTTGGATGTGTTGCGCGCCTTGAAAGACTGAATGCAGCCAGCAGAAATGTTTCCAAATTGCAATTTTTATCACGGCGCAAGCCTGAAAATGCTATAGTTGCGCCCTGATCCATTCCACTCCCGCCACCCCCGATGAAACATATCGCCAAAAAACGTTTCGGCCAGAATTTCCTGACCGACCAGCAGGTTTTGTACGACATTGTGCGCGGCATTGCGCCGCAACGTGATGATTTGATGGTGGAAATCGGGCCTGGCCTGGCGGCGCTTACCAAATTGTTGCTGCAAGATCTGGCGCATCTGCATGTGGTGGAGCTGGACCGCGATCTGGTGGCGCGTCTGCAAAAGCAATTCAAGCCGGAGCAACTCAGCATTCACGCCGGCGATGCGCTGCAATTTGATTTTTCCAGTTTGTTGCAGGAAGGGCGCAAACTGCGCGTGGTCGGTAATCTGCCCTACAATATTTCCACCCCCTTGCTGTTTCATCTGGCGCAATATGCGCCGCAGGTGGCGGATCAGCATTTCATGTTGCAAAAAGAAGTGGTCGAGCGCATGGTGGCCGAACCCGGCAGCAAAGCCTATGGCCGCTTGTCGGTGATGTTGCAATGGCGCTATGCAATGGATATGCTGTTTGTAGTGCCGCCGCAGGCGTTTGATCCGGCGCCGCAAGTTGATTCGGCGATTGTGCGCATGATTCCGCTGGCGCAGCCTTTGGCCTGCGACGGCGCGCGCCTGGAAGCGGTGGTGACGCAGGCGTTTTCGCAGCGCCGCAAAGTGATCCGCAACTGCCTGGCGGGCATGTTCAGTGAACAGCAATTGCGCGAGGCTGGAATTGATCCGGGCTTGCGCCCGGAAGCGGTGGCGCTGGAAAACTATGTCGCCCTGGCGCGTATGCCACAAGGCGCTTGATGCGCCTGCATGACGCCATACCGCAGCTTGTTGTATCAGGCTGTGAAATTTGTATGCAAAATTATCCAGGCTTGCCACAAGGCGGTTAAAATCCATTTGATTGCTTTCGCGCAAGCCTCCCTTCTTGCACTGTTGACCCGAGCGTTTTGGAAAGACACGCATGACAACGGCAGCATCCATTCCATTTCCCGATCCGCATCTGCGCCAGACTTTTGCCGCGCAGCTGCCGCGCCGCATTGATGAAATCGTGCATCAAATGCATGCGCTCGAAGTGGAAACCTGGAATCCGCGCCGCGTCGATTTCCTGCACCGTCTGGTGCACAGCCTGTCTTCCTCCGCGCGCAGCTTTGGCATCGACTTGCTGGCCGAAGTGGCGCAACCGCTGGAAGTTAATCTGGCGCGCCTGCTGGGGCGCATGCAACAGCCTAAACCTGGCGAATTGCAGCGCATCATCGACGCCGCCGACGCCCTGGTGCAGGTGGCGGAAGCCTGGTTGCAATCGATCACCGGCGCGCACGAAAGCGAACCGCCCACGGCCAGCGGGGCGGAGCAGGCCCTGATCTATATCTGGGGAGATATTCCCGAACACATGCGCAATTTGCGCCAAACCCTGATTGATGCGCATTACCGCGCTGAGGTTTTCCATGACGCTGACAGCCTGTGGCAAGCCTGCAAGCTGAATTGGCCGGCCTTGCTGCTGATTGATCTGGTGCAGGCTGAATTGGAAGCCGCCGCCCTGTCCTGGCTGCGCCGGGCGCGCGAGCAGGCCCCGCCCTCCTTGCAAATTTTGATGGTGACCGCGCGCGGCGAAGTGCAGACCCGGCTGGCCATGTACCGCGCCGGCGCCAGTCATTTGCTGGCGCGCCCCTTGCAAAGCGCTACCTTGCTGGCCACCGTCGCCAGACTGTGCCTGGAAGGGGCGGACGGTTTGCCGCACATCATGCTCTTATTTGATGACCCGCAATTGCAACAGGCTTGCCAGCTGGCTTTGCAGGGGCAGGATATGCCCTGCATGGTGGCGCAGGATTTGAATCACGCCATGCAATTGCTGGAACAGCAAAAAGTCGATCTGGCCTTGTTGCCGGCCTCGCAAGCTGCGCAAGCCGCCCTGCTGTCCGATCTGGATCCCGGCCTGGGCGTGCTGTTGCTGGGCGCGCGCACCAGCGGCGTGCAGCAGGAATGCTTGCACCTGCCGGAACATGACGCCGAGTGGGGCATGCTGGCGCAAATTGTGATTGCGCGGGCGCGCACACAACGCCGCCTGCATGAAATCCAGCGCCAATTGGGGCGTCTGCGCGCCGAGCGCGAACGCGAACACGAAGCCTTGAACCAGCATACGCCGATTTCGATCACCGATCCGATGGGCCGCATCACCTGGATCAATGACCGCTTTTGCCGCGTCAGCGGTTATGCGCGGCATGAGCTGCTGGGGCAAAACCATCGCATGCTGAAATCCGGCGAACATGACAACGCCTTTTTCCAGGATTTATGGCACAGCCTGAATCAGGGCCGCATCTGGCATGGCCAGATTTGCAACCGCGACAAACAGGGCGGCCTGTATTGGCTGGAAACCACCATCGCCCCCTTTCTGGATGACGAGGGGCGGCCCTGGCAATTCGTCTCCTGGCGGCATGACATCAGCGCAGATAAACAGGAAGCGCGCGCGCACTATGAAGCGCAGCGCAAAGCCACGCTGGAGCGCGACGAAGAACAATTGGTGTGGTCAGAACTGATGAGCAATCTGAGTCTGCGCCAGAACCAGGCAATACAAGAGGATGACGATGACAGCGTGCAAAGCATCGTCCGCTTCGATGGTCAGATCCGCTATGTGCGTACGGTGGGCCTGGGGCATCTGGGCAGCGATGGCCGCCTGTTGCGCAGCGACACCACGGTGCAGGACATGGCCGCGCTGCATGAAATGAGCAGTTTTAATCTGGATGAGGCGAATCAGGTCAAACCCGCTTTTTTGCAAGACATGGGGCGACAATTGCGCGCCCCCATCAATGCGATTCTGGCGTATGCCAATCTGATGCAGCAAGACCCCGGCGCCGCGCGCGCCGCCGCCAGCGTGCAGCAGGGCGCGTATGAAATTGCGCGCACCGGTCAGCAATTGCTGGGCCTGGTCTCAGACGTGCTGGATCTGGCGCGCATCGAATCCGGCCAGCAGCAAATCCATCTGGCCCCGGTTTCCTTGCGTCAGCTGTTTTTATCCTGCGAATCGCATGTGGTCGGCATGGCTGCGGCCAATGGCGTGAGCATCGGCTTTGATCTGGGCGAGTGTCTGGATTGTGAAGTGATAGCCGATGCCGGTTGTTTGCATCAAGTCTTGCTGGCCTTGATTGCAAATGGCATAAAATACAATCGTCCCGGCGGTCGCGTGCAAGTCGGTTGCTGCTTGATGCCGCTGGACGACACCGATACGCTGAGCGCGCTTACGCCGCGCTTGCAAATCGCCGTCAGCGACACCGGTTATGGCTTGAGCGCTGACAAGCTGGCGCGCCTGTTCACTCCATTCGACCGCCTCGGGGCGGAAGAGGGCGGCAGCAAGGGCACCGGCATCGGTTTATTGATTTGCCGCAGTCTTTTGCATTTAATGGGCGGCCAGTTGGGGGTGGAATCCACGCCCGGACTGGGCGCCACTTTCTGGCTGGAGCTGAATTTAAGCGCCGCCAGCAGCCGCTTGCCGCCGCCGCAGGTCATGGAAGCTGCACACACGGCGCCAGCGCAAACTGATCCGGAACCGCTCCGGGTCCCGCATACACCCCCGCAAACCCGGGCAGAGGAGGTCACGCTGCCTGCCGAACCAGAGCGCATCGCCGCCCCCGTGCGGCCACAGGAGGAAAGCATGGCGCCACAAGCTGAGATCGATGCTTCACGCAAGATCATTTTGTATATTGAAGACAATGCCGCCAGTCAGCGCTTGATGCATAAAGTGCTGGCCAGACGCGGCAATCTGGAAATGGTGGAGGCGGTCAGCGCTGAAGCCGGGCTGCCGCTGGCGGAAAAACTCAAGCCGGCCCTGATCTTGCTGGATATTAACCTGCCCGGCCTGGATGGCTATCAGGCCTTGCAGCAATTACGCGCCATCCCCGGCTTGCAGGAAACCCCGGTGGTGGCGGTGACAGCGAACGCGATGAAGGGCGATGCTGAGCGCGGTTTGGCCGCCGGTTTCACCGCTTATGTCGCCAAACCGCTCGATATTGAACAGTTTTATGTGTTGCTCGATCATTTGCTGGGCGAATAAGTCGGTCTGATCTGATGCAAAAGGCTGGCTTGGCGCTCATGGTTTGATGTATTCTGAACCGGTTGACGACTCCAAGGGGTGGAATAAAGTGACAGAAGCCAAACCGAAAAACCGGCAAGCGGCGTCCGCCGATCTGAGCTTGAAAGCCAAGGTCGCCCTGACCGCATCGGTTGTCTTCGTGTTATTCGTCGCCACCGTTTCCTGGATCAGCTTCCGCTATTTCGAGCGCGAATTCCGCAACTCCATCTACACCCAGCAAGTGTCGCTGGTCTCGGCCCTGACCAAGACCATGGATGACAAGCTGCGCTTTATGCTCGGCGCCTTGAGCGCCTCCGCCGCGCGGGTGCCGGCGGATGTCTTCAGCGATCCGCAAAAAGCGCAGGATTTTCTGGATCAGCAGGGCAGTTTGCACGCCATGTTCGACACCGGCGTAATGTTGATCGGCAAAGACGGTTCATTGGTGGCCGAAGCCCCGTTTCGCGAAGGCCGGCGCGGCAAAGATATGGCGATGCGCGAATTTTTCCAGCATGCCCTGATCACGCAAAAACCGTATATCAGCAAACCCTACGCTTCCACCCGCAATAAAAATGAGCCGGCGCTGCACATGTCGGCCCCGGTGTTTGATAAAAGCGGGCAATTCATCGGCTTGCTGGTCGGCCATATGGATCTGCTGGGCGATAACTTAATGGTGCAGATCGGCAAAGTCAAAAACGGCGCCAAAGGGTATGTGTATATGACCGACCGCGACGGCTTAATGATTTTGCACGTCGATAAAAAGCGCCTGCTCACCGCCACCCTCGGCAAAAACCCGATGTATGACAAGGCCTATGCCGGGTTTGAAGGGGTCGGCGAAACCATCACCTCGTATGGCGATGCGGTGATTGTCACCTTTAAGCGGGTGGAGTCAACCGGCTGGATTTTCGCTTCCAATTACATGCTGGAAGAAGCGCGCGCGCCGTTTGACCGCGCCTTGCACTATGTTTCGCTGGCGATTGGCGGCGGTTGCATTCTGCTGATTCTGATTGTCTCCACCCTGGTGCGGCGTCTGATTGATCCGCTCTCACGCTTTACCGAACACGTTTCCACCCTGCCGACCAAATCCGGCCCGGCGCGCCTGGTGGAAGAAGAACATGGCGGCGAAATCGGGATTCTGGTGCGCTCATTCAATCAGATGATCGCCACCCTCGACCAGCAGCAAGCGGTGTTGCAGCAAAATGAAAGCCGCTTGGCCGGCATGATTGAAGAATCGCCGGTCGGCGTGTTTGAAACCGATGGGCATGGCAATTGCACCTTCGTGAATAACCGCTGGTGCCAGATCGCCGGCATCACCAGCGCGCAGGCGATGGGCGACGGCTGGTATCGCGCCTTGCACCCGGACGATGTGCGGCGCGTCTGGGATGAATGGCTGGCCGCCGCATCCAGCGGCAAACCCTTGCATTCCTCCTACCGCTTTGTACATGAAAACGGCGATATGCGCTGGGTGCTGGGACAGGCTGCGCCGATTTTCAATCAGCAGGGCGAAGTCATGGCCTATGTCGGCACCAATACCGACATTACCGAGCAGACCATGGCCGAGGAGGAAATTCAGCGCCTCGCCTCCATCGTGCGCTATTCGCCCGACTTTATTGCGATTACCGACATCAGCGGGCGCGCCACCTTTATCAATGAAGCCGGGCGCAGCCTGGTCGGCCTGCAGGAATTCGGCGTGTTTGATGAAGTCCATCTGGCCGACTTTTTCCCGGTTCCGGATGCGCAAATGGTGCACGATCAAATCATCCCGCACCTGATGCAACATGGCCGCTTCACCGGCGAATTGCAATTCCGTCACTTCAACAGCGGGCAGACGATTCCGGTCTGGTTCGATATCTTCCGCATCGATGACGCCGCCAGCGGCAAACCGATCAATTTCGCCACCGTCACGCGCGACATCACCGAGCGCAAGCGCATGGATCAGGAATTGTCGCAATACCGCGAACATCTGGAAGAATTGGTGCAAGAGCGCACCGCTGAATTGCACCAGGCGCAGCAAATCGGCCACATGGGCAACTGGAAATGGGACGTGGCAAGCGGCCAGATCACCTGGTCGGATGAGGTGTGCCGCATCTTTGGCCATTTGCCGGGACAGTATGAACCGACCCTGGAACGCCTGCTCTCGACCCTGCACCCGGATGATGTCGAGCGCATCCGCAATCTGATGAAAGAAGCCTTCAAGAAAGGCGAACGGCACAGCATTGACAGCCGCATCGTGCGCCCGGATGGCAGCATCCGCTGGGTGCACACCGAAGCCGTGGCGCGCAGCGATGAGAGCGGCCGCATCAAGAGCTTCTCCGGCACCATCCAGGACATTACCGAACGCAAGCAGGTGGAGCAGGAATTGATCACCTCGCGCGAAGCGGCGGAAGCGGCCTCGCGCGCCAAATCGCTCTTCCTCTCTTCCATGAGTCACGAATTGCGCACCCCGCTGAATGCAGTGCTGGGTTTTGCCCAATTGCTGTCGATGGAAGACGATTTGAACGAGGATGTGCACAACAGCGCGGCGGAAATTGAGAAAGCAGGCCGCCATCTGCTGGCGCTGGTCAATGATATTCTGGATCTGGCGCGCATCGAATCGGGCCGCGTCGAATTGTCGATTGAAGACGTGGACCCGGCGGAAATTCTGCGCGACTGCCACAAATTGCTGGAGCCGCAAGCCAGGGCGCGCGATATCAGCCTGGATTTGAATTTGAGCGCGCCGGTGATTTTGCGCGGCGACCGCATCCGCCTGCGCCAAGTCTTGCTGAATCTGCTCTCAAATGCGGTCAAATACAACCGCGATGGCGGGCGCGTCTCAGTGCGCGGCGACGCCTTGCCGGGCCAGCGCTATCGCCTCACCATCCACGACACCGGCCCCGGCATTGCGCCGGAGCGCCTGACCGAATTGTTCCAGCCGTTTAACCGTATCGGCGCTGAGCGCGGCACGATTGAAGGCACCGGCATCGGCCTGGTGATCACGAAAACCCTGGTGCAAGCCATGAACGGCCTGATCGGAGTGGAATCGGTGCTGGGCGAAGGCTCCTCTTTCTGGGTTGAACTGGAATTGACCCAGGCCACCGCCGCGCCGGAGCCGGAAGAAGAATTGCCGCCGCAATATCCCGGCGCGATTCTGGCGGCGGAAGACCATGAACCGAACCGCAAATTATTGCGCCGGCAGATTGAGAAATTAGGATACCGGGTTGATTTCGCCTGCGATGGCAGCGAAGCGCTGGAAAAATGGCAGGCCGGCGACTATGACTTGATCCTGACCGATTGCAATATGGCGGTGATGGATGGCTATGAACTGGCGCAAGCGGTGCGCGCCAAAGAATCGCTGACCGGCGGCCATATCCCCATCGTCGCCTTGACCGCGAATGCCGCCAAAGACGCGGCTGCGGCCTGCGCCGCCGCCGGCATGGATGATTTTCTGGCCAAACCGGTTGAACTCAAAGACTTGCAAGCGATGTTGCAAAAATGGCTGAGCAGCCTGCAAAACGTCAAACCGGCCCCGCGCAGCCGCATCGCGCCGCGTCCGCCGCAAGAGCAAAGACCGGCCTATGCCGACTATCTGGAAAATCTGGCGCAAATGCTGGGCGACGACGACCCGCAGGAAGCGGCGCGCATGCTGCATGGCTTCCTTGACTCAGCCGCCGAATGCATCAATGACGCCAAGTGGGCGCTGCAACGGCGCGACACCATCACCTTCGTGCGCGCAGTGCACAAGCTGAAATCCTCGGCGCGCATGATAGGCGCGACCGCCTTGTCCGATCTGTGTCAAAAACTCGAACAAACCGGCTTGAAGAGCGACTGGGCTTTGCTGGAAGCGGATATGCCCAGCCTGCTGGCCAGCTTGCGCGAAACCGAGGAACGCATTCAAACCCTGCCGCGCCAGCGTGGCCAATTGCCGGCGGAGGTGCGCAGCAATGAATTACAGGGTTTGCATGTGATGCTGGTCGATGATGATCCGTTCATGCTCGATTATCTGTCCCATTTATTATCGCTGCGCGGAGCGCAAGGGGTGCGCCAGGAAAATGATGCGCGCATCGCTCTGGCTGAGCTGGCCAAAGCGGCGCATAACATCGACGTCTTGCTGTTCGATGTGAATATGCCGGGCATGGATGGGGTGGAATTCCTGCGTCATCTGGCCAAACATGATTATCGCGGGGCGCTGATTGTGATCAGCGGCGCCGCCGATCTCCTGCCCAGCATCTATGAACTGGCGCAAGCCCATGGTCTGCGCATCTGGGGCACGCTGGCCAAGCCGTTTATGCCGGAGCGTTTATACGAATTGCTGCGCCATTGTCCGCATCCGGGTGAGTTGCCCTTGGAAGACAGCGATCAGGATGGCGTCATGCCGACGGAGTTGGCGGCGGGGTTGGCGCGCAATGAATTTGTGCCGTATTTCCAACCGAAGCTGGATTTGAAGAGCGGCTTGCCATGCGGTGCGGAAGCGCTGGCGCGCTGGCGGCGCCAGGATGGCAGCCTGATTACGCCCTTGCAGTTCATTGCGCCGATGGAAGCGCATGGCTTTATCGACAGCCTGTTTATCGCCATGCTGCAAAGCGCGATGCAGGCGCTGGCCGCATTGCGTGAAGCGGGTTACCCCGATTTGCGCATCGCCCTCAACCTGGCCGCCTCGACCCTGGGCACCATCAATCTGCCTGAGCATATTGATCAGCAACTCAAGCAATACGACATCAAGCCGGAAAATCTGATGATTGAAATCACCGAATCCGGCGTAATGCAGGATGCGCGCATCGGGCTGGATGTCTTGCTGCGCCTGCGCTTGAAGGGCATCGGATTGTCGATTGACGATTTCGGCACAGGCTATTCCACCATTGATCAGCTGCGCCGCCTGCCTTTCACCGAACTGAAGATAGACCGCAGCTTTGTCGCCTCCGCCTCGCAAAACGAGCAGGCCAGAATTATTTTGCAATCCTCGGTTGAAATGGCCAAGCGCCTGCAATTGCAAACCGTGGCCGAAGGGGTGGAGAAAGAGGCGGATTTGCAGATGGTGCAAAAGCTTGGCTGCGATCTGCTGCAAGGCTACATCGTGGCCGAGCCGATGCCGCTGCCTGAATTTATCGTCTGGCTCAAATCCTGGCATGTGCCGGAGTGGATCAAGCAAAAATAAGCCGGCCCCGCTGGCTTGCCTGGTCTGCTGCGCAGGCTGGCTTGAGTGCAGCGATAACCCGGCGTCCGACACCGGTGGATATGCCAAAGAATTGGAGCCGGCCCATTCGACACCGGTGGATATGCAAAGGCATGCGAGCCGGCGCAATCAAGGGCAGGGGACATCCAAAAAATCGGAGCGGGCACATTCAAACCCTTTCGGCTCCCGCATCAATTACAAGTCAGCGCTGCGCGAAACGGTAAAACTTTCATCTTCCAAGGTCATGCTGATCATGCGGCAGATTGGCCGCCCGGCTTCAATCATGAAAATGCCGGCAGTTTTCATACAATTCTTCAAAACACCCGCCAAGACCGTGGGCAAGCCCTGCCGGCGCTTGTCATGTTGCAGAATTCTGCAATACTGATTATTCCCGATGTTTTATTTGTCCAGATGAAGAAGAGGACGCTTCAACTTTTTATTTTTATGCCAATTTAAGCATGAATTGTTAAAGAAACAGGTTCTTTTCAGGGACAAGTGTCGCTATAATTTATTGCAAAAGCATCAGCAAATTCGGCTTACCCTTTTCCTGGAAAAAAGATGACGCATTCTTCCTACGCCTTTGGGGCGCGTGGTGGGTTGCGCCCGGTACATATACTTGGCGCGTGTTTCAGTTTGTTGATGGCTTTTGCTGCCATGCCGGCATTGGCGGTCGATCTGCTGGTCGCAAATTTCACCGACAGCCCTGATCCTGCGGTGCGCGGCGGCAATCTGGTGTACAGCCTGTCCGTCACCAATAACGTGCCAGACGTGGCCCATAATGTGACCTTGAATGTGGCGCTGGATGCGCAGACTTCCTTTGTTTCGGTCTCAGACAGCGCGCATTGTGCGTATCAAGCGGGGCCGCACCGCGTGCAATGCAGCTATCCAAGCGTCAGCGGCGACACCGGCGGGCCGGGCACAGCCGATGTGTTCAGCGTTGATATCACCGTCGCCAGCCTGGTCAGCGCCGGCAGCACGGTGAGCGCCAGCGCCACCGTTTCCAGCACCGACACCGACACCAACCCCGTCAATGACAGCCTGAGCCAAACCACCACGATTGATAATGGAGCCGATTTGGCGGTGACCCTGACGCCGAATCAAAATACCTTTCCCGCCAGTTCCAGTGTGATTTATACCCTGGCCAGCAACAATATTGGCCCGAACACAGCGCAACATGTCAGTATCGCCACCACACTGTCGCCGAATTTGACCTACCTCAGCGCCAGCGGCAGCGGCTGGTCTTGCGGTGTGGCGGCGCAAGTGGTGACATGCACCCGCAGCAATGCCGCCATCGGCGCTTTGCCGGATATTCTCATCACGGCGCGCATTACCGGCGCCCAATTGGGCGTCATCACCAGTGCGGCCAGCGTCAGCGTGACGGGGGCGGCGACTGACTACAACAGCAGCAATGACACCGCAAGCGCGGATATCAGCGTTACCAGCGGGGCAGACCTGGCGATAACGAAATTGGTGTCAAGCGTGCTGGTGGCCAGCGGCGACAATGTCAGTTTCACTTTGCAGCCGCGCAATAATGGCCCGTTTGCGTCCAGCAATCTGACTGTGATTGACACCTTGCCGGCGGCGTTTACCGGCATTAACGCGAGCGGCCCGGGCTGGAGTTGCGGCGTCAGCGGCTTAACCATTACCTGCACCCGCGCCAGCTACGCGGTGGGGGCGGCGGACGATATCACGATCAGCGCCAGCGCGCCGGCAGTCGCCTTGGCCACGCCGCTCATCAACAGCGCCAGCATCGGCGCGCAAACGCCGGACGGCGTCAACAGCAATGACAGCAGCAGCGTGAATTTCAGCTTGATGCCGGATGGCGTGGATTTATCCATCAGCAAGAGCAAAACGCCTGATCCGGTGGCGCAAGGCAGCAATATGAGCAGCACCATGGTGGTGCAGAATAACGGGCCGCGCAATGCGCGCGCCGGCGAAGTCAAAATTATCGACACCCTGCCGGCTGGCGAAAGTTTTGTCAGCATGGCCAGCGGCAGCAATTGGAGTTGCGGCGCGCAAATCGGGCAAAACGTGACATGTACCTATAATGCGGCCTTGAATGCCGGCGCCAGCGCCTCGCCGCTGGTTTTGACCACCACTGCAACCGGCAGCGGCGTGTTGAGCAATACCGCCTGCGCCGCTTACACCGATTCAGTCGGCTCCTGGCAAGATCAGGTGACGGGCAATAACTGCGTCAGCGCCAGCGTGACCGCTACGGTCGCCGCCAGCGCAGCGGATTTGCAAATCGTTAAGACCCGCGATTTGGCGGTGCTGGCCTGGAACGCGCCAACCCTGACCTACACCCTGACTGTCACCAATGCCGGGCCGGGCGCAGTGGATGGCGTGATTGTGAATGATCCGATTCCAGCCTATGTCACCGGCAGCACCACTGTCAGCGCCAGCAAAACCGGCGGCACGACTGCCGCCGGTTTTAACTGCAGCACCGGGGCGACTGTGGTGTGTACCCAAAACAGCGGCAGCATGGCGGTTGGCGAAACGGCGATTTTCACCATCGCCGTCAACCGTCCTCTGTATGACAGCCTGAGTCAGCCGGGCGGCGTGTATACCAATACCGCCAGCGTGATTTCGAGCAATATCGGCGATCCGGATCGCAGCAATAACAGCAGTGCAGTGACGGTGCAAATTGATCCGGTGGCCGATATCACCGTGCAATCCGCCGCGACCCCGAATCCGACCCTGGCCGGCACCAATGTCACCTGGATTTTGACGGTGAATAATAATGGTCCATCCAGCGCGGCGAATGTGAATTTGAGCCAGGTTTTCACCAGCAATGGCGGCACGATGACGTTTATTTCCGCCACGCCCAGCAGCGGCAGTTGCAGTCCGTTTAACAGCGGCAGCCAGACCCTGAATTGCGCCTTGGGCAGTCTGGCCAATGGCGCCACCGCGACAGTGACAGTGGTGACGCGTCCCGATTACATGGCCAGCCCGCCCAATCCGCGCACTATTACCTCCGATACCAGCGTCAGCACCAGCACGCAGGAAAGCAATAACGCCAACAATACTGCGCAAACGGTGCTGACGGTGAATCCGGCGGCGCTCGATATTCTGGTGAATAACACTGACAACCCTGATCCGCTGGGCTTTGTGCCCGCCAGCGCCAATCCACAGTTCCCCGATAATGTGGTGACATACCGCAACATCATCACCAATCGTGGGCCTTCGGTCGCGTCCGGTTTGCAACTGAACTACAGCATGACGCCGCCGGCAGGCAAGAGCATGACCTTCCTCGGCGATAAGCTCAGCGCCAGCGGCCAGACCTATTCCAATTACTGTAATAATCTCGGCGCCAGCGTGACAGGTCCGGCCACGTTGACAGTGCAATGCGCCTTCCCGCCGGGGCAAATCCTGCTGGCGAATAACGCCACCACTGATTTATATCTGGATTACCGGGTGGAAACGCTGCCGGCCTCGACGGGCGACTCTTATGTATCCAGCGTGACGGTGAGCGCAAACGAGCCGGAAACCGTGTTGGCGAATAATACGATGGCGCAAACCACCAGCGTGCGCCAGCGCGTCGATTTGCAATTGAGCAAGAGCGCGCGCGCCTGGAATGGCAGCGCCAATGTCACGACTTCCAGCGTGCAATTGCGCCAGCCGTTTTACTATGTGCTGACGGTGACCAACGCCGGGCCGGGCGACAGCATCGTCACCACCAGCACCGATGCGCTGCCGGCTGGCCTGTCTTTATACAGCGGCGGCGCGATTGCGCCATATAACGCCGCGCCTTATAACGGGGGGATTGTGTGGAGCAACAATAACGCCAGCCCGGGCAATGGCGTATGCGGCGTGAGCGGCAGCACGGTCACTTGTAATCTGGGCATGCTGGAAGCCGGCAAGGTGGCCACGGTCTTGATTCCGGTGCGCGCCACAAGCACCGGGAATTTGAATAACTGCGCCAGCGCAAGCACCAATCAAGTCGATCTGGTGAGCGCGAATAATCAAAATATCTGCTATCCGATGACGGTGCAAAGCGCTTCCCTGGCCGGCACGGTGTATTACGATCAAAACAATAATGGAGTGAAAGACGGCGCGGAAAACGGAATCGCCTCGGTGGCGCTGCAATTGAATGGCACAGATATCTATGGCAATGCGGTCAGCAATCTGAGCGTGAGCACCAATGGCAGCGGCGCCTTCCTGTTCGCCAATTTATCGCCCGGCGCATACACCCTGAGCGAAAGCCAGCCAAACGGTTATCAAGATGGCCTGGACGTGGCCGGCAGCGCCGGCGGCGCGCCCGGCGCTTTGCTGACAGACCAGATCAGCGCGATTAATCTGGCCGCCAACACCAACGCCACCGGCTATCTGTTTGGCGAGGTGGCGAACGCCAGCCTGTCCGGTTTTGTGTTTGGCGATTTGAACGCCAACGCCTTGCGCGACTTGACCTCGCTGCCCGGCACGGATGAGAGCGCCGGCCTGACCGGGGTGCAAATCAGTTTGAGCGGCACGAGCGATCATGGGCCGGTTTCGCTGAACGCCACCAGCGGCGCAAACGGCGCCTACAGCTTCACCGGCTTGCGCCCCGGCGTGTACCAGGTCAGCCAGCAAGTCTTGAGCGGGGTGACGCACACCGGCCTCACCGTAGGCAGCAAGGGCGGCAATGATGGCGCGACCCCGGTCAGCGCGAATACTGCGGTGGTCGGCCTGAACAAGCGCACGGTGTCGAATATTGTGCTGGTTCCGGGCGATGCGGCTGTGAATTACAACTTTGGCGAAGGCGGGCAAAGTCTGTCCGGCCATGTGTATGTGGACTTGAACAATAATGGTGTGATGGATGGCGGCGAATTCGGCATTCCCGGCATCGCCGTCACTCTGTCCGGGCAAACTGCCGCGAATGTGGATGTGTGCGCCGCGCTTTCGCCCAATCCCTGCACCGTCAGCACCGACGCCAACGGGGTATGGCAATTCATTGGCATCCCGGCCAGCAATGGCAGCGGGTATACGGTGACAGAGCAAAGCCAGGCCAGCGCGCCGCTGTCGCATTATGGCGACGGTATTGACAGCCGTGGCACGGTGGGCGGCGCGCCGGTCGGCCTGGCCGGGAATGATCAAATCAGCGGCATTGTTATTGGCGTGGGACAGATTGGCGTCAATTATGACTTTGGCGAACGCAGCGCCAGCATCAGCGGCGTGAGCTATCTTGATGTGGATGTGAACGGCGCACTGGGGGCAGGCGATGTGCGTCTGCCGAATGTGAGTGTGACGCTGTCCGGCTTGAGCGCGGGCGGGGTGGATGTCTGCACCCTGATTCCTTCTTGCGTGCGCAGCACCGACAGCAATGGCAATTTCAGCTTCCTTGGCTTGCCGGCCAGCAATGGCGCCGGGTATACGGTGACGGAAACCCAGCCGCAGGATTTTGCCGAAGCGGTCAATAGCGTCGGCACGCAAGGCGGCAGCGCCGGCCTGGCGGGCCTCAACAGCCGTTTCAGCGGCATCGTGCTGGCGGCGGGCGTGGCGGGCGAGCAGTATCTGTTTGGCGAAAAAACCGGAACCATCAGCGGTTTTGTGTATCACGACCAAAACAATAATGGCGTGAAAGATGGCGGGGAAAGCGGGATTGGCGGAGTGGTGCTGAGCTTGAGCGGGGTGGCGGCGGGCGGCGGCGCGCCGTGCATGAACGCGCCTTGCAGCGCGCTCAGCGCAGCCGATGGCAGCTATACCCTGCTTGGCGTGAAAAACGCCAATGGCGCCGGCTACGTCATCACGCAAAGCCAGCCTGCCAATTGGTACGATGGCAAAGTGAGCAAGGGTTTGATCAATGCCGGGCCATGCGGCGCTTGTAACGACAGCGTGTATAACGTGATCAGCGCCTTGCCTTTCAATGCTGCGCAAACCTTCACCCAGTACAATTTTGGCGAAGTGTTGCCGGCTTCACTGGCCGGGCTGGTGTATCACGATATCAATAACAGCGGCGTGTATGGCGGACTTGGCCATATGCCGGGCGTCACCATCAATCTGAGCGGGCTGGATGACCGTGGCGCCAGCGTCAACCTGAGCACGCTCACCGGCAGCGATGGGCGTTACAGCTTCAACAATCTGCGCCCCTCCAATCCAGGCGGCTACACGATCAGCGAAACCCAGCCGGCCGGGGTGAATGATTATGCGGCGGCGTCAGGCTCCCAGGTTGGCGCCCAAAACAGCGTCAGCGTCGGCTTGGCCGCGCTGAATCAGATTTCCGCCATCGTCTTGCCTTCGGCCATCAATGGGGTGGAATACAACTTCCGCGAAAACGCTTCCAGCATCAGCGGCCGTGTGTATTTCGATCAAAATCGCAATGGCGTGCTGGATGCCGGCGAGAGCGGGATTGGCGGCGTGTCGATTGAATTGAGCGGCGCCGCCGCACGCAATGGCGTCACGCGCAGCGATGGCGTGTTTGCCTTCTATGGCCTGGCGGCGGGCAGTTATACCTTGAGCGAAAGCCAGCCAGCCGGCTATATCGACAGCCGCGACGCTGCCGGCGCAGCAGGCGGTGTGGCGAATAATCCGCTCAATCGCATCAGCGGCATCACGCTGCCGGTCGCAACTGAGGGCCACAGCTATTTATTTGGCGAGCAAGTGGCCGTGCTGTCCAGCCTGCAAGGGGTGGTGTATGGCGACTTGAACCGGAATGGCGTGCGCGATCCGGACGAGCCTTTGTTAGCCGGCGTCGGCTTCACCTTGAGCGGCACGGATTACCAGGGCAATCCGCAGCGCTTTACCGCGCAAACTGACGCCAGCGGCCAATATCGCATCATCAACATTCCTGCCGGCACATATACCCTGAGCCAAAGCCAGCCAGCCAAGTGGGATGATTTCCCCGGCGCCAGCGGGGTGCAGGCGGGAACCGGGGCCGGCGGCGTGGCCGCGAAAAACCAGCTCAGCAATCTGCAATTCCCCTTGAGCGGCGTGGCGGCGAGCGGCTATGACTTCCGCGAAATGACGGGCTTGTCCAGCATTGCCGGCGTGGCGTATGTGGATATGAACGGGAATGGCGTGCGCGATGCGGGCGCCACGCCGGAACCGTTGTTGGCGCAAGTCACGCTGAGCTTGAGCGGGCAGGACAGCAGCGGCCAGAGTGTGACGCGCAGCGTGCAGACAGACACGAATGGTGCTTATCTGTTCAATGCTTTACTGCAGGGCGTGTACAGCATCAGCCAAAGCCAGCCGGCGGCCTGGGGCGATTTTGAGGGCAATAGCGGCAGCCGGGTCGGCAGCGCCGGCGGCGCGCTGGACGCCGCCGCCAACAAAATCAAGGACATTAAGCTGCCGGCCAATACTGCCGCAAGCGGCTATGATTTCCGCGAAAAACCGGGGCAACTGTCTGGCTTTGTGTATTTCGACGCCAACCATAACGGCCTGAAAGAAAGCGGCGAAAGCGGGATTGCGAATGTCGGCATTACCCTCAGCGGCAAAGATGTGGATGGCAAACAGGTGAGTCTGAGCGGCAAGAGCGCAGCCGATGGCAGCTTCAGTTTCAGCGGCTTGGCGGCGGGCCTCTACAGCTTGCTGGAAACACAGCCGGCAGGGTATGTGGATGGCAAGGAAAGTCCGGGACAGATCGGTGCGCAAAGCGTGGGCGCGGTCGATAACAGCGCTTTTGACAGCAACCCGGCGCGCAACCAGATCAGCCAGATTGCCTTGCCGGCCGGCCAAAGCGGCGTCAATTATTTATTCGGCGAGCGCGGCGCAACCCTGCAAGGTTTTGTGTATGTGGACGCGAATAATAATGGCCAGAAAGAAAGCGGCGAAAACGGCCTGGCCGGAGTCCGCATAACGCTCTCGGGCAAAACCGACAGCGGAGACGATATCTGCGCCTTGCGCGCCTGCACCGTGCAAAGCGACAGCGATGGCCGCTTTGTATTCGACGGCCTGGCGCCGGGGCGCTACAAGCTGGTGGAAAATCAGCTCGATGTGGATGGCGTCAAATACAGCGATGGCAAAGAAACCGCCGGGCTTGCCGGCGGCGTGGTGAATAACGCCAATACCGGCAGCGCTGCGTATCAAAATACGATTGATGCGATTGATTTCAACGCCGGCGTCATCAGCGCCAATCAAGGCGTGTTGGGCGGCTATCTGTTTGGCGAAACGCCGCGCAGTCAGCCCAGCTTGAAGCCGCCGATTGTCAACGGCTACGTCTGGCGCGACCGCAATCACAGCCGCCAGCGTCCGAGCGACACCAGCAACGATGGCGTGGCAGGCTGGACGGTCAGTCTGTCGCAAAACGGCAAACAAATTTGCCTTGCCAGCACCAACGCCAAAGGCTTTTACCAATTCGATAATCTGCACTGCCCGGGCTATGAGGAAAGCGGCTTGCCAACCGGCAGCGGCTTTGCGATTGTCTTTACGCATGAGGGCAACCGCATGCCGGCGGTGGCGATTTCCGGCGGCGGCTCAGGCGATGTGGAGGGCGGCGTGATCAGCAATATCACCTTGCGCCCGGGCGATGAGGTGAGCGAACAGAATCTGCCGCTCGACCCGGCTGGCGTGGTGTATGACGCAGTCACCCGGCAAACGGTGGCCGGGGCCGTGGTTACCTTCAGCGGCCCGCCCGGTTACGATGTCAAACGCCACCTCTTAGGCGGGGTGCAGGCGGAAACCCAAATCACCGGCAGCGATGGCTTGTATCAATTCTTCTTGCAAAACGATTTCCCCAGCGGGGTGTATACCTTGCAAGTCAAGGATGTGCCGGCGGGCTATCTGAATCAGGTTTCGGGCCTGATTCCACCTTGCATCAGCAATGGCTTGCCGGTGGGCGCACAGCCGGACCCTGCACTGGTGCAAAAAAGCGATAGCGCACCGGGTCTGGGCGTGCCGCTGGCCAAACCGAACGCCTGCGTCGGCATGGTCCCGGGCGGAGCCGACAGCACCCAGTATTACTTCCAATTCCTGATTACGAACGGGGTTTCGGCGCCGATTTTGAATAACCACATCCCGCTCGATCCGCTGCAGCCGGCTGGACTGTCACTCAGTAAGAGCGCTGATAAAACCCAGGCGGAAATCGGCGACAGCGTGCGCTACACCATCGTGGTGAAGCAAAACAGCGGTTCCGCCGTCAAGCAAACCACGGTGCGCGATGTGTTGCCAGCCGGCTTCAAGCTGATTCCGGGAACCGTCAAGCTCAATGGCGCGCCGGCCCCTGATCCGCAAGGCGTGCCGGGGCCGGTGCTCGGTTTCCAACTGGGGCCGCTGGCGGCGGGCCGCAGCGCTGCCATCAGCTACCGGGTGCGGGTGGGCGTGGGCGCGTTGCAGGGCGATGGCGTGAACCGGGCGCAAGCCTGGGCTTGTCAAAACCCGGCTTCCTGTCTGCAAGGCCCGGCCTTGCAAGCACGACCGGATGCAAACGGCTCCAACCCGGGCCAGCATCAAGTGCGCGTCAGCAAAGGCGTGTTTGGCGATGAAGCCTGTCTGGCCGGCAAGATATTTGTGGATTGCAACCATAATCATGTGCAAGACAGCGAAGAATTGGGCATTCCGGGCGTGCGCCTGTATCTGCAGGATGGAACCTGGCTGGTCAGCGATGTGGAGGGCAAATACAGCTACTGCGGTCTGACGCCGAAATCGCATGTGCTCAAGGTGGATGCGCTGACCTTGCCCAAAGGCAGCCGCCTGACCACCACCAGCAATCGCAATCTGGGCGACGCTAACAGCCTGTTCCTGGATGTCAAGAACGGCGAATTGTTGCGCGCCGATTTTGCCGAAGGCTCTTGCAGCAATCAGGTGCTGGAGCAAGTCAAAGCGCGCCGCAACGGCGGCGAAGTGCGCGAACATGAAAATGAAAGCGGCAAGCAGCGCTACCAGTTCCGCAGCAAGGCGCCGCAAGCGCCGCGTCAAGCCAGCGACAGCGCAAACCAGGAGCTGGTGCGCCCGCGTCAAGAGGAGGCAGGCCATGCACAGTAAAGTTTTCAAACAGGCCGCCAGATTGAGTTCAGCCATGAAAAAACGCCCAACACACTCCCCCTGCGGCTGGTCGCGCCGGCCATTAGCGCAGTTGCTGGCGCTGACTTTCGCTGCTTACGCCGCCAGCGCCCAGGCGCAAGACGCGGCGCCAGCAGCCCCCGGCAGTTTCGCGCCCGGCCTCAAATTGCCGCATGCTGCGCCGCCCTTGGGCCGGGTGGCCGCCGCCGCACAACTGGAGGTGGAAACCGACCGCAACCGGGTGCAGGCTGATGCGCGCCAGTTGATCAGCGTGAAAGTCAGGCTGCTCGATCCGCAGGGGCGCCCCTTGCGCGGCCAGACGCTGCTGACGGTGGAAGCGCCCGGCCTGCGCATCTTGCAAGCCGGAACCGCGCAGGACTTGCGCACCGACGAATCCGGCCCGGGCGGCAGCGACGCCGCACGCAATACGCCGGGAGTGCAAATTGTGGCGCAAGACGGCGTCGCCGCTTTTCAAATCATTGCGCCGGGCGAGCCTAAGACTGTGCCCTTGCGCGTGAGCGGGGCCGGCTTGAGCGCCGCCGGCGAATTGGAATTTGTGCCGGAAGTGCGGCATTGGCTGGCGGCGGGTTTGCTCGAAGGTCTGCTGCGCCGTCGCAGCGAAAGTCTGGAGGCGCAGGCGCAAAGCCGTTTCCAGGACGGCTTTGAGCGCGACATGAGCCGCTTTACGCGCCAATCCTCGGATGGCCGCACTTTGTACGGCGTGCGCGGCGCCGCCTTCGCCAAAGGGCTGTTGGGCGATCCGGCGCAAGGCTTGATGCTGACCCTGGCGTATGACAGCGATAAGGATGAACGTTCACGCTTTATGCGCGACTTGAATCCGATTGAGTTTTATCCGATCTATGGCGATGCGGCGCGCACCGGCTTTGATGCGCGTTCCGCCAAACGTCTGTATGCGCGACTGGATGCGCAGCACAATTATTTAATGTTTGGCGACTTCAGCACGGGCGATGAAATCGGCTTTGGCCGCGGGCTGCGCTTGCCGCCCTCGTTTTTGCACAGCGCCACATTGCAGCCTGCAGGCGCCGGGCCAGCGCAAGCGGCCAGCCAGAGCGCCGCGCCAGCGCAGGACGCCGGCCCGCTGTTGCGCAAACTCGCGCGCTACCAGCGCAGCGCCACCGGCGTGCGCGGCCACTATCAACAGCAAAATCTGGGACTCAATGGCTTTGCGCTGTACGACAGCATGAAGCAGGCGGTGGAAGAATATCGCGCCAACGGCACATCCGGCCCGTTTGCCGTGCGCAATACGCAAGCGATCGCCAACAGCGAAAAAGTGGAAATTATTGTGCGCGATAAAAATCAAAATGATCGCGTATTGCAAGTGACGCCGCTGACGCGCTTTGAGGATTACACCTTTGAGCCATTCGATGGGCGGATTGTGTTCAAGCAGGCGATTCCCTCCCTGACGCCAAATGGCGATCCGCAATCGCTGCGCATCAGCTATGAAGTCGAGCAGGGCGGCGAGCGCTTCTGGGTGGGCGGCCTGGATGGCGAAATCAAATTATCTGAAGACGCCGTGCTGGCCGCTTCCGTGGTGGAAGACCGCAATCCGGAATCGCCCTTCCGCTTGCATGGCCTGAGCCTGGGATGGCGCATCGGCCAGCGCAGCCGTCTGGTGGCTGAATGGGCGCACGCCAGCGCTACCGCATACGCCGTGGATGGGCAGTGGTATAGCACGCCGAGCGGGCGCAGCGGTGAACAGCGCCAAGTGCGCAGCGGCGACGCCGGACGGCTGGAATTTGAGCATCGCGGCGAGCGCTGGCAGCTCGCCATGTATTGGCAAAAAGCGCAAACGGGTTTTCTCAACAGCGCCGGCAATATCAGCGCGGGACGGACGGAAGCCGGCTTGAAGCTGGCGGTCAAAGCGGGCGACAGCGTGACCTTGTATTTGGATGGGGCGCGCAGCCAAGACCAGTTAAGCCAGGCCGAACGCAGCAGCGTGCGCGCCGGCGCGCTGGCTCAGCTCAGCCCGGATTTGCGTCTTGATGTGTCGCTCGGACATGTGCATGAACGCGGCGCGCCGGACGCCGGCGCGCTTGCCGCCAGCCTGCCCGGCAATGCGCAAAGCGGCGGCGGCTTTTTTGGCGCCGCCAGCGCCGACAGCATCATCAGCCCGCAAACCGGGAATTTGATTACGCCGGTTCTCAGCCAAGGCGGCGCAGCCAGCCCCGGCGCCGATTGGCGGCAAGACTTGAACACCCTGCGCCTGGAATTGCAATACCGGCCTGCGCCAAACTGGCTGTTGGCGGCGCAGGCCGAGCAGGGCTTGCAAGGCGGCGCCAGACACCGCTATGCGCTGGGCGCGCAATATACGCTCAATGAGCGCAGCCGCGCATATGCCCGCTACGAACAGCAAACCGGCCTGGCCTCCGCCTACTCCCAGCACCCGGATCAGCGCAGCAACAGCCTGATTGCCGGTCTGGAAAGCGAATTTTTACCAAACACCAATGTATTTACCGAGTACCGCTTGCGCGATGCGCAAAGCGTGGAGTTGGCGCATTTGCGTGATCAACAACTCGCCACCGGTTTGCGCAACACCCATCAACTGGCCCCGGGGCTGTCCCTCAACAGCAGCGCGGAATATCTGAAAGTGCTGGCCGGCAGCCAGCAGACCGGATTCGCCGTCTCCGCCGGGCTGGATTACACCGCGCAGTCGCATTACAAAGCCTCGGCCAAATTGGAATACCGGCGCTTGAGCGATAAAGCCGATGCGCCGGGCGATCAGCGTCAGCAGCAATGGTTGAGCACCCTGTCGGGGGCCTTCAAATTGCAGCGCGACTATGCCTTGCTGCTGCGCAATTACAGCCTGTACACCCGCAACCATGATGACGTCAGCGGCAAGCCGCTGGGCGATATATGGCAAAACCGGGCGCAGCTCGGGCTGGCCTGGCGCCCGCTTGATCATAATCGCTTCAACGCCTTGCTGCGCTATGAAAACAAGCTGGTGCGCGATGAATCCGGCGCGGATGGCGAGAATTACCGCGCCCATATTTTCTCCAGCCACCTGGATTGGCATCCAGCACGCCCATGGTGGTTGAGCGGACGCCTGGCCGCCAAGCGGGTGCGCGACTTCAGCTTGCCCGCCGGCCAACAGGACTACAGCGCCTGGCTGCTTGGCGGACGCCTGGTGTATGACGTGAGCGAAAACATTGACCTCGGCTTGCTGGCGGCGCGGCTGTCCAGCGCGCAAGGCGGCGCGCGTCAATATGCGCTGGGAATTGAGGCCGGCTATCTCTTGAAAGAAAATGTGTGGCTCTCGCTGGGCTACAACAAGAGCGGCTTTACTGATCGCGACTTGAGCGCAGCCGACTACACCGCGCGCGGCGTGTTTATGCGCTTGCGCTTCAAATTTGATGAAACTTTGTTCAAGGGCGATGACAAAAACGTCAATCGTTCATTGGCCCGCTGACCCACGCCAGGCATGGAGAGTGCATATGTTTATCCCGCTGCGCCGCAAGCAAGCGCGTCCCCCACAAGAAAGTCATGCTATGAAACGTTTTTCTTTTTCGATCAAGTCTGGCCTCGCCGGCGCCATGCTGCTGTTAAGCGCCGCCGCCATGGCGCAAAGCACGAAGCCGGCGGTTTCGCCGCAGCAGGTGATGAGCGATCAGGGTGTTTTGCGCGATATGCAAAGCTATCGCCAGGCGCAGGCCCGCATCAAAGCGCAAAACGAGCAAGGCGTAGCGGTGGCGGATTATTTACTGTCCAAAGCGCAATGCTGGCTGGATGTGTCACTGCATGAATACACCCGCAACGACCGCTCTGATTTTCCGCAGCAGGCTTTGGCCCAGGCCGACTTGATTTTGCAAGCGATGGAGCAAAAACAGACGCCCAACCCGGGCTTGCAAACGCCGCTGCTGAATCAGGCCGAGCGCCTGCGCGACGATTTATGGCAGCGCTTCGCCAATCTGAAAACCCATCCCGGCTTTCGCTGCGCCAGCGCGCTGGTGGCCTGCGCTGAAGTGGAATTGGCGCATGCCGGCAATGAATACAAGCAGCAAGGCTGGCGTCACGCCAATCCGTATATTCAGATTGCGGAAGATAAATTGGCTTTGGCCGACGCTGCCGCTGCAGCCTGTCCCGTGACCCCGCCACCGCCGCCAGCGCCATGCCAGCCCTGTAAAGAATCGACGCCGCCGCGCCAGGTGAAAAAATTGAGTTTGCAGGCGGACGCCTTGTTCCGCTTTGATCAACACAGCTTGCAGCATTTGCTGCCGCAGGGACGGGCCAGGATTGATGAAGCGATGCGCAAGCTGGAACAGGCGTATACCCGGATCGACTATATCAAACTGGTCGGCCATACCGACCGCCTGGGCAGCCAGGATTACAATCTGAAGCTGTCGCGCAACCGCGCCAAGACGGTCGCGGATTACATCCGCAGCAAAGGGTATCAAGGCGAATTGATGCACGATGGCGTGGGCAAAACGCAGCAGATTATCGGCTGTGAACAAATCAAAGCGCGCAGCGCCTTGATAGACTGCTTGCAGCCGAATCGGCGCGTGGAAATTGAAGTCAGCGGCGAATTGCGCGCCTTGCCCGCAGATTGAAGCGGGGGCGTAAAAAAACCGCATGCTTGAGGGCATGCGGTTTTTTTTTACGCCAGCCGTGCGGCGGCTTATTCGTACTCGTAATTCCTGACCAATTGCCCGAGCTTTTTGATCGCCGCGTCGATTTCCGAACACCAGGCATTGCCGCAATTCAAACGCATGAAATTGCTGTATTTGCCGCTTGGCGAGAACAGCGGGCCGGGCATGAAGGCAATGCCGTTTTCCACCGCCTGCGTATGCAGTTTGAAAGAATCGACATGCTGCGGCAATTGCACCCACAACACAAACCCGCCTTGCGGCTCGGAAATCGAACAGCTTTGCGGGAACGCCTTGGCCACCGCATCCGAGGTTTGCGCAATCCGTTGCGTGATGACGCGGCGGATATGGCGCAAATGGCTGTTGTAGCTCGGGCTGGAAATCATGCCGGCCATCACCGCCTGCTTGAAATGCGAAGCCGGGCCGCTGGAGAGCGACTTCATGAAAATCATCTTGTGCGCAAACTTGCCGGCCATGATGTAGCCCGCCGACAGCGCCGGCCCGATCACCTTCGAGAAGCTGGAACACAAGAGCACATTGCCGGCCTTGTCGAAAGCCTTGACTGGCGGCGGACGGTCAGTGGCGAAACACAAATCGCCATACACATCGTTTTCGATCATCGGCACCTGATACGTTTCCAGCATCGCCGCCAACTGACGTTTCTTTTCCACCGACATCACAAAACCCATCGGATTGCTGGCGTTGGGCTGCATCATCACCGCCTTCACCATGCCCTGGCGCAAGGCCAGTTCCAACGCTTCCAGCACCACGCCGGTGGTCGGGTGGGTCGGGATTTCCAGCGCCTTCATGCCCAGCGTCTGGATTAACTGCAAAGTCAGCATATGGCACGGCGATTCAATCGCAATCGTGTCGCCCGGCTGCGCGATCAAGCGCAGGCACAGGCTCAAGGCTTCCGTGCCGCTGTTGGTGACAATCACCTCACCCGGATCGATATCGCCCCAGTCAGCGCGCAACACCAGCTGGCGCACGAAGCTGGCTTCGTTCAAATCGAAAAAGCTGGGACTGCCCAAGAGCGAAGGATTGTTGCGCGCCACATTGGAAATCACCGCCTGCAAACGCTTGATCGGCAGCAAATCATCCGGCAGCCAGGCCTTGCCCAGCTGCACCAGACTGGGACCGGCATTGGCCTTCAAAATCTGCGTCAAGCCATTGCTGATATCGACATAGGTCGGGATCTTGAATTCATTGGAGTCCGGCGCATTCAGCGGGCGCGGTTTGTGCCGCACAAAATAGCCGGCCTGCGGTTTGACATCGATCAAACCGCGCGATTCCAGCAGGCGCATGGCCTGGGTCACGGTGGAGATCGAGTATTGCTTCTTTTGCGCCAATTTGCGCACAGAAGGGAGACGGTCGCCGGGCACCAGCACCCGGTTCTTGATCATCTGGCTGATTTCCTCTGCCAGCGATTCATACAGACTTAATTGATGGTTGTCCATGCGTTATCAGATTGTGGTAGAAACTGGATGACCCTGGCGGGCGATGTGCACGATTCCGGATGCACACATTCTTATGCCAACTCGCATACCTTTGGTTGTTGATCCGGATGGAATGGGCTGGGCATGCTGATTGTAATCAATTGGCAGCAGAAAAGCACATCTTTATATTAAAAACTGCTGTTATGCAGCACAGTTAGGCACTGTACGTGTCGAAAAACCACATCCCGGCTGCAAAAAGCCTGTGCCGCAACACTGTATTGCCGCACAGGAATCATGGCAGACGCCAATTCCGGCAGCAGTTGGAAAGCGCAACCCTCCCGCTTTGTGCCCGGCGGTGGATTACATGCGTGTCACTTGCGTGTAATAAGCATGCTGCATCCTATTTTGATCTTGCAAATGCTGATGCCAAATCCAAAATTTTATGCAGCAAATGATTTCAACATTGCATTTGCAAAGCAAGTGCTTGCTATGTTTTAATCAGTTCCACAATAAAATCCGGAACGCAATCAACCGGATGCTATGGGAACCACGGAGCAGCCCGTAGTACCGATCCGCAACAACCCCGGCGCGGATCTGCAATCAATACGGGCAGCAGTCCGCAGTTCTTTTTGTATTTCCACAACACCGGAATAAATTCAGCACCTGGTTTCCGTACGCAACTGAAGACCGGGCGGGCCGGGTTTTTCCTCTTTACCCAAGGATGCGAAAATGGCTTCAATCACACGGAGCGGGCTGGCGCTCGTCCTGACGGCGGTGGCATGTCTGCCGGCCCAGGCTTTTCAGCAGGAAACCCATCGCCGCATCGCAATCGACGCGGTGCGCTTTATGCAAAACAATCCCGGCATCACGAATTACAACAAGCTGGCCTCAGGCTTGGCCAAAGCCGGCATCACGGTTGAACAATTCGCCCAGGCCATGGGGCAGGGCGCTTATGACGTGGATGATTTCGCCGACACATATTTATGCGGCGCGGTGACAGGCTCCTGCGTGCAGGCCCCGCTCTGGGGACTGGCCAAGAGCCTGGTGAATTACACCTCCTACTGGCATTTCCAAAACCACACCGCCGGCGCGGATGTGCACGGCAATCCGTTTGGCGGCTACAACTATTCCAAACTGACCGTGGCCGGCGACATCGACAACCTGGCCGCAGTGTGGCTGGTGGGCGATTATCTGGATGACGGCCCCGGCGGCATGCGCGGCTGGTTTGGCGACTGGTCGAAATACAACAGTTTTGGCGTCACCGAAGCGCATTACCGCCACGCCGGTTTTTCCACTTCCAGCCAATATGCAGACTTTGAGAAGGCGCCGTTTCAGCCGCTCGACAATCTGGGGCAATACTGGTTTGGCCAATTCCTGGCCCGCCCCAGCTTGCAAAGCCTGGGCTTTGTGATGCACACCACCGATCTGCTGCAGCCGCATCACACCTGGACCACCTCGGCGCGCCACCATGTCGGCTGGGAGCAATGGGTGAACGACTACTATCACAGCCTGAAGCTGAATGACGAAGCGCTGGTGAAAAGCGCGCTCGCCGATTTCACCCCGCTTCCCGCCGGGGCAAACGATATCCGTCCCCTGCTGACACAGGGCGGCACGTATTCCTACCAAGTCGGGGCCAGCGTACTGTCCTCAACCGATCACAACGACCGCAGCCGCGTCGCCAAACAGGTGGTGCCGCATGCGATTGCGATGGTGGTGCACATTCTGAACCGCGCCGCCGAGCGCCTGAACCAATAAAGCCGGGTTTCAACGCCAGCCACGCAATAGCGCCAGCCAGCATACCCGGCAACACACGCAGTTCTTTGCAATACGCAGCACCCGCTATCAACACCATGATTTTAAGGAAATGCAAGATGCAACAACTGATTCGTTTAAGCGCCTGCGCGCTGCTCATCGCCAGCGCCATGCCGGCCCACGCCTTCCAACAGGAAACCCATCGCCGCATCGCGATCGACGCGGTGAACTTCATCAAAAACAACCCCGGCATCACGAATTACAACAAACTGGCCTCCGGTCTGGCCAAAGCCGGCGTCACGCTGGAGCAATTCGCCCAGGCCATGGGACAGGGTGCATATGATGTGGACGACTTCGCCGACACCTATCTGTGCGGCGCCGTGACAGGTTCTTGCGTACAAGCGCCGCTGTGGGGCTTGGGCAAAGGCATCGCCAATTACACCTCGTATTGGCATTTCCAAAATCACAGCGCCGGGCGCGATGTGCACGGCAATCCGTTTGGCGGCTATAACTACGCCAAATTGCAAAATCCGGGCGACATCGACAAACTGGCCGCCACCTGGTTGGTGGGCGACTACCTGGACGACGGCGCCGGCGGCTTGAAAGGCTGGTTTGGCGACTCATCCAAATACAATTCTTTCGGCATCACCGAAGCGCGCTATCGCCACGGCGGTTACTCGACCCCGCAGCAATACGAAGATTTTGAAAAAGCCCCGTTTCAACCCATCGACAACCTGGCGCAATACTGGTTCGGCCAATTCTTAGCCCGCCCCAGCCTGCAAAGCCTGGGCTTTGTGATGCACAGCACCGACCTGCTGCAACCGCACCACACCTGGAGCTTATCCGGCAGCAACCATTCCGGCTGGGAGCAATGGGTCAACGATAACTACTACAGCCAAAACCTGAACGACAGTGCGATGGTGCAAGCCGCGCTGGCCAACTTCACCCCGCTGGCCGCGCATGCGACAGATATCCGTCCCCTGCTCACGCAAGGCGGCGCCTTCTCCTATCGGGTCGGCGCCAGCGTACTGTCTTCGACCGACCACAACGACCGCGTGCGCGTGGCCAAACAAGTGGTGCCGCATGCGATTGCGATGATGGTGCACGTCATCAACCGCGCCGCTGAACGTCTGAACCAATAAGGAGAAGGCATGAAACTCAGCTCCCGCTTTTTGTGCGGCGTGCTGTTGTGCCAATTGAGCCTGGCCCCGTCCCTGGCGACGGCGGCCAGCGTCACTGCGCCCGCCGTGGCGCAGGCCGCACGCATCGATGGCGCACACATCAGCCGCTTGACCCTGGACGCCATGAGCGTGGTGGCGCAGGGCGAAGACAGCAGTTTGACGCGCGAACAGATTTTGCAAACCATCATTGACAACCGCTTGCTGGCGCGCAGCATCAAAACACGCTTTGCCGCCTATCCGATGCGCATCGGCAGCCAGCGCGTGGCGTTTGCGCCCGACGTGCAGATCGATGATTTATTAAACGGCCACTTGCGCAGCGCTTACGGCAAACAGATCGAAGCCCGCATCAAACAACTGCCGGGCGGCACGCTCACCGGCCTGGTGACAGAGCAAGGCAAATTGGATGGGGCCACGCTGGACGCCGTATTCGGAACCTCGCAAAGCCTGCTGCTGGATTACAACCTGGCCCCGGCGCAATTGGAAAAAGCCAAAGGCGTGCTGCTCATGAAAAGCGCGCTGGAGGGCCTGACGCAGATCAGCTTGTACGATGTGTATGTGCGGCAAAACGTGCAGGGACGGGTCGAATTTTTCAACCGCAACACGGAATACATGCGCCAGCAGGCCCAGCAATACCTGGCCGGGGCGTATGTGCAGGAATGGGCGCGCCAGCAATTCGGCGCGGCGGCGGTGGAAGATTTGCGCCAAGCCTTGCTCGAACAACAGCAAGTGCGCGCCTTGGAAGCGCTGCACGGACTGGGCGGCGATGAACACGCCGATGGCGGCAGCAAACTGTTAGCGCATCTGGCGCAAGCCGTGAGCGCAGCGGAAATCCGGGAATACTACCAGCGCCACAAAGAAGAATTCCGCCGCATCGACAGCTTGCGCGCAAGGCATATCCGGATTGCGGATGAAAGCCAGGCGCGCGCAATCGGCGCCGAACTGAGCGCATTGCAAGGCGCAGCGCTGCGCCAACGCTTTATCGCCCTGGCGCGCCGGCATTCCATGGTGGATGCCGAGAAAGGCGGCGATTTGGGCTGGATCAAACACGCCGGGCGCATGAGCTGGCTGCAAGAACTGGCCATGTTGCAGGAAGTCGGCAAAGTCAGCGCGCCATTCCGCGCCCCGGTCGGCGCGCATGAAGCGGCGTGGTGGGAAATCATCCTGGTTGAAGAGCGTAAAGACGGCTATCAAGCCGCAGCTTCCGAAAGCGTGCGCTACCAGGCGGCGCGCGCGATAGCGCGCCGCAAAGCTGCGCAACAATATGCCCAACTGCGCGCAGAGTTGCGCAGCAAAGCAAAAATTGAACTCAACCCGGCCTTGCTCGCGCAAGCCGGCAACGGGAGCGCCAAACCATGAGAGTCCGCATCTTTGTGCTTGCCTGCATTGTGTTGTTCGCTTTGACGGTCTGGGCGACATGGCCGCAAGCGCCATTAGCCCCGCTCGCGCAACTGCCGGCGCCTGTCCCCGCCGCCGCGCCAGTCGCCGCCCCGGCGGCGCCGCCGCATGCGCAAGCGCCGGCCGCCGCGCCGGACTTGCGCCGGGTCGCGCTGCTGCCCACCGGGCCGCAGATGCCGGCGGCGCAAAGCCTGCTGGAAACCCGCGACGGCGACCCGCGCAGCCCGCCGATAGTGCGCAGCGAACTCAAGCAAGAGCAGCCCAGCGCGGAAGAACTGGCCGACCCCAAGCTGTACGCCAAATATGAAGCGCGCCAAAACCTGCGCGTATATGCCTCTTTCATCCACGCCACGCAGCAGGAAATTCCCAAACTGCAAGCCGGCATCGAGCGCGCCCGGCGCGAAGGCATTCCGGAGCAGAAAATCGCCAAAATCGAACACAAAATCAAACGCATGCAAGCCATGCAGGAAGAATTGCTGCACACCCATCCGGGCTTGCGCGAGATGATGTGAGGCGCATCAAACGCTGCGCAGCCGGGGGCGGAGCAGCTGCGCAGCGAGGCGCGGCATTCGCCGCTGGCCGCTGCTTTTTAGCTGCCGGCAGGCAAAAAGTATTGCGTTAAATCAGAGCAGCTGCTCCAACATCTCCGGCCCGAATACTTCGCGCCGGATGCGCTGCGGCGCAACGCCCAGTTCGATCAGGCTGCGCCATTGCGCGCGCATGAAGCCGAGTGGGCCGCACAGCCAGAAATCGGCTTCCAGATCCGCGGGACGCAATATCTTGCGCAACTCCAGCTGCCCGCTGTGCTGATAGTGCATGCCGGCCACATCCTGTTCGCGCGGCGTTTCATACGCCACCAGGCTGCGCAAATGCGGCATCGCTTCCAAAGCGCGGGACAGATCAGCTTGCAGGGCGTGGTGCGCGCCGTCGCGCGCCGCGTGTAAAAACAGCAGCGCGCGTTGCGGATCTTGCCGGCGCAAGCTGTTTAACACCGCCATCATGGGTGTGACGCCTATCCCGGCAGACAGCAAAACCATGGGCCGGGTGCGCTGCGCTAAGGGTTGAAATTCGCCATACGCGCGGCTGACTTGCAGCACGCTGCCGGCTTGCACATGCTCATGCAGCCAGTTTGAAACCAGTCCCGCCGGCTGCGCTGCTTGCGCCGGCTCGCGCTTGACGCTGATGCGCCAGTAATTGCATTGCGGCGCATCCGACAGGCTGTATTGCCGCATTTGCCGCCATTCCCCCGGCTGCGTCAGCACAGAAATATACTGTCCCGGCGCAAAGGGGCCGGGGCTGGCGCCATCCGCGCTTTGCAGATAAAACGACAGCACATCCTCACTCTCACGTTCAAGCTTGCACACGCGCACGCTTTGCCATTCGCCCGGACCGGCCCCGCTGGCGCGGTACAAAGCGGCTTCGGCACTGGTGAGTTCTGCCGCTAACAGCCAATACGCCTCATCCCAGGCCGCCAGCAGCGCCGGACTGGCGGCGGCCCCCAACACCTCTTGAATCGCGCCCAGCAAATGCCGGCCCACAATGCTGTAGTGCGAAGCTTTGATGCCAACTGCGGCGTGTTTATGCGCGATGCGCTCCAGCACAGGGGCCAGCGCCTGGCGGTTATCGATATTCGCGGCATACGCAAACACCGCCGCCGCCAAGGCTTGTTGCTGGCTGCCATTCGCTTGATTACCCAGATTGAACAGGTGTTTCAGCTCGCTGTGCTCAGTCAGCATATTGCGGTAAAAACATTGCGAAATGGCGGCCCCGTGCTCACGCAAAACCGGTACGCTGGCGGCGATCAATGGGCGGGATTGAGACGATAACATCATAGCTCCTTAAAAACGGTATATAAAATGCATATTAAAATCCACAAAAAAGCGCGGCCTGGCCGCGCCACTAAAGCTTATTGTGCTGCTTGTTGAATCGCGATGAATTGGCGGCGCATCTGCAACAGGGTTTCGCCCGTCTGTTTGGTCACCATATCCGCCAGGGTGTATTCATCCAGCTTGGCGTAAAAGGCATTGAGCGCTGCATCCAAAGCCATTTGCAATCCGCAACCCTGATTCAGGGGACAGGGCGGTTTGCCACAATCAATCAAATGCGCATGCCCCTCCAGCGCGCGCACCACTTCACCCATACGGATCAGATGCGCGGGCGCGCCCAGCAGCATGCCGCCATTTCTGCCGCGCTGGGCTTGCACCCAGCCCAATTTCACCAGGCGCGCGGAGACTTTGATCAAATGATTGTGGGGAATTCCGAATTGCCCCGAAATTTCCGCCACCGTCACCAATCGCTCTTGCTCCTGGCGCGCCAAATACATCAGGATGCGCAGGCCAAAGTCTGTGAAGTGATTCAGCAACATGTTTTGCTTTCATATCGAGCGATGCCGGCAGTATATAAAAACAGCATTTAAAATGCAAGTTATTAAGTCTCTATGTACTTCGTCGGGCAGCATCGGGTTATTTCGGGTGGCTTGGGAGCAGAGATCATGCTCAGCCGGCATACAGGCCGGTTGCTTGTGGCAGGCAGGGTTGGGGCCTGTCGGCGGCGCCTTGCTCAGCCGCTTTGGCTGGCTCACGCCATGAAAAGGGAAGCTGCTTGCATTGTAACGCCAAATGGCAGTTTGCTTTGACTGCTTGTGCGCATCTCTGCTTGTACTTGAAACAACAGCGTCACATGAAGAATCAATGGAAAAGAATCAATGGGGTCAGACTGGATTGATTTCTCAAATCGCCCAGCCGTGTCAACAGCGATTCAAAATTGATACAGTTTTCCCTCATGCAGCGATTGAATTTTGATACACCACCGTCCGCACCATTGGTGCGAGCAGCGGGCCTTCTGGAGGGAGGGCGAAGCCCGACCGGAGGAAGGCCCGCTGCTCGCGGCGCTCAATTTGCCGCCATTTGCACCATGCCGGCCTGTCGTTGATTTTTCAGGCGATAGCTGCCACCGGCAATCGGCACGATGAGAATCAATGGGGTCAGACTGGATTGATTTCTCAAATCGCCCAGCCGGATAGCCTGAACTCCTTCATCGAGACGTTAAATATGAAAGAGGGGGAATAGCGCTGGGAATCAATGGGGTCAGACTGGATTGATTTCTCAAATCGCCCAGCCGGATAGCCTGAACTCCTTCATCGAGACGTTGAAATATGAACGAGGGGGAATAGCGCTGCATGGGCGGAACAGGGCCTCAGCTCCTTATTCAAGCTTCCATTTCAGAAGTTGCGCAGCGATCCGCGTGGCGGGTGTGTGCCAACTTGGCTGCGCTGCTGAATGTTGGGCGTCACTGCTCAGATCAATCGAGTCTGACCCTATTGATCAAATCGCCCAGCCGGATAGCCTGAACTCCTTCATCGAGACGTTAAATATGAAAGAGGGGGAATAGCGCTGCATTGGCGGAACTGGGCCTCAGCTCCTTATTCAAGCTTCCATTTCAGGAGTTGCGCAGCGATCCGCGTGGCGGGTGTGTGCCAACTTGGCTGCGCTGCTGAATGTTGGGCGTCACTGCGCAGATCAATCGAGTCTGACCCCATTGATCCCTACCCCATTGATCCCTGACCCCATTGATCCCCATTGATCCGCTTGGCCGTTAATCGGTTTTTTTTGCACGTCTGTAAAAAATATCAGTAAAAATTATTTTGTAAATATTTTCCATCCGACCCTGCTGCATGGCTGATCGGGTTTGAATCACTGTAATTACTATTTTTACTTCTCTATCCAACTGTTATGCAGTCTGCACCAAACCCGCTGCAGGCATGCGTAAGCCTGCAGAAAAATTTTCTCTGGGCAATCGAATAGCAAAATTGAATTGTACAAATTAAATTTTGCAAAAACTGTTTTAATTTTTAGCGTAGAAATATAAATTAATTTAAGCTTGCAAATGTGATTGTAAGCAAAAAAATAGTATTGTTTATCAGGCGTAAGTAAGTATAGAGGCAGGTACAAAAATCGGAAGAAGAGTAATGGAGTTGCTAAAAACACCATAAAAGCGGCTTTGACTTTTCTCAAAAACAGGTCTATCGTTCAGTTCGGCAAGTGCATGACAGTTATTTAAATTGATCTATTCATGCAAGACACATCAGCGCGCAGTAAGCGATAAGAAAAAACCAGCAACTGCCTGACTTGCCTTCAATTCTCCTCCACCCACCCGTAAGCGCCGGCTGCGGGCGGGACGAAAAACAGCCTGAGCGGCTTGATACAAAGACTGGTGCTGTTGCGCTTGCGCGCAGCGCCGCTTGCATAACAAGGCGCGCGCTCCCTGTCACACCATCCAAGCAGCACAGCCCGCCAGGGGCTGGGCAGGGGGATTGTTTGCGCCAAAAAATTGAGGACTATCATGCTAACCCTGCAAAAAAGCTTTAAGTTTGACGGCCACACCAAAGATGGCCGCTTTTCCACCCTCAAAGTCGAAGTCAATTACGCTCTGTGGGAATATCAGAATAATGCGGAGAGCGCCTACATCGCGCAGCGTCAATCCAATGCCAGCCATAGCCTGGAATTCATCCAGCAGGCCGGCGATGGCACATACCGGCTGGATCTGCCGGCGGCCCATTTGTGCGGGGCCAATGGAGCGGCGTTCGCCGCGTATATGCAGCAGGTGTTACAGGCGCAAAATCCGAATCTGGATGATGTGCTGTTCAATTTTGATGTGCTGTTTTCTGATCTGGAAAGCGGCGCCGTGGTGGGAGGGCAGCATCTGCAAGCGCTGCTGCTGATGAAAAATCCGCGCAGCTATGCGCAGGCGCTGAACGGCAAAGATGAGGCCGGCGGCGCACATGCGCTGGCGCAGCCAGACGCGCAGCCTGCGCGCGCGGCGCCGGGGATTGCGCCTTCCAATTTGTATCTGCTGTCAAAAAGCGGCTTTGATGCGCTGCAAACCGAATTCTCCGCTCTCACCGGCTATCACGAAGAAGGGGTGTTTTTTGGCCTGGTGCGGCAAATGCTGGACTATCTCGACGAGCGCAGCCACACGCCGCTGTTTTTGAACGAGGCGACGCTGGCGCGCATGGCGGCGGTGTTGGAAGATCGCGGCGTGCCCAAGGCGCGCGCCGGCTTGGATATGTTGAAAAAGCGTTTCGACAAGCTGTTTGATTTCCCCCTGCATGTGAGCGAGATTCGCATGCTGGAAGTGGGCGGACGTTTGCAACTCAAGCCGCGCGACGATAAGGAGCAAGTCGGGCGCGATGATTTTGCGCTGTATCAAGTGGCGCTTGAATATTCCGCGCTGGCGTCCGGCAATCAAGCCGGCTTTGTCAGCCAAACCCTGGATTGGAGCGCGCAAAACGGGACAGTCGAGCAAGACAGCCTCAGCTTTGCTTTTGCCGATACACAGGCGATTATCGCGAATGCGGTGCACAGCCTGGTGCATGTGGTGGTCAAGGCGTATGACGGCGCGGTGGTGTGGAGCCGTTCATATAAAAAAGATGATCCCACCTTGCGCAAGCTCAATATTGTGTGCGCCTTGCAGCGGCCAAACAAATTGCAGGAAGCCGAAACCCGGCGCCGCGCCAGCAATAAAAAATTGCGCGGCAAGCTGATAGCAGTCAACAGCAGTGTGTCGCTCAAAGATGTCACCGTGATGGTGCAGGCGCGCGACAGCGCACAGGCGGCCTGGCGCGTGGTGAGCGCCGGCAAGACCGATGCGTTTGGCAACTTTGTCCTGCCCTATCCCTGGGGTGTGTATCAGGCGGCGCAGGCTGTGGTGGAATTGACGCCCAACAGCCCGGCCCCGATTCCGGTTGATCCGCAGGCCCCGGATGAAGCCTGCATTGCCGACGATTTCCTGTACCTGATGGTGCAAGACATCGATGAGCCGCCGCATGCGCATGACGGCGGCGATGATTGCGGCTGCAAGCAGCCGAAAAATGCGCCGCGCCTGCCTGACCATAATGACTTGATCAACTCGAATGAATATTCGCAAGATCTGGGCGGCTCGTGCATGAATCTGTCTACCCCGAACCGCACCTTGCGTGAATTCAATTACCAGGCGATTGTGCGCACCTCCGACCCGGATGTGGCGAACTACACTTTGAAGAAATTGCCGAATGGCGGCTATGAATTAAGCGGCGGCGCGGCCAAGCTCAAGCGCGCCACGGTGGATTTGAACAATCCGATTCAATGGCAGGATGCGCCGACGGCGCAAGCCAATTTGAGCCTGTATCAAGCGGTGACGGTGGCTACCGGCCATGTGTTGCATTTCAAATCTGAATTCCGCGCCGATGGCTATTCGCTGGGCGATTTGCTGTATTCGCTGGCGCTGGCGCCGGGACAGAAAAAACAGGTGGTGGTGTTTGACTCGCAGCACAGCTTGCGCGGCGCGGAAAGCCAGAGCTTGAGCCAGGGCGAGCGCTTGAGCGCAGGTATCAGCGATGAGCGTGAAATCGTCGATCAATTGGGCGGCGGCATCAGCGAAGCGCTGCGCGGCAGCAGCAATGCCAGCACCAGCGGGGTCAGCGCGGGCTTGGGCGCTTCCGGTTCTGCCGGCTTTTTCGGCGCCTCGCTCGGCGTGGCTGGCGGTTATGCGAATGCGAATTCGCAAGCATCGCAAAACAGCGCACGCAATGTCTCGCAGTATTTCAGTGAAAAACTGCGGCAGTCGATTATGCAAAACGCCAACAGCTATCGTCAGCTGAATGCGACGGTGGTGACGTCTGTCAATGAGGGACAGCATTATTCAGCGCAAACCGAAGTGGTGGCCAACCATAATCACTGCCATCCGCTGACCATGATGTATTTTGAAGTGCTGCGCCATTTTGCCGTGTACCAAGAGCTGGTTGATGTTGAGGAATGCATTTTTGTGCCGCTTCTGATGACCAATTTCACGCCGCACAATATCAATAAGTGGCGCGATGTGCTGTCCCGTCATATGCTGCCGCTGCATGCCAACACCTATTTGCAACCGCGTATGGCGTTGGGCATGGGGCGCAATCACCCGCTGCTCAAAGCGTTTGACGCAAATGACCGGATTTTGACGAATTATGCGAATGTCGATTTCCCGGCCACCACTTATGACGATGAGAAAATCCGCGATGTCAAAGGCGAACTGACCTTGCGCGTGCATCTGCCGCGCCCGAAAACCCGCTATGACTTTGTCAAATCCGCGCCGGTTATCAGCAAAACCGAGTACCACAAAGAAAGCGATGCCGGCTCGGTTGCGAAAAGCGTTTTCCTCGGCATTTTGACCGGCGGCCTGTCACTGCTGGCGGGCGACGATGGCAGCAAGACCGTCGCCGAGCAAGTCTTGGCGCGCGCCAAGCTGTTTGACGCCTTTATGCAAATGGACGCCAATTTTGAAACGGCGCCGCCGGCCAAGTGCATGCGGGTGGTGAATTTCCGTGCGGTCTCGGTCAAGATCTGGGGCGCGAATGTGTCGATTACGGCGGCGGATTTCTTTGAAGACAGCATTCTGGATCGTCACGCCTGGAAAGCCTACGCCACGATTTTGGGCTATGCCGATCCGATTGACATGCTGGAGTATTACTTCAAGGGCCGCCTGATCGCTGAGTGGGACGGGATTTTCTATCACGACATCGTGCCGGTAGTGTATCGCCGTTTGATTGAACAACTGCATTTGGATTATGTGAATGCGGATTGGACTGCGCTCACCAATTACAAAGGCGGCGAACATTTGATGCGGGTCGCCTTCTCCGGCAGCACCCAATTCAAGCGCAAGCAATTGCCGGATGATATTTTCCTCAAGTGCAATAATGTGGCGATCAAGCAGATTGCCGACCAGATCAAATTTGTGCTCGAAACCGCGCGCATCACCTACGCCACCCAGCACTTCCATGGCGTGTTGTTCAATGGCCGGGTGAATAATGATTTGCTCGACGCCAGCGGCGCCAAGCTGTACATCCCCGAAAGCGAAGACGAAAAGCGCAATCCGAAGAAAGAAGACGCCTACCTGGTGCAAAAACTGGTGGAGCATTTGAACAGCAATCTGGAGCATTACAACAAGGCGCTCTGGTTCAATCTGGATCATGACCGCCGCTTTATGTTGCTGGATGGCTTCCACATTCAGATTTACGACACCAATGGCCAGCCCGCAGGCTATCGCGCCCTGGCTTCTGTGGTGAAAAATCAATTGCTGTCGATCGTCGGCAATTCGCTGGTGTTTCCAGTCGCTGCCGGCTACAAGATCAGCAAGTCGTATATCGTCGAGCACAATGAGCAGGGCGATGAGGAGCATGTGTCCCTGCTGGAACACTATCGGCCGAGCCTGCCGGCTGCGCCGTATCGCATCAGCGTCCCCTCGCGCGGGGTGTTCTTAGAAGCGGTCAAGGGCGTTTGCAATGCCTGCGAACCGGTGGAAGAAAACACTTCGCAGGATTGGACCAAGTTCACCACCGATGAACCGACGCCGATTTTGCCGCTGAGCGCGCCGACGCCCAGCATCACGGATTACAAGCCGAGCTATAAAGATTTTGCCGCGCCGATTGTGAATATTCAAAGCGCGCCCGGCTTGCCCGCGCCGGGGGCCGGCCTGGCCGGTCTTGGCGAGTTGCTGGGCAAAGCCGGCATCTTCAATGACATCACCGGCTTGCAGGGCAATCAGGAAAACGCGCTCAAGACACTGCAATCGAATAATGAAAATGTGCGCGCGCTGGCGGAAACCTCCAAGGGACTGGTCTCGCAAGAGCGCAACACCAGTAATTCCGACAAGATCATGAATGCCTTAAAGAAAGCCAAAGATTCCGGCGGCATCACGCAGCAGGAATATGGCAGTCTGTTGAAGAGCCATTTGCAGCAATTGATTGACGGCGGCGATGGCCAGAAAGCCGAAGCGGAAAAACACAAACCCAGCCTGACCGAGGCAGCCGTCAAAGCCGCCGAGCAGGGCAAGACCGTGAAGGCGCAAAAAGTGGGGCCGGAAGGCGGTGTTGAATCTGTCACCATCGAAGGCGCAGCGCCGGAAAAGGTGCTGGCTGAAGTGAAAGGCGCGATTCCGCTCTTGAAGCAGGAAAACAATATGGCTTGCTGGGCCACGGTGGCGACCATGATGGTGAATTGGCAGAAACAGCAAAGCCTGTCTGTGCCGGAAGTGCTGGCTTCGGCGGGCGCGATTTATCTGCAAAAATTCAATGACAAAAAAGGCTTGAGCGCAGGTGAAAAACCGGCCTTCCTGAATGTCTTGGGTATGCAGGGCGAAGCGCCGGCTTCCTACACCGTGCAGCAATATATTGATTGGGTGAATGCATACGGCCCGCTGTGGGTGACGACCGATTCGTCTGACGCCAGCGGAAAATTCAGCCCGCATGCGCGGATTCTGGTGAAAATTTCCGGTACCGGCGCTGCCGATGGCGTGGGCACGAATTTCACCTTTATTGATCCGGCTTCCGGCAGCAAGACCACCGAGAGCTTCGCCAAATTTGTCGCCGCCTATGAGCAAATGGTGACGGACAATCCTTCCGACAATCTGTTTGTGCAGATCGTGCATTTTGCCTCCAAAGCCGGTGCCGGCAAGCCGGGCGAAGGCGAAGGCGGGCCGGTGGAAGGCGCGGCCAGTGTGGATAAAGATGCGCGCCGCACACCGGCTGAAATCAGCAGCCAATTGTCCAAGTACAGCGGGCATGCGGCCGGGGCCACGGTCAAAATCGTGGCTGATTACGTCAAGTCCAAGCTGGAAAATGTGTGGAATGGCAAGGGCGGCATCATCGGCATGGTGGATCATGGCGAACACCAAAAGCTGGTCGAGTATCTGGGCACGAATGCGGTGCCGGCGACATATTCCAGCGCGGCGGACAAGGCCAAGACGATTGCGGCGGAATCGTTTGCCGCCTGGGACGGCAAAAATCCGGCGACTGATCCCGATCCCTCGACCTGGGCCTATAACCGTTCTTTCAGCGATGGCGGTTTGCCGTATTGCGTGATGCGCTTTTACAAATTGGTGAAGCCGGGTTACGCCAAGGATTATTTCCCCATCCTGGCGCATGAGATCTGTCACTACCTGCTGTTCCAGAGCGAAGCGCTGATTGAAGCGGACACCCGTGATTTCCTGTTTGATGCGAATGTGGCGCAAGCTGACCGCGCCGCCGGCGCAGTGGCGCGCAACCGCTTTATCCAGGAAGTGGTGGGGCGGCGCTTGAATTATCTGGTGCATAAGGAGATTGATGTGCCGGCCACGCCGGACAGCGCGACACCGGCGCAAATCGGCAAGATGGCGGCGGAATGGGCCATGAAGCAGACCAATGGCGTCGATTACTACCAGAAAATTCATGACTTCCTGCAAAAACTGCCAAACGATGCGGCGCGCCGCAATCAGCTCGGCATTTGGCTGCAGAATTTCTGGTCAAAGGTGACGATGTTTGACAACCAGGCTTTCGCCACCAAGCTGGCGGGCGATTTGAATCTGGCTGGCGAATTCCTGAAAAAAGCAGATGACGCCACGTATGCGGCGGAAAAATCTGACGGAATTCATTGATTTTCCGTTTGCGCAGGCCGGCTAGCCCGGCTTGCGCCTTGCCCCGCAGGCGCCCGCCAGCGGGGTTTTTTTATAGCAGGAATCAATGGGGTAGGAATCAATGGGGTCAGACTGGATTGATTTCTCAAGCCGCCCAGCCGGATAGCCTGAATTCCTTTATCGAGACGTTGAAATATGAACAGGGAGAATAGCGCTGCATTGGCGGAATGTTGTTTAAGCTGCCATTTCAGGAGTTGCACAGCGATCTGCGCGGCGGGTGTGCGCCAACTGGGCCGCGCTGCTGAATGTTGGGTGTAACTGCTCAGATCAATCGAGTCTGACCCCATTGATCCCATTGATCGATCGCCATTGATCGCGAGGGCGGGCGCAAGCGCTTTTTCGGATAGGATAGGGATTTTCCGCACTTTCAAAAACATGCTGCCGCATTCAATTGATTGGGATCAGAATTTCGCCAGCCAGGGCTGGGCCATCCTGCCCGCCTGGCTCAAGGCGCCAGACTGCGTTGCAATCGCGGCGCAAGCGGATAGTCTGCATCAACAAGGGGCCGGGCGGCGCGACGTGCTGGCGCAAAGCTGGTGCGTGGCGCTGCTGCAAGCCATGCGCCAACTGCCTGCGCTGCAAACGCATTTACACGGTATGCAAGCGGTACAATGCAGCTACTTCGCCAAAAGCGCTGATTGTAATTGGCTGGTTCCGCTGCATCAGGATCTGAGCGTGCCGGTGGCCGCTCGCAACGCACACCCGGCCCTGCGCGGCTGGTCGTGCAAAGACGGACAGCTTTTCGTGCAGCCGCCCTCCAGCCTGCTGGCGCGTATGTTGGCGCTGCGCCTGCATCTGGATGCGGTGGACGCTGAAAACGGCGCATTACGGGTCTTGAACGGCAGCCATGTCGGCGAGTATGCCGACGCCGCCAGCGCACGCGCAGCCTGCGGAGAAACACTGTGCAGCGCCGAGGCCGGCAGCCTGATGCTGATGCGCCCCCGCTTGTGGCACGCCTCCGGCAAAATCACAGCGCAGCGCCAGCGCCGCGTGCTGCATTTTCTGTTCGGGCCGCAGGCGCCCGGTTTTGGCTTATGCTGGCCATCTGACGCATCCCGCTGAAGAATCAATGGGGTCAGACTGGATTGATTCTCAACTCGCCCAGCCGAATCAATGGGGTCAGACTGGATTGATTTCTCAAGTCGCCCAGCCGCGAATCAATGGGGTCAGACTGGATTGATTTCTCAAGTCGCCCAGCCGGATAGCCTGAACTCCTTCATCGAGACGTTGAAATATGAACGAGGGAGAATAGCGCAGCATTGGCGGAATGTTGTTTAAGCTGCCATTTCAGGAGTTGCACAGCGATCTGCGCGGCGGTGTGTGCCAACTTGGCTTCTCGCTGAAAGTTGGGCGCCACTGTTCATATCAATCGAGTCTGATCCCATTGATCTAATTGAATCAGGCTTTGCCCTTCAAATATTCAATATTTCCTTTGAAAAAGCTCGGCCTCATCTGCCAGCATTCCGATATTGGATGTCATTTTTGCATAATCATGTGCGCCGGTTTTAAGAAATGCCAGCAATTTATAGTGATTTTGCATGCGTATACCTTGGCAATAAATCAAATGTGTATCACTGGTGCGATGAAATGGAATTGATTGTAAGCGCCATTTCTTTTCTGTATTATTTTGCCGTGTTACAGGCAGCCCTTGCAGAAAATGTGGGTGAATATGGGCGTGCCTTAAGCTTGCGTCAACCGCGCTGGCAGGACGGTTGTATAATTCGTCACGCCCAAAATATTGTGAGCCTTTTCCTGACTTATAATTCACAAATTCGATAATCAGTGCATCAATTTGCTCTGTGCTCAATTGCCTGCTGATCCTGTCCGATAAATGTGTCACAATATGCATATCAGGTCGCCTTCATCATTTTGAAGCTCTGGATTTTTCCCTTTTGCAATCAAGTCTTTCTCATTTGCCAAGGCAATTTCGGTAATTCTTTGGGGAGTTAAAAAAGCCAAGGCATCTTCCATACCGGTTTTAACATGGCGAATGTTTGCAGGAGTTTCTTTTTTCATGGCTGAGCCTCTTGTGGGTGATAGCTGTAATTTTCCCGATGTATGCTCAAGTCTTTCCAAACGAGGCAGGCGCCATCCTGCGATTCTGTGAATTCACTTGTTTCCAACCACTGAATAAGCTGTAGAAGGTTGTAATCCTTTTCTTTCAGCAGATCAAAAATCAGGCGAAGATTATTTTTCTTGTTTTCTTCCTTTTGGCTGGATATCACATATTGGTGAAGTTGCGTCTGCTCTTCATTTTGATACACTTCAAGCACCAAATAACAGGAATCATCATTTCCATAAAAGCTGAGGTCGAGATTGATTTCCGGAAACACCCATGAGCCTTTATCTTCAATGAGCAAGCGGGCCCAGTTGTAAAAATCATTAACGTCACTGGAATGAATCTGCATGGATTGCTCTCAGGTAAGAGATGGATAGTGGATTGACATATCTGAAAATTATAGCATTCGCAGACTGTATTCCGATTAAAATTTTCCAGTTTTTGGAAAAAATGATTTTGATGCGTTCAGGAAAATAATTTCCATCAGGTAATGATTACTGCGCTCTGCAGATATTCTACATCTGCCTGAAATGCTGCAAATAACTCCTGCTGACCGGCAGCACCTCATCACAGTCGCGCAAATACAAATCAGCAGTTTCATTCACCCCGCGCACCACTTCGCGTACAAAGTGCAGATTCACAATCACTGCGAGAATCAATGGGGTCAGACTCATACCTTTATACACAAGTCCTGGACTGATCAGCAGGCCATACAAGGTTCGAGAGTGCGAGTATTCCAGGGGAAGCGAAATCAGCAAGATGGTTGATTATTTTGCAAAAATTCCCACCTGTAAGCCTTAACCCTTACACATACAAACTTGCCGCCTTCTGTTCAGGAAGCCTCTCTGCTTCAACGTAAGTGCATGATTTAAAAGAATAAAAAGATGTGTATAACGAAATGGGTCAGACTGGATTGATTCTCAAGTCGCCCAGCCGGATAGCCTGAACTCCTTCATCGAGACGTTGAAATATGAACGAGGGAGAATAGCGCAGCATTGGCGGAATGTTGTTTAAGCTGCCATTTCAGGAGTTGCACAGCGATCTGCGCGGCGGTGTGTGCCAACTTGGCCTCGCGCTGAAAGTTTTGCGTCACTGTTGATATCAATCGAGTATGACCCCATTGATCCCCATTGATCCCCGCAGGCTTCCGCTTGCGGGTTTTTTTATAGCAGTGCAGCGCTGGCAGGGGATGAAGAAGGATTGCCCATCAAGCCTTGTTGCGCTTGGCCAGCCCCGCCAACAACAGCAAACCCGCGCCCATCATCGCCCAGCTTTCCGCTTCCGGCACGGCGGCGGTGGATGAAAACGCCACCGATTGCCAATATTCCATGTCGTAGCCGCGCGTGCTGACGGCATATGCGATTGGCGTATCCGAGACAAAGCCCATAAAGAAATAACTGCCGCTGGAGCTGAAGCTGTTGCTGGCCAGCAGATTGTTTTGCGCGTCATACACTGACAAGGTGGTGTTGCCGGGGAAGTACAGGCCAAAAGCGTGCCGGCTGCCGATCAAATCGGCGCGGATATAAACTTGCTTATTGGAAAACCATTCGCTCCCGGCCAGGCCGAAACCGGTTTGCGGATTGCCATTGATGCCGAAATAGTTCGCGTTGGAAGAAAAATGCACCTGCTGGCTGTCATAGTTGAAGCTGGAGGTGATTTGTGTGCCTGCTGTGCTCGCGGCGCCATTCGGCAGGGTTTCAAAATCCACCGTGCTGACTGCGCCCGCGGCGGCGGCCCAGGCTGCGTAGTCATTTGTGAACGATTGCACGGCGGCTTGCGCCGGCAAGGCGAAGGCAAGGCTCAAGGCGGCGGGCAGGCAAAGGCGCAGCAGGGATTGCTTCATAGGGACTCCAGGGATGAATAAGGACGGCAGGAAATGCGGGGCCGGCGGGAATAATTGCCAATCTGCAATCATTGCCTGGCGTATGGATTGTAACAAAATTGTTGCATTTGGGGAATTTTTTGTTCTTTCGGCAAGCCCCGCCGCGCATTCAAGGCAGGCGGATGCCGCTCAACTTCCATTCGCTCAAACCATGGCGCTGTAAAACCAGCGACAGGCTGTGGCCGTCATCATGTTTGATCTCCACCACATAGCGCGACCAGCCGTCATAGCTGCCGGAGGTGTGGGTTTTTTTGCGCGCCGCCGCTTCCTCCTGTTTGGCGTCTTGCCCGCGTCGCGGTTTATCCGCTAAACGGGCTTCCAGCATAATAGTTTGCATGCCCTCCGGCGTGACCAGATAGTCGAGCAGGGGATTCATGATCAGCGCGCCCAGAAAGCCGCCCACGGCGCCGGCTTCCCTATGCATTTTCTGTTGCAGCTGCACTTTCATGCTTTCGCGCAATTGCGGGTAATCGACATAGCTGGAAAAGGCTTGCGCATCATTGCGCTCAGCGGCCTGGCGCATATTCCGCAAGGCGACATGCGGGCTGGCGACAATCCAGGCGGCGTACGCCAGCAGGACGATAATAATCAGACGTGAGATTGATTTGGCCATAGCGCCTCCTGTGTGCCGCTTGACTTTAACACAAGCCGGCGGCGCTTCCTCTGCGGGCTCCGCCTGCCAATGTGAAAATGCGCCGCAGCATGGCAAAAGCATGCCCATTTTTCGCTGAAAGTGATACGCTGCACTTCATTGCAGGCAAAGGAAAAATGAGCATGAGCGCTTGGCGCGTGATCCCCGATGACGACCCTTTGCAGGCCCTGCGCGTGCGGCGCATGCTGGCCGGGGCCGGCTCATACCTGTTGTATACCGTGCTGGCCGCCGCCTGCTGGCGTCTGGACGTGCTGCCCTGGCATGTGGTGCAAAATTACCTGCTCATTGCGCTTGGCGTCAATCTCCTCATCTATGGCATGTTGCGCAGCGGTTTTAATCTGCGCTTTGAAGATCCCAGCCTGACCCGCTTGCAATTACTGCTGGCGCTGCCCACCGGCTTATATTTGATGTATTACGCTGGCGACAAGCGGCTCATGTTTGTGCTGCTGGGCGTGCCGGTGTTTTTGTTTGGGGTTTTCCGTTTCCAGCTCAAAGATTTTCTGATCGTCACCGGCTCGGCCATCGCCGGCTATCTCTTGATGTTGGCGCTGTTGGCGCACAATGGCCGCATGGTGGACGGCAACAGCGAAATCCTGACCTTGCTGGCCTTGGTGGCGATGATGGTGCAAATCTCACTGCTGGGCAATTTCATCGCCCGCCTGCGCCAGCGCATCAAAAGCAAAAATCAGGAACTGGAGGCGCGCAATCAATTGTTGGAGCAGCGCGGGCGCGAGCTGCAGGCGGCGCATGAGGAAACCCGGCTGGCGCTGGATAATCTGCAAGTCGCGCATCAGGAATTGGTGCGCAAAGAAAAGCTGGCGGCGCTTGGCTCGCTGGTGGCCGGGATCGCGCATGAAATCAATACGCCAATCGGCAATTCCTTGCTGGCCGCCAGTATGTTAAGCGATGAAACGCGCGACTTTGTGCGCCAGATCGGCCCCAATCTGCAAGCTGTGACGCTCAACAACTATATGGGCGACGCCGCCAGCGCCTGCGATATTCTGCTGGTCAATTTACGCCGTGCGGCGGATCTGGTGACCAGTTTCAAACAGGTGGCGATAGACCAGACCAGCTCACAGCGCCGCCACTTTCCCCTGTCTGAAGTCAGCAATGAAATTTTGATGATGTTAAGCCCCAGATTGAAACAGACCAGCGTGCAGGTTTGTGTCGAGGTTGACCCCGATTTATATCTGGACAGCTATCCCGGCCCGCTGGGACAGGTGTTGACCAATTTACTGAGCAATGCGCTGTTGCATGGCTTTGAGGGGCGCGGCGAGGGGCGCATCCACATCCTGGCGCGCGCACTGGATGCGGCCTGGCTGGAATTATCGGTGCAGGATGATGGGGTGGGGATTGTGGCAGAACATCAGGGTTTGATTTTTGATCCCTTTTTCACCACCAAATTCGGCGCCGGCGGCTCCGGTCTGGGGTTGAACATCACCCACAATATTGTCAGCGGGGTGCTGGGCGGCAGCATCAGCGTGCGCAGTGCGCCGGGGCAGGGCGCTTGCTTCACTCTGCGCCTGCCGTTTTCTGCGCCGCAACTGGCGCCGGCCAATAACGAGGGCGGCGCATGAATACCGCGCTGGCTTACGACGCCTGGCTGACGCACTGGAATCCGGTGCTGCTGGGCGCGTTTGTGATCGGCGCGGTCTTGCAATGGCTGATTTGCAAACGTCTGCGCGAAGGGCGCGCCCTGTTGCGCATGCATCTGGGCTTGATTGTGTTTGGCATTGGCCTGGATGTGTTTGCGCGCAGCCTGCCGGCGCTGGGCATGGCCAAAGAAGCCAAAATCGTTGGCGAATTAGCCTTGGTCGGTTGGGGCGTGCTGTTCATCCGCATTACCGGGATTTTCTTTTTCCGCGTGTTTCTGCCATCGATTGGCCGGCCACGCCCGCGTATTCTGGAAGAAATCGTCTTTCTCGGCCTGTGTCTGGGCTGGGGCCTGGTGCGCTTGCGCTTAGCCGGCCTGGATTTGACCGGCCTGCTCACCACCTCCGCCGTGGTGACTGCGATTCTGGCTTTTTCCATGAAAGAAACCCTGGGCAATGTGTTGGGCGGGCTGGCTTTGCAGCTCGATAACAGCTTGCAACTGGGCGACTGGGTGCAGGTCGAAGGCGTGCGCGGCAAAGTGGTGGAAGTGCATTGGCGCCATACTGCGGTGCTGACCAATGAAGGCGAATTGGTGGTCTTGCCCAACAGCTTGTTGATGGCCGGCAAAGTGGTGGTGTTTTCCAGCATCAGCCATCCGGCTTCGCGCCGCACGGTGCAATTCGCCACCGATAACAGCGCGCAGCCGCAAAAAGTCTGCAGCGCGGTGCAAACCGCGATCCGCGCCGCCTTGATTGAGCATGTTGCGCTCGATCCGCCGCCGCAATGTCTGGTGCTGGATTATCGCGACGGCCAGATTATTTTCGGCGTGCGTTACTGGCTGCTGCAACCGCAATACGATGTGAATACGGATTCGGTGATCAGAAAACATATTTACACCGCCTTGAAGCGCGCCAATCTGAAGCTGGCGCGCCCTGTGCTGGACGCCAAAATGTCATCCTGGACTGATGCGCGCAATGTCGCCAAGCGCGAGGCGGAGGTGCAGCACCGCATGCATATGCTGTCCGGGGTCAAGCTGTTTGCCGGTTTTCACAGCGACGAATTGCGCCAGCTGGCGCAAGCCTTGCACGTCACCCCCTTCACCAAAAACGATGTCATCACACGCCAGGGGGCGGTGGCGAACTGGCTGTATTTGCTGGTGCATGGTGAGGCGGATGTCTGGGACGAATCGAATGGCGCGCGCAAACACATCACCACCCTGGGCGTGGGCGAAGTGATTGGCGAACTCGGCATGCTCACCGGTGACCCTTGCAACGCCACCGTCACCGCGCGCAGCAATCTGGAGTGCTACAGCATGGACCAGCAAACCTTTGTCACCATCTTGCAAGAGCGCCCCGCGCTGGCGAACGAGCTGGCCGCCATCATCAGCGCGCGCAGCAGCTGGAGCAGCATGGCCGGCGGCGCGGTTGACGTGGCGCAAAGCGCCGGCCAGCAAGCCCGCATGCTGGGACGCATCAGGCAGTTTTTCCAGTTGCCCTGAGCACACCAAAGCGCAGATCAAGCCGCCTTTGCCGGCTGCGCCCCGCGCAGCGGCTTATCCGGCGTCAGACAGCGCTGGCGCAACAAAGGAATTGGCCCCAAGCCGCATCTATGCCCGCAACAACTCCGCCTGCGGCAGCGCCTGTTCCATCTGCTGCAACACATCTTGCAGCAGGGCCGGCAGGAACAGCTGGCGCGCCGGGCTGTGCGCCAGCATTTGGCGCAACACCGGCTGCAATTCGTGCAAACGGTCGGTTTTGCCGTGCAAGATGCCGAAACGGCCAAAATAATCGGCGTACAGCCAATGCATATCGTTGCCTTGCGCGCTCAGCTTGAACCAGCCAAAACACAGATATTCGCGATTGAGTTGCTGCACTTCCTCAGCGTTTACGCCATCCCACCAGGCCGGGCTGCGCGGCGCGCTGTATTGAATGCTGTCCAGCAAGCCCATGCCGGCGCGCGCCGGGTTGGCGCTGCGGCTGGCCAAAATCTGTTGCACGCTGTCAATCTGCAACTGCGGGCCATGCGCTTGCGTGCTGTGCAAGCCGCCAATTGACTGGTACAGCACAATCAATTGCGCCGGCAGGATATGTGGAATAGCGCCGGCCAGCGCCGCCAATTGCGCCGCGTCAGCCTGCTGCGCTTGCGCCAGATCTGACTGCATGCCGTCGGCTTTGCGCCGATAAGCGGCAATCGCCTGATTCAGAGTTTGCATCGTTTTTCCTTGTTTTTTGATATGCCGCAGCCAGCTATATCAGGCGCGCGCCCGTTTGGCTTGTGCAGGGAGAATGTCTGGAAAAATCCGCCGGGAATACGGGCGGAAGACAGCGCCGCCCGGAGTTCCGGCGCCGGGGCGGCAGTCGGCGAAGCATAGCGCAAAATCAAAATTCACGTACTTGTTTGCTGCAATGTACTGGGAAAATGCAACAAACTTTTCCGGTCTGCAAGAAAGTGTTGCAGATTTAACGATTGAAGGTCATTTCCGTGATCAGCTGCGCATGTTGCGGGAATTGCGCCAGCAGACTGGCGCGGTCGTCCATCTGAAAATCGGCAAAATCAAAACCCGGCGCCACGGTGCAGCCGATCAGGGCGAAAGACTGCGCGGTTTCGCAGCGCAGCGCAAACCAATGGCCGCCCGGAATCACCAGGGAAAAGCGCTGGCCGGCGGCCAAATCGCGGCCCAGCACATGATGGTGCATCTGCGCGGCGGCGTCGATTTCATACACATGCATCGGCGCACCGTCATAAAAATGCAAAACCTCGTCTGAGGCCAGCTTATGGAAGCCGGAAAACTCGCCGTGTTCCAGCAAAAAATAAATCGCGGTCGAGGCATTGCGCGCGCCCTGGTGCGCAGCGCTCAGGCTGCTGTGCGGCAGAGTGAGGGCGGCGCGGTAATGTTCTTTATACGCGCCGCCTTCGATATGGCGCTGCATCTGTAAAGTCTCGATATAGTAGGCGGCATCAATGCGCGGCGCTTGGCTCATAGTTGTCCTCGAATGAATGGCAGCGGCCCGGCTCAGGAGCCGGGTTTGGTGATTTGTTCCACATAGCCCAGCCAGCGCATGGCCTGCTCCCGGTTTTCACCGCATAACTCAGGATCAGGCCGCAGCGAGCCGCATACGGCGGGGCGTTCCGGCTGGCCGAAGATTTTACAGCGTTCCTGCTCATCCAGCTGGATGCAGCGCACCCCCGCCGGCTTGCCATCCGGCATGCCGGGAATCGGGCTGGAGATAGACGGCGCAATACAGCAGGCCCCGCAACCGGGACGGCACTTCATGCCGCGCCGCCATCTTGCTTCGCATCCTGGCGCCGCATCTGTCCCAGCAAGCGCCAGACCATGCCGCCCAGCAGCAGTACGCCGGCGCACAGCACACCCCACAGCAGCCAGGTATTGCGCTGCGCCAGTTTGCCGGCGCGCTCAACCTCGCTTTGTGCGACTTGCGCCGCCGGATTCAAGCGCGCTTCGCCAGCCTTGACTTGCGGCAGCTTTTCCAACTCGCTCAACTGAAAATCCGGCGCCACCTGGTGCAAGGGACTGGCCGCGCTGTGGTCGTCTGCGCGTCCGAAAGCCAATTGATACGGCCCGTTGCCATCGTGTAAAAACAGCATTTGCGCCGGCGCCCACTCAATCCGCAAAACCGGTTTGCTGCTCAGCGGCGCATTGGCGCGGAACACCCACAGATCTTGCCGGTCTTCGCCGCCGGGACGCACATCGCCCGACACCCGCACCGCATCGCCTTGTTGCATGCGGTAAAACGTGTGCTGCCAATCGCCATGAAAAACCCGCTTGGGTGCGCCGCCCGAGACTGCCGGAATGTCGCGATAGGTGCCGATGGTCAGCGGCAGCACCACTTGCGGCTCGCTGAATTCCAGACGCATGCTGTACACCGGCAAGGCACGCGAAACCTGATACATCAGATCGGTGTCGGCCAGCGCGCCGGCTTGCGCTTGCAAGCTGACGCTGTCGCGCCCGCCCGGCAGCGCATGCGTTTGTGCGCCATAAAAAATCGCGGTGGAAAACGGTTTGGCCGCAGTTTTGCCATTTTCCTCAAAACTCAGGCGCGCATAGCGGAAACTGCGCGCGGCGAAACGCAGCCGGTCTTGCTGCAAAGTCTGGCCGTCGCTGTTTTGCAGCCAGCGCAGATCCGCGCTGGCGATCGTCTCCCATTGCTGCAAATCGTCAGATACGGCAAGCCACACGCGCACGCTGTAATTGCTGCTGCCGGGCGGCGCTTGCAAGCGCAATTCCTCAAACAGCGGTTTTTCTTCCTGACCCAGTCCGAGATCCAAAAACAGCGCGTGCAAACCTTGCGCTGTGCCGGATTGGCTTTTTAAACGCACGCTGCGCACCTGTCCCTCATCGGTATCGATGTCGAGCGCCATCTTGCTGGCGTTGGTGTCCTTGCTCTCGCCATACAGCGGAAAAATGCGCGCCGCTTTTTCCACTTGCTCTTTGACGTTTTGCATTTCCGGATAGTGCAGGGCGAAACGCAAGGGGCGTCCCTGCGCATCAAACAGGCGCACATCTTCCAGCTCGCGCCCGCGCGCTTGCAAATACACCGCCGGCGGCAGGCGCAGCGCCACCAGGCCGCCTTTGCCGGGCGCCTCCAGCGGCATCAGGTAACGGTAGTGTTCCGGCTTGGCCGGTTTTTCAACGCCGGCGGCGTAACTGCCTGCGCTGATCGCGCCCAGCGCCAGCATGGCGCCGCAAATCAATCGGTTCATGTTTTCTCCGCCTGACCTGGCCATGGGGCCAGATATGCAATCGTCAGCATCAGCAAGCCTACGCCGACAAAGGAAATAATGCGGGCGATGCTGCCGGCTTGCGACAGATCGACCAGGAATAATTTTGCCACCACCAAGCCCAGCAAAACCGCGCCCAGACTCCAATCCAGGCGGATGCGGCGGCGCGCGCCGTACAGCATCAAGCCCAAGGCATACGTGCTCCACAACAGGGACAGCCCGACTTGCACAGTTTGGGAGGCAAACAGCAGATCCACATCCCACGCGATGCCTTGCATATGGGCGATGGTTTTCATCAGCGTCAGATTGCACCATAAAAACAGCGCGCCATGCAGCAGCAAGTGGCGGCGCGGGGCCGGAACCAGACGCGCAAGCCGCTGCTGGCCGGGCCAATCATGCTGCGCATAAGTTTGACTGAGGCGCCACGCCAGCATCGCCCAGCCCAGGGTCAGCAAATCGAGTGGATTGGCCAGCGGCAGATAGGGCAGGGGACGCATGCCGCCATCTTGCGTGAGGTGCCAGAACAAGAGCAGCAGCGCGCCGCCGGCCAGCGCCGCCGGCAACACAATTTGCAGATACAGCATGCTGCGCGGGGCCGCCGGCCAGCGTTGCTGTTCGGCGCGCAATAACAGCTGCCACAGCAGGGCCAGACCCAGGCCCAGGCTGAGCGCAAGAATCCAGATCTGATCCACGCGCCAGTTGGCGTAATCCAGCAGCGTTTGCAAGCTGGCCGGCGGCAACAGCAACGCTTGCAGCCAATAGCGGCACAGCACAACCGCCAGCAGCAGCGGGGCCACGCTGCGCAAGAGGTGCAAGAGGCTTTGCCCCAGCAGCGCGGCGCGCGCCGGCGGCAGTGCGCCGGCTTGCAGCAAGCGCAAGCTGTATTCGCCATGCAGCCACAGCGTGAGCATGCTCAGCCAGCCGAGCCAGGGCAGCATTTCGCCATCCAGCAACATGACGCCAGCCGCCAGCGATAACAAGGCTTGCACTAACCAGGCCGGCCAGGCGGCGTGGCGCAGATCAGGCCAGCAGCGCCGGTGCGCCTGCTGCTGCGCCAGTGCGCCCGTGCCTGCCGCCAGGATGCACCAGCAAGCGGCTTGCACATCATCCGGGCGCACATTCAGCCATGCCGCCAGGCTGCCGGAAGCGCGCGCCAGATCGGTCAGCGCCGGGCCAAACCACCAGATGCCGGCCACCGCCAGCAACAGCGCCTGCCAGCGGCCTTGCCCGGCCTGCTGCAAAAACCAGGCCGAGGCCAGCGCGCCCAGCGCCAGCAAAAGAGAAGACAGGAATGGCCCCTGCCACAAGCCGCCGCCCTGATCTGCCCACACAAAACCCGGCATATTCAGCCACACCATGCCCAGCGTCAGGCTGGCCAACAGCACAATGGTGCAGGCCAGGGTGCGCGCCAGCATCCAGACATAAGAGGTCGCCAGCCAAAACAGCAGCGCCGCCACCGCCAGCGCAGACAGCACCAGGCCGAGCGCCAGATCGGCGCCATGCGCGCGCAAAAACAGCTCAAGCCAGGCCCCGGCCAGCAGCCAGGCCGCCGAAATGCACAGGAAAATCGCCGCGAACAGGGCAAACACGCCCGGCGGCTGCTTCGGCCCCGTGGCCGGTTGGCGACGGAACTGGTGGGCAATCGCAAAACCGGCCAGGGCCAGCAGTAAAAAGCCCAGCCACACATTGTGTTCCTGGCGCAAAGTCACATCCGCCAGGCGATACATAAAGGCCAGCCAGGCCCCGGCTTGCACCAGCAAGCCAAAGCCCCAGCCCAGCGGGCGCTGCTGGCGCAAGCTGACCCAGACAATCGTCGCGCCTTCCAGCGCCCAGGCGGCGGAAGTCCAGCGCGCATCCAGCGCGAAGGGAATCGCCAGCGTGCCAAACACCACCGCCAGCGCCAGCAAAGCTTCCAGCATCAAGCGCCAGCCCGGCAGGGCTTGCTTGCGCCGCCACAGCAGCATGCTCAAACCGGCGTAAAACAAACCCAGCGTCAGCGCTGACAGGGCCAGGCCAAACGGCTTGTCGCGCACCAGCCCCGCTTGCAGACCAAACGCCAGCATCGGCGTGCCGAATAACAGCGTGGCGTCAATCAAACCCTTGAGTTTGGGCGGCTGGCGCTCGGCATACAGCAGCGCCAGCGCCACATAGAACAGGAAAAACACCAGCAAAAAGCCCTGCGTGCTCAGATAGTGCTCCGGGCTGTAGCGCAGCACGCCCCAGGCAGTGCTGATGGTGAAGGTGAAAAACAGGCCGACCAGATTCAGGCTGCGCCAGGAACGTTTCAAGGCAATCGCCAAAATCCCGGCGTTGAGCAAGAGGTAATACGAGAACAGCGCAATATGATTCCCGCCGCCGCTGGAGGTCAGCACCGGCGTCAAAAAACCGCCGCTGATGCCAAACAAGGCCAGCCACAGCGCATTTTGCAAAACCGCCAGGATGCAGGTGAAGGCGGTCAGGGCGAACAGCAGGAAAAACGCCAGTCCGGGTGGAATCACATGATAAAAGCGCAGTGCGCCGAAGGTGATCAGCATCAACATCGCCAGCGCTGCGCCCTGAGTCGGCAAGCTGATATTGCGCCGGCTGTCGCGGATGCGCCAGGCCCACAGCAGCAGCCCGATAGCCCCGGCGGCCATGCCGGCCAGGCGCAATTCAATTGGCGTCTCGAATTGTTCGCTGGCGTATTTCAACAGGAAGGCCATGCCGAAGAACAAAATCAGCAAACCGATTTTGGCCACCAGATTGCCGCCGAACAGCCAGTCGCGCGCGGTTTGCAGCCAGGCCGGCATGGCGGGCGCGGCAGGCGGCGCGGCTGCGCTGTTGGCGGCGCGCTCTGCGGCTGTATCGGGGGTGTCGTCGCCGGATGTTGCACTTGCGGCGGTGGTTTCAGTGGCATGTGCTGCGGCGCTTTCCTGCGCCGGCTCGCGCAAGAACGCGCTTTCTGCCGCGTCGGGCGCTGCGGCTTCGGCAGCGGGCAGGCTTGGCGCCGGCGTCAACATATCCAGATCAGCGCTGATCTGCAGCGCGCTTGCTGGCGTGGCCGGCGCAGTAGAGGACGCAGTAGCGGGCGTCGAATCGTCGGCAAGCGCGCTTGCGGCAGGCGGCAGCGCCAGATTGAGTTCCAATTCCTGCAAACTCTGGGCCGGCGCGCCGGGGGCGCTGGCGGGCGCCTGCCAGACATTCTTGTCCTCGGGCGCGCTGGCTGCTTGCGCTGTTTGCCCTTGCCGCCGGCCCTGTTCCAACAGGCTGATGCGCTGCTGCAATTGGGCGATGTGGGCGCTGATGGCGGCCTGATGTTCAGCTTGCTCCGGCAAGGCTTGCAAACTGCTATGCAATTTGTCCAGCTCCTGCACAATGGCGTGCACATCCTGCGCCTGTTTTGTCTCAAGTTGCTTGAAGCGCTGGCGCATGCTGATAAATAAAATCAGACAAAACACCGGGAATAAAAAATACGCCAGAGCAAGCAATATCAAAATGCCATCCACGGCTTCTCCTGTCAGGGAACGGCAACAACGCCGTTTGCTGTGGCCGCCAATTCGCGTGCGGCGGCTAAGCTCGCCATCACTTGCGGCACATACAGCATGGTTTCTCGATACGGCGGCAAGCGCTTGCCATGGCGCGCCACTGCGTGTTCTCCGGCGTTATAGGAAGCTAACATCAGGGGGATGTTGCCTTGATGGATTTTATGTAAATCTTTCAAATAAAGTATGCCAGCTTCCAGGTTTTGTTGCACATCGTATCTGTTGCGCACCCCGTAGCGCGCCGCCAGGGCGGGCATGATTTGCATTAAACCTGCCGCTCCTTTGGGTGAGGTGGCGCTGGGATTAAAGCGCGATTCCACATCAATAATCGCCAGCACCAGGGCCAATTCGACCCCGTGTTTGCTGCTGAGTTTTTCGATGGTGGGCAGCCAGCGCAGCAGCAGATTGCGGCGCGCCGCCGGCATCGTGCTTTTCGCGGCCTCGCCGGCGGGTGGCGCATCGTCGCGTAAAAACAGGGAGTAACTGGAATCGAGTTTGCTGCTGGCGTAGCGCGGCACGCCATCTTCGCCAATCGCACGCCAGATATCCGCCGCCGCCGCCAGCCCTGGCAGGCAGCACAGACACAGCAGCAGATGGCGCACAGTTTGCAACATGATGAAAAATGGTCAGGGAAACGCTATAAGCCTAGCATGTGAGGCGCAGCTTGGGAAAGCGCGTGGGCGGTATCGCATTTTGCTGCGTGCAGCAGCTGGCGGCGGTTCCGCAGCGAAAATGGTGGCAAAGGCGCAGCCGTATTTTCTGCTGGCAGGAGCGGCTTTAGCCGCGAAAACAGCCTTGGCCTGCCGCAAGTGTTGATTCGGGGCGCCAAGCCCCTCCCACAAGTAATTCAGCAGCCGGTGGTAGAGCTAAAAGAATAATTCAGCAGCCAGTGGTAGCGCCAAATTCTGTCCTTGGCAAAGGCTCAGCCGTATTTTCTGCGGGTAGGAGCGGCTTTAGCCGCGAAAACAGCCTTGGCCTGCCGCAAGTGTTGATTCAGGGCGCCAAGCCCCTCACACAAGTAATTCAGCAGCCATTGAAAAAGCCAAACAACGCCGCAGCCGGTGGTTGCGCCAAAGTCTGTCAGTGGCAAAGGCGCAGCCGTATTTTTTGCTGGTAGGAGCGGCTTTAGCCGCGAAAACGGACTTGGCCTGCCGCAAGTGTTGATCCGGGGCGCCAAGCCCCTCCCACAAGTAATTCAGCAGCCGGTGGTTGCGCCAAAGTCTGTCAGTGGCAAAGGCGCAGCCGTATTTTTTGCTGGTAGGAGCGGCTTTAGCCGCGAAAGCAGCCTTGGCCTGCCGCAAGTGTTGATTCGGGGCGCCAAGCCCCTCACACAATTAATTCAGCAGCCTTGGCCTGCCGCAAGCATCATTCGCAGCTGAAGCCCTTCCTGCCGGGGGATGGTGGCCGGCGGCAGGGCATTTGCGTATCCAGCGCAGTCGAATGGTGGCTTATCGCGTCGTTCAACCCAGACCTATGGCCGCTTCGGGCTGGCTGTGTCTGGCTGCGCTTTTGCATCGAGACGCATGATAGACTGCGTGACTGATGGTTGGCGGGGATGGTCAGGCGCAAATAAAACGGGGAGGCGGGATGGGGCGAGATGAAGATCGGCAAGCGGTACGGGATTTTTACCGTAAAAAAATCAGCGGCTTGCCCCGGAAAAAAAGGCAGGCATTTACATTACGGCTGTCGCGCCGCACCCTGCCTTTACTTGCCTGGACCGTGTTGCAAAATCCTGGGCGCGCACCATTTTTTTATTGGGAAGAGGATAAAAGGGTTGACTTCGCATTGAGTGTGCTGAGAGCGCATATTGCTGCAGAATTCAGAGCGAAGAACGCCGCCTACACCGACGCCGCCGCCGCCTACGCTTACGCCGACGCCGCCGCCGACGCCGCCGCCTACGCCTACGCCGCCTCCGCCGCCTACGCCTACGCCGCCGCGGCAGCCGCCTACGCTGACTCCGCCGCCGCCGCCTACGTCGCAACCGCCTACGCCGCTACCGCCGCCGCCGAAGCACAAAGCACTATACCGGAGCTAAAAGAAATTTTTCTTTTTGATTTAAATTTGTTAAAAACAAGCTCTACTGAATTACTATTGGCGCAGCCACTCTGGCGTCAACAAACTCCGCATTCTTCATCTGCAGCAAATGACACCCCGCCCCCGATCTGGCTCGACCTGCGCGCCGCCTTCCGCCAGCAATTAGAGGCCTTGCATCCCTCCTTCCTGATTTGGTACGAGCTTTGGAATGACTGCGTCGAAGGCCGTTTCCAAGCCTCTGACGAATATTTAAGCTGGCTGAAATGCCCGCCCGAAATCGAATCCCAAGGCGCTATCGCCATCAATGAATACCTGGCTGGCCTGCGCAATAAAAGTTTGAGCAAGCCGCTCAACCGCGTGCGCGCCATTGTGCTGGGCGATGGCAATGCCGGCAAAACTTCGCTGGTGCGCGCTCTGCATGGCTTGGCCATGCAAGAAAATGAAAAAATGACGCCCGGTATCGCCATCAGCGAATGGCCGGGTGCGGGACAGAATTTGACCACCCACATCTGGGACTTTGGCGGGCAGGTGATTGCGCACGCCACCCACCAGTTTTTCTTGCGCGCCTCCTGCCTGTATGTGCTGGTAATGTGCGCGCGTGCGGAAACGAATGCGAATGAACAGGCGGAATATTGGTTACAGCATGTCAAAGCTTATGGCAGCAATGAACAGGGCGAGGCGGCGCCGGTCTTGCTGGTGGCGAATAAATGCGAGTTGACCGAACTGAAGCTGGACTATGACAGCTTGTGCCGCAAATATCCGAACATCATCGGCTATTACCCGCTGTCATGCGCGCAAGCGCTTACAGGGGAGCGCAAGCACAAGTTTGACGAATTCAAACAGCGCTTGATTAAAGAATTGCATGGCTTGAATAACAACCAGGTCATGTTCAGCCCTGCGCATTTCCAGGTTTTGCAAGCAGTGCGCCAGTTGGCCTCGCAGAAATCATTTTTAGCAAACAAAGAATTCACCACACTCTGCGCAGACAATAAGGTGCAGCAAGAAGGCTTGAACCGGGATTGGCTGTTGGATGTCTTAGACCGCCTTGGCGTGATCCTGCATATCGGCAATATCACATGCGATGACGATTTCATTTTGAACCCGCGCTGGCTGACCTATGGCGTGTACACCGTCATGTACCAAGAGCAGGCAAATATTGATTTGCAAAGCGTGCGCCATTTGCTGAGCGCCACGCCGCAAGTCGATGAGTTGGGGCAAACCCTTGACTACCCCGCCGCCAAATGCCAGGTGATTCTGGATGCCATGTTGCATTTCAAGCTTTGCTATGTGCAGCCAGGCCAGCCGGGTAAGTACATCATCCCAGGCTTGCTGCCAACCTCGGCGCCGAAAAAGCTGGGCAGTTTTCTGAAGCAACAAGGCACACAGCGCGCCTTCCGCCTGCGCTTTGCCGAATTCTTGCCGCGCCATGTCTTGCCGGAATTCATCGTCATGCGCCACAAGCAAATCGTGCGTGACTTGGTGTGGCAATACGGCGTGGCGCTGCAAGACCAGTCCGGGCAGACGCTGGCCTTGCTGGAATCTGACTACCAAAGGCGCGAAATCGCCATCACCCTGTTCGGGCGCGATGTACGCGATTTTCTGGCGGCGATTTTGGCCGACTTGAGTGCGATTTTGCAGCGTTTGCCGCAATTGGAATGGGAGCAGGAATTGCAATTGCCGGAGGAAGCGCGCGCCGCCGGGTTTGCTTTGCCGCATCACAAACCGGAATGGGCGAATTATTTGCAAATCCAGGAAACCATGCGCGAAGGGCAGGCGAGCTATATCTCGGCCAAAGGGGTGAAATATGATTTGCGCAAAGTCTTCGCCATTTTTGGTCAATCCAAAACCGGCAGCATGGAGTTTCATCAGCATTTTCACGCAGGTTCACATGTAGAAATCTTAGGAGAAAAGAATATGGGTTCGACCGTCAATATCACCGGTAACAACACCATCCACGGCAATGTCGCCGCAGCCGAAACCATCAGCCATTCCTTCAACCAGGGCAGCGCCGGCTACGATGAAGTCATGAAAAAGCTTGCTGAGCTGCAGCAGCAATTCGCCGCCTGGCAAGCCAGCATGCCGGAGCACGCGCAGAAGGCTGAAGATTGTCAAACAGATGTGCAAGAGGCCATCGCGGAATTGCAAAGCGCACAGCCGAATCTGCCCAAAGTGAAAAAATACATGCGCAACATCATGAATGCGGTGGGTCTGGTCAGTGGCTTTTCAAGTGCTGTGGAGGCGGTGAAGTTTGTGGTGGAGCTGTTGTCCAAAAACGAAGATTGATGCGTAAAGCGTGCTTCGACAAGCTCAGCACGCACGGCGCCACCCACATACAGTGAAGAGCGCTGACGGTAATTTTTACCTGCCGTTCGCCCTGAGCCTGTCGAAGGGCAGGGTGGCGCAAGGGAAAAAATGCAATAAGCCCAGTGCGAACGGCAAAAAACAGCCCTCAGCCCGCTACGAATGATAAAAAAACTGTGCCTGGGCAAGCCAAATCAGCCAAGACGCTGAATTGTCCAGCGATTCCCAGGCTGGGCTAAAATGAGGCATTAGCAGCCGGATCGTTCCCATGTCTTTATCACATACCACAGAAGCAAACCAGCTCGGCCAGGGCTTTGCCGGCTTGTCGCCGGAGCGCGTGCTGGATGCTTTAGCCGCGCGCGGGCTGGCGGTCGATGGCCGCCTCTTGGCCCTGAACAGCTATGAAAACCGGGTCTATCAAGTTGGTATTGAAGATGGCGCGCCCATCATCGCCAAGTTTTACCGCGCGCATCGCTGGAGCGATGCGGCGATTTTGGAAGAGCATGCGTTTTTGCAGGAATTGTTTGAAGCCGAAGTGCCCTCGGTGCCGGCGCTGACAGTGGACGGGCAAACCCTGTTGCACGATGGCGATTTGCGCTTCGCCCTGTTCCGCCGCCAGGGCGGGCGCGCGCCGGAATTGTTTGATCCTGAAGTGTTGCGCTGGCTGGGCCGCTTTATGGGCCGCATCCACATGATAGGCGCGCGCCAGCCATTTGCCGCGCGCGAGCGCATCAGCATCGCGGCGCTGGGCGAAGCATCCGGGCGCTTTTTACTGGAACACGACTTTTTACCGCCAGCCTTGCGCCCGGCCTGGCGCGCCGCCTGGGAGCAGGCGCTGGAAGCGGTGCACGCCGCATTTGCGCGCGCTGGCGACTACCCGGAAATCCGCCTGCACGGCGATTGCCATCTGGGCAATGTCTTGTGGACCGATTCCGGCCCGCATTTTGTCGATTTTGACGACGCCAGAAACGGCCCGGCGATTCAGGATTTATGGATGCTCTTATCCGGCGATCGCGCCGAGATGACGCAGCAGCTGTGCGATATTCTGGAAGGGTACGAAGATTTTGCCGAATTCGACCCGTCCCAATTGCATTTGATTGAAGCCCTGCGCTGTCTGCGCCTGATTCACTATTCCGCCTGGCTGGCGCGGCGCTGGACTGATCCGGCCTTCCCGCCCGCCTTTCCCTGGTTTGGCACAGAGCGTTATTGGCAGGAAAAAATCATCGAATTACGTGAACAAATCGCCTTGTTGAGCGAAGCGCCGTTGCGCGTGTGAGGGTGGCATGACAGTCAGAATACAAAGTGAAGATTTTGATGTAAGCCGCGAAGTGGCGGCCTTGCGCGCCGGCTTGCCCGGTGTGGGCGCGGTGGTCAGTTTTATCGGTACGGTGCGCGAAATGAATGAGGGCGCGGCGGTCAGCAGCATGGAGCTGGAGCACTATCCCGGCATGACCGAAAAAGCGATTCAAGCCATCATCGACCAGGCGCGCGCGCGCTGGGATTTGCACGCCGCGCTGGTGATCCACCGTGTCGGCCCCTTGCAAGTGATGGATCAAATAGTGCTGGTGGCGGTCGCCTCCAGCCATCGCGGCGCAGCCTTCGCCGCCTGTGAATTCATCATGGACTACCTGAAAATCGAAGCGCCGCTGTGGAAAAAAGAACAGACCGCGCAGGGCGCGCGCTGGGTCGATGCGCGCAGCAGCGATGACGCGGCAGTGCAAAAATGGGCCGCCAAGAGAGGCGCGGCATGAATATGTGGTGGAGCGCAGGCGCGGTGGGCCTGGGCGCCGCGTTGGGCGCGATTCTGCGCTGGCAACTCAGTGTGCGCCTGCCCATGCTGTGGCACAACCTCCCCGGCGGCACGCTGGCGGCGAATCTGGGCGGCGCGTTTCTGATCGGCATCGCCAGCGGCTTTTTCCTGCACCACCCCGGCCTGGCGCCGCAATGGCGCTTATTCGCAGTGACCGGATTTCTGGGCGGCCTGACCACTTTTTCCACCTTTTCCGCTGAAAGCATGGCCCTGCTGCAAAGCGGCCAAGCCGGAGCGGCGCTGCTGCATTCCGCCTTGCATCTGGGCGGCTCGGTGTTGTTGTGTTTTGCCGGCTTGATGGCGTATCGGGCCTTGAGTTAACCGCCGCTGCGCCCTCCCGCCGTATTTCCCCGCCTGCTTTCTCATCACATCCTCCATGCTTGACCCCAAAGTGGAGAATTGCGCTGTGAAATGGCTTCTTTTTATCGCTTAATTCCAAATAATGCCGTTTAAGATTTGATTAAGACACAGCGCAAGCGGGTGTTGCAAAAGCCAGGCAGGGAAGCCGTGGCGCATACTTACAACAGAGGAGAGAGAGATGAAAACACGTACTTCACGCATGATGGGCTTGAGCAGTGCAGTTATGTTTGCCAGCTTGCTGGCGGCGCCGATGGCGCAGGCGGCAACGCATACCTTCACGTTTGAAGAAGCAGATCCCAATAATCATCTTGGTACGGTGTACGGTACAGAGGATGGCCGAGGCTGGGGTGCGCTAATCCGGGATGGTTTTATGGTGGATATTCAGGGGAGCGGGCCAGCCGCGAGCGGCGACTTGCATTTTCATGAAGTGAATAGCCAGGTAATCCATAAGGTTCCAGATCGCCCAACAGCACAACGGGGTGTATTGTGGCGCGATGGTATGGCTGGAAAGGACCCGCTCTTTTTCAAACCCACAACTGCCAATACGGTTTTTTCATTGCAGAGTCTGGTGGTGGGCAATTCCACCTGGGATGGCAGTCAGACCACGGCAGTGCAAGCCAGCGCCTGGCGCAATGGGCGCTTGCTGGCGACGGTTGATCTGGCCACGCCACAAAACAGCTATGCCAGTTATGGCGGCAGCGGCTTGGGCGCCTTGCAGGGTTTGCAGATGGACCGGCTGGAATTCATCGGCTTGTCTTCGTCGAATGTCTCTTACTACATGCTCGACGATGTGGTCTTGCAGACCAGCGTTGTGCCGGAACCTGAAACCTGGGGGCTGCTTGGCATGGGCTTGCTGGCGCTCATGGGCCGCAAGCACTATCGCAAACAAGAGCAGAAAATCACTGCGTAAGCGCAACTGCCATATTCAGAACTGGCGGGCGGATGGCGTTCCCATCTGTCCCGCTTTTTTGCTCAAGCCGCCTGCCGCAGCTGCTGTTGCGGCAAAAAATCCATCAGACCTTGGCGCACTCCACGCGCTTGCGCCAGCGGCAATTCGCTGCCCTGTTTGCGCCACTTGCTGCCGCACTATAATTCGATTTGCACATAATCGTTTTCCCCTAATTCCTCATAGCCGCTGCAGGCGCAGATTTCCAGCGCGGCGTTGTACGCCAGGAGATTGCTTTGTTTGCGGGATGTGGCGGCGTGATGCTGGGCTTTGTTATTGCGGGCTTTGTGTTGGGGGCTTCATTGGAGGGGTAATGGAAACTCGTCGGTCTTGGTCGCGTGATGAATTGTTATTCGCGTTTTATCTGTATTGCCGCATGCCCTTTGGCAATTTGCATATGCGCAATCCAGAAATCATACGATGCGCCGGTTTGATGGGGCGCACGCCATCCGCGCTTGCCATGAAATTGACGAATATTGCCAGCCTTGACCCCGATATTATCAACACCGGGCGCAAGGGTTTGCCTGGCGCGTCGAATGCAGATCGGGCGATGTGGCAGGAAATGCAGGCGGATTGGCAGGCGTTTGCATTGCATACGGAAGCTGCCAGAAAGTTGTTTGAACCAGCGCAAAGCGAGCATACCAAGTCAGAAGAGGCTGCGCTGGTTGACGATTTTAGTGCTGAAGATAGGACAGTTTTGAGCACGGTGCGTGTCGGCCAATCATTCTTTCGCAATATTGTATTGAGCACCTATGATCAGCGTTGCTGTATAAGCGGTCTATCTGTCCCACAATTTCTGATTGCCAGTCACATTGTGCCTTGGAGCTGGGATGTCAAAAACCGCATCAACCCGCACAACGGACTTTGCCTCTCAGTCTTGCATGACAAAGCGTTTGATAGCGGTTTGCTCTGTATTCAGGACGATTTAACTGTGTGCATTTCGCCCAAACTCAAAGCCTTTGATGATCCATTTTTACAGCAAGCGCTACTGCAATGTGAAGGCGCACGCTTGCGCTTGCCAGATAAGTTTTTACCGGACCCCGCTTTTTTGCGCAGGCATAGGGAGGAGATTTTTCAGCATGGTTGATGTTCCAGCGGGGCTATGTGTGTGATCAGCCCCCCATGCTGAAGTAAGAAAAAGCAGACCTGCTGGCCTGCCATCTCGCGTCACGCCTCTTGCCGCAAGGCGCGCACAAACTCAAGCCGCCTGCCGCAGCTGCTGTTGCGGCAAATAATGCCTTAAGCGTTGCACCACTTCACGCGCTTGCGCCAGCGGCAGTTCGCTGCCCAGTTTGCGCCGCTTGCTGCCGCACTGGAATTCGATTTGCACATAATCGTTTTCCCCTAATTCCTCATAGCCGCTGCAGGCGCAGATTTCCAGTTCGGCGATGTGCGCCAATTGTGCGCGGCGCGTCCAGCACAGGCCGAACAGCGTAAGCGATTGCACCAATTCTCCGCCTTCCACCATGAATTCCTGACGCCCGGTGGCCAGCCAGCCCAGACCCAGCAAGAGCGTGCCGTGCAAGATGGCGCACACCAGCAGTTCCGCCAGCGGGGCCGGGTGGTTTTGATCGCTCAAATTGACTAAAAGAAAACTGAAGAACAGCCAGGACAGCGCCAGCAGAAAGGCCAGCAGCAGATTGTCGCGCGTGGTGTGATGAATGATGCGGGCGCGCAGATGTGTGGCATCAGCGTCCCATTCCAAATGGGAACGAAACATGGTTTGCATCAAAGTCTCCGGGAGAATTAGGTGAGAAGAAAAGGAATTTTTGTAAGAAGAGGCGCGCAGAATAGCATGCTGAAATTCACTTGGCGCGCATTGTGTAAGTCTCTGTTGCGATATTGCAGCGCAGCTTGCCGCAAAGTAAGAGTTGCCATTTTTTTCGGCAAAAGACCTGATCTAGGCACAATGGGGGAGGCGCGTAAAAGGCGCTTGAAACTGGCCCCTGCGCCCCTACATCAGCTTCAATCGAACACTTACGCAGGAGCCTGAAATGCGACAAGACAAACTCACCACCAAATTGCAACAAGCGTTGGCGGATGCGCAAAGCCTGGCCGTCGGCAATGACAATCCCTATATTGAATCGCTGCATTTATTGATTGCTTTGCTGCAATCGGATGATGGCGCAAGCCGTTCCTTATTGCAGCGCGCCGGGGTGAATGTGAACGGTCTGCAAAATGCCTTGAAACAGGCGCTGGAGCGGCAACCCAAGGTCAGCGGCAATGGCGGCGAGGTGCAGGCAGGGCGCGAATTGATTGCGATTTTGAATCTGGCCGATCGCGAAGCGCAAAAGCGCGGCGATCAATTTATCGCCAGCGAAATGATTTTGCTGGCCTTGCTGGAAGATAAATCGCCCGCCGGCCAATTGGCGCGCGAATATGGCTTGAGCCGCGCCGCGCTCGAAGCGGCGATTTTGGCTGTGCGCGGCAGTGAGACGGTGAACTCGAATGACGCCGAAGGCCAGCGCGAGGCTTTACGCAAATACACCCTCGATCTGACCGAGCGCGCCAAGCAAGGCAAGCTCGATCCGGTGATCGGGCGCGATGATGAAATCCGCCGCGCGATTCAGGTGCTGCAGCGGCGCAGCAAAAATAATCCGGTCTTGATCGGCGAACCGGGGGTGGGCAAAACCGCGATCGTCGAAGGGCTGGCGCAACGCATTGTGAATAATGAAGTGCCGGAATCCTTGAAAGGCAAACGCGTGCTGTCGCTGGATATGGCGGCGCTGCTGGCCGGGGCCAAATATCGCGGCGAATTTGAAGAGCGCTTGAAATCGGTGCTGAAAGAATTGGCCCAGGATGAGGGCCGCACCATTGTTTTTATTGATGAATTGCACACCATGGTCGGGGCCGGCAAGGCCGAAGGCGCGATTGACGCCGGGAATATGTTGAAACCGGCCCTGGCGCGCGGTGAATTGCATTGCGTTGGCGCCACCACGCTGGATGAATATCGCAAATACATTGAAAAAGACGCTGCGCTGGAGCGCCGTTTTCAAAAGATTCTGGTCGATGAGCCGAGCGTGGAAGCCACGATTGCGATTTTGCGCGGCTTGCAAGATCGCTATGAATTGCACCATAAAGTGGAAATCACCGACCCGGCGATTATCGCCGCCGCTGAATTGTCGCACCGCTATATTTCCGACCGCTTTTTGCCGGATAAGGCAATTGATTTGATTGACGAAGCGGCCTCGAAAATCAAAATCGAAATCGACAGCAAGCCGGAAGTGATGGATAAACTGGATCGCCGTTTGATTCAGCTCAAAATCGAGCGCGAAGCGGTGAAAAAGGAAAAAGATGAAGCGTCCGCCAAGCGCTTGGGACTGATTGAAGAAGAAATCAGCCGTTTGCAGCGTGAATACAATGATTTTGAAGAAATTCTGAAAGCCGAAAAAGCCGCTTTGCAAGGCAGCAGCCATATCAAAGAGGAAATCGAAAAAGTGCGCTTCCAGATCGAGGAAGCCAAGCGCAACAGCGATTGGGCGCGCGCGTCGGAATTGGAATATGGCCGCCTGCAGGAATTGCTGGCCGAGTTGAAACAAGCCGATCACGCCGAGCAAAAAGCCGAACAGTCCGAAAGCACGCGCAAACTTTTGCGCACCCAGGTGGGCGCGGAAGAAATCGCCGAAGTGGTGTCGCGCGCCACCGGCATTCCGGTTTCGCGCATGATGCAGGGCGAGCGCGATAAGCTTTTGCACATCGAAGACCATTTGCATAAGCGCGTGGTGGGGCAGGATGAAGCCATCAGCGCGGTGGCCGATGCGATTCGCCGTTCGCGCGCCGGGCTGGCCGATCCGAACCGCCCGTATGGCTCCTTCATGTTCCTGGGGCCGACCGGGGTGGGGAAAACCGAGCTGTGCAAGGCGCTGGCGCAATTCTTGTTTGACACCGAGGAATCCCTGATCCGCATCGACATGAGCGAATTCATGGAAAAGCATTCGGTGGCGCGTTTAATCGGCGCGCCGCCCGGCTATGTCGGCTATGACGAGGGCGGCTATCTGACCGAGGCGGTGCGGCGCAAACCTTACAGCGTGATTTTGCTCGATGAGGTGGAAAAAGCGCACCCGGATGTCTTTAATGTGCTCTTGCAAGTGCTCGACGATGGCCGCATGACCGATGGCCAGGGGCGCACGGTGGATTTCAAAAACACGGTGATCGTGATGACCTCCAACCTGGGTTCGCAAAAAATCCAGGCCATGGAAGACAGCGACCCGGCCTTGGTCAAGCTTTCGGTGATGGCGGATGTGCGTTCCCATTTCCGCCCGGAATTTTTAAACCGTATCGATGAAATCGTGGTCTTCCATGGTTTGGATGAAAAGCAGATCGGGCAAATCGCCAAATTCCAGCTGGCGATTTTGCAAGGGCGCCTGGCGCGCGTCGAAATCGGTATGCAAGTCTCGGAGGCGGCTTTGCACAAGATCGCCGAAGCCGGTTTCGATCCGGTGTATGGCGCGCGGCCTTTGAAACGGGCGGTGCAGCAATACATCGAAAACCCGCTCTCGAAACATATTTTGAGCGGGCGTTTCGGGCCGAAAGACAGGGTGCTGGTGGATGTCAAGAACGGCGAATTAAGTTTCGACAAGGGATAATCTCATCTCATTGCTTCACAAAAACCCGGCTGCGCGCCGGGTTTTTGTTTGTCTGCATGCGACCAACATCTGTTGCAACACCGCGCATGAATCAGGCCACGGCGCGGCGGCGGCTGTTCAAAGCCGGCCAATTCGCTTAGCATGATTCCGATGCGCAGATCTGCTGCGCCCCTGGCGAAAGGACCGACATGACGCTGCGACAAGATGCACGCATCATCGGCAGTATCTGCTATGCGCACGCCTGCGCACATTTCTACAATCTCTTGCTGCCGGTGCTGTTTCCGGCCATTCGCAACGCCACCGGCTATTCCTGGCAGGAATTGGGCTTGTTGATGACGGTCTATTTTCTGGTGTCCGGGGTGGCGCAAACCCTGGCCGGGGTGCTGGTGGATCGCTATGGCGCGCGCCGTGTGTTGCTGGGCGGCTTGGCGCTTTTATGCGCTTCCGCGCTCTGGCTGGCGCAGGCAAACAGCTGGGGCGCCTTGCTGTTTGGGGCGATTCTGGCGGGGCTGGGCAACAGTGTGTTTCATCCAGCCGATTTCGCCCTGCTGAATCACTGCATCAGTCCGGCCCGCTTGGGGCATGCATTTTCCATGCACGGCTTGGCCGGCCATATCGGCTGGGTGGCCGCGCCTTTGTATTTACTGGGAATTGCGCATTTCGCCGGCTGGCATGCCGCCATGCTGGGGGCGGCGTTGCTGCCGGCTTTGGCCATGCTCTTGTTGGCGCAAGGCACGCCGGCGCCGCAACCCGGACCGGGCAAGCAATGCGCAGGGCCGGCTATGCGCAGCTTGCTGCGGCAACCGGCTTTATGGGCCAGTTTTTTGTTTTTTCTGGTCAGCGCGCTGGCTTTGGGCGGGGTGCAAAACTTTCTGGCTCCGGTGATGCATCAAATTCACCACATCAGCCTGCTGGCCGCCAGCACCGGCTTGAGCGTCTTCATGAGCGGCTCGGCGTGCGGCATGCTGGCCGGCGGTTTTCTGGCGGCGCGCGAACAGGGGCATGAGCGCATCATCGCCATGGCCTTTGGTCTGGCAGGCTTGCTTGCGCTGCTGCTGAGCTGGCGCGGCTTGCCGGCGCTGACCCTGTTTCCCGTGCTGTTTTTAATGGGGCTGTGTTCCGGCAGTGCGGGGCCGGCGCGCGATTTTTTAATCCGCCGCAGCGCGCCGGCGCAAGCGATCGGGCGCGTCTATGGCCTGGTGTATGGCGGCCTTGAATTGGGTTTCGCCCTGGCCCCCTTGCTGTTTGCCGGATTGCTCGATCATGGGCGCGCCGGCATGGTGTTGCTTGGCATCGGCCTGTGCCAATGGCTGGCGATTGGCGCCGCCTGGCTCACCAGCGGGCAGCGCTTGCGACTGCCGGCGGCGGCATAAACGCTGTTTCAGGCATGCAAAGCTTGCGCTGCCGCCAGTACGCCGTCGGCATCGGCGTAAATCCAATCACCGGGCGCGATTTTTACGCCGGCGATATCGACTACCGCGCCGACGCTGCCAAAACCCTGCTTGCTGCTTTTTTGCGGCATGGTGTTGAGCGCGCGCACGCCGATCCGGCAGGCATTGATTTCTTCCGCATCGCGGATGCAACCGAACACCAGCAGCCCGGCCCAGCCATTGTCTTGCGCCAATTGGCCCAGCTTGCCGCCGACCAGCGCGGTGCGCAGACTGCCGCCGCCATCCACCACCAAGACCCGGCCCGCGCCCGCCTGCTCCAGTGCGGCGCGCACCAGGGCGTTGTCTTCAAACACTTTCAGTGTATGCGCCGGGCCGGCAAAGCGCGTCAGCGCGCCATAGCTTTTAAACAGCGGCGGCAACACCGCCAGCCGGCCTTGCGCCTGCAGCGCTTCATTGGCGTCGAGCAAATCGCAACAGGTGAAATCAATCGCAGTCATGGGTTTTCCTCTTTTCTGTCTGGTCAGGTGTGCTTGGCAAAAAGCCGCAATCATGTCCCTGCACTGTGGCAAAAAACGCCCGGCCTGCCCATTTTTTGTGCACAGCAGCGCAGAGCTTGTTATGATGAACTGACAAAATTCGGCGCACCAGCGACAAAACCGAGAAATGCTTCCAAAAAACCTGAATCATTCCACATTGCGAAATGCGTATTTTGTATTGCGGGAAATCAGGGCCTATTTTGCAGCATTTTTCTCTCACGGGAAGAAATGGCGTTCCGTATCATGAAATTTGTTTTGTAAGATGTTGATTTAAAAGCCTTTTCGTTTGTGTTTTGTGTCTTATATAAGACCTTGATGCAATGCGGAAAAGCGCCTATGCTTATTCCATCGCAGCAGCTGCAGAGGGTGCGGTTGTGCAAGGGTTTGATACTTTCATCTCACAGGAGAAAACAATGTCTTCACGTCAACAGCAAATCGAAAGCCTGCAACACGACTGGGATACCAATCCGCGCTGGAAGGGCGTGGTGCGTGCGTATACCGCAGAAGACGTGGTGCGTCTGCGTGGTTCTTTGCAAATTGAACATACGCTGGCCAAACGTGGCGCCGAAAAGCTGTGGAACCTGGTCAACAATGAACCCTTCGTCAATGCCCTGGGCGCCCTGACCGGCAACCAGGCCATGCAACAAGTCAAAGCCGGCTTGAAAGCCATTTATCTGTCCGGCTGGCAAGTTGCAGGCGACGCCAATCTGGCGGGCGAAATGTATCCTGACCAATCGCTGTACCCGGCCAACTCGGTGCCGATGGTGGTGCGCCGTATCAACAACACGTTCCAGCGCGCTGACCAGATTCAATGGTCGGAAGGCAAAGACGATATCGACTTCTTCGCTCCCATCGTGGCGGATGCGGAAGCCGGTTTCGGCGGCGTGTTGAACGCCTTTGAATTGATGAAAGCCATGATTGAAGCGGGCGCCGCCGGCGTGCACTTTGAAGACCAATTGGCATCGGTCAAAAAATGCGGCCACATGGGCGGCAAGGTGTTGGTGCCGACCCGCGAAGCCGTGGAAAAACTGACCGCCGCCCGTCTGGCCGCTGACGTGATGGGTACGTCCACCCTGGTGATTGCCCGTACTGACGCTGAAGCTGCTGACCTGCTGACTTCCGATGTGGACGACAATGACAAGCCGTATTGCACCGGTGAGCGCACGGTGGAAGGTTTTTACAAAGTCAAGCCGGGCCTGGAACAAGCCATCTCGCGCGCCTTGGCGTATGCGCCGTATGCGGACTTGGTGTGGTGTGAAACCGGCAAGCCGGATCTGGAATTCGCCAAGCGTTTCGCCGATGCGGTGCACGCCAAATTCCCGGGCAAGATGCTGGCTTACAACTGCTCGCCGTCGTTCAACTGGAAAAAGAATCTGGACGACGCCACCATCGCCAAATTCCAGCGCGAACTCGGCGCCATGGGTTACAAGTTCCAATTCATCACCCTGGCCGGCTTCCACTCGCTGAACTACGGCATGTTCAACCTGGCGCACGGCTATGCGCGCCGCCAAATGTCGGCCTTCGTCGAACTGCAGGAAGCTGAATTCGCCGCAGCGGAACGCGGTTTCACCGCCGTCAAACACCAGCGCGAAGTCGGCACCGGCTACTTCGACGCCGTGACCCAGACCATCCAGCAAGGCCAAAGCAGCACCACCGCGCTGCATGGCTCGACTGAGGATGAGCAGTTCTTTGATGGCAAGCATTGATTTGCTGCTGTGAAATGAAAAAACCGCCGCAAGGCGGTTTTTTCATGTGGCTGCATCGATAGCCTTGCTTTCTCTGCCTGGCCGTCCTGACTCACTTCGGCAGCAGGCTGCGGATCTTGCGTTCAAAACCCGCTGTTCCCCAATCCAGATCAGTATGCAAAACATCCGGCGTGTAATACACATTATTGCCGCGCGGGCGATTGCGGTAGAGTTTGACCGGGATCACCAGCCGGCTTAAGCCGGACGGGCTGTATTGTTTGCGCACTTCCATATACGTGCTGTCGGCTGCGCTGGGGGCGCCGATCAAGCGCGTGTTGGGGAAGAGTTTGAAACGGTCTATCGCGTCCAGGCAACTGCTGGCGCAGTAGCCGGGCATGATCACCCAAACCGGCGGCGTCAGCCTTGGCGCATCTCCGGCTTGCGCCTGCAGCGCTTGCGCCAAGGATGGCGCGGTTTTGCGCCCATGGCCGGCCCGGTAAAAATCTTCGCCCTGTCTGGCCGCAGCTTGCATGCGCTGACCGATTTCGGCAATTTCATCCGCTTCTTCCTGCAAGCCCAATTCGCGCAATTTGTCAGGAATCGTTTGCGCCACATGGGTGATATTGTCAGGCGACGTGCGCCACCAGACTTCCTGCCTGGCGGAATACGCTTCTACAGCACGTTCGAGCAAGGCTTGGCCCCACAATACGCCAGCCACTTTATCCGCCCAAGTCGAATTGCCGCCGCTGTTGTGGCGCAGGTCCAGCACAATCGCGCGTGCGCGCCGCACCCGCTCGCGCTCTGTGCTTAATTGGCTAAGCATGCTGTTATACAGCGCCACTTCCGCCTTGCCGGGTTTGAAGTCGGGCAGGGCGATCCACAGTAATTCGTCAGCCAGCCAGCGCCGGCCAATCGGCAGGCGCTCGCCACTGATACTCTCATCCACCCACTGCCGGGCCTTGGGCGGCATGGGCCGCCATTTGAGTTGCACTTGGTGCGTTTCCTGTTGGATGCGGATGGCGCATTGTTGCAGCGGCGGCAAAAAAGGATTGTCCCGCTCCTGCATGACGATATAGGCCTCGCTCCACCAATGGCCGGGTAAATTTTCCTGCGCGCCGAACTGGAACACGCGTTGACGCATTAATGCATCCGCTGGCACGCCATCACAATGCAGAATTTGCGCGCCAGCCGGGATGTTTTCCTCATCAGAGCGAAACACCAACAAGGAGGCGCCGCGCCAGGCGCTGATAAAGCCGGGCCAGCGCACGGTGTTTTGCTGCGCTGGCAAATTGGGGCCGACCCAGGCATGGCCATCTTGCAAGATGGTGGTGAAACTCGCCAGCGTGGCGCGAAAGCCGCCCTGGTTTGTCACTTTTTGCGCATATTCCAGCGCGGTTTGACGCGCTTGCGCCAATTGCGCGGCAAAGCCCGGATTGTCCGGATCGCTCATGCCGGGATGGTTCGCGCGCATCAGTTGGTATGCTGCTTCAACTTCAGTTTGCGCCGCCGCACGCCACTCAGACGCCTGGCTGGGCGCTTGCGGCGGCTGGTTGGTGGAATGGGCGGGGGCAGTCTGCCAGCACAGATTGATGGCCAGGCTGCAACAGAGCAGGGAACGGGCCAGAAGGGGAGAATGTGAGAACATGAGTGGTGAGTAAATAATATATGTATGCTTATTTGATGGGCGAAGTATAAGCAATTTCCCGCATGATTGCTCACCAATCGCGTGCTTCAAGCGTGTATTGATTGCGTTTTATTCTTTCGCACTGTAACGCGGCAGCGCTTGGCGCGTGAAGTTGTCGCGCAAAGTCCCGATGCGCTCCCACAGGGTTTCAACTTGCGCCGCTTGCGTCTGGGCGAATTGGCGGTTGAAGATCAGAAAATAGTCTTTTGAGGATAGCGCTTGCGGCAGGCGTTGCACATCCTTGATTTTGTGTTGCGCCAGATACAGGTCGGCAATATGGTCTTGATGCGCCAGAGCCGCCAGCCGGCCTTTGCGCAGTTTGGCGAAGTTTTGTTCCGTGGTTTTCGCTTCCTCCACTTCCATACCCTGTTTGCGCAAATCCTCTGCAATTGAGTAGCCGGCATTCGCGCCCAGCGGGGCATGCAGGCGTGTAAATTGCTGGCCGTCCCAGATCGCAGGACGGCCTTGTAACTGGTACAGATAATAAGACAGGCGGGCCACCCGGCGTGAGCTGTCAGGCTGTCCCTTTTGCATGGGGTAGGCGGCAAATTGCGCCCGTTCTGCGCTATATGAATAGATAAAGGCGCCATCCAGCGCTCCGCTTTGCAGCGATTGCAGGATGCGCTTGTTAGGCATGCGTTCAATCTGCAACAGCATGCCGGTCTGCGCGGCGGCGAGCTTGATCAATTCCACCGCAATCCCCGGCGGATTGGCCAGCGCCATACTTTCGCCCACTTGCCAGGGCCAGGACGGTACATCAGAAAAGGCGAGACGGATTGGCGCATTTTCACTTCTGAGCAGGCGTGGTGCGCTCAGGCAAAGCAGCGTGGCGGCTAGCGCTTGGCGACGATTCAAGGACATGATCGGGCATTCAGCTGGGCTGTGAGTGATTTCAGTATAGCCCGGAAAGCACGCGCATATCAGTGCGGCAAGCAGGTTGGCGGCGGCTTGTTTCCGGCTTGAAACGTTGCATGCCGGGTGCTGTGCAGCGACTCTTTTCAAGTCAGATGATGCATTGTTACTTTTGGACTTGATCAGTTTTTCAGGAATTGGCTGAATTCAGATCAGTTTACGTATAGGGAAAGTGTGTTGTGTGCTGTCAGGTGTTGCATAAAAGATGCAGAGATTTTGATCTGTTCTGCTTGTTAAATGATGTAAATAGCATTGTTTTATTAAAAAATATGCTTGAATGATATTTTTTGATGATGTTAAGGCAATTAATTTGTAACATTGCATTGCGATATGAAACTTTCTTTGTTAGTATCCTCATCCATGGAGTGCAGAACTGCATGCAAGAACAGAATAAAATGATGGTATTTACTTCATTTTCATTGTCATTTTGTGTAGCTCGTTTTGCAAGCCATTCAGGCCTTAAAAATGTGATTTTCAGTTTTTAGGCAGGCAATAATAAAATCTTTCGCCATAGCACCGGCGTTCGTTTCCACCTTTTCAGACCACCATATAACATGAAAAAACTGATTTTGGCTTCTTTGCTCGGCGGCGCTTTTGTAATGTCCGCTCAAGCTGCACATATCACCGAACTCAATGACGGCACAGCATTGAATATGCAAGTGCTGAACTACTTTGGCTCTGGTCCGCAAAACCTGGACGCCAACACCGTTTGGACCAGCAACAGCACCAACTCGGTGTATGGCTATACCAATGGCTATGGCTTCGCTGGCAATGGTTCCTGGAGCGGCGCTTCGGTCACCATGGTTGGCAGCAACTCGCCTTCCGCCAAAATGACCTTCACCTTCAATACTCCGGTGATGGCTTTCGGCGGCTTCATGAACTACGCAACCGGCAGCGCCTCCTATGGCACCCCGGTGATCGCCGCGTATGATGCCAATGGCGCGCTGCTGGAATCCTACACCCTGAATTTCAACACCGGTGGCGGCACAAACACTGGTGAATTCCACGGTTTCCGTCAAAACGCTGCTGTCATCAAGAGCTTCACCATGACCGGCGCTTATATCGGCGGCGCTAACTTCCGCGTCAATGCCGTGCCGGAAGCTGAAACCTACGCCATGATGCTGGCTGGTTTGGCTGGTCTGGGTCTGCTGGCCCGCCGTCGCCGTCAAGCCTGATTCTTGATTGCTTGCGTGTCTCAACGCCGCCTGCGGGCGGCGTTGTTGTTGGCGCCGGCGTGTGCCGGGCTGAGCGATTCCTCGCGAAAATAAGCGGAAGAAATAGATTGTGCCGATGTGGCAGGCTTGCCGGCGCTTAGTCTTCCAGCAAACTGTTGAGCAGCAAGGCCTGATCTTTGCTGACCTGACGGACTCTTTGCGCATAATGAATTTGCGTGATCGAGCCTTCCCGCTCTCTATACACCGCTTGAATCGAGCGCACTTGCGCCTCACGGAATTTGAGCCATTCTCTTTGCGATTGCTGCAAGGCGCGCCGACTTTCCGGCTTGAGTCTTGCCTGCAGGCGCTTGTAAGCCCAATTTGACATGCGGTCCCAGTGCGCGGCTTCCGTCAGATAGCATTCCGCCAAGCCCATGGTGACGGGATTTTTGTTCAGGCATTGTTCGCGCATTTTTTCAATGGGATGGATCTGCCAGCCATTCAGCACGGTAATCCACTTTCCACTTGCCGTATCCTGCAGCGCCAGACCGCGTTGCGCGCTCCACAGCAGCGCCAGTGGCCGCCCGGGGCGCCAACTCTCCACCGCCTCCCAGCTGATTTCCGTCCCGTACACGACTTGCAACTGACGCCCATCCTTTAACCACACCATCTGCGGGTCGTGGTTTTCCTGGTAGTGCACGGTTTCGTGGTATTCCCACTGTTCCTGCGCCAGCGCCGGCGCGTCCCAGGCCAGGATGATGCATGACAAGACGGCGAAAATTTGTGTGCGCATACGCGGCTCCCTGGTTTGCCTGTGCTCATGATAAGTCATGTCCGGCGCTTTGCTGATAGATGACAGCCATGCCGGATGGTGAAAAACCACTGCCAAACCGGCAGTGCGGGGCAAGTTTCCGCATCAAATGCGCAAAGTGCGGCTGGCAGTCCGCGCCGGCTTGCCGCAGATCGCTGCGAATCAAGCGGGAAAAACCGGCAAAGCAGCGTTAAAAAAATAGAGCAGTTACTTGCTTGCTAATCCCCAGGTTATCAGATGATTTTATGCAGTGCGGCTGCAGCATCCGGCACAGTGAAGAGATTTCATGCTGCAAAAGTGATTTTTTGGCAATAAATATTGCCGTGTAGATATTTTGCAAATTTTTTAATTTCCGTGTGGAAAAAACTTGATAAGCGCATGGGCTGAATTCGTATACATGAAAGCAATTCGCAGGCAAACATTTGTCCGAATCTGTTTGCGATGCATCAATAAAAATTTAACAGCAGCCCTTGACTTGTTAAAAAATCAAACTCATACTCTGCCTCATTGGATGTGTTTATTTTTTGATATGTCCAATTTCCGCAGTCTCTGCATAGGGAATACCTGATTTACTTCAGCGTGTTTTCCGGATTCACCCTCCTGCGATTTATATTCTGTTTGCAGAATAACTGCAGGGCATGTTTTATTTAAAAATAAATGGACAAGATTCATGTGCATCAGCACATTGAATACATTCGTCCTGAATATGGCATTCAATTTCCTTTGATATTTATTAAAGGGAAGGGGATTGCTTACACCTGAAAAATAGAGGAGACATAGATGAAATCTGCATACCTGAAACAATCTCTGCTGGCCTGCGCAGTATTGGCATGTTTTGGCGCACAAGCTGGTGAAGTGCGTGCTTTGCAATCGCCGAATGCCGTGCCGAACCGCTATATCGTGGTGTTCAAAGATCAGGCAATGACAATTGCCGGCGTCAAACAAACATCGGCCAGCGTTGCCGGCAATTTGAGCATGCGTTATGGCGGCGCGGTGGAACGCAGCTTTGAGCATGCGCTGCGCGGTGCGGTGATTTCCTCCACCCCGGAAAACGCCAAGCGTCTGGCGGATGATCCTTCGGTGGCCTATGTGGAAGCGGATCAAGTGGTGCGCGTGGTCGCCACGCAAACCGGCGCCACCTGGGGTATTGACCGTATCGACCAAACCAATCTGCCTTTGTCCACCACTTACACCTACCCGGCCAGCAGCGGTGTGCACGCCTACATCATCGACACCGGTATCCGCTCCACCCACAGCCAGTTCTCTGGCCGTATGGGCAATGGCTTTGACGCCATGAACGATGGCAATGGCACCAATGACTGCCAAGGCCATGGCACTCACGTCGCCGGCACCGTTGGCGGCACCACTTGGGGCGTGGCGAAATCGGTTACCTTGCACCCGGTGCGCGTGCTGGGTTGTGACGGCAGCGGCACCAATTCCGGCGTGATTGCCGGTATGGACTGGGTGGCGAGAAACGCGATCAAGCCTGCTGTGGCGAATATGTCCCTGGGCGGCGGCGCTTCGCAAGCCGTGGATGATGCCGTGGCGCGTATGACTGCTGCTGGCATCGTCACCGTGGTGGCTGCCGGCAATGACAACAGCAACGCCTGTAACTACTCGCCGGCGCGCGCCGCCAGCGCGATCACGGTTGGCTCCACCACCAACACTGATGCGCGTTCCAGCTTCTCCAACTACGGCTCTTGCGTGGATATCTATGCGCCTGGCTCGAACATCACCTCGGCCAGCCGTGCTTCCGACACCGGTTCGACCACCATGTCCGGCACCTCGATGGCGTCGCCGCATGTGGCCGGTGCAGCTGCGCTGTATCTGGCAGCCAATCCGAACGCCACTGTCAGCCAAGTCACCAGCGCACTGGTGACGAATGGCCTGACCGGGAAAATCACCGGCATTCCTTCCGGTGTGAATAAATTCCTGAACACGCAATTCCTGAACGGCGGCGGCGGCGATCCGAATCCGCCTTCCAACGTCTTGACCAGCGGTGTGACGGTGAGCGTGGGGTCTTTGGCCAAAGGCGCGAGCAAGTTGTACAGCATCGTGGTGCCGTCTGGTAAAACCAGTCTGACCTTCCGCATGAGCGGTGGCAGTGGCGATGGCGATCTGTATGCACGTATGTCCACCCCGCCGACCACCACCAGCTACACCAAGAAGTCGGATGGTTCGACCAATAGCGAAACCATCACCTTCAGCGCACCGGCTGCCGGCACGTATTATCTGCTGGTGTATGGCTACACCGCAACCTCGGGCGCCAGCCTGGTGGCGACTGTGCAGTAATTGCTTTTTGCTGTGAGAAAGGCGGCCTGCGGGCCGCCTTTTTTGTCATCCCGTCACCGGCCTCGCCCGCACCCCCGCCATAAACATCGCCGCCAGCGCCGGCGCCTGTTGCGCCAAATCATATGCTTCCGGTTCAACCAGCCATTCATGAATCAAGCCGATCAGATACGCATGCATGGCGTGCATCAAGACATGGCTGTTGGCGTTTTGCGGCAGGTCGCCGCGCGCGATGGCGGCGTTGAAGCGCAGCTGCAATTGCGACATGCACTCGCGCCGCTTTTCGCGGTCGTCGCCGAAAAATAATAAATCCTGATTTTTTTCGCAGCGGTGAAACAAAATTTCAAACATCACGCGCTGGCGCGGGTCGCGCGCCACCAGGATCAAGACTTGTTCCAGCAGGGTTTGCAATGAAGCCAGTGGATCGGTTTGCGCGCTCGCCTCCATTTGCTGCAACAGCGCCTCGTTCGGCGCAAAGGCGCGCTCACGCAGTGCGGCGAATAAGGCTTCTTTGTCTTTGAAATGCCAATACACCGCGCCGCGCGTGACGCCGGCGGCGGCGGCCACATGCGCCAAAGTGGTGTCTTTCACCCCACGCGCGCGGAACTCGCGCTCGGCGGCGTCCAATAGCGCATGATAGGTTTGCAGCGCTTCTTCTTTTGTTTTTCTGACCATACTTCCCTCTGTGTGCGCCTGAGTCCCGGCTGCTTGCAGTTTACACAGTCTGCAACAATCCGCTTAAAATTGGAGACTATACAAACATCCGTGTATGTATATAATAGCACATCGCCTCACGCCACTTCACTTCAGCCGAGGCATTCCAAGGATAGATCCATGTCAAAACAAACTCCTTTCAAGCCCGCCGCCTGGCTCTCGCTGCTGGCGGCTGGTTTGCTCTTGTCCGCCTGTCAAAAACCCGCAGCGCCAGGCCCGGGGCCGGCTCAGATGCCGCCGCCGGATGTGAATGTGGTGCAAGCCAAACTGCAGGCATTGCCGAATAACTATGAATATCCGGGACAAAGCGCCGGCGCGCAGGAAACTGAAGTGCGCGCGCGCGTTTCCGGCATCATCGAACAGCGTTTATATGAAGAAGGTGCGCGGGTGGCGGCTGGCGCGCCGCTGTTCAAACTCGATGCCGACAATTACCGCAATCAATATCAAACCGCGCAAGCCAATCTGTCTCTGGCGGAAGCGCGTCAGCGCCAGGCCAGGCGCGAATTCGAGCGCTTGCAGCCGCTGTTGCAAGATAAAGCAGTCAGCCAGAAAGAGGCGGATGACGCCAAATCCGCGCTGGAAATCGCTGAAGCCGGTTTGCTGCAGGCACGCGCCCAGGCGGCGGATGCGAAACTGAATCTGGAGCGCAGCACCATCACTGCGCCGGTGGCCGGCGTCACCGGCGTGGCTCTGAAAAGCAATGGCAATCTGGTCGGGCCGAACGATGTCTTGACCACCCTGGTGCAAACCGACCCCATGCATATCCATTTCACGCTGCCGGAAAGCGACTGGCTGAGTTTGCAGCGCGAAGCGGCGGCGCAAAAAATTGTGCTGCCCGGCGCGCGCGCCAAAAACGGCAGCCTGCCGTTCACCGTGCAAATCAAATTGGCCGACGGCAGCCTGTATGCGCGCAGCGGCAAAATGAATTTCACCAGTGAAAAAATCAATCCGGCGCATGGCGGCTTTGAAGCGCGCGCGGAAATCCCGAATCCGGATGGCGTTTTGCGCCCCGGCCAATTCGTGCGCGTGCTGCTGCAAGGCGCGCAACGCGCGCAAGCCATCGCCGTGCCGCAGCGCGCGGTGATCGATGGCCCGATGGGCAAGATGGTGTTTGTGGTGGGCAAAGATAATAAATTGCAGCCGCGCCCGGTGCAGGTCGATGGCTGGCAACAGGGTTTGTGGGTGGTCACCAAAGGTTTGCAGGATGGCGATATGGTGATGGCGGATGGCGTGATCAAGGCGCATATTCCAGGCATGCCGGTCAAGCCGCATCTGATTCCGCTGCAAGCCGCGCCTGGCGCACCTGCTGCGGCGGCCCCGGCCAGCGCCGCCGCCAGCGCTAAAGCCAGCGTTGCCGCCAGCGCAGCGCACTGAAGGAGCGCCCATGTTTTCGCGATTTTTTATACAAAGGCCGATCTTCGCCAGCGTGCTGTCGATTTTGATCGTGTTAGCCGGTCTGGCCGCTTTGCGCGTCTTGCCGGTGGAGCGCTATCCCGACATCGCGCCGCCGGTGGTGACAGTCTCGGCCTATTATCCGGGCGCTTCCGCTGAAGTGCTGGAGCGCACCGTGGCTGCGCCGATTGAAGAGCAAATCAATGGCGTGGAAAAAATGTTGTACATGGATTCCACCTCATCCGCTGACGGACGTGTCACCATCAACGTGACATTTGAAGTCGGGACAAACCTCGATATCGCGGCGGTGAATGTCAACAACCGGGTGCGCCAGGCCGACGCCAAATTGCCGCAGGAGGTGCGGCGGCAGGGCGTGACGGTGGCCAAATCCTCCTCCAATTTCCTGGTGGTGGCGGCGCTGTATTCGCCGGATAACCGTTACGACACCCTGTTTTTATCCAACTACGCCACGCAAAACGTATTGGATGCGATCAAACGCATTCCCGGTACGACCAATGTGCAAGTATTCGGTGCGCGCGACTATGCGATGCGGATCTGGCTCAAGCCCGACCGCATGGCGCAACTCGGCGTCACCGTCAATGACATCGCGCAAGCGGTGAATGAACAAAATGCGCAATACGCCGCCGGTAAAATCGGCGCCCCGCCGGATGCCGGCGGAGAGCTGACTATGACCGTCACCGCGCGCGGGCGCTTGCAGGAACCTGCGGAATTTGAAAACATTTTGATCAAATCCCAGCCCGGCGGCGCGGCGATCCGTGTGCGCGATGTGGCGCGGGTCGAGCTTGGGGCTAAAGATTACAGCCTGATCGGCCGCGTGAATGGCCATCCTTCAGCGAATATCGGCGTGTTTTTGCAAACCGGGGCCAATGCCTTGGAAACCCGGCGCGCAGTTGAGAGCGCGCTGCAGGAATTGAAAGCCAAATTCCCGCCCGGCATGGATTACCAAACACCGTATGACACCACGCCCTTTGTCACCGAGTCGATTGCGGAAGTCTTGAAAACCCTGGGCGAAGCGATGTTGCTGGTGTTTGTGGTGGTCTATGTCTTTCTGCAAAACTGGCGCGCCACCCTGATCCCGACCTTGGCTGTGCCTGTGTCCCTGATCGGAACCATGGCCGGCTTGCACCTGCTCGGTTATTCGATCAATACCCTGACCCTGTTTGGCATGGTGCTGGCAATCGGGATTGTGGTGGATGACGCCATCGTGGTGCTGGAAAACGTCGAACGCCTGATGCATGAAGAAGGCTTGTCACCCACCGAGGCGGCGATCGAAGCGATGCGCGAAGTCACCGGCCCGGTGATTGCGATTGTGCTGGTGCTGACCGCCGCTTTCGGCCCGATTGCCTTCTTAGGCGGCCTGGCCGGCGAGCTGTACCGCCAATTCTCGGTGACGATTTCGATTGCTGTGATTTTGTCCGGCGTAGTGGCGCTGACCCTGACCCCGGCGCTGTGCGCCATGCTCTTAAAACCGGGAACGCGTCATACCAGCGGCATTTTCATGGCCTTCAATCGCTGGTTTGAGCGTGTCACCGCCGGCTATACCCGGGGCGTCGCGTTTTTCCTGCGGCGCGCCGTGCTGGGGCTGTTTTTGTTTGGTCTGATGCTGGCCGCATCCGTCTTCTTGTGGAAAAAAGTGCCGACCGGTCTGGCCCCGGATGAAGATCAGGGCTATTTCATCGGCGCCGCCATCATGCCGGATGGCGCTTCGCTTGAGCGCACCAATCAAATGGTGCAGCAAGTGGAAAAAATCTTTGAAGGCACGCCGGAAATCAAAACCCGCTTCGCCCTGGTCGGCCTCGACTTCCTGGGCGGCGGCGGCATGAAAACTTCCGGCGCCACCATGTTTTTCCCGCTGCAACCCTGGGATCAGCGCAGCAAGGGCGTACAGCAATTGGTGGGCGAGGCGTTTATGAAAACCGGCGGCATTCGTGAAGGCATGCCGATCTTTTTCTCGCCGCCCGCGATTCAGGGACTGGGACAAACCGGCGGCTTTGAGTTTTATCTGCAAAACAAAGGGGAGGGCGGGGTGCGCCGTCTGGCCCAGCTGCTGCAAACCTTTATGGAGGAAGCGAATAAGCAGCCGGAATTGGCCGGCGTGAAAAGCTTATGGCAAGCCAATTCACCGCAATTATTTGTCGATGTGGACAATGAGAAAGCGCGCGCTATGGGCGTGAATCTGGCCGATGTGTACAACACCCTGGCCGCCACCCTGGGCGCATATTACGTAAACGACTTCAATAAAAATGGCCGCACCTACAATGTGCTGCTGCAAGCCGAAGCCGATTACCGCGCCAAGCCGGAAGATATCGGCAAGCTGTTTGTGCGCAGCAATGGCGGCAAAATGATTGCGCTGCAAAGTTTCGCCCAGGTGCGCTTTGTCACCGGGCCGGATTCTGTGCCGCGTTTCAATGGTCTGCCGGCGATCAAACTGCTCGGCAATGCCAAACCGGGTTACAGCTCGGGACAGGCTTTAGCCGCGATGGAACGGGTCGCGCAAAAAGTCTTGCCGGCGGATGTCGGTTATGACTGGGGCGGCGTATCTTTCCAGGAAAAACGCAGCAGCAGCGCCGGCAGTCTGGCGCTGGGGGCCGGCGTGCTGATGATCTTTTTGATTCTGGCCGCACAATATGAACGCTGGTCGCTGCCGTTCTCGGTTTTGCTGGCGATGCCGTTTGGCATTTTCGGCGCCCTGGTCGCGGTGTGGGCGCGCGGCTTCAATAATGATGTGTATTTCCAGATCGGCTTGGTGACACTGCTGGGGCTGGCGGCGAAAAATGCGATTTTGATCGTCGAATTCGCAGTCATGAAAACGCATGAGGGTTTTGCCCCGGCGGCGGCGGCATTGGAAGCGGCGCGCTTGCGTTTCCGGCCGATTTTAATGACTTCGCTGGCCTTCATTTTAGGCGTCGCTCCGCTCGCGTTTTCACACGGGGCCGGTGCGGCGGCGCGCCAGTCGCTGGGCACCGGTGTGCTGGGCGGCATGCTGGGGGCCACCTTCCTGGCGATTTTCTTTGTGCCGCTGTTTTTCAAACTGATTCACGACAGGCGCTTGCGCAGCTTGCCGCAGGATTTTGAACATCCGCAGCACATCACCATAAAAGAGCAACAAAAACAGGAGGCCGACCATGCGTAAAGCGCATTTTGCATCCACCCGTGCGCTAGTCATTGCCCTCAGTTTGGCCCTGAGCGCATGCGCCAGCGCGCCGCACAGCGCCAGCCTGCCGCAATATGAATTACCGGCCTCGCTTGCTCTTGAGGGACAGGGCGCAGCGGACTGGCAGGACTGGGCCGGGATCTGGCAAGACCAGGCATTGCAAGACTTATTGCGCGAAGCGGATGCGCGTAATCAGGATTTGCAACAAGCCGCCGCGCGTCTGGAAGAAGCGCGCGCCGCGTCCCAGGCGGCGCATGCGAATCTGTTTCCGGCGCTGGATCTGTACGCCAATAACAGCCGCACCCGCAGCAGCGCCAACACGGGTCGCCTGCCCGCCGGGGCCAAACTGACCTCGAATGATTTCAATTGGGGTCTGGCGGCCAGTTATGAGCTGGATGTATGGGGGAAATTGGGACAGGCGGATGCCGCCGCGCGGGCGCGCGTGCTGGCGGCCCAGTCCAACCGCGCCGCCGTGCGCATGAGTTTGTACGCGAATGTGGTGCAGCATTATCTGAATTTGCGCGCGCTGGACGCACAATATGCGCTGCTGCAAGCGCTGCACAGTTCGCGCAGCCAGGCCCATGCCGTGCTGCAAAAGCGCTTCGCCGCCGGTTTGGCCAATCAGCTCGAACTCAATCTGGCGCAACAGGAGGTGTTGGCGGCGGCGCAAAGCTTGAGTCAGGCGCAGCAAGCGCGCAGCCAGACCGAGGCCGCGCTGGCCATGCTGGCCGGGCGCTCGCCGGCGCAAATCGCATCGCCGCAAATTGCGCGGGGGGCCGATCTGCCCAGCTTGCTGGCGCGCAGCCGCTTGCCGCAAGACACACCATCCGAGGTTTTGCAAAGGCGGCCTGATGTGCGCGCTGCGCAAGCCGGTTTGCAGGCCGCGCAAGCCGATCTGGCGCAGGCGCGCAGTCTGTATTTTCCCAGTCTGCGCCTGACGGCGGCTTATGGCCGCGAGTCGCGCGAGATGAGCGATTTGTTCAGCCCGTCTTCCATGTTGTGGAATCTGGCGGCGAATCTGACCCAGCCCATATTCCGCAGCGGCAGCATTGATGCGGTGGTGGCTGGCAGCAATGCGCGCCAGCAACAGGCAATCGCGCAATATGCGCAGAGTGTGCAGGCGGCGTTTCGCGATGTGCACGACGCGCTCGGCGCGTATGCCGCCGGCGAGCACAATCTGCTGGCGCAGCAGCAGCGCCATACCCTGGCGCAGCAAAACCGCGCCATGCAGCGCCAGCGCGAGGCGCGCGGTTTGCAATCCGCACTGGAAGCCGCCAACCACGAACGCGACAGCTTGCAAGCGGAACTGGCTTTATTGGAAGCGCAGCGCCAGCAATTGCAAGCCCTGCTCGGGGTGTATCGCGCCCTGGGCGGCGGCGCGGCGTGAACGGGGCGGGCGCGCCGGTTTATCCGGTGCGCGCCCGCTTATGGGGACTGGCAGGATTGATTACTTTGGCTTGCTGTGCAATTTGCCTTGCCGCGCACTGAAAACAGCCACATGTCCCCATTCCTGATTCATATCATCCGCCACCATTTGCAATACAGCTTCCGGCGCCGGTTCGACGCCGAAAAACTCAGCCTTGCCGGAAGCCGCCGCATCATTCAGCCAAAACAGGCAAAACGTGCCGTCGCGCAAATTGATAAACAGCTTGGAGGTATAGCCGCCGCTATGCAGCTGGCTGCGGTCGGCAAACAGATAGTCGCCGCGCACCTCGATCATACCGCCGCCGGCTGCGCGTAAAAATTGCTGGTAAGCCGGGTAGCGGTTTTGCAAAATCGCGCGCAAGCCGTCTTGCACCTGTTTGTCTTTGAAAAACGCGCCAGTGGCGTATTCGCCAGCGTACAGCAGCAAGTCGATATTGTGCGCATGCGGCGCATCCAGCCAGCGCTTGAGTTGCTGAAACGCCTGAATCCTTTGCGCATACAGCATTTGCAGGCAGGCTTGGTTTTTGCACTGATTGCGCTGTTTGAGCCAGGCTTGCTGCCTGGGCATCAGGTCGGGCGCCGCCGCATGCGCGCGCAAAGCATGCCACAGCCGCGCCATGCTTTCATCCTGGCTGGATAATTCCGGTTGGGCGCAAATCATTTTTTCCGCAGGACTGGCGGCGCGCGCGCAGTCAAATGAGGCGGCCTGCGCCACCCCGATGGCCAGTGCGGCGACTGGCAAACACAGATGCCACTTCATGCTTTGATCTCCTCTCAAGCCAGACCGGCAGATGGAGTGTAGCCGTGCTGTGGTGCGGGCGGCAAGTGCAGAGCGAGAAAACCAGGCGCCACTCCGTTTCTCCCTGGAATTGCCCGCAAGCAAACTATGCGGCGCTATAATCCCTGCATGCTCACCACGCCCGTCTCCACCTTATTCGCTGCGCTGTTGCCGGATTGGCCGCAGCACGCGATGTTGCGCCGCATACTTTTGTTGCGCCTGTTTGGCTGGACTTGTCAATTGCTGGCGCTGCTGGCCGCCTGGCGCTGGCTGGGTTTGCGCATGCCGTCCACGCCCTTTGCCGCATTGATTTTGCTGGCGCTGGCCAGCATCGCCGCCACCATCTGGCGTATGCGTCAGCCGCGCCCATTGAGCGAAGGCGGGCTGTTTTTGCAATTTCTGCTCGATCTGCTGTTATACGGCGGCTTGCTGTATTTAAGCGGCGGCGCCACCAATCCCTTTGTTTCCTTTTTACTTGCGCTGTTGGCCTTGGCGGCGGCGATTTTGCCGCCGCGCAGAACGGCGCTGTTGGCTGCGCTGGCGGTCGGCATGTATGCCTTGCTGTGGCGCTTTTATCTGCCGCTGGAATTGGGTAATGGCGAGCTGGCGGTGAAATTGCATCTGGCCGGCATGTGGCTCACTTTCGCCCTCGCGGCGCTGGTGATTTCCTGGTTTGTGGCGCGCATTTCCACCACCTTGCGCATGCGCGACACCCAATTGGCGCAGGCGCGCGAACGGCAGATGCAGCATGCGCAAGTGTTGGCGCTGGCGGCGCAGGCGGCGGGGGCGGCGCATGCGCTCGCCACGCCGCTCTCCACCATTACCTTGCTGGTGGCGGATTTGCGCGAGCAAACCGGCATGAATCCGGCGCTCGCCTGGGTCGAGGCGGATTTGCAATTGATCGAGGCGCAACTCGCTTCCTGTCGGCAGGCTTTGCAGCAAATGCGCGCGCGGCAGGCCAACAACAGCGCGCCGCCGCCGCTGGCGCGCTGGTTGCAAGAATGGCTGGACGCCTGGCGCCTGCTGCATCCGCACGCGCCGCTGGAATTGGATCTGGCGGCGGATTTGCAGCCGGCGCCGCCCTTGAGCGATGCCTGGGCGGTGGCGCAAATTTTGCAAACCCTGCTGGAAAATGCGCAACAAGCCGCACCCGGCAAGCCGCTCATGCTGCAAGTGCGGCGCCAGCAATTGCATGAGAAAGCCGGCCTGAGTTTCACCCTGTCTGATCACGGGCCGGGCATTGCGCCGGAACTCTTACCCTTGCTCGGGCATGCGCCGCTGACCTCCAGCAGCGGCGGGCAGGGAATTGGTTTGTGGCTGGCGGTGGTGGCGGCCAGCCAGATCGGCGCGGAATTGGCCTTTGGCGCGCGGGCCGACGGCAAGCCGGGCGCCTGTGTGCGCTTGTGGTTGAGTGTGCCGTGGGAGGAAAAATGAGGGCGCCCGGGCCTTTGCTGTTATTGGAAGATGATGCGGTGTTTGCGCAAACGCTGGCGCGCAGTCTGGGGCGGCGCGGGTTTGCGGTGCAGATTTGCGCGCAGGGCGCAGCGGCTTTGCAAGCCTGCCACGCACAGCAATTTGATTATCTTTGTTTGGACATGCATCTGGAACAGGATTCCGGCTTGCACTGGCTGCCGCAATTACGCGCCGCCCAGCCGCAGGCGCGGATTGTGATGTTGACCGGCTACGCCAGCATCGCCACCACGGTGCAGGCGATCAAAGCCGGCGCGGATGATTATTTACCCAAGCCGGCCACGCTGGAAGCGATTTTGCACGCCCTGCAAGCTGAGGCGCACAGCCCGCCGGAAGTCGAAGAAGCGCAAACCCCCGCCACCATGAGCGTGCGCCGGCTGGAGTGGGAACACATCCAGCGCGTGCTGGCGGAACACCAGGGCAATATCTCGCAAGCCGCACGCGCGCTGAATATGCACCGCCGCACCTTGCAGCGCAAATTGGGTAAGAAACCGGCGCAGGAGTAGGCCAGCGCTGCGCTGCAGACGACCTGAAAGCCCGCGATGCGCTTTCGATCATGATGCGCTTGACGCAACAGGCGGCTGGAATGTCCTGCTTCAACACAGCCAGTTCCTGCTTGATCTGAAATACTCTCTGTTTCCTCAGAAAATAAATTAAAAAAATGCAATTTTTCCGCAAATTTCTTAAATATTATGCAGGGACAGTATGGCGCCTTGCCCATGCTGGATGAATTGCATTCCGCCTTGCCAGCATAATGGGGCGCGATGGACAAGCCCGCGCGCGCCAACTGGCGCGCGCTGAGAGCAAAAAAGGAGGGTGCAAGGTTCGCGCATTTTGACTGTGTGTGAAGGGAAATGCGCCGAACCGAATTATTTCAAGGCTATTAAACAGTCCCTCAATACCCCACCAAACTCATCAACCACGGCGTGGAGAGCGCCGACAAGCCGGTGGAAATCAAAATCGCACTGGCCACCGGGCCTTCCTGGGCGCCGAATTGGCGCGCCATTAAATACACATTCACGCCAATCGAAATCGAGGCCAGCAAGACCACGGCGGCGGTTTCGGTTTTGCCCAGGCCCAGCCAATAGCACAGCAGCCAGGCGATAAGGGGCTGGGCGACTAATTTCATCACGCTGATTACCAGCGGCAGGCGCCAGTCTTTGCCCATGCCGTATTCCGCCAGCCCCATGCCCAGCGCCAGCAGGGCCAGCGGGGCGGCGCTGGCGCCGATTAGTTGCACGGTGTCGTCCACAACCTTGGGCAAGGGAATGCCGCTCACACCCCACAAACAACCCAGCACAATCGAGCCGACCATGGGATTGCGCACCACATTCCAGACAATCATTTTCAAATCGCCCGGCTTCACCTTGCCACTGCGTGAAATTTCAATCGAAGCGGTGATCATGGTCCACAAAACCAGCGCGTTGAAGACCAGAATCAGCGCGACTGCCGGCATCGCCTGCTCCCCCAGCAGGGTCTTGGTGAGCGGTACGCCCAACATCACATTATTGGAAAACACCCCGCACATGGCGCACACCGCCTGGCTTGCGCCATCGAGTTTGAAGACCTTCCAATACAGCAGGCGGCCCAGCGCAAACAGAATCAGGCAAGAGCCGAAAAACGCCAGCAAGAGACGCCAATCAACCGGCGGCAAGCGGCTTAAATCGCTCATCAAATGAAACAGCATAGCCGGCAGCGCCAGCGTGAACACATAGCGGGACAGGTTTTCTGACATGCTGGCGGGCCAGTTTGCGAATTTCATCACGGCATAGCCTAAAAACACCAGAATGAAGAGGGGCGCGGAGAGCAGAATTTGCTGAATGAGCATAGCGCAGAAAAAACATTGGGCGGGAGTCCTACTTTAGCAGCTTTCCATGCTGGCCGGGATGGCGTTGCGGGCGAAAAAAAACGGGCGCATGCTGGCGCCCGTTTTGATGCAGCATTGCTGTCGCGCTATTTCTTTGTGTCATCCGAGAATTGCAAATCGCCAAACGGACTGCCTTCGTCTTTGGCGGAAGCTTTGCCGGAGGCGCTGGCTGAAGCAGATGCCGAAGCCGAAGCCGATGCCGAAGCAGATGCCGAAGCAGATGCCGAAGACGCCTTGGCCGGTTCAGCATCGCTGGAAAATTCCAGATTGAAGCCGCCGGTGTCGGTTTTGCTATCCGTTTTTTTCTCACCAGGTTTGGCGCTGCTGTCGCTTGGCGCGTCAATCCGCAATTCGATCTGCTCGTTGTGGTTGTCTTTTTTATCCACCGAAACCAGATTCGGGAAAGCAATGATCAGGCCGACCATAATCACCTGAATACAGACAAACGGCACCGCGCCCCAATAGATATCTGAGGTCTTGACTTCTTTCGAGGCCACCGAGCGCAGATAGAACAGGGCGAAACCAAACGGCGGATGCATGAAGGAGGTTTGCATATTCACCCCCAGCAAGACGCCAAACCAGATCAAATCAATGCCCAGCTTTTCCGCCACCGGCCCGACCAGCGGCACCAGGATGAAGGCCAGCTCGAAAAAGTCGAGAAAGAAGGCCAGCACAAAGAACAGAATATTCACCGCGATCAAGAAGCCGATCTGACCGCCCGGCAGCGAGGTCAGCAGATGTTCCACCCACAAATCGCCATTGATGCCACGGAACACCAGACCGAAGACGGTGGAGCCGATCAAAATGAACATCACGAAAGAGGATAAGCGGGTGGTCGATTCCATCGCCTGGGTCAGCAATGACCATTTCAGGCGGCGGTTCATCAGCGCCAGTAAAATCGCGCCGGCAGCGCCCATGCCGCCACCCTCGGTCGGGGTGGCGATGCCTACGAAAATCGTGCCCAGCACCAAAAAGATCAGGGCCAGCGGCGGGATCAGCACAAACACCACTTTTTCCGCCAATCGCGAGAGCAGGCCAAGTTTCAGATAGCGATTCAGCAGCGCTGGCACAAACGCAGCCAGTATGCCTACCGCCATCGAATACACCACCACTTGATCGGTGTGTGCATTTGGATGGCCTTGGGTGTACCACCAGGCAAAGCCCCAGCCGGCGGCGACCGAGGCAATTGTCAACAGCAACAGGGACAGCGTGCCACTGTCGCCATTCGGCTCGCGCAAATTGCGCGCTTCGGGCGGCAATGCCGGTACGGTATGCGGTTTGAAAATCGAGAGCGACAAAATATAGCCGGCATACATCGCCGTCAGCAGCAAGCCGGGTAAAAACGCGGCTTTATACATATCCCCCACCGAGCGCCCGAGCTGATCCGCCATCACGATCAACACCAGCGAAGGCGGAATGATTTGCGCCAGCGTGCCGGAGGCAGCGATGACGCCGGTGGCGACTTTTTTATCATAGCCATAGCGCAACATCACCGGCAGCGAGATCAGGCCCATCGAGATCACCGATGCCGCCACCACGCCGGTGGTCGCGGCCAGTAAGGCGCCGACAAAGATCACGGCATACGCCACGCCGCCGCGCACCGGGCCGAACAGCTGGCCGATGGTGTCCAGCAAATCTTCGGCCATGCCTGAGCGCTCCAGTATCAAGCCCATAAAGGTGAAAAATGGAATCGCCAGCAAGGTGTCATTGCCCAAAATGCCGAAGATGCGGTTGGGCAGGGCTTGCAAGAGTTCAGGTTTGAGCAGGCCCAGCTCAATCCCGACAATGCCGAAAAACAGGCCGTTAGCCGCCAGCGAGAAGGCGACCGGGAAGCCGGACATCAAAAAGATGACCAGCGTGAAAAACATGATAGGGGCGAGGTTCGCCGCGATAAATTCCAGCATGGCAGCCCCTTATTTCAGATTATTGGCGGCTTTGATCGCCGCCACTTCGTCTTCCGGCTTGACTTGCTGCTTGTCAAAGGCGGAGGAATCAATCAAGCCCATCAGATAGGCTGCGCGTTTGATGATTTCCGAGACGCCTTGCAAAGACAGCAGGGCGAAGCCGAAAGGAATCAGCATTTTGGCCGGCCACACGATCAACCCGCCGGCATTGGTGGACAGCTCTTTGCTTTCAAATGAGAGCAGGGCGTAGGGCCAGGAATAATACACAATCAATAAACAGATCGGCATCATGAAAAAGAGGAAGCCGAGCAAATCGATGATGACCTGGGTGCGCTTGGAGAAGCGGCCCACAATGACGTCAATGCGCACATGTTCATCGCGTTTCAAGGTATAGCTGGCCGCGCCTAAAAACATGGCGCCATACAAATACCATTGCAATTCCAGCCAGGCATTTGAGCTGATATTGAAGGCATAGCGCACCAGCGCATTGCCGGTGCAAATGATGACGGCAAGCAGCAGCGCATAGCTGACCAGCTTGCCCAGCGCTTGATTGAGCGCGTCTATCATGCGTGACAGACTCAGGAGTGCTGACATGTACTTCCTCTTTCTGGTGGTGGCGATGATGGGGGCGGCGCGATGTCTGCGCAGCCGGTGTGGTGGCGCGGTATGTTGCTGTCCCCTCTGGCCCAATCCCGGCTGCTCAGCCGGCTTGGGCTTTATTTTCCCGGTTTAGCGGCAAGGCTTCCGGGTTTGCCAAGTATAGGGGATTTGTTCTAAAAAATGCATACATGATGGGTGCGCGCCAGAATCAAGGGGGGAATCAATGAGGTCAAAGCAATGGGGTCAGACTCGATTGATCCCACAAGCTGCCCGCGCGACATCGGGATGGCGTTGCACAACCGTCATGAGGAAGCTGGGAACGTTCGTGAAATCAATGGGGTCAGAATCAATGGGGTCAGACTCGATTGATCCCACAAGCTGCCCCCGCAGAATCAATGGGGTCAGACTCGATTGATCCCACAAGCTGCCCCCGCGACATCGGGATGGCGTCGCAGTCTCTTAGCGAAACTGCTATTTCTACAAATGTACAGCGCACTATTCTCAATATGCTTACTTACCGGCATGGACATTTGATCCCCCACTGCTTTGCTAGACTCTCAGCGCGCCGCGATGTGTAAAAACATTGCCTTCAGCTGTAAGACAAGGAAAATCAATCGAGTCTGACCCCATTGATTCGAGTCTGACCCCATTGATTCCATTGATTTCTCATTGATTTCGTTGTTCGAGGGAGGGAAGCCAAGGGTTTGCGCCCATGCTGTGTGGATGGCTGCCCGGCCAGGCCGCAGGCGTGCGCGCCAGACACGCGCTGGTTTGCGGCCTGCCCGGCTGCGGGGTATCATGTCGGCCATTATCGATTTGGAGAAGTTATGATCACGCTAAGTGTCAAAGACGTTCTGGCCGGCAAGGCGCCGGCTGACAGTGATGTCAAAGTCCAGGGCTGGGTGCGCACCCGGCGCGATTCCAAGGCCGGCATTTCCTTTTTGGCCTTGACGGATGGTTCCTGCTTCAACCCCCTGCAAGTGGTGGCCCCGAATTCCCTCGCCAATTATGAAAGCGAAGTGCTGCACCTGACCGCCGGCGCGTCTTTCATCGCGGTCGGGCGCGTGGTGCCGTCGCAGGGCGGCGGGCAGAGTTTTGAGATGCAGGCTTCCAAGGTGGAGGTGATGGGCTTTGTCGATGATCCCGACACCTATCCTATCCAGCCCAAGCCGCACAGCATGGAGTTTTTGCGCGAAGTGGCGCATTTGCGTCCGCGCACCAATATCATGGGCGCCGTGGCGCGCGTGCGCCATTCGATTGCGCAGGCGATTCACCGCTTTTTCCATGAGCAGGATTTCTACTGGGTGAATACGCCGATTCTGACCGCTTCCGATTGCGAGGGCGCAGGCGAGATGTTCCGCGTTTCCACGCTGGATATGATGAATTTCCCGCGTACCCCGGAAGGCAAGCCGGATTTCTCGCAAGACTTCTTTGGCCGTGAAACCTTCCTCACCGTGTCCGGCCAGCTGAATGTGGAAACGTATTGCATGGCCTTGTCCAAGGTGTACACCTTTGGCCCGACCTTCCGCGCGGAAAACTCCAACACCAGCCGCCATCTGGCCGAATTCTGGATGATTGAGCCGGAAATCGCCTTTGCCGATCTGGCGCAAAATGCGGATCTGGCCGAAGCGATGTTGAAATATGTGTTCAAGGCTGTGCTCAATGAGCGCGCGGACGATATGGCCTTCTTTGATGAGCGGGTGGAGAAGGGCTTGATCGCCAAGCTGCAGGGCATTATCGACAAGCCGTTTGTGCGCATGGATTACACCGATGCGATTGAGATTTTGCAAAAATCCGGGCAGAAATTTGAATATCCGGTGGCTTGGGGCGTGGATCTGCAGTCCGAGCATGAGCGCTTCCTGGCGGAAAAATATGTGAATGGCCCGCTGGTGCTGCAAAACTATCCGAAGGAAATCAAATCCTTTTATATGCGCTTGAATGACGATGGCAAAACCGTGGCGGCGATGGACGTGCTGGCCCCCGGCATCGGTGAAATCATCGGCGGTTCGCAGCGTGAAGAGCGTTTGGATGTGCTGGACGAGCGCATGGCGGCGATTGGCCTGGCGAAAGAGCCGTATTACTGGTACCGCGACCTGCGCCGCTACGGTACGGTGCCGCATGCCGGTTTCGGTCTCGGCTTTGAGCGTGCGGTGTCGTATATCACCGGCGTTTCAAATGTGCGCGATGTGATCCCGTTCCCGCGCACGCCGGGCAATGTGCGCTTCTGAGCGGACTTGATTCCTGTGTCCCCGCTGCGGCGGGGATTTTTTTGCCTGCCCGCGACAGACGCAATAAAAAAGCCACGGCATGCCGTGGCTTTTTTGCGGGCTGAACATAGAATCAGCCGCCGCGTCGCATCAAATCGAAGAACTCGGCGTTGTTCTTGGTGGCCTTCATCTTGTCGAGGATGAATTCCATCGCTTCGATTTCGTCCATGCCGTACAGCAGCTTGCGCAAAATCCAGATTTTTTGCAGCTGGTCCGGTTTGATCAGCAACTCTTCGCGGCGGGTGCCGGATTTGTTCAGATTGATCGCCGGGTACACGCGCTTTTCCGCCAGACGGCGTTCCAGGTGCACTTCCATATTGCCGGTGCCCTTGAATTCTTCGTAAATCACATCATCCATGCGGCTGCCGGTTTCGATCAGCGCGGTGGCGATGATGGTCAGCGAGCCGCCTTCTTCGATATTGCGCGCGGCGCCGAAGAAGCGTTTCGGACGTTGCAGCGCATTCGCGTCCACACCGCCGGTCAGCACTTTGCCGGACGCCGGGATCACGGTGTTGTAAGCGCGCGCCAGACGGGTGATGGAGTCCAGCAAAATCACCACGTCTTTTTTCATTTCCACCAGGCGCTTGGCTTTTTCCAGCACCATTTCGGCGACTTGAACGTGACGCGTGGCCGGTTCGTCGAAGGTGGAAGCAACCACTTCGCCGCGCACCGAGCGCTGCATCTCTGTCACTTCTTCCGGACGTTCGTCAATCAGCAGCACAATCAGGGTGATGTCAGGATGATTGGCGGTGATGGCGTGCGCCAGATGTTGCAGGATCACCGATTTACCGGATTTGGGCGAGGCCACCAGCAAACCGCGCTGACCTTTACCAATCGGGGCGATCAGATCGATGATGCGGCCGGTGATGTTTTCCTGGCCGCTGATTTCACGCTCCAGACGCAACGGCGTATTCGGATGCAGCGGCGTCAGGTTTTCAAACAGAATCCGGTGCTTCGACGATTCCGGCGATTCACCATTGACCTTGTCCACCTTGACCAGGGCGAAATAACGTTCGCCATCTTTCGGCGTGCGCACTTCACCTTCGACCGAATCGCCGGTATGCAGGTTGAAGCGGCGGATTTGCGACGGCGAGATATAAATGTCATCGGTGGACGCCATATAGCTCGCATCGGGCGAGCGCAGGAAGCCGAAACCGTCCGGCAAGACTTCAAGTGCGCCGTCGCCGAAGATCTGCTCGCCAGCCTTGGCGCGCTTCTTCAGGATCGCAAACATCAGTTCCTGCTTGCGCATGCGCGCGGCGTTGTCGATGTCGAGGCTGATGGCCATTTCCAGCAGGGCGGAAACGTGCAAGGCCTTTAATTCAGATAAGTGCATGGTGTATGTTATTTCAATCCAGATGTCCCGGTCGGGATGGGGTGGTCATCCGGCATGCCGGACGACGGCAGGCGGCGCTTTGCGCCGCCCCTTTCCTGCCATCAAATATTGGTATCGATGAAGGCAGTTAGTTGTGGTTTGGCCAGTGCGCCCACTTTTTGCGCCACTTGCGCGCCGTTTTTAAACAGAATCAAGGTGGGGATGCCGCGCACGCCGTATTTCATGGAAGTGCTCGGATTGGCTTCCACATCCAGCTTGACGATAGTCAGGCGGCCTGCGTATTCAGTGGCGACGGCTTCGAGGATAGGCGCGATCTGTTTGCAGGGACCGCACCACTCTGCCCAGAAGTCAACCAGCACAGCGCCGTCAGATTTCAAAACGTCCTGCTCGAAAGAGGCATCCGTAATATGTTTGATCAGAGTACTCATATTTCCCTTGTAGATAAGCTAGGTGTCGAGGAATGCCGTTGTTGGTCCCTGTTTTGTGCAGCGCTGCAGGCGCTGAAACGCCAGCCTATCGCCGCACATGGCGGACAGACCCACCGATTTGCAGGAGCCTGTCGGCGCGTTTGGCAAGCGTGGCGACCGGGGGCGGGGGCGCGCCGTGAAACCGGCAAGCTCAAATTCAGCTGCTTGCCGCGGGCTGCCGGAAAAACCGGATCCGCCTTCGATATGCTCAGTGTACTCATTCTGCCTCGTGCTGCGCGTTATGACAATGCTCCAGGTCTGAGACAATCGGTCTGATGCACAGGTGCCTGTTTGCGTTGCGCATTGCGCCGGATTGCCTGGATGCAAGCTTCGCCAGAGTACGGCAAAAAACCTGCCGGACGGCAACACCCGGCACACATCGCGGAATAATACCCTATTTTGTACTTTTGTGTGAACCGCTTGCAGGAAATCAAATCGCTTTGTCAGGCTTGGCGCCGGGCGGGTTTGCGCGTTTTATGCGGCGTTTGTGCTGCTTTGTTGCTGCTTTGTTGCTGCGTCTCGCTTACAATCCCGGCTGCGGCGATGAAGGCCGCGCGAGCCGGGGATAATGGAATAGCATGGTGGCAGAGGCAAAAAGCGGGGACAAAACTCCGCGCACATTGTGGATTACGGCAGGCGCGCAATTCTGGCCGCAGGCCCTGGCGCATTTGCAGGCGCTGGGCGATCTGGCGCAGATGCAAATCATTGTGCCGGCCTACTCGCATGCGCAGGCTTTCAAGCAGGAATTGGCGCGTCAGGCCGGCCCCGCCTGTCTGCGTCTGCCGCGCATCAACACCCTGGACGGCTGGCTTTCTTTGCAAGGCAGGCCGGAGGCGGCGCAAGGCGGGGTGCAGCGCATGCTGCAGTTATATGCCGGGTTGCGCAAGCATGCATGGCTGGCGCAATTATTCGCCGCGCATCACAACACCGACTTGCTGCCCCTGGCCCAGCTGTTACTTACGCTATCAGATGAATTGACCACAGCGCACTTGCCGCGCATTGAAAAGTCACGCGCCCAGGCAGGTTTGTGCTGGGAGCAGGCGCTGGCCCAGTTGCCGCCTTCCAGTCGCGAATTGCTGTCGCAGGAAGCGCAATTGGTGTGGGCGATCTGGCAAAGCCAGTTGGATGAGGAGGATGCGCTGGTGCAGCGCCACCGCCGTTTGCAGGCGGCGGCGCGGCGCGCGCGGCAAACCCTGGTGTGGATCAGCCCGGAAGCGCCGTCGGCGATTGAGCAAGCTTTTTTGGATGCCTGGGCGCGCCATGCCCGCGTCTTGCTCTTATTATCAGATTGGCGCGCCGCCAGCGTGCCGCCCTTGCTGGCGCAAGCCTGGCCGGAAATGCTGGAGCACAGCGCGCGCCCGGATTTGTTCGCGGATGCGCCGCCGCCGCCAAACGACGATGTGTTGCAGCATGTGCGCCTGTATCCGGCGCACAGTCTGGAGGCGGAAGCGCAAGCCGGGGCGCAGGCGATTTTTGACTGGCTGCAAGCCGGCCTGCAGAAAATCGCCATCATCGCCCAGGAACGGGTGGCGGCGCGCCGCATCGCCGCTTTGCTGGCGCGCGCCGGGATTCAGGTGGCGGATGAAACCGGCTGGAAACTCTCGACCACGCGCGCGGCGGCGGCTTTGATGGCCTGGCTGGATCTGGTGGCCGGGCAATGCGACAGCCTGACTTTGCTGGAGTTATTAAAGTCGCCCTTTGTGCGTCTGCGCGAAGATGAAAACCGCAGCCAGGCTGAAATCATCTGGCAGATTGAACAAGCTTTGCGGCGCGCCAATGTCACACGCGGCTGGGACATGGCCTTGCAGGCGCTCAAAGATGCGCCGCTGCCGCCGGCGGCGCGCGATGCGCCTCTGCTGCTGCGCCTCTTGCATAAGCAGGCGGCGCGGCATGCCGGGCGCCACAGCATGCGCGAGTGGGCGCAGATTTTGCGCCAGGCTTTGCGCACTCTGGGCATGCCGGGCGCGTTCGCGCGCGACTTCGCCGGACGCCAGATTTTGCAAGTGCTGGAGCAATGCGAATTGCAAACCGGCGACGATGCGCTCAGTTTTACCGAGTGGCGCGCCATGCTGGCGTTGCAACTCGAAAGCCTGCCCTGCGCCCCGGACAGCGCGGATACGCGGGTCGCGATGCTGCCCTTCAACGGCGCCCGCTTGCGCCAATTTGAGGCTGTGCTGGTGGTCGGCTGCGATGCCGACAATCTGCCCAGCCGCGCGCCTGAAACCCTGTTTTTTGCGAATGCGGTGCGGCGCGAATTGCTGTTGGCCACGCGCGAATCGCGCCAGCGTCAGCAATTGCGTGATTTTTGCGAGATTTTGCTTGGCAATCGCAGTGTGATGCTGTCCTGGCAGGCGCATAAAGACGGTCAGCCGAATCAAGCCAGCCCCTGGCTGCTGCGCTTGCAACTCTGTCTGGCGCAGCAGGGCCGCGCTTTGGAACTGTGGCAGGAAGCGTGGCCGCAGCGCAGCCTGCTGCCGGCGCGGATCGACATGCCGCGCCCGGCCGCCGCGCCGCTGTTGCCGGCGCGCCTGTCGGCCTCGGCCTGCAACAGCCTGTTCGCCTGCCCCTATCAATTTTTCGCCCGTCACATGTTGCGCATCAGTGCGCTGGATGAGTGGGAAGACATGCCATTAAAGCGCGACTTCGGCGACTGGATGCATGAAATTCTGTACCGCTATCATGAAAGTCTGCGTCAGCAGCCGATCGCCGATGTGGCGCAGCGCGCCGCCTTGCTGGCGCAGATCGGCGAAGAAAAATTCGCACAAGAGCGCAGCCGCAATGGCGTGGCGCTGGTGTGGCTGGCGCGCTGGCGGCAAATCATGCCGCGCTATCTGGAATGGCAGGAAAGCGCTGACAGCAGTTATGCCAGCGGCGAAATGCGACTCGAAGCCGCGCTGCCTTGGCCGGGCGGCAGTGTGCAATTGTATGGCCGCATCGACCGTATCGACCATGTGCAGGATGAGGCCGGCAACCGTGGCGCCTTGCTCTTGCTGGACTACAAAACCGGCAACCAGAGCACGCTGAAAAAGAAATTGACGCAACGCGAAGATCAGCAATTGCCGTTTTATGGTTTGCTGGCGCGCGCGCATCAAGACAGCCTCGGCGGCGCGCTGGAAAAAGCCGCCTACCTGGTCTTGCATAAAGAGGAAGTGAAGACCGTGCAATTGGATAAGGACGATTTTGCCGGACATTGCGCCGCGCTGGAGCAACGTTTGTTGCACAGCATGCAAGCGATTCAGCAGGGCGCGCCGCTGCCGGCGCATGGCAGCGGCAGTGTGTGTGAATGGTGTGAAATGCGCGGCTTGTGCCGCAAGGGGGCCTGGTGAGCGCCTTTGAGATCAATGGCGAGCCGGTCAGCCAGGCCGCTTTTACCGCCTGCGCTTGCGATCCGGCGCAGTCGGTGGTGGTGCAGGCCTGCGCCGGCAGCGGCAAAACCTGGTTGCTGGTGGCGCGCATGTTGCGCCTTTTGTTGGCTGGCGCAGCGCCAGCGCAATTGCTGGCGATTACCTTCACACGCAAGGCGGCGCAGGAAATGCGCGAACGCTTATTGCAATTGCTGGAAGAATTGGCGCTGGCGGATGTCGATACTTGCGCTCAGCGTTTGCTTGAGCGCGGTGTGGCGCAAAGCGAATTAGCCCGCCAGATCCCGCTTGCGCAGCAACTCTACGCCAAGGTGCTGGCCAGTCCGCAAGCGCTCTCGATTGACACTTTTCACAGCTGGTTTGCGCGTTTATTGCCGCTCGCGCCGCTGGCTTCCGGCGTGCCGCATGGCTATGGCTTGCTGGAAAATGCCGCGCATTTGATGCGCGAAGCGTTTTCCCTTTGCCTGCAGCGCATTGAGCAGGCTGAGGATGACAGTCTGCGCCAGCATCTGCTGTATTTGTATCAAAGCCAGAACGAAACCGCGCGCGAATTGTTGATGGCGTTTTGCGAGCGGCGCGCCGAATGGTGGGCCTTGCAAATCCATGGTGAAGACCCCTTGCAGCAATTGGCGCAACTGTGCGGCGCGGATGGCGAGCGCGATGCCCGCCTGAGTCTGTGGCAGGATGCGGCCTTGTGTCAGCGTTTGCAGCAAGTTGCGCGTGTGCTGGGGCAGGGCACAGAGCCGAATCAAAGAGCTGCCGTCGCATTGGAAAGCGCGCTTGGCGCCGGGGCGGGACTGGATGCGTTTGACGCGCTGCAGAAAGTGTTTTTGACCACCAAAGGCGAAGCGCGCAAGGCCCCGTCGAATAAACAAATCGCCGCCGCCTTGCCGGGCCTGGGATTTGCCGGCGGCGCGCCTGAATTTGCGCAGGAATGGGAAGCGCTGGCGCAAGTCATGCAGGAATTACAGGCGCGCGCGGCGGAAATCGATGTGCTGGCGCTCAACCGCGCCTTGTTTGCGGTCGGTCATGAATTATTAACGGCGTACCAGGAATTGAAAGCGCGTGAGCGCGTGTTTGATTTCGCTGATCTGGAGTGGCAGGCCTTCCGCCTATTGTCGAATCCCGAATGGTGCGCCTATCTGCACAGCCGCCTGGACATGCGCTACCAGCATATTCTGCTTGACGAATTCCAGGACACCAATCCGCTGCAGTGGAACATCATCTGGTCATGGTTGGAAAACTATGGCGAGGCGGCGGGCCGGCCTTCGGTGTTTATCGTCGGCGATCCCAAGCAATCGATTTACCGTTTCCGCCGCGCCGAGCCGCGCGTGTTCATGAGCGCCAGCGCGCGCTTGCAGGAACTCGGGGCGCAGGTCTTGCGCACTAATCAAACCCGGCGCAACAGCCAGGCCGTGCTGCAAGCCTTGAATCAGAGCATGAGCGGGATCAATCCTTTGTTTGAAGCGCAAAGCTCTTTCGCCAGCGATGCCGGCGGGGCCTGGCGCCTGCCGCTGGCGCAGGGCGCGGTGGAAGAGGGCGACACGCCGGCGGCGCCGGCAGCGCCTCAGAGCGGGGATTTGCGCGATCCGCTCACGCAAGCTGTGCCGGAAGTGGAAAACCTGGCGCGCCTGCATGAGGGCAGGGCGGTGGCGCAAGCCTTGCTCGATTTGCGCACCCAATACGGGTTGCCCTGGCGCGAAATGATGTTGCTGGTCAGAAAGCGCACCCATTTGCATGCCTATGAAAGTGCGCTGCGTGCGGCTGGCATTCCTTTTGTTTCAGACCGGCGCGGCGGCTTGCTGCAGGCGCAGGAAGTGGCGGATTTAATCGCCTTGCTGAGTTTCCTGGCCACACCGTCTGATGATTGCGCGCTGGCGCATATTTTGAAAAGTCCGCTGTTTGGCGCCAGCGATCAGGACTTGATGCGCTTAGCGCAAGCCGCCCCTGAATTGCGCTGGTGGCAGCGCCTGAGTTTATTGGGGCCGCAGCTGGATGCTGACAGCGCACTGGGCCGCGCGCATACGCTGCTGGCCGCCTGGCTGGCGGCGGCGCCCGGCATGGCGGTGCATGATTTACTCGACGCCATCATGCATCAAGGCGATGTGCTGGCGCGCTATCTGCAGACGGCCCCGGCCAGCGCGCGACGCCAGAGCGTGGCCAATCTGGAAGCCTTCATCAGCCTGGCCTTGCAGCAAGACGGCGCGCGCTATCCCGGCTTGCAAAAATTCATCGCCGCGCTTGCCGCCTGGCGGCAGAGCGAAGAAAACGAAGCGCCCGACGCCGCCCATGCCGACGCCGCGCAAGACGCGGTGCGGATTTTGACGATTCACGCCAGCAAGGGCCTGGAAGCTGATCTGGTGGTTTTGCTCGACGCCGCACACAGCAAGAGCGCGCAAGACAACAGCGGGATTTTGTGCGACTGGCCGCAAGATGCGCAGGCGCCCAACCACTTTTCCGCGTTTGGCCGGCGCGCCGAGCGCGGCTTGGCGCGCCAGGCCTTGTTTGCGCAGGAAGAAGCGTTCAGCGTGCAAGAAGATTGGAATCTTTTATATGTGGCGCTGACGCGCGCGCGCCGCTTTTTGCTGCTGTCCGGCGTGGCGGACAAGGCCCGCACTGACAGCTGGTATCAGCGTTTGCAACACCTGGCAGAATGGCCGCAGGCTGCCGCCAGCGCCGCCCTGGCCGCGCCGCAGGAAGCGGAATTCGTCTGGCCGTTGTTTGCCGCGCCGCAACTCGCTGCGCGCGCCGCCGCCGCGCCGCCGCCGGAGTGGCTCGATGCGGAAGAGGAAGAAGAAACAGACGAAGATGCGCAATTGGCCGCCAGTCATGCCCTGCCCAGTCTGGCGCAGGAAGAGGGGATCGCCTTGCATGCCCTGTTGGAACGCCTGACCGGGGGCGCGGATTGGCCGCCCGCCTGGCCCCAGGCGGAACAGTTGGCGCAATGGCTGCCCTGCAAGCTCAGTGTCGCGCGCAAAGTCTTGCGTCAGGCGCGCAACATTTTGCAAGCCCCGCAATTGCAGCGTTTTTTTGATCCCGCCGCCTTTATCAGCGCGGAAAATGAATTGGAAATTCTGGCCGACGGCCAGGTGCACCGGCTCGACCGGCTGGTGGTGGCGCAGGACGCGGTGTGGGTGCTGGACTATAAGCGCAAACTCGGCCCCGTGATGGCGCCGGAACATCGCCAGCAGCTCATGCAATATCGCGCTTTGGCGCAAGCCTTGTATCCACACAGCAAGGTGTGCTGCGCCTTGATCGGCGCGGATGGCGATTGGCGTGTGCTGGAGGCATAAATCACACAGTTTGATGCGCAAAAACGGGCAGTTGCGGTAAAGCAGCGCATAATTACCGCTTCGTCAGCGCCAGTCCTGCGTCAGATTTGGCGAGAGTCTCAGCAAAACCTGCACCCTTGTTTCGAGTTTGCGCCAGGATTCTCATATAGTGACAGACTGCCAATCTCCACATCATATTTGCAAAGGAGTCAGTACCATGAATCGCGCCAAACGTCGCGCCAGCATGCGCCGAGGCAAAGCTAAACCGGCGGGTGGGCACACAAAACAGCTTTCTCCAGCGCAGAAAACACAAGTTGAACCCGAAAAAATGAGTGATATCGAACAACAAGATGAAACAGAAGGCCCAGCCTTGCACTGGGGCGGAGAATATCCGCCAGCGATAATTTTATTGGCGGGCGAATATTACGGCCCATTTCGCGATGTCTTGCAACAGGGTTTGCAAGCGCAAGGCTTTCTGGACATTGCATTCAGTGATGAAGTAGTACGGGAGGAATCTTGTCACTTGGTGTGCGAGTTTGATGGGCATGTGATCCGCGTCTTGGGCCTGAATGAAGATGCGGATGGCGAAGCCGTACAAAACGCCTTGAATGCGGCGAATTGTACGCGCGAAGACAAGGCGCGTATGCGCGCCCACCGCAGCCACTTTTTTTGTCAATATCTGGATGGCAACCCCGATGTCAGCGCGCAACTGATGGCGCTTTGCCAGGTGGCGCTGGCGTTGGAAAAAACGGGCGCATTCGCTTTATTGGACATGGAAGCCTGGAGTTGCAATCCATTATTGATTGTGCGGCAACTGCTGCAACTGGAAAGCGCGGAGCAGATCATCGCCAATCCGCCGGTGGAATTGTGGGGCGGCTTTGTCAAATTCTTTGTCGATGAAAACAATATCTGGTTTTGCTCCAAAGCCTATCACCGCTGGGGCGTGCCGGATTTCGCCTGGTTTGGGCAAATGCCGCAAGCGCAAGAAGCATACGATCTGTTCCGCGCCCTGTTTTCCTATGTGCGGGAACACGGCGCCCAGCTGAAGGTGGGCGATACCGCGCAATTCGGCGACAATCTGCTGCTGCGCTTTGGCGCAATCGACCCGGAAAACGAGTTTTTGCAAGGGGGCGGAGAAACCTTGGTCATCGAACGGCTCAACCCCGCCGCCTTTCATTAATGTCTGATTGCCAAGCCGGGTTTGATCCCGCACAATGATTGCATAATCGGGCAGCGCCGCCAGGGCGCGGAAAAGCGAGGCGAGATGGCATCATCCGACAGCCGCATACCCGCACAGATGCAGGCCAATCTGGCCCGCATCCGTGAGGAGTTTATCGATCAGGTCTGGAGATTACTGGCCCTGATCGCGGCTTTTGCCGTGCCATTATCGCTCTTGCGTGCGGTCGGCACCGGCTGGTTGCCGGTATATGCTTTGCATATCTTGCTGGGCAGCGCGGTGTGGGCTGTCACCTTCAATTTAAGCCGCTTGAGCTGGGACGGAAAAGTGCATCTGGCCGCCGGCTTGCTTGCCGCCACCGGCTTCTCCAGTATTCTGACTTTCGGCGCCGCCGCGCCCGGCTTTTGGTGGCTGGCGCTGAGTTGCCTCATCGTTTCCACCCGTCACTCGCGCCGCGTTACCCTGATTTATTGCGGCGTGTGCGCAGTGCTCCTTTTAACACTCGCGTTTTTACATATCAGCGGCTGGATCCAGCTCGACCCGCGCCTGTATTACTTCATGGGCCAGCCCGGGGCCTGGGCGGCGATTCTGGTGGTGGTGTTTTTTTTCACCGGCATTTTCCTGTTATGGAACCACGCTTACGCGCGGGCGCTGGAAACTGCGATGCAAATGCAAATGGAGCAATTGAAGCAGGCCAGGGACATAGCGGAAGCCGCCAGCCAGGCCAAAAGCGAATTCGTGGCGAATATGAGTCATGAAATCCGCACCCCCATGAACGCCGTGCTGGGGATGACGCATTTGCTGGGGCAGACGCCGCTTAATCACGAACAGAAAAACTACCTCGATATGATCAGCTCGTCCGGCCAGGCGCTGCTGGCGATCATCAATGATATTTTGGACTTTTCCAAAATCGAGGCGGGCCGCATGGAATTGCACGAAGCCCCGTTTGTGCTGGAAGAAGTGCTGGACGGGGTGGCCGGCATCATGCATGCGGCGGCTGACAAAGAACTTGAACTGGTGATCTGCGTGGCCCCCGACACCCCGCAATATATTCTGGGCGACGCGTTGCGCTTGCGCCAGATTTTGCTGAATCTGGTCGGCAATGCGCTCAAATTCACCAAGCAGGGGAGGGTGTCCTTGCATGTTGGCGCGCAATTTGAGCATGTCTCCAGTTTTATTTTAAATTGTGCAGTGAGCGACACCGGCATCGGCATGAACGAGCAGCAAAGGGAACGCTTGTTCAATGCCTTTTCCCAGGCTGACACATCCATCACGCGGCAGTTTGGCGGCACCGGCCTGGGGCTGGTGATCTGTCAGCGCCTCTGTCACATGATGGGCGGGGCGATTCAGGTGCAAAGCGAAGCGGGGCGCGGCAGCACGTTTTCATTTCAGGTGCGCATGCAAATCGACCCCGGCGCACCGGAGTTTGCGCCCCCGCAGACGGCGTGGCCGCATTTGCTGGCCTGGATTGAGCAAGACGCCAGCCGCCAGGCTTTGCAGCTGGCGGCGCAGCGTCTGCAGATCCCTCTGGAGTGCGCCCACGATCAGGCCGATTTACTGCACCGCTGCCGGCAGGTCGCATCCGGCCCGCTCTGCGTATTGCTTGACAGCCAGGCCGGGGCCGCAGCCCTGCAGCAGTGCATGCAGCAACTGCAGGAATGCGCCGCAAGCGCGCAGAGCGGCGCACCGCGCCTGCTGTTGCTGGCTTCCTCGCGTGAGCGGCAGCAGGCCCCGCGCACCTTGTCAGCCCTGCCTTTTGTGCTCAAACCCTGTCTGCCGCACACCCTGGCGCAAGGGATTGTCCAGGCCATGCAAAGCAGTCCCTCCCTGGCCCAGCGCAAAAGCGCCGCCGGCTATCCCTCCCTCAAAGGCGTGCGCATTTTGCTGGTGGAAGATAATCACTTAAACCAGTTGGTGGCGTGCAAAGTGTTAAGGCAGGCCGGGGCCGAAGTGGATGTGGCGGAAAATGGCGAATTGGCCATACAGGCTTTGCGCAAAGACAGCGCGCATTACGCCATGGTCTTGATGGATGTGCAAATGCCGGTGATGGACGGATTTACCGCCACCGGCAAACTGCGCAATGAACTGGGGTTGCGATTGCCGGTGCTGGCCATGAGCGCCGGGGTGATGGATGAAGAGCGCGCGCATTGCCTGCAAGCCGGCATGGATGACTTCATCGCCAAACCTATCGATGTGCAGCAAATGTTTGGCGTCATCGCCGCACACCTGCCGGCGCAGATGCTGGCGGATGCGGCGGCGCAGAGCGGGCCGCCATCCAGCGCAGCGCCGGCGGCATTGCACAACGATGCGCCGTCACCCGCAGCGCAGGACGGGCCGGAGCCAAACCAGGCAGACAAGCATGACGACAGCGCGCCGCCTGATGCTGTGGCCCCGCTTGAGCTTGCAGAAGTCAGGCAAGACCGCAGTGAATTTGATTTGGGTGACTTGCTGGCCTGGAACGCGAATGATGCGGAATATATGCGGATGTTATGTGAGTTGGTGCAAAAAATGTGCGTGCGCGGACCGCGCGACTTGCAACAGGCTTTGCATGAATGGGAAAACGGGGAGATAAAGACGGCTGCCCGCCTGTTGCACAGCTTGCGCGGGGCGATAGGCTCATTGGGCGCGCGCAGTTTTATCGATGATTCCCTGCAATTGGAGCAAGATATTCTGGCGCAGCAAGAGGAGATGCAGATCCGCGCCGGCTTCGAGCGCGCCGGCTTGCACATGATGCAAACCGTGCATGCGGCGCAAGCCTGGCTGGACGGCATACATGGGGCCGGCAAACCCGACTGAATCAGAAGGAATAAGCAAGAAAATATTGGGAGAAATGGCGCCCTGCACTATGATGGGTAAAGTAAAAACTTGACGTACAGCATCAAATTTGACAAACGCCAGGGAAAGGAAGACACTTTTGTGAACCCGTGACACACGGCGCGCCGCGATTGGCGGCATGCCTGTCACATCAGCAGAGGGACAGAGAGCGTGCAGCCGGCGCGCATCAAACCTGCTGATGCAAGGGGCGGCAAAGCGCGGAACGGGTGTTTTGGCCCGGCTCTTGCAATACTCGTGTGTCTGGCCTTTGCAGGCCGCCGCGCAAGCGGCGCAAAACAGGGAGGAATGCGAATCAAGGGTGGTGCGCCGCCGGAATCACAGCAACGGGCGCGACATCCCCTGCAACAACAGCTTTTCGTTGGACAGTCATAGTGTTTTGTGGAGAATTTCATGAACGATACTAGCAACGAGGCAAGCGCAGGCGGCAAGCTTGCAAATGCGCAGGAAAAACCGGGGAAAGCAAAAAAGGTGCTGTTGACCAGCGTTTCCTCAGACGCCCACACATGGAACCTGGTGTATATGCAGCTGCTGCTCGAACAGAGCGGACACGAGGTGGTCAACCTCGGGGCCTGCGTGCCGGATGAAATGATCGAGCAGGAATGTCTGAAAGGCTTGACCGCCGGCACAGACGGTTCCGCGCCCACTGAAACCCCCTACGATTATCTGATCGTCTCCAGCGTGAACGGCCATGGCAGCATCGATGGCGAGCGGCTGATGAAGCGCTTGCGCAGCAATCCGCTGTTGCAAACGCTGCCGGCGGTGATCGGCGGCAAGCTCACCACCGCCGCCGGGCATGATCTGGCGGTGGAAAGCCAGAAGCTGGTGGCGGCCGGCTTTGATGCGGTCAGCGACGACTCCAGCAAGTGCGGCGCCTTCAGCGATCGTGTGAAATTGGCGCTGGCCGGCAAAGCCAGCGCTTCTTTCGATGAAGTCTTGCAAGTCTTCCAGGGCGCCTTGCCGGCCCCGGCCAAATCAGCCTGAGGAGCGCATATGAATTTCGTCAAATTTATCCAGAACGCGCGCAAAGCCGATTTTCTGGTGGTGCAGCCGCGCATGGGCTTCACCCATTTGCGCGCCATGCAACAGGGACTGGCGGCGGTGAAGGCCGCCGGACATGATCCCGAATCGCCGTTCGGCGGGCGCATTCCCACCATCGGCACCATTACCCTCGACAGCTACACCCGGGTGCGCGATGACGCTTCGGCGCGCCGTGCGCTGGACGAAGGGCGCACCCTGAATGGCTTCCCGATCTGCGCCCACGGGGCCGACGCCACCGGCGCCATGCTGTACGCGATTCAGGATGAAACCTTTCCGATCCAGGTGCGGCACGGCTGCCCGACGCCGGAAGATATTTTCAAAGTCTTGATTCAAGCCGGCATCGACGCCACCGAAGGCGGCCCGGCATCCTACTGCCTGCCATACAGCCGCACCCCGCTGAAAACCGCGATTGCCTCCTGGCGCGCCTGCAGCGAGATGCTGGGCGAGGAAGCTGCGCGTGACGGCGGCCATGTGATCCACCTGGAAAGCTTCGGCGGTTGCATGCTGGGCCAGTTGTGCCCGCCCGAATTGCTGGTGGCGATCAGCGTGCTCGAATGCATTTTCTTCCAGACCTATGGCGTCAAGAGCGTCTCGATGAGTTATGCGCAGGGCACCAGCATGGCGCAGGATATCGCCGCACTGGCGGCCATGCGCCGTCTGGCGCATGAGTATCTGACGGTGGATTGGCATGTCGTGCTGTACACCTATATGGGCGTGTTCCCGCTCACCGTGCAGGGGGCGACTGACCTGTTGAGCGAATCGGTGTTTTTAGCGCGCGCCAAGGTCAATGTCGCCGCGCCGGGACAGGAAGAAAAACTGGAGCGTTGCGCCGACCGCATCATCGTCAAAACCCCGGCGGAAGCGCACCGCATTCCGACCATTGCCGAAAACATGGCTTCGCTCACGCATGCGCACAACTATTCGCGTGAATTGATGCGCAATCCGCGCGCGCTGCCGACGCCCTTTGATGACGATCTGTACACCCAGGCCAAACGCGTGATTGAAAGCGTGCTGGCGGAAGCTGGCGCGGCGGAGGGACATGGCAATTATCCGCATCTGGATCTGGCGTTTGACAAAGCCTTCAAGAAAGGCCTGCTGGATGTGCCGTTCTGTCTGCATATCGACAATGCCAAAAAATCGCGCGCCTACATCGACAAAGGCGGCGCTTTGCGCTGGCTGAATGTGGGCAATATGGCGCTCGAAATCCGCAATCCGGGCGCACACCCGGATCAGCTCGGGCCGGAAGAATTCCGCGCCATGCTGGCCCAGGTGCAAGCGCATTACGATGACAAGTATTTCAAAAACAACACTGCGCGTATGGTGGATGGCGCCAATCCGGCTTTGCTGGGCATCTCCACCAGCGAAGCGCCGCAAGGTGAGAATCAAAACGATGAAGTGGTGCCTGCTTAACTGAAATCTGTCAATGATCTGTTCGGAAAAGGAGTGAGCTATGACAACGAATCTCCCCGTGTTGAACGCGGAAAATGAATTCAAAATTGCGATCATCGGGATGGGGCCGCGCGGTTTGTCGGTGTTGGAACATTTTGTGCACAGCTGCATCAAGCAGGCGCCAAAGCGCAAAATCCGCATCTTGTGTATCGACAGCCATGAAGTGGGTGTGGGACGGATTTGGCGCACGGACCAGGCTGATCACTTCATGATGAACACGCTGACCGGGCAAGTCACGATGTACTCCTTCGGCCCGGATGGCGGCCCGGCGCGCGCCGGCAATGGCCCTTCGCTGTATGAATGGATGCGCGATCAATCCAAAATCGATCCGAATATCCCCGAAGCCGGCCCGGACGACTACGCGCCGCGCGTGGTGTATGGGCATTATCTGAAATCGGTGTATCAATCGATTCTCGATAATCTGCCGCAGAATGTCGCGGTTGAATCCATCGTCGGCACAGTGATTGCGGTGCACAAAGAAGATGGCGCGCACAGCCTGCATCTGGCCGATGGCGGCGGCTCGCGCTCAGTGCATAAAGTCATTCTCACCACCGGCCATCCGCAACATGAGCCGAAGGGGGCGAAAAAACAATTCATGCGCTTTGCCCAGCAAAATCCGGGCTTGATCTTTGTCGCCGGCGATTCCGCCGCCTGTATGCCGCTGGATGAAATTCCGAGCGAGGGACAGGCGGCGATGATCGGCCAGGGGCTGGGCTTCTTCGACGCTTTGCTGTCGCTGACAGTCGGGCGCGGCGGGCATTTTGAAACCGTGGGCGATAAGCTGGTGTATAAGCCCAGCGGGCGTGAACCGAAGATTGTGTCCGGCTCGCGCAGCGGCTGTCCGATTTTTGCACGCGGTAAAAATTTCAAAAAACCGGGCCAGAGTTTCAAAGCGCTGTTCATGAATGAGCGCTCGCTGCAATCGGCGCGCATCCGCGCCCGCCGTGAGCGCGACACCGAACAACTCGACTTCAACCGCGATGTGTTCCCGCTCTTGCATGCGGAAATGGAGCATATCTATCTGAAGATTGAAGTGCGTCACCGCCAGGGGCCGGAAAAAGAAGCCGAGTTTTCCGCTGAATATCAGCAGCGCTTTTTGGAAGGCAGCACACGCGACGCCACCTTCCTGGCCAAGTACAGCTTATCCGACGTGACCCCGTTTGATATGTATAAACTGGCGCGTCCCTTTGCCGGCATGGAGTTTCTCGACAACGCGACCTATCAGACCGCCTTGCGCAAAGTGATGCTGGACGATATCGCCGCCGCCAAACGCGGCAATGTCGATGGCCCCTTGAAAGCCGCGCTGGACGTGCTGCGCGATGTGCGCGACACCATCCGTCATGCGGTGGACTTTGGCGGTTTGGAGCCGCGCTCGCATCGCGATCATTTCCTTGGCGCCTTTGTGCCCGCCGCCACTTCGCTGTCTTCCGGCCCGCCGCTGATGCGCCTGGAGCAGGCAGTGGCCTTGATGGATGCCGGTATTTTGGAAATCGCCGGCCCCGAAGCGAATTTCGCCTGCGATAAGCGCGAAGGCAAGTTCCGCGTTTCTTCACCGCGCGTGCGCAACACCTTCTGGCTGGCTGAAACCGTGATCGACACCCGGGTGCCGACCACCAATCTGCAAAGCGACAGCTCGGCCCTCACGCAAGCCATGCTGGCCAACCGCTTCATTGATGAATACACCAATGGCGACGGGATGGATCACTGTTTTGAAGTCGGCGGCTTAGCCGTGACCGAAGCGCCGTTCTATGTGATTGATGGCAATGGCGAACCGAATCACGATTGCTACGCGCTGGGTTTGCCAACAGAGCATACGCGCTGGTTCCAGCAGGTCGGCAGCGGCACGCCGAACACGGTATCGCGTTTCTCCAAAGATGCCGCATCGATTTCCGATGACATCTATAAGACCGTGATCGAATTGGAGCAATGATGAAAACCGCTGGCGCAAATCTTGCCGCCAGCGCCGCATTTCGCGCCGCCCGGGACTTCCTGTTGCAAACAGGAGACCCGGTTGCGGCGCATGCCGGTTTTCGCTGGCCCGAATTGCATCAATTCAATTGGGCGCGAGATTGGTTTGATGTGGTGGCGGCGGAACATGGGGACCGTTGCGCGCTGGTGGTGTGCGCGCCGGATGGCGATGTGGAAGCTGATTTCGCCAGCTTGGCGCGGCGCTCAGATCAGCTTGCCGCCTGGATGCAACAGCAAGGCATGCAGCGTGGCGAACGCGTGCTGGTGTTGATGCGCAACAGTATCGCTTTATATGAGGTGCTGTTGGCGGGCATTAAACTCGGTCTGGTCTTGATTCCATCCTATGTCACCATCAGTGCAGCTGAATGCGCCGATCGGGTGCAGCGCGGCGGGATCAAACACTTGATTGCCGAGGCTGCTTTACTGGAACGTCTGGCGCAATTGCCGCCGCTGCATTGCCGTATTGTGGCGCAGGGAACAGCGCCAGGCTGGCTCAGTCTGGATGACAGCCGGCACGCCCCCTTTACTTACGATCCGGGTGAGCCGACCCTGGCGCATGATTTATTGTTCGGCTATTTCACATCGGGCACCACATCATTGCCGAAACTGGCCTTGCACACGCACACCAGCTACCCGGTCGGGCATTTGTCCGGCATGTATTGGAATGGCGTCACACCCGGCAGCGTGCATCTGAATGTATCCAATCCCGGGTGGGCCAAGCATGCCTGGAGTTCGTTTTTTGTGCCGTGGAATGCGCAATCCACGATTGTGGTGCTGGATGCGGCAGAGATCCGGCCGCAATTCATTCTGGATGTGTTGCAGCGCAGGGCAGTCAACAGTTGCTGCGCTCCGACCACAGTCTGGCGCATGTTGCAACAGCATGGTATGGGCGCGCGCCCTGCCGCCTTGCGCCAATTGAATTCTGCCGGCGAACCCTTGCAGCCGGTGCTATTTGACGCCATCAAACAAGCCTGGGGCTTGGAAGTGCGCGATGGCTATGGCCAATCGGAAGCGACTTGCCTGGTCGGCAATGCGCCCGGCCTGCCCATCAAAATCGGCGCCATGGGTTTGCCCATGCCGGGTTACCAGGTGGTGTTATTGGATCAAAGCGGTGCGCTGGTGGCGGGCGAGGGGGAAGGCGAAGTCTGCCTCGACTTGCGCCAGGGCAAGCCCTGTGGCTTGATGCATGGCTATGATGAGCAAACCACAAATAAGCGAGGGGTGGTTGACGGCGCGTTTTACCATACCGGCGATTTTGCCAAACGCGACGCCGACGGTTATATCACCTTCATTGGCCGGATTGATGATGTGTTCAAGTCGTTTGACTATCGCATCTCGCCGTTTGAACTGGAGCGTGTGATGCTGGCGCATCCTGCAATTGTCGAGCTGGCGATTGTGCCATCCCCGGATCCGCTCGGCTTGGTGGTGCCGAAAGCCTTTATCTGCACCCATCCCGACTGGTACCCCGGCGAGGAAACCGCGCTCGATATTGCACGCTGGATGTGTGAGCATTTACCGCCGGAATTCCGCATTCGCCGCATTTGTTTTGTCGAAACCCTGCCCAAGACAGCTTCAGGCAAAGTGCGGCGGGCTGAATTGCGCGACAAAGAAGGCAAACGAGGTCTGCCGATTGCCGCGCTGGACGATGAATATCTGGTGGATGAGTTGTTGGCGCAGAATTGATGCACCGCCACAGGCGGTGCGTGCTTTTATTCCGCGTCAGCTTGTTTGGATGGATGCGCCGCCTCGAAGGCTGGCAATTCCAGACAGGCTTGATTAATCCGCAGAATGGTCGGCAGCGCGCTCAAATCGACATTGAAGCGCTGCGCATTGAAGACTTGCGGCACAAGGCAGCAGTCCGCCATGCCCGGCGTGTCGCCATGGCAGAAGCGGCCTGTGGCCTCGCTGCGCGCGAGCTGCGCTTCGAGTGCGCCCAGCCCCACTTCGCACCAGTGCCGGTACCAGGCGTTTTTCTGCTCTTCCGTGACCTGAAATTCACCGCTCAGATAGCGCAGAATGCGCAAATTATTCAGCGGATGGATGTCGCAGGCAATCGACAGACTCAGGGCGCGCACGCGCGCACGGCCAAGCGCATCAGCCGGCAACAAGGCCGGCTGCGGACAGGTTTCATCCAGATATTCGATGATGGCCAGCGATTGGGTCAGCATTTGACCGGCATCTTCCAGCGCCGGCACCAAGCCTTCCGGATTGATGGCGCGGTATGCCGGCTGCAATTGCATGCCGCCATCTTTCAGCAGGTGAATCGGGATCATCTCCGGCTGCAAGCCCTTGAGATTGAGCGCAATGCGCACACGGTAGGCGGCGGAGCTGCGGAAATAGGTGTACAGCTTCATGCGTTTCCTCCTTATTGAGCTGCCGGCGGGCATAGACGCGCGCGCAGCCAGGCTGAAATATGATCGAGTTCCTCATCGATCACGGTATGTTCCATTGGATAAGCGCGCCACTCCACGCGGTAGCCCAGCGCAGCCAGCAGGTCGCGGCTTTGCTCGGCGCGCCGGATCGGCACAACCGGATCCTGCTTGCCGTGCATCAGCATGAGCGGGGTTTTGGCGTTCGCCGCATGGCGCTCATTGGCCAGCGTATGGCCCAGCGGCAAATAACCTGACAGGCCGAGCAAGCCGGCTAAGCGGTGCGGAAAGCGCAAACCGGTTTGCAGCGTCATCGCGCAACCCTGGCTGAAACCGGCCAGCACGATGCGTTCATAGGGAATGCCGCGCGCATGTTCGCGCGCAATCAATTTGGCGATTGCCGCTTCAGATTTGCGCAAGCCGGCTTCATCCTCGCGCTGCGCCAAATCGCCATCGCGGATGTCATACCAGGCCGGCATCACATAACCATTATTGATCGTCACCGGCATCGCTGGCGCATGCGGGAAGATAAAACGGATGTCCGGACAGCCGTCCAGATCGAGTTGCGGCACGATGGGCGAAAAACCATGGCCGGAATCGCCCAGGCCATGCAACCAGATCACTGCCGCCTGCGGTTTCGGCCCGGTTTCGCGTTGCACCGCATCCAATAATTTTTCCGTCATGCCACGCACCTCATTGCTGTTGTTGTTGGACAGCCGCCGGGCGCTGCGCCGATTTGGGGCGGAAGGCGGCGCATACTTCGGGCCGGGTTTCGGCATATGGCCCGCCGATCAGATCAATGCAATACGGCACAGCAGCGAAAATGCCCGGCACGCGGGTCTTGCCCTGCTCATCGCGCAAGCCTTCCAGCGTTTCTTTGATGGCTTTGGGCTGGCCCGGCAAATTCAAAATCAGGGCGGCATGGCCTTCGATTTCTCGCAACACGCCCACCTGGCGCGACAAAATCGCCGTCGGCACAAAGGCCAGGCTGATTTGGCGCATTTGTTCGCCAAAGCCCGGCATCTCGCGTGTGGCCACCGCCAGCGTGGCTTCCGGCGTCACATCGCGCCGCGCCGGGCCGGTGCCGCCGGTGGTCAACACCAGGTCACAGCGCGCCACATCGACTAATTCGCACAGGGCGGCTTCAATTTGCGCACGCTCATCGGCAATCAGCCGCGTCACGCATGCAAAGGGAGAAATCAGCGCAGTGCGCAACCAGTCTTGCAAGGCCGGAATGCCCTGATCCTGATATACGCCGCTGCTGGCGCGGTCGGAAATCGAAACCAGGCCGATTTTCAAAGCGCGTTCAGGACTCGTCATCTTCATCCCCGGACGCTTCATCGGCTTCCTGGGCGGCGGCGGCGCCGGCAATACGGGTCGCGCTGGCAGTGCCCAGATCTTTCAAAATCTGGAAAATTTCGCGGTAAGCCTTGGGCGGTTTGTTTTGTTCCTGCTCGCGTCGCGCATTGCGGATTAAGGTGCGCAGATGCTGGGCGTCGAGTTCAGGGTGGCGCGCCAGCAATTCGGTCAGCGCGTTATCGTCCGCCAGCAGGCGTTCGCGTTTGCGTTCGGTGGCGTGCAAGAGCGCGGTTTCCGCGCGCGAACCGCCTTTGAAGCTCTCCAGCATGCGCTGGATTTGCGCCACTTCCTCTTCAGTCAGGCTGCGCATTTTTTTGCCAACGTACTGCAGCTGGCGGCGGCGGCCTTCATGATCGCGGATGGTTTGGCAGGCCAGGATGGCTTCGCGCACATCTTCCGGCATCGGGACTTTACGCACCCGGTCTTTGGAGAGCGCAATTAATTCTTCGCCCAGTTTTTGCAACGCAGTCATTTCGCGTTTTAATTGGGACTTTGAGGGCCGGTCGTACTCCTGCTCGAATTCATTCGATTGGAAGCCGCACGAGCCGCGATTTGGATTTGGCATAATGTGAAAGCACGCAAGTATCAACGACTGCTATCATAACCCTTTTAAGCCTCTTTCCGAAGACCGACAGAATGATCCCAGATTCCTCAGTTAACCGCTTTTTGGCTTCGACAACCAAATGATTTTGTTAAAATGTTCATCAAATTGCATCGCCTCTCGTTTGGTGAGAGCGCTACAGACGCGATTACTTGTTTCCCGGCCCCCTGGCGTTGTTGCGCCTCCTAGCAGAATGCAGTCTGCGTCGTCGTCGCGCCTAGCCAGGAGTCCGGTAAACTGCGTACTCACATCTGTCCAACTAAGGAATCCAGGATGAAGCATTCCGCGTTTACCTATACCCAGGCGCAGTTTCAGGACTATGCCGAACAAATTTTGCGTCATGCACAGCAGCAAGGCTGCTCTGACGCCACCGTCGATGTCTCTGAGGGCAGTGGCCTGTCGGTCTCGGTGCGGCGCGGCAAAGTCGAGACCATCGAGCAAAACCGCGATAAAGGGATTGCCGTTTCGGTGTATATGGGTTTGCGGCGCGGCAACGCCAGCACATCCGATTTTTCCCCTGCTTCATTGCGCGCCACGGTCGAGGCGGCCTGCAATATTGCGCGCTTTACGGCTGAGGATGCGTGCGCCGGCTTGCCGGATGTGGACATGCTGGAGCGTCAGCCGCAGGATTTGAAAATGTTTTATCACTGGCCGATTGATGCGCAAGAGGCGCTGGCGTTGGCGAAGCGCGCCGAAGATGCGGCGTTTGCCGTGGATAAGCGCGTCACCAATAGCGAAGGCAGTGCGGTTTCGGTGCAGCATTCGCAATTTTTCATGATGAATTCACGCGGTTTCGCCGGCGGTTATCCCTACTCCCGCCATTCTTTATCAGTCTGCCCGATCACCGGTCGCGGCAGTCATATGCAGCGTGATTACTGGTATAGCTCGCAACGCGATCCGCGTAAATTGGCTGAGCCGGAAGCGGTCGGGCGTTATGCCGCTGAACGTGCTTTGTCGCGTTTGCATGCGCGCCGTCTGAAGACCGGTCAGTATCCGGTTTTATATGAAGCACCGTTGGCGGTTGGTTTGCTGGGCGCCTTTGTGCAGGCGGTTTCAGGCAGTTCGCTGTATCGCCAATCTTCTTTCCTGCTCGACAGCCTGGGACGGCAAGTGTTTCCCTCGCATATCAGTATTCTGGAAGAGCCGCACATCAAAGGCGGCATGGGCTCGGCCCCGTTTGATGAGGAAGGCGTGCGCACAGTGCGCCGTGAGGTGGTCAGCAAGGGCGTGGTGCAGGGTTATTTTCTGTCCACCTATTCCGCGCGCAAGCTGGGCATGGTCAGCACCGGGAACGCCGGCGGCTCGCACAATCTGCGCCTGCGCTCCTCGCGCACCCGCAAAACCGATGATTTCAACGCCATGCTGCAAAAGCTCGGCACCGGCTTGCTGGTGACGGATTTGATGGGGCAGGGCGTGAATTATGTGACCGGCGATTATTCGCGCGGCGCCGCCGGTTTTTGGGTCGAAAACGGCGTGATTGCCTACCCGGTCGAGGAAATCACAATTGCCGGCAATATGCGTGACATGTTCCAGCAAATTGTGGCGGTGGGCGCGGATGAAATGCAGCGCGGGGCCAAAACCTGCGGTTCGATTTTGATCGAAAACATGGTGGTGGCAGGCAATTGAATTTGGCCAAAAGCAGGATACAATCTGCGACGGCTGTAACACTATGCTGCATTTGTTACGCATATTTTCAGGCTTGATCAACGGAGAGGGCCGCATTGCAGGCCGCTCCATCAGATAGAGGAGTCATTATGGAACGTCGTTCCTTCATCACCCAGGCTGCGGTGGCCGGCGCTGCCGCCACTGTCGCTGCGCCTGCAATTGCGCAATCCGCCCCCAGCGTCAAATGGCGTCTTGCCTCCAGCTTCCCGAAATCGCTGGATACGATTTATGGCGCGGCGGAAGTGTTCGCCAAGCGCGTCGCCCAACTGACCGGCGGCAAATTTGAGATCCGCGTCTTCGCCGGCGGCGAGATTGTGCCGGGTCTGCAAGTGATGGATGCGGTGCAGGCGGGCACCGTCGAAATGGGACATACGGCGCCTTACTACTACTTCGGCAAAGACCCGACTTTCGCATTTGACTGCGCAGTTCCGTTCGGCCTCACTTCGCGCCAGCAAACGGCCTGGTTTGATCAGGGCGGCGGGCGTGAATTGCTGCGTGAGTTTTACAAAGCGTATGGCATCATCAATCTGATGGGCGGCAATACCGGGGTGCAGATGGGCGGCTGGTTCCGCAAAGAAATCCACTCGGTGGACGATATGAAGGGTTTGAAAATGCGTATCGGCGGTTTCGCCGGGCGCGTCATGTCCAAGCTGGGGCTGGTGCCGCAGCAGATCGCCGGCGGCGATATTTATCCGGCGCTGGAAAAAGGCACCATCGACGCAGCGGAATGGGTCGGCCCGTATGACGATGAAAAGCTGGGCTTTTACAAAGTTGCGCCCTTCTACTATTCGCCAGGCTGGTGGGAAGCCGGCCCGCAGCTGTCCTTCTACATCGGCCAGAAAGAATGGGACAAGTTGCCCAAGGAATACCAGGCCGCGCTGGAAGTCGCCAGCTATGAGGCGCATGTGAATATGCAAGCCGAATACGACGCTAAAAACCCGGCTGCGCTGGCGCGTCTGTTGAAAAACGGCGTCAAGCTGCGCGCCTTCTCGAAAGACATCATGGACGCCTGCGCCAAAGCCGCGCATGAGGTGATGGAAGAAGAAGCCGCGAAAAACGCCAAGTTCAAAAAGATCTACGAACCATGGAAGCGCTTCCGCAACGACCAGAACCAATGGGCGCAAGTGGCGGAACATCCGATGCAGGAATATCTGATCAAGATGGGCCGTAAATAAGCGCCAAGTGGCAAGAATAAAAAACCGCAGCCTTGCAAGCTGCGGTTTTTTTATCAGCCGGATTTTTACAGCATCCAGCAACTTGGCGACGGCGGTGCGCCAAAGCCGCCATCGCCGCCGGTATGGCCCGTAATCTGCTCCCCGGTATGACAAGGCCGGGCCGGACCACGCGCTGTGATGGATTTCAACAGGCCAGCATCCAGCCCGCGCCGCGCCATTGCTTCAGTGCAGCAGTGAAACGGGCGTGGCGCACTGCTTACAGATTCAAACCGATCACCACGGGATCATGGTCAGAGGCGCGGTACGGCGTCGCGCTGTACAGATCCTGGGTGCGGAACTCGGTGTTGTAGTCGATCACACTCGGCTCATCGGCGTTGATATGCCATTCTGTCACGCCGGTGACTTTGGGCGAGAGTGAAGCGGTGCTCAGCGCATGATCCAGATAGCCGCTGGCGCCGTCGAACACATACGAGTAAGGCATACCGCGCGGGCGCACATAACGTTCGATTTCCGACACCAGCCCAGCGCTGCGCATCGTGCGGATCGGATCTTCCATGCCATACGCATTCATATCGCCGATCACCAGCACATCATTGCTGCCGGCGGCCGCTTGCACTTGCGGCAAAAAGCTGTTGACCAGGCGCTGCGCCTGTTGCACGCGCAAAGCATTCCAGCAACCTTGGCCATCGCGCTGATCATCATTCGCGCTGCCATCACCCGGGCAGGAACCCTTGGACTTCAGATGGTTGACCACCAGCGAGAATTTTTTACCCGTGCTGGTGCGGAAGGTTTGCGCCAGCGTCGGACGGCTGTTGATCGGGTCGCTATCCGTCAGCGAGACCCCGACCAGGGACAGCTTGGCCGGTTTATAAATCATCGCCACACGGATCGCATCATCTCCGGTTTGCGCCGCCGCCGGCACATAGGCGTAAGTGCCGGCGGCGGTGGCGGCATTCAAGGCATCCACCAGCGTGGCGATAGCGATATCGCCATTGTTTTGCATTTCCATCAGGCCGATCACATCCGCGTTCACCGCTTTCATGGCTTGCACGATCTTGGCGCGCTGGCGTTTGAATTCATTCAGGTCGCTGGCGCCACGGCAATTGCTCTTGCTGACCGTGCCGCCCATGCTGCAGCCCTGACCGGTCTTGCCGTCAAACGTCGTGCCATCAGCGAAAGTGGTGAAGTAGTTCAGCACATTAAAGCTGGCGACTTTGATATTGCCGCCGACGGTTTTCGGTGTGCTGCTGCGCGGATTGGCGCGCGAAAACACCGGCTTGATCACCGCTTGCAATTTGTAGCCGCTCGGGCCGGGCGAGCTGGAGGAAAGCAGACCGAAATCGACCACCCCGGTCAGGCTGCTCACGGTATCGCCGGCGCGCACCGTGTTGTCTTGCCCGATGAAGGGAATCGGATTCGGATTTTGCGTGGACAGACCGTCATCCAACACAATCGAACTGGCGGCGTTTTTGGCGGCCATCGCCAGCGCGCTCGATGAGCCGGGAGCATAACGGTTGGTCGGAACTTCCAGCCGGCCTGCCGACAAGGTCAGTTGACCATAGCGCCCCAGGAAATAGTTTTGCGCCACGGTGAGGCGGTTGGCAAAGCGCACCAGCATGCCTTCGTAACGCTCCATATCATTCGGGTTTGACAAGGGCAGGCTGATACTGGCCGGGGTCACGCTAAAACCACTGCCCAGGGTTTCCAGCTTGCTTACGCTGGAGAGCTGGGTGATGGGGCGGGCGCTGTCGCCGGCGACGAATTCCGCCACAGTGCCGGTGACGCGCACTTTTTGCCCTGCGGCGATAGTGTTGGCGGTGCTGCCGGTGTACACAAAAATGCCGTCCGAAGTGGCGGCGTTGCCATCGCCCAGGGTGTCTTGCATGTAAAAACCATTGGCCAGCTTCAGCGTCACCACGCCTTCGGTGGTTTGCACCGTGCCCAGCAACGGGCTGGTGGCGCCGCTGCCCTGGATTTGCGGGATCTTGCTCGTGATTGCGGCGACGCTTTGCAGATTCAGCGAAGCCGGACTCGCGCTGCGCGTGAGCAGCTTCACGGCGCCGCTGTGATCAGCCAAGACCTGCTTGAGCGCTTCATCAGACGCGGCCAAGCCGGGCGTGCAGAATGCGGATAAAACAGCAAAGCTGACGCTCAGCAGAGTCAGATGACTGGAGGGTTGTTGTGGGCGCACACGCAGGGCGTGGGCGGGCATTGAAATAGAGGTTGATAGGTTTTTCATTGCGTGTTTCCTGTTTTTTTAAGAATAAGCGGGGGTTTTGCTTGCAAACCAGGCAAGCGATTGATGTCAAGGTCAGGAGATTGGAAGCGGGGGTGTTTGCCGGTGTTCTTGTTGTTTGAGCTTGCGCGGCAATTTGATCAGTCTGACAAGACCGGGCGAAAGTATAGCGCGGAAATATGCCAAAAAAGACTTTTTTGCGATTAATTCATTGTGATTTCATCCACTATTCTGAAATTTATATTCGTGCAGGATTGTACCAATCATACTGATTTGTATATATGAAGCCAGTCAGAAAAACGCACCTTCCCGCTAAGATGCGCGTGATTGCGGGCTGGAAATTGTGCAGCAGCTGGGCGCAACATGATCTGCAAACAATGGCGGATTCACTCCGCTTTTCTCCTCTTTTGGATCAAGGGCGCAGCCCGCAAAAATCTGCCAGGCTTTCTGTCCCCCATTACAATATGCGCCATCAGCTGCCAAGGAAGGCTGCAAAGAAGGCGGGCGGCCTGCCGAATTTTCTGTCATGCTGCGGGGCTAAGCAGCTGTTCAGGCTCATCTGTCGAATATGTCACCAAGGAAAATATGCCTGCTAAAAATCTGTTTGCATCGTCCCTGCTATGCTGTGTTTGCCTGCTGCCATTGAGCAGCACAGCGAACGATGTGCAGCCTGAGCGCGATAGCCAATCTGCTGTGCAGGCGCTTAAGTTCACGCCTGCGCAGCTCAAAGCTGACCTCCAAAGCCTGCGCGCGCATATCGATGCCATTCATCCGGACATCAGCCACTCGGCCTCCCCGGCCCAATTGGAACAGGCTTACGCTGAAATTGCTGCCAGTCTGACTGAAGCGCTGACTGCCAAGGAGTTCTGGCTCAGGATGGCCAGGCTCAATCCCCTGTTCAATGATGGACATTGGTCGGTGAATTTGCCGGAAACGGAACACGATCTGCAAAAGTTCATCGACAATATTGGCGGTGGTTTTCCATTTGAAGTGCATGTCAAACCCGATGGCGAGCTGACTGTGCTGGCGCTGGCTGGCGGGGGCGCGACTGCATGGCGTGGCGCACGCATTGAAGCGATTAATGGCGTGGTTGCGCCATTGCTCAGCCGTCAATTGCTGGCCTTGCGCCACGGCGACACCCCAATGAACAGAGCCAATTTGCTGGGGCCGTCTTTCCAACTGTATTACGCCAGCTTATTTGGCTCGCCGGCTGAATTTACGCTGCGCTTAAAGCAAAACGATAAGTTGACTGAGTTGACTTTGCCGGCCAGCAAACAGGCTGCGCGGCTTGGCCGGGATACGGGTAAAGAGATCGCTGACTTTTTCAGCTATCAGGCGCTGGATGCGCAGACTGCCTATTTGAAACTGGGCTCGTTCAGCCTGCCGGATGAGCCGGCGGTGGGGGTGTTTACCAAACAAGCCTTCACACAGATGAAAGCCTCTGGCGCGACCAGGCTGATTATTGACGTGCGGGAAAACCGTGGCGGGAATGATTCAGTCTGGCTTGAGCATGTCATGCCCTACCTGGCAGACCAGCCATTCCGGGCGGGGTCTCACTCGAAAAAGAAAGTGATCGCCAGCCGCGCCACGCCCGCCGAGCCGGCAGGTCAGGTGATTGACGGGCAAATCAACACATGGCATCAGCCACAGCTGGCAAACCCGCTCCGTTTCAAGGGGAAAGTCGTGCTGTTGATTGGCCGCCGCACCTATTCATCGGCGGTGCAATTTGCGAATGTGATGCAGGATTTTGGCTTTGCCACGCTGGCGGGGGAAGCGGCTTATGTGCGTTCGCGTTCTACCGGGGGGATTCAGTATGTGACGCTGCCGCACAGCAAGTTATTCATCGTCATACCAAGGTTTTGGGTGGCGCGGCCACAAGGCGGTTTTAGCGAACAGCTGTTAAGCCCGGATTGGCTGATGCAAGATGATGTGAGCGCGCCGGATAGCCTGGTGCAGGCTGTTGTCAGGCGAATGCAACAGCAATCGAAGCTGTAGCGCAGGGCGGCGCCATGGCGGAAATAAAAAAGCCGGCTTGCGCAGCCGGCTTTTTTTACAGCATCAAGCCGCTTGTTGACGGCGGCGGCGCACAAATGCCGCCATCGCCACCAGACCGCCGGCCAGCATGGCCCATTCGCTGGCTTCCGGTACGCTGGAAACGGCGATGATTTGGTTGTCAAACACCACATGCGATACCGCCATGCCCGGTTGGCCCAGGTTGAAGGTCAGCAGGCTGCCGGATGCGGCGTCAGCCTGACCCAGCACGCTGGCGCCATCCGCGCCATAGATCGAGAACGCAAATGCGCTGCCAATGCCATTCGGATTGCGCAGCATGTCGCCGTCAAAATCCAGGTTGAAGCTGAAACGGCCACCCAGCTGCACTGCCTGGAACACGTCGTTGTAAGACTGGCTGTTGGCGAAATTCAAGGAAGCCGGCAAAGCGCCCGACACATCGCCGCTGTTTTGCGCGCCGATGGCATCCAGCACGCCCTGGAAGCGGCTCACGCGCGCTGTGCCGCTGGCGGCATCCAATGCGCCCGGATTGAATTGGAAATCGAAAAAGCCCAGGCCGGAGAGGGCGCTGGTATCGACTTCAACATGCCAGGTTTCGGCTTGCGCCGCGCCAAAAGCCGCCAACAGGGAAAGACCCAATAAAGTTTTACGCAACATCATGATTCCTTTCAATACATTGTTCAGTCACCGGCGCGGCGGCGTGAGCCAGCCGCGCCATTCGCATCAGTTGAAGCTGCCGGAGTAGATCTTCACGCTGTAGTTGATCGCAACCTTGTTCGGGTTGCTGAAGGACAGCGGCACGCTCACAGCCTGACCTGCGCTGATCGCTTGATTCAAGGTGATGTAGGGCACGCCATTGCGCAGACCGGTGGCGTTTTTCAGGGTGACGCCGGCCGGCAGGCCGCTCAGTTCCACTTGCAGCGGGCCGTTGACAGCCGCATTCGCGCGCAGCGTCAGCGAACCGTTAAAGGTTTGCGTGCTGCGATTGAACACCAGACCGCTGGCGAAAGTGGTGAAGCTGGCGCTGGCGTCCACATACGGCGCTTGCAGATTCAAACCGATCACCACCGGATCATGGTCAGCCGCGCGGTACGGCGTGGCGCTGTAGAAGTCCTGGTTGCGGAACTCGGTGTTGTAGTCGATCACGGTCGGCTCGTCGGCATTGATGTGCCATTCGGTCACGCCGGTGACTTTCGGCGAGAGCGAGGCGGTGGACAGGGCGTGATCCAGATAGCCGCTGTAACCATCGAACACGAAGGAGTAAGGCGCGCCGTGCGGACGCACATGACGTTCGATTTCCGACACCAGGCCGGCGTTCATCATGGTGCGGATCGGGTCTTCCATGCCATACGCGTTCATGTCGCCAATCACCAGCACATCGTTGTCGCCGGCGGCCGCCTGCACTTGCGGAATGAAGCTGTTGACCAGACGTTGCGCTTGTTGTACGCGCAGCGCATTCCAGCAACCTTGACCGTCGCGCTGATCATCATTCGCGCTGCCGTCGCCCGGGCAGGAACTCTTCGATTTCAGATGGTTGACCACCAGCGAGAATTTCTTGCCATTGCTGGCGCGGAAGGTTTGCGCCAGGGTCGGACGGTTGTTGATCGCATCAGTATCGGACAGCGATGCGCCGGCCAGCGACAGCTTGGCCGGTTTATAGATCATCGCCACGCGAATCGCGTCGTCACCGGTTTGCGCCGGCGCCGGCACATAGGCGTAAGTGCCCGGTGCGGTGGCGGCGTTCAATGCATCCACCAGGGTGGCGATGGCGACATCGCCATTGTTTTGCATTTCCATCAGACCGGCTGCGTCAGCGTCAACGGCTTTGATCGCTTGCACGATCTTGGCGCGCTGACGGTTGAATTCATTCAAGTTGCTGGCGCCACGGCAATTGCTCTTATTCACCACGCCGCCCATGCTGCAGCCTTGGCCGGTCTTGCCGTCAAACGTCGTGCCGTCAGCGAAGGTGGTGAAGTAGTTCAGCACATTGAAGCTGGCCACTTTGATATTGCCGCCAACAGATTCCGGCGCGTTGCTGCGCGGATTGTCACGCGAAAACACCGGGGTCACAACCGGCTGCAGCTTGTAGCCGGTCGGGCCGGTGGCGCTGGAGGTGATCAGGCCGAAGTCAACCACGCCGGTCAGATCGCTCACGGTGTCGCCAGCGCGCACGGTGTTGTCCTGGCCGATGAAGGGAATCGGGTTCGGGTTTTGGGTGGACAGACCGTCATCCAGCACAATCCAGCTGGCGGCGTTTTGCGTGGCCATGGCTTGCGCTTCCGGCGAGCCGGCGGGGTAACGGTTGGTCGGGATTTCCAGGCGGCCAGCGGACAGCGTCAGCTGACCATAGCGGCCCAGGAAATAGTTTTGCGCCACGGTCAGGCGGTTGGCAAAGCGCACCAGCATGCCTTCGTAACGTTCCATCTCATTGGCGTGCGACAGCGGCAGGCTGAGATTGGCCGGCGTCACGTTAAAGCCATTGCCCAGGGTTTCCAGCTTGGTCACGCTGGCGAGCTGGGTGATGGGGCGGGCGGCGTCGCCGGCGGTGAATTCCGCCACCGTGCCGGTGACGCGCACTTTTTGCCCGGCGGCGATGGTGTTGGCGGTGCTGCCGGTGTACACAAAAATGCCGTCCGAAGTGGTGGGGTCGCCATCGCCCTGGGCGTCTTGCATGTAGAAGCCGGTGGCCAGCTTCAGGGTCACCACGCCTTCAGTGGTTTGCACCGTGCCCACCAGCGGGCTGGTCGCGCCATTGCCCTGGATTTGCGGAATGCTGCGCGTCACTGCGGACGGGCTTTGCACATTTACCGTGATGGTGCAGCTGGCGCTTTGGTTTTGATCGTTGTTGAAGGTGACTTGCACCGGATAGGCGCCAGTGGCCAGACCTGCGGCCACATTCAGCGTCACATTCGCGGCGGCGCCATTCGCGGCGGCCGGGCTGAAGCCGCTCAAGCTGATGCCGGATTGGGGATTGCCCAGTGCGGCTTGATTGACCATGCCGTCAGCGTCGCTGGCGGACAAAGCTACGCTGCCGCCGGCGTTATTCGCCACGTCCAGGCTGGACGGGCATTGCGGCACGATAGGCTGATTCGCCGGCGTCGCCTGGCACTGCTTGAAAGCGCTCGCGGTATTGCGCGGATTCGGTGCGCCGACGATGAAGTCTGCGCCATTATTGTCGCTGTCATTACAACCATCATTCGCGCGCGCAATCGATTGCGTGCTTGACGGAGAAGCAGCGACCGCAGTTTCAAACGAAGTTGCCGTACCGAAGCCGACCAGATCCATCACGGCGGCGGCAGTCGGGCCGCTCACAGCGGTGCTGATATTGGCCAACACCACTTTGCCGGAGGTGGCGGACATGGCGATGCTGCCCACTTTGTCCGGGGTCGGCAGATTTTGCGTGCCGCCGGCGCCGGCAGCTTGTTGCACCAGCAGGTATTGGCCTGGTTGCAGGGTGACATTCGGCAGAGTCGTGACTTGCCAGGAAGTGCCGGTGGCGGAGGCGTATTGCACGCTCCAGCCGTTCAGGGAAACCGCGCTTGCGCTGCGGTTGAACAGTTCGATGAAATCGTTTTTGTAGGTGGCGCCGGTGTTGCCGCCGCCGCCATAGATCTGGCTGATCACCACATCAGACGCTGCAAAGCCAGGGGTGGCGAAAGCTGACAGGACAGCAAAGCTGGCTGCGAGCAAAGTCATACGGCCTGGGGCTTGGTGGCCGCGCACGCGCTGGCCTTGGGCGCGCGTCGGGACAGATGCTACGGGGCTATTCATCGAGTGTTTCCTGTTTTAAAAAGTAAGCGGGAGTCTTGCTTGCAAACCGGGCAAGCGATTGCTGTCAATGTCAGGAGATTGGAACCGGGAAGGGTTGCCTGTATTTTTGTTACTTCTGATGCTGCACGGCAATTTTTATCAGTCTGACAAGACCGGGCGCAATTATAGTGCGGAAATATGTCAAAAAAAAGACTTTTTTGGCATCAATTTCTTACAATCCCGGCGAAAATGCTGGAACTGATCTAAGCGCAAAAATATTCCTGTCATAAAGATATGAATATATGATAACCGGATTGCGAAAAAAACAAAATACCTTGAAAATCGGCGTGACAAGGGAAAGAGGGCGATTTGACGGCTTTCCATCAGGCAATTTTGTAACTGAGAAATGCCTTTTGGGTACTCTGAATTTAATGCTGATGGTTGTTTTTAAGCGTGACAAAACGTAATCTGCAGAAGCAGGGATTTTTCTGTCAATCAATGTTGTAGAGTGAAATCCCTAGGGGCTGGCGTGCAGTACAGTTTGCGTGTGGATTGCAATCAGCCGAGCAGTTTGCTCAGGCTTTCCATTGCCGACATTAAACTGACCAAACCATTATTGAGCTGCTCCAGGCTGTCATCATCCATTTGCAGCAAAGCCTGACTCAACAAGCCGCGCGCTTGCAGCGGTGAGTTTTGCAGCAAGGTTTGCGCGCTTTCGGATAGTTGCAGGCGAACCACGCGCTGATCGCTTTCTTCACGCATTTTATTGATCAGACCACGCTTTTCCAGGCCGTCGATCAAATTGCTGGCGGTGGATTGGTGTATCGCCAGTTTTTGCGCCAAATCGCCGACCCGCATGCCCGGTTCCTGTTGCAGTTCCTGCAAGACGTTGAGTTGCGCGCCGGTGACGCCGCAGCGCTTTTCAACCCAGGCGGACCAGGCGGCGTTGGCGCGCATGATGCTGCGCAGATTGCGCATTGCGCTGCTGCTGACTTGGCTTTGCGCCTGATTTGCGCTCATTTGAATCTCTCCCCATATGCCTGCGTATCGTGACAGTGCGCAGACGCGCCGGACGTTGCTATGTGCGGTATTTGGTGTGCCGGCCCTGTGTGGGCAGGATTGTATCATTGAGAAAAGGCTTGGCCTTGAAGCATTTCTGCAAATATAATCGATCCTGCTTTCCCGCTTTCTGATGGCGCTTTCGCTGTCACAATGCGCTCAGGGTGACACACAGATGCTGGGGTGATGTCACCCTTTTTTCTTCCGTCACAGATTACTGCGCCATAGCAATCTGCACCCTTCCGTCTGTATAAAATTGGCAAAAAGTCAGTAATTACGCTGAATAATAAAAAAAGACGGGCCGGACTTGCAACGCCCCTTTTCTTTTATCCGGCAAAGAGTACACTGGCAGAAGTTCAGGCAGTCTTGTCACCGACCTCTGTGGGAGTTGCACTGATGAATCCAGATCATATGCCAGTTTGCAAAGTTGCCGCGATGCATGTGGCGCCGGTGTTTCTCGATAAGAACGCCACTACCCAGAAAGCGCTGGCTTTGATCGAAGAGGCGGCCCGCAACGGCGCGCAATTAATCGCTTTTCCCGAATCTTTCATTCCCGCCTTCCCGGTCTGGGCCGGCTTGTGGGCGCCGATCCACAATCACGATTTATTTGCCCGCATGGTGGCGCACAGTCTGGAGACGCCAGGCCCGGAAATCGCCTTGATCGCGGCCGCCGCGCGCCGTTATCAAGTCTTTATTTCAATCGGCATCAGCGAAAAAAATCCGGTTTCCTCCGGCGGCATCTGGAATAGCAATCTTTTGATCAGCGACGAAGGCCGCTTGCTCTCGCACCATCGCAAATTAATGCCGACCTTTTATGAAAAACTGGTCTGGGCTCCCGGCGATGGGGCCGGCTTGCAAGTCGCCGCCACCCGTTTGGGACGGATAGGCATGCTGATATGCGGTGAAAACACCAATCCGCTGGCGCGTTATGCTTTGCTGGCGCAGGGGGAGCAAATTCATATCGCCACCTGGCCCAGCGTATGGCCGACCAAGACGCCGGGCGAAAACGGCAATTATGACAATCTGGCGGCCAACCGCATCCGCCTGGCGGCGCATGCGTTTGAAGGCAAGTTGTTCGGCATCAGTTGCGCCGGTTTTATGGACAAGGCGATGCGCGATTTTCTGGTGCAGCGCGACCCGGCCGTGGCGGCGATTTTAGACCATACGCCGCAGGCGGCTTCGATGTTTGTCGATCCGACCGGCGCGCAGATTGGCGATTGCCTGCAAAAAGAAGAGGGCATTGCATATTGCACCATGGATTTGCAACAGTGCGTTGAGCCTAAGCAATTGCATGATGTGGTTGGTTATTACAACCGGTTTGATATTTTTGATGTGCGGGTGGACCGCTCGCGCAAAAAACCCATTACCTGGCTGGAGGATAACCCTCCGGTCTGGCCCGATCTTGGCGCCGGCGATGCCACTTCCGGCTCCAACAGCTAGCGCAATGCTGGCGTCCCTGTGGCGTGCCGGTGATTCCGGTTGTCTGTAATGGCGGCAAAGACGTAGCGATCCTGCGTAATCCTGCGCCAGCGCACTGCATGAATTGACTTGTCTTTCCGTTCACGCAGTGCTGCGGCTGGCGGCGCAAGCCTCATGCTGTGATTCTCCGCAGAAATTCAGCTGTGCACAGCAGCTGCAGACGGGCATGCTGTCCAGTCTGTGGCGCATGTCCGGCTGTCCGTCCCTGTTTTCAGCGCCGCCTTCCTTGTCTGGAGAGTTCACATGAAAATTTCAAACATGAAAGTGGGAGCCCGTTTGTCAATCGGCTTTGGCGTGGTTTTGATGTTGTTGGCTGTGGTGGCCGGATTGAGTTGCTGGCGCATGCAGCAAACCAATCTGACCATGGAAAAATTATTGAGCGAGGAATTGCAAAACGAGCGCCTGATTGCGCAATGGTATGGGTATATCGAAGCAAGTATGGTGCGCACCATCGCTGCCGCGAAAAGCCCGGACAGCACGCAGCAAAAATATTTCCTTGACGGGATTGCCAAAACCAATGGCGTGGTCAACGATATCCGCGAAAAGATCAAGCAACGCATCAGCGATCCCGGTTTGAAAGACTTGCTGCAGCAGGCGCAGGAAAAGCGCAGCGCTTATCAAAAAGCGCGCGCGCAGGCCTTCAAAGAAAAAGACAGCGGCAATATTGAGGTTGCCAACCGGTTTTTTGAGCAGGATATGTACCCGGCGCTGAATGCGTATCTGGAAAGCATGCACCGGGTGATTGCGCGGCAGCGCCAGATCATCGACCTGGCCGGGCGCAATGTGCAGCAGCAGTCGCAACTGAATATGGAGCTGGTGGTGCTCTTGAGTTCGGCGGCTTTTCTGGCTGGCGGCTTGTTGGCGTTTTTCATCCGCCGTTCGATTTTGCGGCAGCTGGGCGGCGAGCCGCACTATGCTGCTGAAATCACCGAGCGCATCGCGCATGGCGATCTGGCGGTGCAGATTGAGACCAGCGCCGGCGATGAGCACAGTCTCTTATATTCCATCCGCACCATGCGCGATAAATTGGGCCAGGTAGTGGGACAGATTAAAAACGGCGCAGAAACCATGGCCCAGGCTTCCACTGAAATTGCCGCCGGCAACCAGGATTTATCCAGCCGCACCGAACATCAGGCCAGCTCACTGGAAGAAACCGCTTCATCGATGGAGCAGCTGACATCCACCGTGCGGCAAAATGCTGAACATGCGCGCGACGCCAATCGTCTGGCGCATGACGCATCGGCGGTTGCGCTGCAAGGCGGTCAAGTGGTGGGACAGGTGGTGCAAACCATGGATTCGATCAATTCCTCATCGCGCAAAATTGTTGACATCATCGGCGTGATTGACGGCATCGCATTCCAAACCAATATCCTGGCCTTGAATGCCGCAGTCGAGGCGGCGCGCGCCGGCGAGCAGGGACGCGGTTTTGCCGTGGTGGCGGCGGAAGTGCGCAGTCTGGCGCAGCGCTCGGCCAGCGCGGCCAAGGAAATCAAAGGCCTGATCAGCGACTCTGTGCAAAAAGTCGAAGACGGCAGCCGGCTGGTGGCGCAAGCCGGGGACACAATGGAAAATGTGGTGCAGAGCGTGCAAAAAGTCTCCGGCATCATCAACGAAATCAGCAACGCCAGCAATGAGCAGATCGCCGGGATTGAGCAAATCAATCAGGCGATTTCTGAAATGGATCATGTGACACAGCAAAACGCCGCCTTGGTGGAGCAGGCTGCCGCATCCGCTGAAGCTTTGCAGGAACAGGCGCGGCAGCAAGCGCAGTTGCTTGGCACATTCAAATTGCATAAAACCGCAGCCGGCGTCAGTGCGCTGACGCAGCAAGCTCCGCAATTGCGTTTGCCGTCAACTATGCCCCAAACGCTGGCTGCCAAGACGCGCGCCAAAGCTGCGCTGGGCCGCGCCTGAGAATGGCGTTGCATCCTGCACAGCGCTTTATTGGCGTTCATGCAGACGGCGCCAATGCAGCAAAGCCATTTGCGATGGTTGTTCCCAGCGTGACAGGATAAACATGCAGAGCAAGGCCGCCGGCAAACCGAATACGCCGGCGGCATGCGCTTGTAATTGCCATATCGCATTGCCGGCGTGTCCGCCGAGTGCGGGATGGCAGCGCAGTAAATACCAGATACAAACGCCGGCGCCTGCCGCCATGCCGCCCAGCACGGCGCGCCGCCCTACGCGCGGGAAAAACACTGCCGCCGCCAGCACCGGCAATAAGCAAGACGCCGCCAGTGAAAATGCCGCACTTACCAGGGACACGATATCGGCAGGCTTTTGCGAAGCCACATAGGCGGCCAGAAAAGCCAGCGCCAATAACACCAATTTACTCAACACCACCCGCCTTTGCGCGGAAGCTTCCGGGGCCAGGGTTTTGTGATAAATATCATGCGTCAGGGTATTCCCTATGGTCAGCAATAAACCATCCGCGGTGGATAGCGCCGCCGCCAGCGCGCCGGCGGCCAGCAAGCCGGCGAACAGATGCGGCATATGCGCGATATCCGCCGCCGCCAGCACCAGAATATCCGGATCCAGATTCAATTCACTCAATTGCACCAGACCATCGCCATTCCAATCCTCCAGACTGAGCAGGGCCGGCCATTGTTCCAGGTTGCGCCAATGATCAATCCAGGCGGGCAGCTGCTGATAGCTGACGCCATGCAATTGTTGCCAGACTTCCAGTTTGAGCAAAAGCGCCAGCGCGGGAATGCAAAGATAGAGCAAAAGAATGAAAAACAAGGCCCAGAAAATAGACTCGCGCGCTGCATGGCTGTGATATGTGCTCATGCTGCGCATCAACAGATGAGGCAGGGCGGCGGTGCCCGCCATCAGACAAAACGCCAGGGCGATGAAATTGCGTGTTTGCGCCTGCCCGTTTTGCTGCGGCGTGAGCAGGCTGGGCGGGGCTTGTGCGCGCTCTTGCAATTGGGCCGCTTCTTTTTTCCAGAGGCGCGCCGCGTCTTGCGGCGAAGCCGGGTAACGCGCCAATTCCTGTTCCAGTTTTCTGATGTGATCCAGACTGGCGTTGCGGGTGCGCAAACTGGCCAGGGCGGCGCGGCGCTGCTCGCGTCCCTGGCGCCAGGATTCCGGCAAGGCGGCAATTTGCGCCTGCAGCGCTTGCGCCGCTTGCAAATGACGTTGCCGCACCGCTTGCTCTGCTGCATCCTGTGCTTGCACGCGCTCGACCTGACGCAATTCTTGCGCCGCCGCGCCATACGCCAAGGGCGGCAGGCTGTGATGCCGCAAGCCGAGGTAGAGGGTGGGCAGGGCAAAGGCGAGCAACAAAATCAGATATTGCACAATCTGGGTCCAGGACAGGGAGCGCATGCCGCCTAAAAACGAGCACACCAGCATGCTGGCCAGACCGAGAAAAATGCCGCTGCTGAAATCAACGCCGATCAAGCGCGAAGTGATCAAGCCGACCGCATAAATTTGCGCAATCACATAAATAAAGCTGATCACAATAGTGGCCGCCGCCACGGCAAGGCGCAGCGCATCGCGCTTTTCGGCCTGGTCCGGGGCGTAGCGTTGCGCTAAAAAATCCGCCAGGGTGTAAGCCGGCAATTTGCGTAAAAAAGGAGCGATCAATATCGCCAACAGACAAAAACCGCCGCTCCAGCCCAGCAACCAGGCAAAACCGCTGAACCCTTGCACATACAAGGCGCCGACAATCGTGATAAAACTGGCGGCGGAAATCCAGTCCGCCGCGCTGGCCATGCCGTTATACAGCGGCGGAATGCGATGCCCGGCGACATAAAACTGTTCCAGGCTGGAGGTGCGGTGCGACAGCCCGATGCCGGCATACGCCAGGGTGGCCCCGAACAGGAAAAAGTAACCGCTCCACTGGCGCGGCAAGCCTTCGGCTTCGAGTAAGCTGAGCACGCCGAGAAAGCCGGCCAAGATCACGCCAAAGCGCAGACTGTAGCGGCGCAAAGCCTGCTGATAACGCACACTCATGGCTCACGCTCCCGCCGCGCCTCAGTAGATGCGCCTGGCGCGAGCAGGCTGCGGGTCAGCGCGCACAGCAGCAAATACGCCAGCGGCAGCGCTTGCGCACAAATCAGAAAGGGCAGGGGATAACCGCCAAGATCCCATTCCAACAGCGCCGGCCATTGCAGCGCAGCGGCCATCAGCCCCAGATTCAGCGCCAGCCACAGCAACAGCAGGAAGCTGCTGATACGCAGCGTGCGGCGCCAGCCGCTGCCTGATTCAATACGCATCGCTGGCCTCATGCAATGGAAAACGCAAACGGATCAGGCAACCGGGCTTGGCGTCGTCAATCTCAATATGCGCGTGATGCTGGCGCGCAATTTCGCGCACAATCGCCAGCCCCAGGCCGCTACCGCTGCTGCTATTGCCCAAAATACGGTAAAAACGCTCAAACACCCGCTCCCGCTCCGCCTCCGGAATGCCGGGGCCATTGTCCTCCACCGCCAATTGCAGGCAGCCGGGCAAGTGTTGCATGCGCAGCGTCACCTGCCCGCCGCAAGGGGTGTAGCGGATCGCGTTATCCAGCAGATTGCTGATCATTTCGCGCAGCAGCAGGGCATGTCCCTGCATCCGCCAATCGCTTGTCGCGTCAGCCTCGAATGCGCAGTTGATATGACGCGCCAGTGCGCCCGGCAGCAAGTCTTGCATGACCTGCGCCGCCAGCGCGCGCAGATCGACGCGCTGCGGCGTGGCCGGCAGAGGCGACTCCAGACGCGCCAGCGCCAGTAATTGATTCACCAGATGCGCCGCCTGTTCTGAGCTTTTGGCCAGCTGCAGCAGAGAGCGCCGCACCTCCTCCGGCCTGTCGCGCGCATCATCGGCCAGCGCCAATTCGACTTGCATACGCATGCCGGCCAGCGGAGTTTTCATTTGATGGGCGGCATCCGCGATAAAGCGTTTTTGCTGTTGCACGGCAGCGTCGAGACGCAGCAGCATGTCATTCATGGCCTGCATCAATGGCGATATTTCTTCCGGCACATGCGATTCGCGCAAGGGGCGCAGATCGCCGGCGGCGCGCGCACGCATGCGTTGCTGCAAAGCGGTGAGCGGGGCCAGGCCGCGCGCCAGGGCAAACCAGACCAGAAACAAGAGCAGCGGCAAGACCAGGAATTGCGGCAAAATCACTCCGCGCACAATTTGATTCGCCAGCAGTGCGCGCTTATTCAAGGTTTCCGCCACTTGCAGCAAAGCAGCCTGGCCGGCGCCATCGTTTAACCAGAGGCTGGCGATGCGTACACTCTGTCCCTGATAGCGCGCATTACGCCAGCTCACGCGCGCGCTGTCCTTGGCCTCGGCGCCGGGCAGCGGCAAACCGGCGTCGCCTTGCTGCTGTTGGCGCCCTGGCAGCACCAATTGCAGATAACGTTGATCATGCTCATCCGCCAGATTTTGCCGCCGCAATAAATCAGGCGCGGCATGATAACCGGCGGCATCTGTCTGCAATTGCTGCGCCAGAGTGCGCAATTGCAATTCCTGAGCCTGATCAAAACTTTGATTGGCGATGGCGCGCGCCGCCAGCCAGGTCAGCGCAATCGACAAAGGCCATAACACCAGCAAGGGCGCCAACATCCAATCCAGAATTTCGCCAAACAGCGAAGGATGGGCATGCGCTTCGCGCCGGCTAGGACTCATGATGGCGTTCCGGCTTTTTCCAGACAGTAACCGAGACCGCGCACGGTGGCGATGCGCAAGCCGCCCGCCTCCAGCTTTTTACGCAGGCGATGCACATAGACTTCGATTGCATTGTGGCTGACTTCCTCATCCCAGGAACACAAGTGCTCGACCAGCTGTTCTTTCGAGACCAGGCGCGGACTGCGTTGCAAGAGAATTTCCAGCACGCCCAGTTCGCGCGCCGAAAGCTCCAGCGGAATATCATCAATACAGGCTTGGCGGCTGACTTTATCCCAACTGAGCCGGCCATGGCGCAATAACACCGGGCCGCCGCCGCCACGACGCGAGAGCGCCCGCACGCGCGCCTCCAGTTCAGACAACGCAAACGGTTTGGCCATGTAGTCATCGGCCCCCAGATCCAGGCCCTGCACCCTTTGCTCAACCGAATCGGCAGCCGTCAAAATCAAGACCGGCAGGCGCGAATTGCGCGCGCGCAGACGGCGCAAAACTTCCTGCCCGCTCATTTTCGGCAAGCCAAGATCCAGGATCAGCAGATCAAATTCGCCGGTGCTTAACGCCAGATCCGCCTGTGCGCCATCAGTCACGCAGTCTGTCGCGTGGCCAGAGTGGCGCAAGGCGCGCGTCAAGCCATCAGCCAGCACACTGTCATCTTCAGCAAGCAGGATACGCATCACATTTGGCGGCAAGGGAAGGAAGTTGCATTATAGGGCGCGCACAGTCGCATGCGGCGCGACGGCGGGCGAAAAAGATGCGAAAACGCTTGCCAATGAGGCTGTATTTTTATACAGTAGTCGCATACAGCAAGTTCGCACAGCAAAACACATAAGCCCCCGCGCTTGGCTACAATGCCGGTTTTGCCTGCGAACCCAGGCTGGAAATACTGCCCTGGCGCAGGTTTCCCCGCTCAACCCGTGCGCCCTCCGGCGCCAGAAAAGGACGATCATGGAAGATAAGAAATCCGCTGCTTTGGCCAGCATCGCTTCAGAAAAAAGCAAGGCGCTCGCCGCCGCCCTGGCGCAAATTGAAAAGCAATTCGGCAAAGGCGCCATCATGCGCATGGATTCCGGCGCCGTGGAAGACGAAATCCAGGTGGTCTCGACCGGTTCGCTCGGCCTGGATATCGCATTGGGCGTAGGCGGTTTGCCGCGTGGCCGCGTGGTGGAAATCTATGGCCCGGAATCATCCGGTAAAACCACGCTGACGCTGCAAGCGATTGCGCAAATGCAAAAACTGGGCGGCACCTGCGCCTTTATCGACGCCGAGCACGCATTGGATGTGCAGTATGCGCAAAAATTGGGCGTGAACCTGTCTGATTTGCTGGTGGCGCAACCCGATACCGGCGAACAAGCGCTGGAAATCACCGACTCCCTGGTGCGCTCCGGCAGCGTCGATCTGGTGGTGATTGACTCGGTGGCGGCGCTGACGCCGAAAGCCGAAATTGAAGGCGATATGGGCGACTCCCTGCCCGGTTTGCAAGCCCGCCTGATGTCGCAAGCGCTGCGCAAACTCACCAGCAGCATCAACCGCACCAATACCCTGGTGATCTTTATTAATCAGATCCGCATGAAGATCGGCGTGATGTTCGGCAGCCCCGAAACCACCACCGGCGGCAATGCGCTTAAATTCTATGCTTCCGTGCGACTGGATATCCGCCGCACCGGCTCCATCAAGTCCGGCGACGAAGTCATCGGCAGCGAAACCAAGATCAAAGTTGTGAAAAACAAAGTGGCGCCGCCCTTCAAAGAAGCCCACTTCGACATTCTGTACGGAGAAGGCACTTCGCGCGAAGGCGAGATTCTGGATCTGGGCGCCGACGCCAAGATTATTGAAAAATCCGGCTCCTGGTACAGCTATAACGGTGAGCGCATCGGCCAGGGTAAGGACAACGCCCGCATGTATTTGAAAGACCGTCCGCAACTGGCGCATGAAATTGAAAACAAGGTGCGCAATGCCTTGGGTGTGCGCGAGTTGCCGCCATATGTGGAACCGGCCACTCCAGTCGCTCCGCCCGCCAAAGAAGGCAAAGAAGGCAAGGGCGATGCAAAATTAAAAGCGGTCGAATAAGCGTATGAGCGGCCCGCAGGCTTTGTATTGCGGGCCGGGTTTGAGCCGGCATACGCACCTGGTTTGACTGCCACGCCCAGCCGCGCAGCGCTTCCTTCTGCCGTAAAAAAGAATGATGACAGACGATGACTTTCCTCCGGCGCCGCAAGCAAAGCGCAAGCGGCCAGGACTCAGCTTGAAAGCACGCGCCTTGCGGCTTCTCTCGATGCGCGAACACAGCCGCGTGGAATTGGCGCGCAAGCTGGAGCAGCATGTCGGCCCGGATGATGATTTGTCTGCTTTGCTGGATGCCTTGGAACAAGCGCAGTATCTATCGAACAGCCGTTTTTCCGAGTCCTTGGTCAAGCGCCGTTCGGCCCGTTATGGCAACAGCCGGATTCTGGCAGAGCTGCAAAGCCATGGCGTGCAAGGCGAAGATTTGCAGGAAATGAAAAGCAATCTGGCGCAAGATGAGCTGGACCGGGCGCAGCAATTGTGGCGCAGAAAGTTTGGCCAGGTGGCCGCTGATGCGCAGGAAAAAGCAAAGCAATTCCGCTTTTTCACGCAGCGTGGTTTTTCTGCAGCAGTGGTGCGCCAAGTCTTGAAAGGCGCGCCGGATGATGATCAGGATTGATCCAGCTTCATTTGTGTCAGTCGAGCAGAGGGGATGCGTTTGTGTGCTTGCTGCCGTAATCGGCAAGCACAGTTGAAAACCTGCTTCCAGCTGTATCACGCAGTGCAAGAAGAGAAATTATTTAATTCGCAGTATGTTGAAAAACTGCGCGCATTGCAGACTTCGCGCAGCTTTTCATGCACCAGTTTAAAAGCAGGTTTTTTCGGGATTTCCTGCTTTTTCCGGCAAGGTCCGCAGTGCACGGCAGACCTTGCCACTTTCCTCCAGCCTTCATCAATGGATATCCATAGGGTACAGGCGGCTTCACGCCGTTCGGCCATCTGCAATGTACCCTGGCGGCCTTGGCCGGGCCGCATGTCTGCTGCACTCATACAAGCCCCTTGGCACGGTGGGGGGGCTACTGCCTTCCCACTTGAGCATGGCCAAGCATCAAGCGCCACAATTGCCCGTCATGTGGATATTTATACAGTGCCGCAGCCAACTCCTGTTTTCTTCCCTGCAAGAACAAAGCATATTGCCAGCTGAGGCGGGCGTATTCTGCTGCCTGAGCGTTTTCATCTTTCAGCAAAGGAAGTGCATTTTTTTCAATTTCCTGAGGATTGCGCGCAGAGACAGCGGCCATCAGACGCAGCATTGCTTGCGTGTTAGCGGCATTTGTGCATGCAAGGCCTTGCAGGGTGTGGAGCGCGGGAGCCGCCTCATCCTTGGTGCTGAATGGCAGAAAATTTGCAGCAAAAATGGTGAGTTGCTTGGTCCAGAATTCTCGTGCAATAGAGTCCTGGCAGCGTTGCTTTTGAATTAAGTCTATGCGTAATCTATGCATCTCGGGTGTGTGCGTAGGCGGAGTTGTTTCGCCTTGGCTGGCCAGAAATTGCATCATCGTATGCGCGCTTTGTGCGTTGAGTCGGCTCATCAATGGTTGCGGCATTTGTCCATTCGAGGACTTCACTTGACCATGGAAATTGGCTCCTGGCATTGGCAGCATAGCTGTTTTTAATTGGGTGATTGTGGAATTGCTTTTTGTAAAGCGTGCACGGCTGGCTTGTTGATCCACGTATGGAAAAAAGTCTGAATTTGCTGGCACATTCTCCAGCAGGAAGTAAGGGTGTAATAATGATTTGCCGCCAAGTTCCTGCAAATGCAAGTCTGCGCTGCTCTGTATGCCTACTCTTGCAAAAGCTTGCTTTAAACCGTCATCAAGCAAATTAAATTCGCTGAGTGAGGGGATTTTGCCATCCGCTTGGGCCAATATAATCAGGTTGCCTGAATTGGATGCATATACCCGATAGTCCTGAAAATGTTTGCCCAGTGCAGTGAAAATCGATGAAACTGCAGCTGGAGAAACCTCATACAAGTGCAGCCATTGCACGAGTAAGCCGCGTGGTTGCAGGTGTTTTGTTATTCTTTGGTAGAATTCATCTGTAAATAAATTGGCTACACCGCTCACCCATGAGTCAGATGGTTCTGAAACGATGATGTCATACTTTTTTTGGTGTGAAGAGAAAAAACTCTTCGCGTCATCAATGTGAATTTTGCTGCGAGGATCAGTAAACAGTAATCGCGATGTCTCTCCAAAGAATTTAGCCCCTTTGACCATGGCGGATTCGATTTCAATCACATCAAGATTTTGCAACCGCTTGGAGTGCAATAAAATATTCGCGCTGGCGCCTGCACCTATGCCTATCACGGCGGCAGTCTTAGCATCAGGGTGTGCAACCAGGGGAAGTCCACCGAGCATCGTCATCGTATCTTCATCTCCAGTAGGAGACGCTTTGGGGTCTAAGGAGATGCTGGCATCAACTTTACCGTTTGTCGCGATTAACAGTTGTGTACCAACAGAAAAGACGGTTACGCTTGCAGTTTTGCCATCTTGGTGCATCAAGCTCTTTCGCGTATGCTCGAAATCAAGCACGCCACGACGGAATACACCCGAAGCCATATAGGAAGTGTCAAAAGGCGGAGCCAAGGTCAGCATCAGTACACCTGCCACACTCAAACCAACGGCCGCATTGCGCCATTTTTTATACTCAGTTTGCGACAGCAGGAAAAGCGCCAGCAGCAGATCAAGGCAGGCGCCGGTTATTACACTCAATTTCAAGCCAAGGTAGGGGAGCAGAACAAATGCAGCCAAAGCAACGCCCAGGATCGCACCAAGTGTGTTGAACGCATAGACTTTACTGATCGCGGTTTCTCCACCGCCATTTTTATAAAGCACATAGCTGATTAAAGGCAAGGTCATGCCGGCAAGAAATGTCACAGGCAGCATGAGTAATGATGCCTGCAGATAGGAGAAGAGGTTGTAGAGCAAATACCCGTTGTTATTGAATTTAATTGTGTTCAGAAAGAAGTGTGAGAACTCAAAACTGGTGTTGTACCAAAGCAGAGTCAGTAAAGCTAATAAGCCCATCCAAAGTTGTACAAGTCCCAAGGTAAAAATGGGATTTTGGAATCGGTCAATTCGTTTATTCAGCCACAATCCGCCCAAAGCCAAGCCGAGGATGAAACTGGATAGCATCAGCTCGAAAGAGTGTGTGGTTGAACCTAACACCATGGAAAGCATGCGAATCCAGCTGATTTCATAAATAAATGAAGATAAACCGGTGATTAATGCAATGATCAGCATAGGGCGCAGATGTTGGATCTTGCTGCTTGCGCTTTGCTCCTTTACGGCCTGTCTTAGCTGTAATTGCTTATTGATTGCAAACACCAGGAAAGCCAGGAGGAAGTTGATTAAGCCTGCAGTCAAGGTGGTTCCAGGTAAACCCACCAGCTTTACGAGTACAAAGCCAGCCACCAAAACCCCTGCAACTGCACCAATACTGTTACTGAAATAAAGCATGGAAATTGATGCGCCAGGGGTGTTTGGGTAGGCGCGCAGGATACCTGCAGATATCAATGGAAAGGTTGCGCCCAGTAAAAGTGTTTGTGGCAAAATCAAACAAGACGCCAAGAGCCAGCGCAATGTTTCAATCAGCCAAGGTGATTCAATTCCAGGTAAAACGCTGTTAAGCAGAAAATTACTCGTGGTTTGAAACATGAAATGGAATGACAGGCCGAAACATCCAATGATAAGCTCGATAAACACATAGGTCATCAATGGATTTTTGATTCGTTTTAAAGCGTACCCGCTCAGCCAGGCGCCGAGCGCCATTCCGCCCATAAAAAGAGCAAGCACCAAGGTTTGAGCGTAGGCGGCATGTCCTAAGAACAACTTGAGGTAGTTGCTCCAAACTGATTCGTAAATCAAGCCCGAAAAACCGGAAAGCGCGAATAGTGCGAACAGGACAGTACGCCAATACTTCGGGTTGTCTGTCTCCAATGGCGGGGCGGGAGGAGAATCAACTGAATTCGGGCTGTGGCTCATTGCGTCGCTCACTAAGAATGATGGATGGTCGCCAGTAGGGCGTGAGCTGTGCAGTGTAGCATCCAGGAAAGAGGGAACTGCGTTCAGTGTTGTATTCATGTGCATGGTTTTTTTGAAAATATTTCCCTTTGATTTCCTCCACCCAATTGTCAACCTTGATCCTCCCGGAATCGCGGTCTGCAGTCGCATGTGCTAAAATGGCAAACCAGTGCAACAGCTTTATTGCGCGCCGCCCTGACGATGGCGCGCAGAATCCGGGAATCTGTTTTGGAACTGCAGACTAAGATCAGGGCGCACAGTGGCCGACAAAAAGCGGACATGAAGCCATTTACAGCAACAATATTCAGGCAGATGGCTGCTTTGCAGCTGTCGGCTTTGCCTTCAGTTTCGGCACGCATACGTTGCCGAACTGTCACAGTTCGCGCCTTTTTCCATCATTTCATATACGCGATTAACGCCTTTACTGCACGCTTGCGCACTGATGCGCACATGTTGGAATGCATTCTGATGATGCAATCCGTGCTCTTAAGAGAAGTGCGTGGAAATCTGTTTGGCCTGTGCACGGGGGCGTGCTGTTTTGACAGCATCGGGGGAAATCGGCGTAAGTGAGAAGCGTTATGTCAGCAGAGGAGAGGCTCAGTTTGGCGCCTCACTTGGCTATTGGCTGATAAACGGGCGATAAGGAACGCAGCAAGAAGCAATGTTCAATTTCAAAAAGTGAAGGAAAGATCGCATGAAGATCCATGAGTATCAAGGCAAAGAAATCTTGCGCAAATTCGGGGTGACTGTGCCGCGCGGCATTGCCTGTTTGTCGCTGGACGAAGTGGCCGCAGCTGCGCAGCAACTTGGCGGCCCGGTCTGGGTGGTCAAGGCCCAGATTCACGCCGGTGGCCGTGGCAAGGGCGGTGGCGTGAAAGTGGCCAAATCTCTGGAGCAAGTGCAAGAGTACGCGCAGCAGATCATGGGGATGCAACTGATTACCCATCAAACCGGAGCGCAGGGGCAAAAAGTGCGCCGCCTGTTGATCGAAGAAGGCGCAGACATTAAGAAAGAACTGTATGTCAGCATGGTCACCGATCGTGTCAGCCAGCGCGTGGTTTTGATGGCGTCCAGCGAAGGCGGGATGGACATTGAAGAAGTGGCGGAAAAGCATCCTGAACTGATTCACAAACTGGCGATTGATCCAGGCCAGGGCTTGCAAGACGCGGATGCGGCGGATATCGCGCGCAAAATCGGTGTGCCTGACGCCTCCGTGGCGGATGCGGTGCAACAGTTCAAAGGTCTGTACCAGGCTTTCATGGAAACTGACGCATCACTGGCGGAAATCAACCCGATGATTTTGACCGGCGCAGGCCAAGTGATTGCTCTGGACGCCAAATTCAATTTTGATTCCAATGCGCTGTTCCGTCATCCTGAAATCGTTGCTTATCGCGACTTGGATGAAGAAGACCCTGCGGAAATTGAAGCTTCCCGTTTTGATCTGGCTTACATTTCGCTGGATGGCAATATCGGCTGTCTGGTGAACGGCGCCGGGCTGGCCATGGCGACCATGGATACTATCAAGCTGTTTGGCGGCGAACCGGCCAACTTCCTCGATGTGGGCGGCGGCGCCACCACCGAGAAAGTGACGGAAGCGTTCAAGATCATGCTGAAGAATCCGGGCTTGAAGGCGATTCTGGTGAATATTTTCGGCGGCATTATGCGTTGCGATGTGATTGCGGAGGGCGTGATAGCCGCATCCCGCGCCGTTTCTCTGAATGTGCCGCTGGTAGTGCGCATGAAGGGCACCAATGAAGATCTGGGCAAGAAGATGTTGGCTGACTCCGGTCTGCCCATCATCGCCGCTGACACCATGGAAGAAGCTGCGCAAAAAGTGGTGGCTGCCGCTAACGGCCAGGCCTGAGAACGGAATAAGGAAATACCATGTCTATCCTGATCAATAAAGATACCAAAGTCATTACCCAGGGCATTACCGGCAAGACCGGGCAATTCCACACCCGTATGTGCCGCGACTATGCGAACGGGAAAAATTGTTTCGTAGCCGGTGTGAATCCGAAAAAAGCCGGCGAGGATTTTGAAGGCATTCCGATTTACGCCAATGTGCAGCAAGCCAAAGAAGCGACCGGCGCCAATGTTTCCGTGATCTATGTGCCGCCGGCTGGCGCTGCGGATGCGATTTGGGAAGCTGTGCAGGCTGAGCTGGATCTGGTGGTTTGCATCACCGAAGGCATTCCTGTGCGCGATATGATGATGGTCAAAGACAAAATGGCCAAGGCCGGCAGCAAAACCTTGCTGCTCGGGCCGAATTGTCCGGGTTTGATTACTCCGGATGAAATCAAGATTGGCATCATGCCTGGCCATATCCACAAAAAGGGCCGCATTGGCGTGGTGTCGCGTTCCGGCACGCTGACCTATGAGGCGGTGGCGCAGCTGACCGCTTTGGGCTTGGGGCAGTCCAGCGCAGTCGGGATTGGCGGCGATCCGATCAATGGTTTGAAGCACATCGACGTGATGCGCATGTTCAATGAAGATCCGGATACCGATGCTGTGATCATGATTGGTGAAATTGGCGGCCCGGATGAAGCCAATGCATCCTACTGGATCCGCGATAATATGAAAAAACCGGTGGTTGGCTTTATCGCCGGCGTCACCGCGCCTCCTGGTAAGCGCATGGGGCATGCCGGCGCCTTGATTTCCGGCGGCGCTGACACAGCGCAAGCCAAATTGGAAATTATGGAAGCATGCGGCATCACGGTTACCCGCAATCCGTCTGAAATGGGACGCCTGTTGAAAGCTGCGCTGGGTTGATCATCTGCTTGGCAGACTGGTGACATTGCACCAGTTCTGTCACGTCCAGCCAGCAATTTTGCACAAAAAACTGCCGCTGCAGGCAGCTTTTGTTTATGATGGGGGAGCGCAAGCTCCCCCATTTATTTTGTATTTGCCCATATGTAATGACGTGTAATGGAAGTGGATGATCAAGCTGATAAAGATGCGGCAACAGCTATTTCCGGCTGAACTGAACGCGAAGGCGCACCCAGATGAGTAAGCTTGAATTTTATGCAATCACCGACCCCGGCATGGTGCGTTCGCACAATGAAGATAATATTGCCGTGCAATATCTGCCGGATGGCAGCGCTGGGCTGGTGATTTTGGCCGATGGCATGGGCGGACATAATGCCGGCGAGGTCGCCAGTGCGATTGCAGTTTCTGTGTTGATGGAAGCGGTTGGCAATCAACTGGGACAGCTATTGTCGATTCCCTGGCCGGATGCGGCGCCGCTATTGCGGCAGCGCCTGGTTGATGGCGTTCGGCTGGCCAATCTGGCAATTTTCAGCGCCGCCAGTGAGCGGCCGGAATGCTATGGCATGGGCACCACGCTGACCCTTGCCTTGTTCCATCATAATATGGTGACTATCGTGCATGTCGGCGATTCGCGCGCTTATCGCTTGCGGACGGGAAGTTTGCAGCAGCTGACGAGCGATCACTCAGTTCTGCAAGAGCAGATCGATGCAGGCGTGATCTCTGCGGAAGAGGCGCATTTTTCGATGAATAAAAACGTCATCACACGCGCCTTGGGCGTGGAGCCGGATGTGCTGGTGGATGTGTATGAGACGGCGAGTGTGGTTGGCGATGTGTATTTATTATGTTCCGACGGATTGTCTGATATGTTGCTGCCGCTTGAAATCAGGGATGATTTACTGCAAAACGCAGATGATCCGCAAGCGTTGTGCCAGATGTTGGTCGATCATGCAAATGCGACCGGCGGGCGGGATAATATCTCGGTGGCGCTGGTTTGCCAGGCGGAAGGCGCGGTGCAGGATCCAGGCAATGGGCATGTCGAGCGCTGGGTATGCTGAGTAAAGGCTTGATAGGGGTTAGCATGGCCAAAATCATCATTTCACATAATGGTGCAGTGTTGCAGGAAGTGACGATCAACAAAGAAAAATTGAAGATCGGCCGGCATCCGAAAAATGACGTGGTGATTGATAACCGCGCCATCAGCGCAGAGCATGCGCAGATTCTCAGCGGCCCCAAAGATGTGATCCTGGAAGATTTGAACAGCACCAATGGCACACTGGTTAATGGGCAGCCTATCAAGCGCCATTTTCTGCAAGATCGTGATGTGATTGAGTTGGCCAAATACAGAATTGAGTATTTTTCTGAAAGCAAGCCGCAAGCCAAGCCTTTGGCCCAAGCTGCGATGGTGAAGGTGCTCAATGGCGCCAACGCAGGCCGGGTGCTGATTCTGAATAAGCAATTGACAACATTGGGGCGTCCAGGTCAAGTGGCGGCGATCACCAGATCCGCGCATCAATACTTGTTGGCGCACATTGAAGGTGATAAAAATTTATTTCTTAACGGAAATCATGTTGGTCGTGAGGCCAAGCCGCTGCAAAATGGCGATCTGATCATGTTTGCCGGAACTGAAATGGCTTTTATTTGGGCATGAGTTTTCCTGATGGCGTTAGGATTGCATATTTGCATATTTGCATATTTTATGTGCATTAAATGTTCCCTCAATGCAATTTTTAGCCTGATTTTTGCCAATTTTTGGCCTTTCTGACAAAAAATGTCAATCAAGCCGGATCTTGGCGACAAAAAACGGCAGAAAAATGCCTTGTCCTGAAAAAATCCTCATCAAAATCCTGGAAAAAGAGCTGGCACGCCATTTGCTATAGCTAAGGTGTGACAAATACTGTTTCACACCTAACCCAAGGAGAAAAAAATGAAATCCATCAAAGCTATCCAACGCGCATCCCAAAAAGGCTTCACCCTGATCGAATTGATGATCGTGGTTGCCATTATCGGTATCCTGGCTGCAGTTGCTCTGCCTGCATATCAAGACTACACCATCAAAGCTAAGCTGGGTAATGCGCTGGGCTCGGTTGCAGCCATTAAAACTGCAGTCGGTGTGTGCGCCCAAGAAAATGGGAACGTCTTAGACAACTGTGACGGTGGCTCTAGCGGTGTTCCGACCTTTACCGCAACTAAAGAAGTGGCCAGCGCAACCACCACTGATGGCAAGATTGTTATGACTTTGGGCACTGGTATCGGTAAGGGCGTGGATGGCAAGGAAATCACATTGGCCCCGACTCTGCCGGCTGATGGCGGCAGCTCGATCGACTGGAAGACCACCACTACTATTGCTGACAACGCTGCTGCAATCGCTATGCTGACCAAGAACAACAAATAATCCTGATGGATGATGTTGTGAATGACAAAAAAGACCGCTTCGGCGGTCTTTTTTGTAGGAAGAGCGGCAAGTAGTGGTATTGGCAGGGAGTGGATCATGGTCAAACGATATCAAGCTGCATCAGGCTTTACCCTCATTGAGTTAATGATTGTGGTCGCGATCATCGGGGTCTTAGCGGCAGTTGCCATTCCGGCCTATCAGGACTATGTCATGAAGGCAAAAGTTGCAAATGCTATCAGTTCTGTAGCATCTCTTAAAAACGCAATCGCACTTTGCTCTCATGAACATGGCAATATTTTAACAGGATGTGATGCTGGGACTAATGGTATTGGCGTATTCACACCTACCAGGGAAGCCAGTGCTGCAACTATTAAAAATGGTGTGATTGAGCTGACATTAGCTGCCGATATTGGCTTGCACATCGGCGGTAAAAAAATAACAATGATGCCTACAGTAAGTGATAACAGTACAGCAATGATTTGGCGCAATACGACAGATATAGTCGAGAGCGAAAACCCTGCAGTGTATTTGCAAATCACGAAAAACAACAATTAAGAGTTTTGGCTGGATAATTTGTGGTAATGTTCAAACTGATCGGGCTTGGCTTGAGAGAAGTTAACGCCGCTCAGCTTGTTTGAGTCTGTTGCTCCAGATCCAGTGGGGTTTATTGAATTTTGATGCGCTATCGCTGAGATGAGGGATTTACCTTTGCAAAATTCTTTTAAATCGAATGTGGTTTTGCATCATTCAAATTTCCAATCGCCAGATTTTCCACCCTGTTTTTCCAAGACACGTATATTTCCCATCACCATTTTTTTATCAGCCGCTTTGCACATATCGTAGATTGTCAACAGGGCGATTTGCACGGCGGTCAATGCTTCCATCTCAACCCCGGTTTTGCCTGTGGTTTCGGCGCGCGCCTCACAGCGGATCAGCGACTGTGTATGATCCAGGCTGAATTCCAGCGCTACGCGGGTTAAGGCCAAGGGGTGGCAGAGCGGGATCAAGTCCGCTGTGCGTTTAGCGGCCATAATCCCGGCGATGCGTGCAATTCCGAGCACGTCCCCTTTCGCGGCATTGCCTTGCGCCACCAATTGCAGCGTTTCAGCCTGCATCCTGATCTCGCCGGCAGCCAGGGCGATGCGGCGGGAATCTGATTTGGCGCCAATATCCACCATATGGGCTTGTCCTGCGGCATCAAAATGGGTCAGCGGAGAGGTCGGCTCGCTCATCGTAAAATCCTGTTGCAAATGTAAACCTGAGGAAAAATCGGGCAGGGGGTTATCATAACATCGTCTGCATACTGAAAATGGACTGTGATGATGGCCAATGCTGTGAAAAAAATCTGCGCGGGTTTCTTATTGTCAGCCGGAATCACCGCGCCCGCTATTCTGGCGCAGGCAGGCAGCGGCGCCAATCTGCCTGAATTGGGCGTATCCGGCAGGCAGGATTTATCGCCACAGGCGGAGCGGCGCTTGGGCGAGGAAGTGATGCGCGATATCCGGCGTGACCGCGACTATCTGGAAGATGCGCCCTTGCTGGAATATCTGAATCGCTTCGGCAATGATTTGCTGACAGTGCGGCCTGATGCGCGCGGGGAAGCCGGGTTTGATTTCTTCTTCTTTGGCGTGCGCGATCCGATGTTGAATGCGTTTGCTTTGCCGGGCGGTTTTATCGGCGTGCATTCCGGCCTCTTGCTGGCTGCGCAAAATGAATCGGAATTGGCCTCCGTTCTGTCACATGAAATCGGGCATGTGGCGCAACGCCATATTGCGCGTATGCTGGGACAACAAAAACAGGATGCCTTGATTCCTCTGGCGGCGATGGTGTTGGCGGTGTTGGCGGCGCGCAGCAATCCGGATGCGTCGCTTGGCATTATGGCTGGTGGCGAGACCCTGGCTTTGCAACGGCAAATGAGTTTTTCGCGCGATGCCGAACGCGAAGCCGACCGCCTCGGTTTTCAGCTATTGCAGGAAGCCGGTTTTGACACCTCCGGCATGGTGGCTTTTTTCAAGCGCATGCAAAACGCCACCCGCGCCTATACCGATAACACGCCGGCGTATATGCGCAGCCATCCGCTGACCACCGAGCGGATCGCAGATATTGAAGCGCGCAACCGCGAGTTGCGCTACCGGCAAAGAGCCGACAGTCTGGAATTTCATCTGATCCGCGCGCGTGCGCGCATACTGCAAGACGATACCAATAGCGGTTGGGATCAGGCGCGCATCGTTTTTCAATCCCAGTTGGAAACCCAAAGCCGTCAGCAGAGCGCCGCAGGGCATTATGGTTTAGCCTTGATTGCGCTGCGACAGGGACAGTATGTGCAGGCTGGCAAAGCGCTGCGTCTGGCCCAGCAGGCTTCGCAAGCGGCGGAAGAAGCTGCTTTGGGACGTAAGCTGGGACAGTATCAACATCCTGTGCTGGCGCATCTGGCGAACGAATTGGCAATGGCGCAGGCGCAGGATGAAGCCGGCTTGCGGCAAGCGATTATTCTGACGCAGACAGCACATCAGCAATTTCCCTTTTCACGCGGCTTGGCGCTGCAATACGCGCAAGCGTTGCGGCATGCCGGCAAGCTGGATACGGCCGTGCTGTTTTTGCGCGATCAGATCCAATTGTATCGGCAAGAGCCGGTGCTGCACGAGCAATTGGCGGCGACCTATGCGCGCCAGGGCAAGCTTGCTTTGCAGCATATGTCCCTGGGCGAGTCATACGCCTTACGCGGCAGTCTGCAGGCGGCGATTGAGCAAATGGAATTGGCGCGCCGCGCCGGCGATGGCAATTTCTATGATCATGCGCTGATTGATGCGCGTCTGCGCCAATTTCAGGCGGATTTGAGAGAGCAGAATAAAGAACGCAGCTTGCGCGGGGAAAAAGGCGCGCAGGCGCAGCCATCAGCGCTGGAGCAGGCGCGCCGGCATCAACATTGATCCGCTTGCGGCGTACGGCAAAAGCCAAAGTGCGCCGCAATATCCGCTTGCGGCAGGCGCTGCAAGCGGCACGCGCCGCTTCCTCCTTCCCACAGAAGCGACATATCCAATACCGGCAGAGCAGGGTGTTCGGCTGTCAGCAGGGCGAGCCAGTCTGCCTCATCCACTTCATGCCCATGCAAACGGCAGGCGGCGAATAATTGCGGCAAATCACGGTCGTCGCACCAAGCCAGGCGGCCAGCGGATTGCACCAGCAGATTGCCTTCCGGGGTCAGCCAAATCGTTTCGGCTGCGCCCCATGCCTGTCCCGTATGGTCATGCCATCCTTGCGGCGTGCAATGCAAAATATATGGTGCGGCAGGCAGATTCACATACACCCGTTGCGGGCCGTTTTGAAAATACCAGCGCCCCTGCGCATCGCTTAAATAATTGCGATTAATGAATGCTTGTAAAGACGGGTGACGGATCACATCGCCTGCGCTGCCGGCAGCTTGGGCGGCGGCGTCGCGCATACGCCATTGGCCGCGCGCATCCAGTAACAGCCAGCCATAGCAGTGCGGCACATTCGGCCATTTGGCCATTGCCTGCAGCACAATCTCATCCATTCACATGTCCCTTTAAAAAAGCCAATACGCGTTGTGGCAGCCAGTCCAGACGCCCGGGCGGCGCGCCGCAGGCAAAACCGACATGCCCGCCTTGCGCGGGATATTCCAGCAACACGCTGGCGGCGGCTTGCGTCGGCAAAAAACAGCCGGGCAGGAAAGGATCATTGCGTGCGTTTAACACCAGGGTGGGGACAGTGATATCGCCCAAAATATGACGCGCGCTGGCGCGATGCCAATAATCATCGGTGTCGCGATAGCCATGCAAGGGTGCGGTCACCACATTATCGAATTCATATAGATTTTTCGCCGCCAATAATTGCTCGCGCGCGAACAGGCCGGGGAATTGTTCCAGCTTGCGCAGGCATTTCGGCTTGAGGGTGCGTAAAAAAGTTTTGGTGTAAATCAGATTCACGCCGCGCGACAGGGCTGCGCCGCCGCGCGCCAAATCCAGCGGGGCGGAGACAGCGCATGCGGCACTGACAAAAGTGGCGCTGTGCTGCGACTCGCCCAGCCAGCGTAATAAGGCATTCCCGCCCAGCGAAACGCCGCAAGCCAGCAAAGGGCCGCTGTGGCGCGTGCGCATGCGCTGCAAAATCCAATTGATTTCCTGGGCGTCGCCGGAATGGTAAAAGCGCGGGGCGTGGTTCATTTCGCCGGAACAGGCGCGAAAGTGCGGCACCGCGCCATGCCAGCCGGCTTGCGCCGCCGCATGCATCAGGGCGCGCGCGTAATGGCTGTTGGAACTGCCTTCCAGGCCGTGAAACAACACCAGCAGGGGACTGCCGGGTGCGCTGCCATCGACAAAATCCACGTCGATAAAATCCTGATCCGGCGTCGTCCAGCGTTCCCGGCGATAAGTCACATCCGGTTTGGCGCCAAACAGCGCCGGCAAGATGGTTTGTAAGTGACCACCGGGCTGCCACCAGGGCGCGCGATAGCGACTTTCCTGCGTCATGGTTTAATGAATGCCGGGGGCGAACGGCACAGACCAGTGCGGGTCGGCGTCATCCAGCAAATCCAGCGCTTGCAAAGAAACCTGGCGCAACACCATACGCCAGCCGTGTTCGCTGCGGCGGTACACATTGGTGGCGCGCATCGCCATTTCCGCATCTTCAATCGTGGCGCCGGAAAAATCCTCGGTCAGGTTGTGGATCACCACATCGCCCAGGTTTTGCACATGCGCCTCGCGCGGCACCAGATGTCTTCTGCCATACGCGAAAATCGCGCCAAACGAGTCGCGGATCTCAGCGCGGCCGAGCAGGCGGCCATCGCCGGGATGGATGCACAGAATGATGTCGCTGTCCTCCCAGACCTGCATCAAGGCATCCAGATCGCGCCGCTCAATTGCGGCGTAGAAAGCAGCTTCGGCTTGCGCCGGGCTGTCATAAAACGGGCTGTTCATCGCGTGCATCGGATCAATGGCCTTTGAGCGTCACACCCGGAGCCAAGCGGTATTCCGTGCCGCAGTAGGGGCATTTGGCGTCGCCATGGGCGAGGTCAAGGAAAACGCGTGGGTGGGACGACCAGATTGGCATGGCGGGATTCGGGCAATACGCCGGCAAATCCTTGGCGCCCAGTTCGACGGCATTCTGGCTGTTGCTTTGACTCATAGCTTCTCCGGGAAACAAAGCAGGCCGCGCGGCCTGCGCAAAGGTACAAAGCCGGCATTGTACAGGATGTGCGGCGGCAAGTCTTTGCATACGGCTGCACAGTTGCTTGCGTTTCATTGCCAGCGGAGCCTGTCGGACTTAGACAAAATCTACTGCAAAACCAGCAGGCCGGGCCATATTTCACCGTCTTTTTGATCAATAGCAACACTATTGACGCTGCAAAGCCGGCAAAATCTATCCTCGCCCTGCTGATCTTTCACTACGATTCTCTAACCCCGACAGGCTCCCAGGCATATCACAAGGTCGCAGGCTTTGCATCCGGTACATCAGGCTGCAGGAGTAAATAATCTGTATAAACCAGGAAAATTTCTTTTAGGAAATTAAATTTATATATATAATTTTCCCTGTCCAGCAAGCAATACATTTCTAATGGCATTTACTGCCAATATCAAACGCCAGAAGTTAATTCAAGACGGTGCCTGAAGCGCACTGGGCGATATCGTTCGCATCTGCTGGGAGGGGGCGCCATTGCACCGCAGAATGAACTTACGAGCAATCGATCAATGAATAGCATATATACAGATAAAAAATCATTTTTTTGGGCCTTACAAGGTTTGTGCGCCTTGCATCGCAAGCCATTTTCAATTGACTTGGCGCTACAGCAGTTGCCTGATCCCTATGATGCTGACAGTCTGCAACAAGCGCTGCAGCAGTATGGCTTCAGTTGTGAACGCATGGCGTTGGCGGCGGCTGACCTGGGCGGGCGCGGCCTGCCCCTGCTGGTTTGGTTAAAAGCAGAACAGCAAGGCGATGAGGCGCACTATCCCGGTTTGGTGTTGCAGGTCGAACAGGGGCAAGTCTTGTTGGCGCGCATGCAGGATGAGCAACCGCAAACGCTCAGCCTGGCGCAATTCAATCAACTGTATAGCGGCTATGCCTGCAGCGTGACGCCGCAGGAAGCTGCAATCAAAGACCCTGACGCCGCCGAGCCCAAGCAGCGCCCCTTTGGTTTTCGCTGGTTTGTGCCGGAATTGCTCAAGCACAAAAAAATCTGGCAAGAAGTGCTGCTGGCCTCACTCGTGATCCAATTAATCGCCTTGGCCACCCCGCTGTTCACCCAGGCGATTATCGATAAAGTGGTAGTGCACCGCACCCAGAGCACACTGGTGGTGCTGGCGGTCGGCATGGCGATATTCATGCTGTTTTCCGCAGTGCTGGGTTGGTTGCGGCAATATCTGGTGCTGCATACCGGCAACCGTGTCGATGCAGTCTTGGGGGCTTCGGTGTTTCAGCGCCTGTTCCGCCTGCCGCCCATGTATTTCACACAACGCCCCACCGGGGTGATTGCCGCCCGCATGCATGGGGTGGAAACCATACGCGAATTCATCTCCAGCGCAGCGGTTACGCTGGTGCTGGATCTGCCGTTTTTACTGATTTTTGTCGCCATCATGTTTTATTACAGCGTCACGCTGACCTGTATTGTGCTGGCCGTGTTGGGCGTGATTGTCGCGCTCTCGCTGTTGGTGGCCCCGCTGTTTCAAGAAAAATTGCAAACCCAATTTCAGCTGGGCGCCCGCAATCAGGCATTCCTGACGGAATATCTGGTCGGCCTGGAAACGGTCAAGTCTTTGCAAATGGAAGCGCAATTGAATGGCCGCTATGGCAGTTATCTGGCCTCCTATCTGCAAGCCAGCTTCGATACCAAACAACTGGCGAATTCCTATAACACCCTGTCCAATCTGCTGGAACAGCTGATGAGTTTGCTCATTCTGGCGGTTGGCGCCTGGACGGTGATGCACAGCACAGAATTTACGATTGGTATGCTGGTCGCCTTTCAAATGTTTTCCGGCCGCCTGGCGCAGCCGATGTTGCGCTTAGTCGGTTTGTGGCAGCAATTCCAGCAAGCCAGTCTTTCGGTCAAACGCCTGGGCGACATCATGAATGCGCCGGAAGAGCCGTATTCCCTGCTGCCGGCGCGCGATAACCAAGCGCAAGGCCTGGTGCAAGTCGAAAACCTGGCTTTCAAATACGCCCCCGAACTGCCGCTCTTGTATCAAAACTTGAGCCTGAGCATCAAGCCGGGACAGACGATCGCCATTATGGGGCCGTCCGGCTGTGGCAAGAGCACGCTGGCGAAATTACTGCAAGGGTTCTATCAGCCCGAAAGCGGTCGCATCATGCTCGATGGCATCGACATCCGCTATTTGTCGGCGAATGAATTGCGCAGCTACTTTGGCGTGGTGCCGCAAGAGACCGTGCTGTTTTCCGGCACTGTGTATGACAATCTGCTGATGGCCAACCCGCATGCCAGCTTTGAGCAAATCACCATCGCCTGCAAAATGGCGGAAATTCATGATGTGATCGAAGCCCTGCCGCAAGGTTACCAAACCGAAATCGGCGAGCGCGGCGCCGGTCTGTCGGGCGGGCAAAAGCAGCGCATCGCGATTGCGCGCGCCTTGCTCAAACGCCCCAAAATTTTGATTTTCGACGAAGCCACCAGCGCGCTCGACGCCGCCACCGCCGAACACTTTGCACACACCATCAACGCCTTGCGCGGCAAGGTCAGCATGCTGTTCATCACCCACGGCTTGCCCAAGGGCTTGAAAGTGGACACCCTGTACCGTATCGGCGAACAGGGCGCACAGCAATTGATGAACGCCAGCAACCAAGCACAGAATGCCTGATATGAGCCAAGCCCAAACCACTCCGCAAACTGCGCCGCCAGCAGTGCAAGCCGCACCTGCCGCCTCGAATGTGATCCAGCTGCGTCCGCCGGCGCGCTGGCATGATCCGCTGCAATTGATGCAAGACAAAGCGCCGCCAAAAATTTTCCGTATCGTGCTGTGGACGCTGGCCGTCTTGGTGCTGCTGTTATGCATCTGGGCCGCATTCGGCAAACTCGACATCATTGCCAGCGCTGAAGGCAAATTGGCGGCGCAAACCCTGGTCAAGGTGGTGCAGCCGGCAGAAGCTGGCGTACTGCGGGAAATCCTGGTGAAAGAAGGTCAGGCGGTGAAAGCCGGCCAAGTGCTGGCGCGGCTCGATCCGACTGTCGCGCGCGCCGAACGTGACAGCGTGGGCAATGTCCTCAATGAGCAACGCCTGCAATTGCGTCGCCTGCAAGCGCAACTGGCGGATCAAAGTTTCACCCTGCAGCCGGGCGACGATAAAAAACTGTATCTGCAAGTGCAAAGTCAGGATCTGGCGCAACGCCGCGCCTTCTCAGATGCGTTAGCGCAAGAGCAGGCTTTATTGCAAAAAGCGGAAAGCGACCTGGCCGCGGCGCGTCAGGTGCAGCAAAAACTCGAACAAAGCCTGCCCAGCTATCGCAAAGCGGCGGAATCGTATGACAAGCTGGAAAAAGAAGGATTCATGGGCAGCCTGGCGGCGGCTGAAAAGCAGCGCGAAGCGCAGGAAAAAGCCAAAGATCTGGAAGCGCAACGCGCCAATGTGGCCGCCTTGCAAGCCAGCATCGCCGCGCAGCAAAAGAAAATCGCCCAATTGCACAGTAATTCGCGCGCTGATCTGGAACGCGAATTAGCCGACGTGCGCAATAAAATCGCGCAACTGGCGCCGAATCTGGACAAGAGCGCATACAAAGAGGGCTTGCTGGAGCTGCGCGCGCCGCAAGACGGCGTGGTGAAAGAATTGGCCACCACCACGGTGGGCGCAGTATTGCAGCCGGGCGCAGTGTTAATGAGCCTGGCGCCGCAGGGCGAAGCGTTGTATGCGGATGTGGCCTTGAAAAATGAAGATGTGGGCTTTGTGCAGCCGGGCCAGCGCGCCCAAATCAAACTCAGCGCCTATCCTTTCCAGCGTTATGGCATGTTGCTGGGCAAGGTGGAATACATCAGCGCTGACGCCAGCGAAACCCCGAAGCCGCCCGCCAGCGCCAATCCGCAAGACCCGGCCAGCATGGCCGCCGGCATCGCCACCTATAAAGCGCGCATCAAACTCGACGCCCAGCAATTGCATGCGCCCCAGGGACAGGTATTGCAACTCACCCAGGGCATGCAAGTGGTGGCGGAAATCAATCAAGGCCAGCGCACGGTATGGCAATACTTGCTGTCGCCGGTACAAAAGACTGTGGCGGAAGCAGCGCGTGAGCGTTGAGGACATCGCAGACAGCTGGATATCAAGGAAAATCATGGACACACACAACACAGCAGACGGTCTGCCGGCACAGTGACAGGAAACCGCAGAATTACTGGGCAAGCTGCCCTTGCTGGGGCCGGCCAGTTGGCTGTATTGACTGGACGAAACTTGCCGCTTCCGTTTCTTTGCCGATTTGCAAAGTCTGTTATTGCCGCCGTTGGTGCTGGATCAATGCAAGCTGTACCAAAAGCAAAGTATTCCCTGGGCTTTTTTCACCTGGGCCAAGGTTAGCGATGACGTGCATGCGCGCCTCTGCTCCGGCGTGAACAAGCTGGCGCCGCATGAATGGAACAGCGGCCCGCATGTCTGGATCATTGACAGCATTGCACCGTTTGGCGGCTTGGATGAATGCCTGGCGGATTTGCGCGCCAGCAATTTGGCCGGAGATAAAGTGCATGCTTTGGCGCCACAGGAAAAAGCCGCCGTGCAAATCTGGCCTGCGACAGCGGCCAATTGATTGGATAAGAGCAATGGAAATCCGCTACGCCACCGCTGCAGATGTCAAACCACTGGCCGAGATGGGACGTCAGGTGCATGCGCAAACCCGTTTCAGCAATTTCACGTATCAGCCTGAAAAAGTGGAAAAGGCCTTGCTGCAGATCCTGCAATACAATCAAGGTCAATACGGCTTCTTTGTCGCCGAACGCAAAGACGGCAGCGTGGCAGGCGGTTTGGTCGGCGTAATCGAAACCCATATTTTCAGCGACCAGCCGGTCGCCACCCTGGTGCTATACGAAGTGCAAAGCGCTGCGCGCATGAGCGGCGTTGGCTATCGCCTGTTGTTGGCTTTCCGCAAATGGGCCGAAAGCAAGCAGGCGGTGGAATTAAATGTCGGCATCAGCAGCGGCGTGGAGTTGCAGAAGATGGACAGGTTTTTGAAGAAGCTGGGGTTTCGGATTACGGGGGGGAATTATTCACTTACGATTGGAGGGGAGCAATGTTGAAGATTCTAGTTATTTTGTTTTTAGTAAATTTTCTTGCGCTAAAGCAGATTCTTTTGAGCGAAATGATTTATCGGTTATTTTTTTGAAGCTATTTTTGGGGTCGTAATGAATATTATTTTTCATAAAAAACTATTGAGATGCATGTATTATATTTTTTAACCATTATGTTTTGCGGATTACCTTTTTGCGCAATGTCCGAGACAATTGATTCTTCAACATTGAAGAATAATGAAATGAGCGTAAAAAATAATAAAAACATCAAAAAAATACATGCTAAGGAAAGCTTTGATGGGCGCGCTTTTTTACTGAAATTTCTGGAAAATGAACCTACTGCCGATATTGAAGTTAATAAATCATGGATTAGTAAGTTTCTAGGAGGACAATCTAACTGGATTTCATCAGAAAAAAATGGAGTAATAACGCAGTCCATATTTTATAAGAATGGAGCCGCGGAAATTCATGTAATGGAAATAAAGGAATTGTCTTTGGCTGGGTATCTAACAAATAGGGAAATAAAAGATATCAGAAAAATTTTGAAAATAAACGCAGTTGTTGAAAAAGGGGGTGGGTATATAGATGACCCACATTTCCCTTTGCGAGAGCACAATAAACTATTTTCTTTATTGAAAGATCGTGCTGATAAAATTTCGGCAAGTGTATGGGATGAGGATGGTGTAATTTCCTGGGTGGTGCACATCAAAAAAGGGGGGGGCTCTCATTTCAGTTCGTCTAGAATCGGATGATTATAAGCTCATCAGCATTACCTTGGTTGATGCACCAACCAAAAAATAAATTACAGGGGATAACAATGAGAAGAATTGTACTCTTTGCTGCAACATTACTGGCGCCCATCGTATGTTTGGCCAATCAATCAAATTTGGCTAATAAAGGTGACGCATTAAGTGTATCCAAATGCATAATGCCGGTAGGTGGAGTTATAGAGCGGGGTAATTTGCATCGAATTTTACATAGTATTTCCATGAAATCATACGATGAAGTTGAAATTGATTTTGTGAAAAATACCTTCCCTGAGCTGAAGAGCTTCTCACAAATGAAGTTTGGTGCAGAATTGATTATGTATAAACTACGAGGCGAAATCTCTTGTTATGAAGTGATTGAATTTTTTGACTCAAGAGATGGTTTCTTAAATAAGACAGATAGATTTTTCCCAAATTATTCCAATAAACCAGTAAAGATGTTGCGAATATATTTGTTTGAAAACTCTGAATATGAGAGGCGAGATTGTCTTAATAGGTCGTGGTTCCTTCAAAATCCAGAGGCGCAATCTTCTGAAAAATGGGAGCAAGAGAGTCTTATACATTTTCCGAATGGAATATATATTATAAAAAAACCTAAAAATGACAAAAAAAGACAGGTTCGATATGCCTTTGAGAAATCATGCGCCTCACTCATTGAGTTCACATGGGTAAAATAGATCGTTGTCAAATTCAATACTGAAGGCTAATTGCAAGACAGTGAATTACTTGAGGAAAAATTATCCATTAAGAAATGGAAAAAAGTGAGTAGTTTGAAAGAGATTAGATATGAGAAAGATGGGCGTAACCTAAAATTCCTGAGAAGCATCGAGTCTCCAATCGTGATTTCTTTTGATGGGATAAAAATGTAAAATAGGAAAAAGTGGAAAGTGTCGGTTGTTTTTGGTAGATAAAAATCACCGCAATTTGTATTGTATTTAGATCCGTAGTCATATGCACATATTTTTAATGCTTTTAAATCATGTACTTGCGATGAAAAAGGGGGCGTTTCTTGGGTAGATAGCGGGATGCTTAAATATGCAAGAGATAAGGTTTGCAGGAGCAAAATAATGCAAGATATTTAATTATTTTGTTCCCTTGCAGTACTCACATTCTCAAAGCCTTGCATTGTCTGCTGAGCAATTCAGAACTTGTGCATAAGGGTATGGACTGAGTCTAGTCTTTCTGTCTTTTCTGGCAATAAATCATTCAATTCGGTGGGCTTTACAAGAGCTCGGGGGGGGGAGATATGATTAATAAATTTTTTTGGGCTTTATTTATATGGCTGTCAGGGGGGGTTGGGTATGCAGAAGAAGGCAAGAAAATAAACTCTGAAAATTTAGAGTATGTTTTACAAAAATTGCTAGGCCGAGATGATGGCTATATTACTCAAGAAGAGGCTGGCATTGTACTCGGAGACGCGAAATCCTCGAAAGAATTGATTAAAAATGGAGCCAAAGCTTTGCGCTATTTCGGAGATGGGTGGGAGGGGTGGTATTCGGATCAATCTAAGGAAAAGCACTTGTTGAGCCCTCTCAGAGCAATCACCTTAGGTGTGAAAGAGAAATATTCATGGTGGATGCTTAGTTTTGAGAGAGAAGGAAAATGCATTTCGCTTGCGAAAGCAGAAAAAATAATAAAAACACGAGGGTGGAGTTTTGTATCAGACTTCCATTTGTTTGGAGAATATCAAAGAATTTATGCATGGAAAATATTTGATGAAGATGGAAAATTGAAATATAGAAATGATTATTTTAAGGAGGGTATAGAGGTGCGCACTCCTGACTCAATTCAACTGCCAGAAAAATATCCTCCATTTTGGGTTAGGCAGATTCACGTAAAATCTGATAACAATTGCATATTTAATATCAAAGGAGAGGGATGGTGAGCATGAATTCGATAAAGATTTTTATAATGATTTTTTTGCTCGCGATGACCCAAAAATCTTTTTCTTCGGAGTGTTCTGATGCATGGAATGTGATGCGAAATATTGATATAAGAATGCCATGTGAGAGAAAAGGTTATTTAGATGAAAGTAAAGAATATGAAGACGGGGGGGAAGGGTGGAATATGGTATTTTGGCGAAGAATTTATAAATTTCTCGCTGAAGAGGAGTTTGTGTTTGATTATAGAAACATGGAATCTTCCTTTCTAGGGGTGTTTCATTCGAGAAAGCATGTGAACGGGGGGTATCTATATCAGGACTTCAAATTTTCTGGCATTCGTTCCATAAAAGGAAGTGGGAATAATCCTATAGTTTTTATACAAGTTGATAGTGCAGATGTAAATTATCTTCCATTAATTTTAAACCACAAAGGCGGGAAAGGAATTGCAATAGAGTTTGATATTAGCCCTATAAAAATCAATCAGAAAGGTCGGAAAAACTGTTTAAGCAAGAAGGTATTTGTAGATGATCTATCTCGATTGGGATGGAATGTTTTATCTTGGAGCGATAGTTTGCCTGATATGGGGGGATACTTCGCAAAAGGTAATAAAGCAATAGTGGTTTCTGCTGCTTTAAATTGTATTTTAAATATTACTTATTTAAGTAACTAATCCGATTGAGGAGGATCTATGGCTTACGTGGTAAATTCAGAAATTGGTAGATCAATTAATGTGTTTTTAAGTTCCGATATCCCATTAATTAGATCTGCAGGGAGTGTTTTGTCGAATTTATTACAGAATGATAAAGCAACTGTTGATAAAGCCAACTTTGCAAATGTGGAAAAAGCATTTTCAGGATTTGCGTTGGCGGATAAAACTGAGAAGGGGGTTTACTATTCATTGATTGATAAAAAAATATACATAAGCCAGAATTTCCTGGAGAGTCTTAAAGAAAATCTTAAGCACGATCTTGAAGTGGCTATTGTGCACGAAATTGCCCACCCTGTAAATCAGGTGAAATTTTCTTTTGAGGAGAGGAAACAAGACATTCTTGGTAATTTGAGGCGAGATTTGAATGTATTTCCGGGCGGGATTTTCCAACTTGATGGTTATATATACGGGGTGAGGCGACTAGATATTCGAGATGAAGTAATGGCTGACATTGATTCGGTTAATTATTTAATTCGGAAAACGTATGAGACAGAAGGTGCGAGTGTTCGAAAAGATCGACTTGCATATAACCTTGCGATGGGTGGTTTTTTAGGAAAATTTGTTGTGTCAACAGAGTCTTCATATAAATTCAGAGATTCCATTGAGTTTGATGCAAATGGCGAAATTAAATACACAGAAAGAATGTTTAATGACTTGTTTGAGATAAGATGTGCGGCAAAAACATCAACAAGTCCTAATGCAAATTACAATATGATGGGCGAATTCAAGCACCAACTGCAACACTGGGTTAATGAACAGTACCGGATTGATGCTTTAAAAGCCTGATATGCTCGGTATAAACGAGTCTTTCCATATCAGCCGGAACGGGGGGCGGCAACCTTGCGCGGCATTTTGAGAAAAAATCAGGGGAATTACGCATTTCTGGTGGCTCAGCGTAAAGACGGCAGTTTGGCTGGCGGTCTGGTCGGGGTGTTAGAAGCGCATGTGTTCTGTGATTTACCAGTGGCGACCTTGGTATTTTACGAAGTGGAGCGCGCCGCTCGCATGAGCGGGGCCGCAATCGCTTATTGCTTGCTTTTCGCAAATGGGCAGAAAGCCGGCAGGCAGTGGAGCTAAATGTCGGCATTAGTAGCGGTCTGGAGCTTGCGAAGATGGATAGGTTTTTGAAAAGGTTAGGATTTCAAATTACCGGTGGAAACTACAGGTTGATTTTGAACGGAGAGACGTGAAGAAAGGGATATTGTTAGTAACAGTATTTTTATGCACATTCCAAGCTCAGGCGGCATCCTGGTTTCAGGAGATATTTGGAGAGAAAAAATTTTCCCAAAAAATTTTGTCGGTGATAGAAGTGCCTGGCGAACAAGGACCAGCTACAGATAATTTTTTTGGAGCGTGGTTAGATAAAAATACTTTGATCCTGAACAATATTGTTCCATCTGAAGGGGGGAAGCGGAAATGGAAGAAAAAGATTGTTGTTTGGAATCAAAGCAGGAAAGAGCTTCAGACATTAATGGATGATGCACATTTGCTTTGTGTTAACGAGTTGACTGGACATGTGAAAATACAGTCAAATTCGGACATAAAGCTTTATGAGATCAGTATTCCTGGATTGGAATTGAAGGAAATTCCACAGCTTGGATGGGAGAAGAACCAATGTATGGAATATTTTCCGCTGCCAATGGATAAGCTGAGCTATGGGCTTGACTATCACAGAGCATATATAGAATATGGCGTGATGTCCGCATCTGGAGCCTATCGTGGCAATGCATTTTTTGTCAATGAAAATGGGGGGAGGAAAGAAATTGATATGCCTGCAAGTTATGTGAAGCAGCCAACTTATGATCGCTATGCGAATAAATATTGGCTAACGCGAACTTCCCTTAGTTCGAATTCTGCAGAAAAAAAAGTTTCGATGCTTTATCTGATCGATAACAATGGAGTGTTGGAAAAAATTAAGCTGCCTGATTATTACATGAAAGATATAGGCGTAACTTATGGGGCTGCGGCTACACGGAAGGGCTTTCTGATTAATGGCGCAGGAGCCAGGATGAATGGGGTACTTTTCAGTGGACTTTTTTTGCTTAATGAAAAGGAACTTACACGGATTTACAATAATGACAAAAATATAGATGTGCTTAAGGTTTCTCCAGATGGGTGCTCGGTGGCATTTGTTGAGTCAAGTAATTACTGGATTACAGCACGTGAAACTGTAAAAATAATTAATATTTGTGATGGGGATTTGAAATGACTTGCAATGTAAATTTACTCCCGGTGAAGGCGTTGGAAGGTAAACGCCCAACAGCCCCATCTTCCCACCTTTTAAAAACCCGTGCCTTCAGCATTCATCATCCGCTGGAGCGGCTTCTGATGGCGGATGCGTATTCCGGTTATGAGGCGCTGTACTTGGGTTGTGTGGTGGAATTGGGCAGCATGGCGCATGCGCGGCGCAAATTCTTTGATTTGCACGCAGCGCAAGCGACGCCAATTACCACCGAAGCTTTGCGCCGCTTTGAGCAGCTGTACGATGTTGAGCGCGAAACAAAAGACATGAGCACTGAAGAGCGTGCGCAATTGCGACGACGAAAGAGCATTCCATTATTGGCGGAGTTCGAGGCTTGGCTGACAGAAATCGGCGTCCGCGCCTCGCCGTCATCGGGTTTGCAAAAGACCGTGAAGCACACCCTGAGCCGCTGGGCATCATGGGTGCGCTATGCATACAGCGGCGATTTGCCGATTGACAATAATGCGGCAGAAAACGCACGGCGTCTGGTGGCGATCGGGCGCAAGAATTGGCTGTTTTATGGCACTGAGCGCGTGGGCCATCGCGCCTCCTGCATGATGTCTTTACTCAATACAGCAAAACTCAACGGCCTTGATCCTTACGCCTGGCTGCTTGATACGCTCAACAAACTGCCCACTTGGCCAGCCAGCAGTTTGGATGAGTTATTGCTGCTGGCTAAGCAATCTCAAATTTAATTCGGATGTGGGGGCGTTGGGCGCTTACCTTTGAGCTGGCGAAGATGGGTAGGTTTTTGAAGCGTTTAGGGTTTCAAATTACCGGAGGAAATTACAGTATGATGTTAAAGGGGGTTGTGTGATGAAATATATTTTGTCAACATTTGTTTTTATTTTTCTCGTTCAAGCGCATGCTGCATCTTTGCTAAATGAGTTGTTTGCTGAGAAAAGATTCAAACAGAATATTATGCCGACGGTGACAGTACCGGGTGAGCTAGGCGAGCCGGCAGACATTTTTTTGGGCGCCTGGTTGGATGATAATACGCTAATTTTGAATAATATCATTCCCTCAGAACAGCCAAAGTGGAAATGGAAGAAAAAGGTTGTCATTTGGAATCATGAAAAAAGAGAAGTCCACACATTGATGGAAAATGCTTATATGCAATGCGTCAATGAATTGGCGGGGCATGTAAAAATTGAATCGGACTCGGTTTCTAAGTTATATGCTATCAATGTGCAAGATTTGAGTTTAGATGAGATTGTTAAATCAGAGTGGAAAAAAAATCAATGCGTAGATTTTTTTGAAGTTCCTAAAGAAAAAAGAGGCTACAGGCTCCCTTACCACAAATCGTATATCGAGTTTGGCGTAAGCAATATTTCTGGAGCCTATCGGGGAAATGCATTTGTTGTTAATGAAAATGGTTGGCGCAAAGAAATGGATATGCCGGCTAATTATGTTGAGTATCCAACTTATGATCGCTACGTCAATAAATATTGGTTGGCGGTCTCATCGTATAATACCAGTTCAGCTCCAATGAAAAAATCTATGCTCTATCTTGTTGATAAGGAAGGAGATGTGGAAAAGATTAAGCTGCCAGAATATTATATGGAAGAAATTGGATTAATCCGAAAAGCATTTTTCACTCGCAAAGGGATTCTTATTGATAGCTCTGGTGGGCGTGTTAAATCATCACACTATAGCGGCCTATTTCTACTTGCAGGAAATGATGTAATCCGGGTATATGATCGGGACGATAATGTTGTCTTTATCGGTGCTTCACCAAATGGTTGCAATGTCGCATTTCTTGAATTGAAGAATTACTCACTTTCCTCTAGAAAAACCGTGAAAATAATTAATTTTTGTGAGTGACTGTTCGGCGTGAAAATTTCTATGCAAATCAATGAGTTACGTTGGCGATATTTCCAGGTGAAGTCATTTTTTTAATGGAGAAAGGCTTGATATTTCGCGGAAAAAATCGTAACCCATTGATTTATATGGATTTCTTAAATTTTCTTGCAAAACATCGGCGATTTTGCAACTCTTTGATTTTAAAGGGTGATTTCACGGTTGCGTAGGGGCTGAATAGAAATTTTTGTGAAAAGGATAAATTAATGAGGCGGCGGCAAGAAATTCACTAAGAAACTGTTTAATAACTCTACGGCAACACTCTCCTCAAGAGAGTCGACCCCATGGCGAGGTAAATCATCCCTTCAGAAACATCAATCCGGCGCTCATAGTCACGCGCCAGGCGGCGATAGCGCATCAGCCACGCGATGGTGCGCTCTACGACCCAGCGCCGAGGTTGTACTTCAAAGCCGACTTGTTCCATCAAGCCACGTACGATTTCAACAGCGAAGCTGAGGAATTCTGCGCGCTCCATCAACTTTTTCCGGTCGTACGCAGCATCGCCGAACAAATGCTTGACCCATGGCCAGCGCTTTACAAAAGCATCAAGCACGAGCTGTGCACCTGTTGAGTCAGCAATATCTGCAGTCGTCAAATTGACCGCCAACAGACGGCCATCGCTATCTACGGCAATATGCCGTTTTCGGCCATTTATCTTCTTATTTGCGTCATACCCACGTTCACTTGCGCCCGGCGCTTTCACGGACTGGCTATCAACAATCCCCGCGCTGGGCAAAGGCTCGCGTTGTGCGCACATGCGATCAATCATCAGCGCCAGATCATGAATTGTGTGAAAAAGGAAGCTGCGCAGAAAGCGTCTGAACCAGTGAAACCGTCTGATACGGGGGAAAGTCATTGGGCAACATGCGCCATTCACAGCCAGATCGCACCATATAGCGCAGGACATTGATGATTTCACGAAAGTTGACCTTGCGCGGTCTCCCTGTTTTGGCCGTTTTGGGAAGCAACGACTCTATCAACTTCCATTCATGCTCTTTCAGATCTGTCGGATAGCCTTTCTTTTCGGTCTTTGGTGGCGCTTTATGCCGCTTTCTTTGCTCTGGAGTCCTCACTTTTTTGTAATTTACGATACTGAATTAGGCTAAATTATTGCATGGAAGTTATTAAACAGTCTCTTAGGTTTTGCCTTCAAACACTTCATGCCAGAGCGGAATGCCGTCGGCAGTCTGCACTACTCCCAGCATCACCTGGCGCGCAATGCCACCTTCCTTTGATAGTCCAAATTGACGTATTTCTTCCTCTTGTCTGGCGCCCCCTTCGGTGGTGATGGAGGTCAGATCATAAAAGACGATTGCCAATTCTTGATCAATTAAGGGACGCAGCAGATGCGAAATGGTCAAATCGACTTCTTCCCGATGCTCAAGCAAGGCATCCACTGCGCGCAACAGATGTTGATGATCTGCCTGCTTGAGCGCGACGCCAGGCAGTGCAACCGTTTCCAGCCAGCGTAGCGTCCCCAATTTGGATTCTGGATCACAAAGCCGGTTGAAAACCATGATTCTGAGCAAGGCTTCGACATCGATAGAGTGACGGGTGCGGCGGAAAATTTTTTGAGTTCATCAAAGCCAAGTTCATTCCAAAGCGACGTCAGGGTCCAGAGATCGCCGTAAGCGTGACTGGACTCAAAGCTGATTTCGGGAGACGACGCCGCTTTTGGAGCCTCCTTGCCAGTGAGGCGCATCAAGCCGGCAATGACAGACTCCAGGCTTTGGTCGAGCGTATCAAGATGCCCAAGCGTTGCAACAGTGCGTTGCTTTGGGCGGCCTTCTTCGTCGCGATACGCTTCGACCAACTGAACATAGCGACGCTTGCCGGAAGCTGTGACTTTGATGTACATGCCGCTACTTTATACATCATGATTGCCTATGTAAAATTCATCTTAATATCCAAAACGCGCCACTACAGGAATTCTGAGAAAATGCGGATTTCAAAGAGTTAAGTCATTGATTTTTAAAGGGAGTGACTGAGGCAAAAATGGCGGGAACTGTCGAACTCGGGCCAGCCGGATGTCAGCGGAAATCAAGCAAACGCAAAAAAAAGCCCGTCCCAAAGGGACGGGCCATACAACATTACAATTGCCGCCGGTTTATTCCTCGCGGCGCAAATGCGGGAACAAAATCACGTCGCGGATATTCGGCTGATCGGTGATCAGCATCATCAGGCGGTCGATGCCGATGCCGCAGCCGCCGGTCGGCGGCATGCCGTATTCCAGGGCGCGGATATAGTCTGCGTCATAGAACATGGCTTCTTCATCGCCGGCGTCTTTCGCTTCCACCTGGGCGCGGAAACGCGCGGCCTGGTCTTCGGCGTCGTTCAATTCCGAGAAACCATTCGCGATTTCGCGGCCCACAATGAACAGCTCGAAACGCTCGGTGATGCCATCCACCGTGTCGGAAGCGCGCGCCAGCGGCGAGACTTCGACCGGGTAGTCGATGATGTAAGTCGGTTCCCACAACTGGCTTTCAGCAGTTTCTTCAAACAGCGCCAATTGCAGCGCGCCCAGGCCCCAGGTGGAGAGCGCTTTGACATCGAATTTCAGCAATTCTTCACGCAGGAAGGCGGCGTCGTGCAATTGCGCATCGCTGTATTGCGGCGCGTATTGCTTGATCGCTTGCACAATCGTCAGGCGGTGGAAGGGCTTGCTCAAATCCAGCTCGCGTCCGCCATACGACAGCACAGCCGTACCGTGCGCATCAATCGCGGCCTGGCGGATCACCTGTTCGGTGAAATCCATCAGCCATTTGTAATCCACCCACGCCGCATAGAATTCCATCATGGTGAATTCAGGATTGTGGCGCGGCGACACGCCTTCATTGCGGAAGTTGCGGTTGACTTCAAACACGCGCTCAAAGCCGCCCACCACCAGGCGCTTCAAATACAATTCCGGCGCGATGCGCAAAAACATTTCCATGTCCAGCGCATTGTGATGCGTGATGAAAGGTTTGGCTGCGGCCCCGCCCGGAATCACATGCAGCATCGGCGTTTCGACTTCCATGAAATCGTGCTCTTGCATAAAGCGGCGGATCGAAGCCATGGCCTTGCTGCGCGCGACAAAGGTGGCGCGCGTATCGGCGTTCATGATCAAATCCACATAGCGCTGGCGGTATTTGGTTTCCTGGTCGGACAGGCCGTGGAATTTATCCGGCAGCGGGCGGATTGCTTTCGTCACCAGACGCAGTTCTGTCACTTTCACCGACAACTCGCCGGTCTTGGTTTTAAACAGCTTGCCGCGCGCGCCCAGGATGTCGCCCAGATCATAATGTTTGAAGGCGTCATACACTTCTTCGCCCACGTTTTCACGCGTGATGAAGAGCTGAATCTGACCCGCTTCGGCATGGCCGGAAGCGTCTTGCACCGTAGCGAACGAAGCCTTGCCCATCACCCGTTTGAGCATCATGCGGCCACCGACGGCGACTTCCACCGCTTGCGCTTCCAGCGCTTCGGCCTCACTCGCGTCATGCGCGGCGTGCAGGGCGGCGGCTTTATGCGTGGGCCGGAAATCATTCGGGAAGGCGACGCCTTTTTCACGCAGAGCGGCGAGTTTAGCGCGGCGCTCGGCGATGATATGGTTTTCGTCCTGGCTATGTTCAGCTTCGTTGCTCATGGTGTTTCCTGTCTATGGCGTTTGGCGTCTTGGCGGTAGATGGCGGGCGGCGGGACGCGGGCCGCAGCCCGCCGCGAGGGCAGGCTTACACGCCCTGTTTAAGAGAAGCGGCAATGAAATCATCCAGGTCGCCATCCAGCACGGCCTTGGTATTGCCTGTTTCATGATTGGTGCGCAAATCTTTGATGCGCGACTGATCCAACACATAGGAGCGGATTTGGTGGCCCCAGCCCACATCGGTCTTGGAGTCTTCCAGCTTTTGCTGTTCGCTCAAGCGCTTGCGCAATTCGACTTCGTACAGACGCGACTTCAGCATTTCCATCGCTTCGGCGCGGTTTCTGTGCTGGCTGCGGTCGTTTTGGCACTGCACCACAATGCCGGACGGCATATGCGTCATCCGCACTGCGGAGTCGGTTTTATTGATGTGCTGACCGCCGGCGCCGGAAGCGCGGTAGGTGTCGATGCGGATATCCGCCGGATTGATGTCGATTTCAATCGAGTCATCCACTTCCGGATAGACAAACAGACTGGCGAAGGAAGTATGGCGGCCATTTGACGAATCAAATGGCGACTTGCGCACCAGGCGGTGCACCCCGGTTTCGGTGCGCAGATGGCCATACGCATAATCGCCTTCGACCTTGAGGGAGGCGGTTTTGATGCCGGCCACGTCGCCATCGGACTGTTCCAGAATTTCGACCTTGAAGCCTTTGCGCTCGCAATAGCGCAGATATTGACGCAGCAACATTGAGGCCCAGTCTTGCGCTTCGGTGCCGCCGGCGCCGGCCTGGATATCGATGAAGCAATTATTTGCGTCCATCGGATTATTGAACATGCGGCGGAATTCCATCGCTTCCACTTCCTGCCGGATGCCATCGGCATCGGCTTCGATGGCTTCCATCGTGCTCACATCGTCTTCTTCGCGCGCCATGGCGAACAGGTCGTTCGCATCATTCAATTCGGCGCGGATTTTTTGCAGGGAAAGGACGACAGCTTCGAGCGATTTCTTTTCACGCCCGAGGTCTTGCGCATGCTTTGGGTTGTCCCACACGGTGGGATCTTCCAACTCTTGATTGACTTGTTCTAACTTATCTGACTTACGATCGTAGTCAAAGATACCCCCGGAGTTGGTCCTCTCGGGAGGAGAGGTCTGCCAGCAGCGCCGACAGGGAATTGATGCGTTCAGCTTCCATGATTTTTCTCAGTATTGATGAAGGGAAACCTTGGATTATACAAGAGCTGATGCAAAAACGGGCATGTTGCGTTGCGGCATTTTGACTGCGCAAGGGGCTTCGACAGGCTCGGCATGAAGGAAAATGCAGTGCAGAATTGCTGTGCGGCAAGCCGCACAGCAATTCTGCAACTGGCGCAGCAGTGGCTTGATCGGATTTACAAAGAGCAAGCTTTGCAAGCGCAGACAGCGCGCCCGAACGGCGCGGCCGGATACTGATTGCTCCAGCCGCCAGCCCAGCCGCCCAGCGCGTTGCAGGTGTTGGGGCAGACTTCTTTCGCCATTTCCGCTGTGCTGATATAGGTCGCCGCCAGCTGATCGCAACCGCAAGCCGGATTGGCGCGCACCTGCTGCACAATCGGCTTTTTCCAATTGCTCAACCAGGCGCGTGCATCCGGCCCGAGTTTGAACATTTGCGGATTGCTTTCCTGCACCAATTGATATAAATCGCGGTACAAGGGAAACTGCGCCCCCAGCTGCTTGAACACACTGTGGCGCGCCGCCAGCAGATACTGCGGCTCCGGGTTTTCCGCATCCGGCCCGATAGCTTCCTGCATCACCTCGCTGGACGCCATCAAGGCCGCCAGCCGCACCGCCAGATCGCGCACCCCGCGCTGATGGGTTTTGCGGTTGACCCCGATCACATCCGAATAAAACAGCGGGCGACCGCTGCGATTGGCCAGCGGAAATAATTTGACCGCCGTTTCACGCCGGGTTTGCGCACTCATCACCGACAACGCTTCCGAATACGCCATCAGGGCGCGCCCATAGCCATCCGAAAACCAGCGCGCGCGCTGATACGCCGCGCTCACATCCTTGGTCGCATTTTCATAGCTGGCCAGGGAAATATAGTTGCGTAAAAAATCAATCACGCCCGGCACAAGATAGTATTCATCCTTGGGCGTGCGCGGCGGATAAATGCCATTGCCGCGATGCAGCGCGTCCAGATACAGCAGAGCGGTGGTGGTGCTGCCGGCCATGTCGATCAATAAACCGTCTTTGCCCGGCGGAATCCGGCTGGCGTACTTGCACTGGCCCATATAGTGATCCAGCTCGCTCAGGGTTTTCACCGCCGCCAGCGCGGCGTCGCCCTTGCGGTAAAACAGCAAATTGGCGCAGCCAAGCTGCGGCACCGCGTAATACTTGTCCCCGATCATGACCCCGGTTTTGGCGTAATCGATGAAATCATCCGGATTGCCGACGGAGGAGGGGGCCATCGGCTCCAGATAGTTCTTCATCAAATAATGATCAAAATAAATCGCATCAAACACAAACACATCCAGATCGTCGGCAGGATCGGGGCCATAGCCGCCATCCCATTTGCTGAAGTCTTTGATGAAATTTAATTTCACATCGGGGTGTATCTTTTTCCAATGATTGCTGATCGCCTGTTCAAACTGGGCCACACGCGGCACCCAGGGGTAGAGCGCGACATTCAATTCTTTGGTTTGCGCCAAGCTTAATTGGCAAAATAATAATAAGGGGAGTAAGAGCAAGCGTAAGCAAGTGCGCATCGTAAGCCTCATGGTCAAGTGAATGGGAGACACAACACGAAAGCAAAAGCAAACATCAGCGGCCAGACAGGCAGCCGGCTCAGTCTAGGAAAAGATATGCGGCGTCACAAGCTGATAAAGCTTGCAATCGATGGGGAGGGGAGGAAAACCGCGCCGCCAATGCGGCGGCGCAAGACAGCAGTGCGGGATTATTTCTTTTCTTCAGGCTTGCTGGCCGGTACGGCTTGACCTTCTTTTTCTTCTTTGCGGTCAAACACCAGAGTTTCGCCAAAAATCAATTGCACCCAGGTCGGGTAGGTGTAAGCCGTGCCCTTGTTGTGATCAATAATGGCGCCAATGCCGCCGCCGATCAGGATATTGCCGGCCAGGCCGGCGTTTGCGCGCGAAATGGCGCGTGCGGTGGCGTCCGGGTTTTGCGGATGTTTGCAGCTGATGTCCAAATCTTTGCTGGAGCGGCGCACGCTGATGGTGGCGCCGGACTTGACGCTATTGTTGCCATAGTCGTTTGTAATTGTACAGTCGGCGCCGGCTACCAGTTGGCCATCTTTGGTCTTGGTTTCCAACTTCATCGCTTGATTGGTGTCATTCATGATAGAGGCGCAACCAACCAGCGAGAATGCAGCTGCAGCGATAACGAGAGAGCGGATCATTTTTTTCCTTGTGTAAAAAGTGTGGCGCAGCTTATTGCGTTGCGCAGTAAAACATTTCGCAGCCGGTAAACCGGGGTATGCTGCCGGGGCCAGGGCCGCCGCAATTGCGCACGCTGAAGCATGCAATATTGATATATGGTGGCTGAAATATCTGGTACCGCAATTATATTCCATATTTTAAATTTCCCACAAGAAATTTTTTACCCAAATTGCATCTGACCAGAACAAGGCTTGACGAACTTGTCTAGACAACCTAAACTTTGCCCCAAGTTGCAGTATCCTCACATGCTGCGCATCATCCACTTCAATTAAAGGGAAGCCGCCATGACCATTGATTTGTCGCAAGACCCCCGTTATGACGCCAGCCGCGAAATCCGCGCCCCGCGCGGCAGCGAGCTGCATTGCAAAAACTGGATTACCGAAGCGGCTTACCGCATGCTGCAAAACAATCTTGACCCCGAAGTGGCGGAAAATCCCAAGCATTTAGTGGTGTATGGCGGCATCGGGCGCGCCGCGCGCGACTGGAAATGCTTTGACACGATTCTGGCCACCCTGCGCGAGTTGGACGAAGAGCACACGCTCTTGATTCAATCCGGCAAACCGGTCGGCGTATTCCGCACCCATCCCGATGCGCCGCGCGTCTTGCTGGCCAATTCCAACCTGGTGCCGAAGTGGGGCAATTGGGAACACTTCAATGAACTCGACCGCAAAGGTTTGATGATGTACGGCCAGATGACCGCAGGCTCCTGGATTTACATCGGCACCCAGGGCATTGTGCAAGGCACCTTTGAAACCTTCGCCGAAGCCGGCCGCCAGCACTACAACGGCGACTGGGGCGGACGCTGGATTTTGACCGCAGGCTTAGGCGGCATGGGCGGCGCGCAACCGCTGGCCGCCACTATGGCCGGCGCTGTGTCCCTGAATATCGAATGCCAGCAATCCTCGATTGATTTCCGCCTGCGCACCCGCTACCTCGACAAACAAGCCGACAATCTCGACCACGCCTTGCAACTGGTGGCCGAACACTGTGCGCGCAAAGAGGCGATTTCCATCGGCCTGCTCGGCAACGCCGCCGATCTGCTGCCGCAATTGGTGGCGCGCGCCAAAGCCGGCGGCATTAAACCGGATCTGGTGACAGACCAAACCTCTGCGCATGACCTGATCAACGGTTATCTGCCGTCCGGCTGGACAATTGAGCAATGGAAAACCGCGCAGCGTGATTCCAGCCAGCATCCGGCCTTGAAAGCCGCCGCCGCCGCCTCTTGCGCGCAACATGTGCGCGCCATGCTCGAATTCAAAGAAATGGGGATTCCGGTGGTGGATTATGGCAATAACATCCGCCAGGTGGCGCTTGATCACGGCGTGCAAAACGCCTTCGGCTTCCCCGGCTTTGTGCCGGCGTACATCCGTCCCCAATTTTGTGAGGGACGCGGCCCGTTCCGCTGGGTGGCGCTGTCCGGCGACCCGGAAGACATCTATAAAACCGACGCCAAAATCAAAGAATTGTTCCCGCAGCACAAGCAAGTGCATCGCTGGCTGGACATGGCGCGTGAGCGCATCGCCTTCCAGGGCTTGCCGGCGCGCATCTGCTGGCTCGGTTTGGGCGAGCGTCATATTGCCGGCCTGGCCTTCAATGAGATGGTGAAAAACGGCGAACTCAAAGCGCCGATTGTGATCGGGCGCGACCATCTGGACACCGGCTCGGTGGCCAGCCCGAACCGCGAAACCGAAGCCATGAAAGACGGCAGCGACGCCGTTTCCGACTGGGCGCTGTTGAATGCGCTGTTGAATACCGCCGGCGGCGCTTCCTGGGTCTCGTTGCACCATGGCGGCGGGGTTGGCATGGGTTACTCCCAGCATTCCGGGGTGGTGATTGTGGCCGACGGCACCGAAGCCGCCGCGCGCCGCTTAGGCCGCGTGCTGGTCAACGACTGCGGCTCCGGCGTGATGCGCCATGCCGACGCCGGCTATGACAGCGCAGTCGCCTGCGCCAAACGCAACGGCCTGCAATTGCCGATGCTTCCATAAGCAGCTCAGGCAGCATGCTTTAGCCGCGAATCGAGCGCTGCATACCCGGCGTCAAATGATTACATGCACAGAACTGAACACATGGAACATACAATGAGCTTAACCTTACATCCCGGCCAACTGACCCTGGCCAATCTGCGTCAAGTCTGGGAAAAAGCTTGCGCCATCCAACTGGCGCCGCAAGCGCAACAGGCGATTGCCGCCTCCGCCGCTGCGGTGCAGGAAATCGTACAGCGCGGCAATGCCGCCTACGGCATCAACACCGGTTTCGGCTTGCTGGCCAAGACCCGCATTCCAGATGACAAACTGGAAGAATTGCAGCGCAACCTCATCTTGTCGCACTCAGTGGGCACCGGCGAATTGCTGAATGATCAAGTGGTGCGCTTGATTATGTTGATGAAAATCGGCAGCCTGGCGCGCGGTTTTTCCGGCGTGCGCCCGCTGGTGATTGACACCTTGATCGCGATGCTGAACGCCGGCATTATGCCGGCGATTCCGGCCAAAGGCTCGGTCGGCGCCTCCGGCGATCTGGCCCCGCTCTCGCATATGACGCTGGCCATGCTGGGGGTGGGCGACGTGCGCGTAAATGGCCAGCTGCTGCCGGCGCAACAAGCATTGCAAAACGCCGGCATCGCCCCGGTCACGCTGGCGGCCAAAGAAGGTCTGGCCCTGATCAATGGCACGCAAACTTCCACCGCGCTGGCCTTGCACGGACTGTTCCTGGCCGAGCGCCTGTGGCACGCTGCGGTAGTCACCGGCGCGCTGGCGGTGGATGCCGCGAAAGGCAGCGACGCGCCGTTTGACGAGCGCGTGCATCTGGTGCGCGGGCAGCCGGGACAGATTGCAGTCGCCGCCCTGTACCGCGACTTGCTGGCCGGCAGCGCCATCCGCCAATCGCATCTGGTTGGCGATGACCGCGTGCAAGATCCCTACAGCCTGCGCTGTCAGCCGCAAGTGATGGGGGCCTGCCACGACGTGCTGGAAAACGCCGCGCGCACACTCCTGATCGAAGCCAATGCAGTGACAGACAACCCGCTGATTTTCAGCGATGAATCCGGGACAAAACAAGCCAGCATTATTTCCGGCGGCAATTTCCACGCTGAACCGGTGGCTTTCGCCGCCGACACGATTGCGCTGGCGATTGCAGAAATCGGCGCCCTGTCGGAACGCCGCATCGCGCTCTTGATCGACGCCACCTTATCCGGCCTGCCGCCGTTCCTGGTGAAAGAGCCGGGCTTGAATTCCGGCTTCATGATCGCGCACGTCACCGCCGCCGCGCTGGCTTCGGAAAACAAATCGCTGGCCCATCCTGCCAGCGTTGACAGCTTGCCGACCTCAGCCAACCAGGAAGATCATGTCAGCATGGCGACCTTTGCCGGCCGCCGCCTGCAGGATATGGCGGACAATACCGCCGGCATCGTCGGCATTGAATTGCTGGCCGCTGCGCAAGGCATCGACTTCCATCGCCCCTTGAAAAGTTCGGCCCAGCTCGAAGTCGCCCTGCGCGCCCTGCGCGAACAAGTGGCGTTCTATGACGCCGACCGCTTCTTCGCGCCGGACATCGAAGCAGCCAAACGCATCGTACTGCAAGGCGTGTTAAGCCAGTGTTCGCAAAAACTGGCGGCGGAATTGCTCAACTGAGCAAGCCACATCGCGCCGGCGGCAGCGCGCGCCGCCGGCCCCACCTTACCCCCGGGAGCACACATGCAAGATTTCACATTGCAACAGGGCGACTTGCCGCTCTTGGTCTCGATGCCGCATATCGGCACAGCCATACCGGATGCAATCAAGGCGCGCATGACGCCCGCCGCATTGCAATTGGCCGACACCGACTGGCATTTGCCGCAAGCGTATGGCGATTTGCAGGCGCTAGGCGTGTCCTGCCTGCAAGCGCACTGGTCGCGCTACGTGGTTGATCTGAATCGCCCGCCGGAAGACAGCAATCTCTATCCGGGACAAGACACCACCGGCTTATGCCCGCTCGACACCTTCCACAAAGAAGCCCTGTACCTGCCTGATCAGGCCCCGGACAGCGCGGAAGTGGAAGCGCGGCGCGAACGTTATTGGCGCCCCTATCATGCCGCCCTGCAAGCAGAATTGGCGCGGCTGCAAGCCAAACATGGTTACGCCCTGTTGTGGGATGCGCACTCCATCGCCTCCGAAGTGCCGCGCTTTTTTGCCGGCCGCCTGCCGGATCTGAATTTTGGCAACGGCGCCGGCAGCGCATGCGCCGAAGGCATGTTGCAAGCCGTGCAGCAAGCCGCCGCCGCCAGCCAATACAGCCAGGTCAGCAATGGCCGCTTCAAAGGCGGCTATATCACGCGTCACTATGGCCAGCCGGCGCAACGCGTGCATGCGCTGCAATTGGAAATGGCGCAAATTATTTATATGGACGAGCAGCCGCCGTTCGCCCTGCGCCCTGAGCGCGTGGCGCAATTACAGCCGCTGTTACAACAATTATTGCAAAGCGCCCTGAACTGGGCGCGCGCGCATGCTTGAACCTGGAGGGCGCATGGGAGAGTTATTCGCCAAATACGCGCTGCTGCCGCAAGGCTGGCGCAAAGACGTGCTGTTGCGCTGGGATGCGCAGGGCGCCTTGACCGAAGTCAGTCCCGGCGTGGCCCCGCAAGCGGGACAGGCGCAAGTGCGCCATGTGCTGCCCGGCATGGTGAATTTGCATTCACACGCCTTCCAGCGCGCCATGGCCGGCATGACCGAATTCGCCGGCGACACGCCGGACAGTTTTTGGAGCTGGCGCGATTTGATGTACCGCTTTGCCTTGAACATCACGCCGCAGCATGTGAGCGCGATTGCGGCCCAGCTGTACGCCGAATGTCTGCGCTACGGCTACACCTCGGTATGCGAATTTCACTACGTGCAGCGGGCCGCTGATGGCGAGTGGTATCCCGATCAGGCCGAAATGGCGCGCCGCGTGCTGCAGGCGGCGCGCGATTGCGGCATCGGTCTGACCCTCTTGCCGGTGCTGTACAGCCATGCCGGCTTTGGCGACTTGCCCTTGCGGCCAGACCAGCGCCGTTTTAAAACCTCGGTTGACGACATTCTGAGCATCGTGCATGCGATGGAAGCTGAGCGCGATGCGCAATTTGAAATCGGCGCCGCCCCGCACTCCCTGCGCGCGGCGAATGTGGCGCAAATCCGCGCCTTGCGCGATGCCCTGCCGCCCGGACGCCCCCTGCACATCCATATCGCCGAACAGCAAAAAGAAGTGGATGACTGCATGGCTTTTTGCGGCCAGCGCCCGGTCGAATATTTGACGCGCGAAGTCGGACTCGATGCGCGCTGGACGCTGGTGCACGCCACCCATTTGAGCGCAGACGAAACCAGCGCCATCGCCGCCAGCGGCGCGGTGGCGGGACTCTGTCCCAGCACCGAGGCGAATCTGGGCGATGGCTTATTTCCGCTGGCTGACTATCTGCGCCAGGGCGGCCGCATCGGCATCGGCAGCGACAGCCACGTCTCGCAAAGCGCGGTGGAAGAATTGCGCTGGCTTGAATATGGCCAGCGCCTGCGCGCACAGGGACGCAACATCGCCGCCAGCAGCGCGCAGCGCTATGTCGGCGATTATCTGTGGGCGCAAAGCCTGGCCGGCGGCGCGCAAGCCAGCGCGCGCGCAGTCGGCCAGCTCACACCCGGCTGCCGCGCTGACTTGCTGGTGTTAGACGAACGGCATCCGAATCTGGCCCACACCCCGCTGCAAGACGTGCTCAACACCCTGATTTTCTGCGGCAATGACAATCTGGTGCGCGATGTGATGGTCGGCGGGGTCTGGCGCGTGCGCGATGGCCGCCATTTGGAGCAGGATGCGATTGCGGCGCGTTTCGCCGAAACCATGCGCGAGCTGCAAGCCTTGCGCCGGCAAGGAGTGTGAAGATGGCCCATCTCTATATGGCCGCCGATTATCAGGACATGCCCTGGAAAAACGGCGGCGGCAGCACGGCGCAAATCCTGATTCATCCGAAAGACGCCGGCATCGACGATTTCATCTGGCGCATCAGCTTAGCCACCATCGCCGAAGACGGGCCGTTTTCCAGCTTCCCCGGCATCGCGCGCAGCCTGGCCCTGGTGGCCGGGGCCGGCGTCGATTTGCATTTCAGTACGCGCCGGGTTTGCTTGCGCCCGGATGGCGAGCGTTTAATCAGTTTTGATGGTGCGGACAGCGTGCACGCCACCCTGGCCGACGGCGTAACGCGCGATTTCAATGTCATGACGCGCGATGTGCGCGCACATCACAGCTGTCAGATCTGGCAACTGCATGGCGCAATGGAATGGCGCCGCAATGCGCCCGACACCCTGATCTTTGTGCAAAGCGGGCAAGTGCAATGCGCCTGGGGACAAAGCAGCCAGCGTTTGCGCGAATTCGACAGCCTCATGCTGCAAGCCGGCGACGATGCGCGCTGTCAGCTGATGGGCGAAGCCTGTCTGTTTATTGTTGAATTATGGGAGCGCGCATGAGCCAGCCGGCAAGCGAATGGGATGTCTTGATCCGCAATGCAAACCTGGCGCGCCTGCTGCCGCAAGGCAGCGGCTATGATGAATTGCAGCAGGCCGCAATTGCGCTGCAAGATGGCAAAATCGCCTGGCTGGGGACAGAAGAGGAATTGCCGGCGCAAGCGCGCGCGCATAGCGAAATCGACGCACAGGGCGGCTGGCTCACGCCCGGTTTGATCGACTGCCACACGCATATCGTGCACGCCGGGCGGCGCAGCAATGAATTTGAAATGCGCCTGCACGGTGCGACTTACCAGGAAATCGCCGCAGCCGGCGGCGGCATCATGTCCACCGTGCGCGCCACCCGCGCCGCGACTGAAGCGGACTTGTTAGCGCAAAGCCTGCCGCGCGTGCAAGCCCTGCTGGCCGAAGGCGTGACCACGCTGGAAATCAAATCCGGCTATGGACTCGATCTGGCCAGCGAAGCCAGCATGCTGCGCGTCGCGCGCCGGCTTGGCGAGATGCTGCCGGTTGCGGTATGCACCACATTTTTAGGCGCGCATGCGCTGCCGCCGGAATACGCCGCGCGCGCCGATGACTATATCGACCATCTGTGCCGCGAGATGCTGCCGGCCCTGCATGCGCAAGGTCTGGTCGATGCGGTGGACGCCTTTTGTGAAAACATCGGCTTTACGCGCGCGCAAACCGAACGCCTGTTCCAGGCCGCGCGCGCGCGCGGCCTGCCGGTCAAGCTGCATGCCGAACAACTCTCAGACCAGGACGGCAGCGCGCTCACCGCCGCATACGCCGGCCTGTCTGCCGACCATCTGGAATGGTTATCCGAAAGCGGCATCGCCGCCATGCGCCAGGCCGGCACGGTGGCGGTGCTGCTGCCTGCCGCATTCTATTTTTTGCGCGAAACCAAATTGCCGCCCATCGCCGAATTGCGCGCCGCCGGCGTACCCATCGCGCTGGCCAGCGATTGCAACCCCGGCACCGCGCCGATCACCTCCTTGCTGCTGGTGTTGAATATGGCCTGCACCCTGTTCCGCATGACGCCGCAAGAAGCCTTGCGCGGCGTGACATGTCATGGCGCGCGCGCGCTGGGACTGGCAGACCGTGGCAGCCTGGAAGTCGGCAAGCGCGCCGATCTGGCCTTGTGGCGCATCGAACGCCCGGCGGATTTAGCGTATATGATGGGCTTCAACCCATTACAACAAGTCTGGTATGGAGGCAAGCCATGCCGCAATTCGATGGCATAGACCATGTTCATATTTATGTGAATCAGCGCAGCGCCGCGCTTGAGTGGTACGCGCGCGTGCTGCAACTGTATCCTGTGCCGCAGCTTATGAGCTGGGCGCAAGGCGGCGGCCCGCTGACGATTGCCGACGCCGGCAATCAAGTGCATCTGGCCCTGTTTGAAGCCAGCCCGCAGGGCCGCCAAACCACGGTCGCCTTTGGCGTCAGCGCACCGCAATACATGGCCTGGCGCAGCCATTTGCAGCAACAGCAAGTCAGCTTCACCCAGCAAGACCACGATCTGTCCTGGTCGCTGTATTTTGCCGACCCGGATGGCAACCGCTATGAAATCACCTGCTATGCGTATGCGGAATTGGCGGCATTGCTGAAAGCCGGCGCCTGAACCGATTGCGCGCGATCACAAGACCCGTATGCCAGGCGCTGCGCCAGGGCGCGCCAAGCCCATCCGACTGAGCATGCCGCCGCGCAGCGGCATGCATACGCCATCTCACCCGCTTTTCCCCCTGTCCCGCCATCCGAAGAGATGAGCGGGGCGCGTCGGCATGCATGCCGATAGCCTCATCTGTATGTAAAAATTTCGGAAAAAAGCGAAGTGAATGATGTAAAAATGTGACGTTCATCACATTTTGTGAAAGAATGCATAAATACAATCCCCTCAATCAAGCAAGCCAAGCGCCAGCTTCCTTCCCACTCTTACCCCTCACGGAATGCGAACTATGCAAGCTTCTCCCTCACTGCTGCGCGCGCCGCGCTGCTTTCGTCTGCTGGCGCTGTGCGCCGCCCCCATCTTACTGAGCGGCTGTTTTGGCGGCGGCGGCGTGGCCGATGCCCTGACTGACGGCTTGTTTTCCAGCGTGCAGGGCATCGACGCTCCCTCCAGCGTCTCCTGCAATGCCGATCCACTGCAGTATTGCTATACAGAATTCACGGCCTATCCAAACCGGCGCTATGTTGATTTCAATTTCAACTGGCAAGATCAGGGCGCGCAAAAAGTGATTGCCGATTTTGAGAAAGTGAAGCAGGCCGATAACAGCTGGCGCATGACCCTGACTTTCAAGCGGGATCTGCCGCCGGGACAGTATCAGGGACGCATCAAGCTTGATATCCGCAGTATTCCGATTGGCGACCCCTTCACCACCATCAATTCCTCCTACATTGATTACACCCTGACAGTTGGCGCATACGGCGCGCAATTTAAAACCGGCGCTGAGATTGGCCGCGATTGGGGTTCGACTGGCGGCAGTGCTGCGCATGACGGCTTTTTTGATGTGAAACTTGACCCATCCCAATTCAGCCGGCGTTTTTCCTGGCGGGCGCCGGATGACACGTCGCTGGAAAATGCAGTGACAGGCGGCGGCAAATTGATGCTGGCCACGCGCAGCACACTGGCGCAAAATCCTGCGCCGCCCATGCTGCTGATGCTGGATGAAGCGCGTGGCGCGCCGCAATGGCAAGGTGTTTTCCAAAGCGGCACGCAAATCGGCCAGATGGCCAGCGACGATAAACGCGTCTATCTGTTGGCAGGCGAAGCGCGCAAAAACGCCATGCATGCCTTCAATCTGGATGGCAGCGGCATGGCCTATGTGCGGGAAAATGAGATTTCTTCACTGGCCCCGGCCTTGAATCCCGGCGCGCCGGTATTGCAAAACGGCTTGCTGTGCGCAGGCGACGGTGCGGAAAATGAAATTCAATGCCGCAACAGCGCCGATGGCAGCCTGCGCTACAAGCTGGAGGTAAGGGAAAAACTGGCCGCACGTTTCTGGGGTTTTTCGCCGGCGATGACGGCCGACGCGGTGCTGGCGAATCTGGGCGGACGCTTGTTCGCCTGGCGCAGCAGCGACGGCGCCTTGCTGTGGCAAATTGATGTGCCGGGCGTGCGCAATGGAACCTATCGCGATCAATATGAAACCGCGCAGGCGCCCTTGATCAGCGGCCATGTTGCGGTGCTGCGCGATAAAGCAAATTTCGACGACAAAGCCGTGGACAATCAGCTCAGCGCGGTCGATCTGAGTGCGCGCAAATTGCTGTGGACCTCAGAGGCCGGCCAATTCGCCGCACCGGTGGCCGGCAATGGCCTGGTGTACGCCTTGAACCGCAAAAGCGGCAAAATCGAAGCGCGCAACTTGGCCGATGGCAAAACGGTTTGGAGCCTGGCGCTGCCGCAAACCAGCAACTGGGCTTTTTATGATGAGCCGGGTTCAGATCTGATTTTGACGCAAAATCTTTTATTCGCCAGCAGCGGCACGCAAACCGTGGCGATTGATTTGAGTAAGCGCGAAATCGTCTGGCGCTACTCAGCCGGCGGCCGCCTGCTGCTGTCGCGCCAGGGCGTGCTGTATATTCTGCGCCGTCAAAACAGCAAGCCTGCTGCATGGGATGGCGTGATCGGCATCAATTTGCGTTAAGGCGGGACATGACAACAGAAATAGCGCGGCAATTGATTTACGCTTTCAGCCAAGGCGGGCGCGGCGGCAATCCATCCTTTCTCATCGTCAGCAGCGGCGCGCCGCCGGATTGGGCGGCGCTGGCCCCGGCGGCGCAGCAACTGGCGCGCACCCTGGCCTGTGAAGTGAGCCATTTGCATCTGGGGCAGCAGGGGACGCAACTGCGCTTTTATGTCGCCGCCGGCGAACTCGCCTTCTGCGGCCATGGCGCGCTGGCCGCCGCCGCCTGGGGCTTGGCGCATGGCCAGCTGCAGCCCGGCATGCAATTACACTATGCGCACGGCAGCGTGCAAATTCAGCAAGACGCCGATGGCGCCCCGGCCTTGCTGGAGCAGGCCGGGGCGCTGCATGAACTGCCCTTGTGCGCAGCCTTATCCGCGCAAGCCGGGGCCATGTTGGGGTGGCCCGCGCTGCCAGAAGCAAGCCGGCTCTGGCTGGGCGGACGTCAGCGCGCCAAAGCCTTGATCCTGCTGCCGGCCCCGGCAGATTTGCGCGCGCTCGTCTTACAGCCGGCTTTGCGCGATCAATTTTGTCTGGAACATGGCGTGAGCGGCATCTATCCGATGTGTTTCCCGGCGCCGGGACAGGTGCTGGCGCGCCATTTTCCACTGCATGCCCACGAGCTGGAGGACATGGCCACCGGCAATATCGCCGCCAGCGTCGCCGCGCTGTGCGGTGCGCCGCAAGTCCGGATTTCACAGGGCGGGCCGGACTGCGATCAGGCCTGTCTGCGCGTGCAAACCGGGGCTGACGGGGGCTGGCTGGTGGGCGGCGCCTGCCGTTTTGCCTGATGCTGCATGCAATCAGCGCGCATGCGGCGGATATGACAAGCGCCGTTTGCGCGCATCCTGCATTCAACCTGCAGCCATACGCACAACCTGCAGCCGGCAAATTTTACAAGCCACACTTATTCCCTCAGGCAGTTGGCAAGCGCAGGCCGGATGTAAAAAGTTAAGTGGCTTGGCGCGGCGCTGCAGCCGGCCAGCTTTGCGGCGCCTTGGCCCCGGAGCGGGCTTAGCTTCAGGTGCGCGCCTGTATCATATGCCGGGTTTGCAAGCTGGCGAAACAGCGCAATTGGATGCCCGTGACGCCAGCCGGTGCGGCGGCGAAGCGCATATCAGCTTTGAAGGCGTTCGCATGCGGCGAAAAGGCGCGCATGCCCATGCTGGAGAGCTTCGCTTGCGAGTTTCAGGTGAAGTACAGCCTTGTTGTATCATGCCTGCATGATAAACCGTTTGATTGGAGTGATGCATGACAAACCTTCCGCGCAATCTGCAGCAACTGCAAGCACGCGTCAGGGCTGGAGAAAAATTCAGCTATGCCTTTTTCTGGGGCCATAATTTGCGCGCCGGCCACTATCAAAGCGGCAAAGGCTTCAGCCAGTGGTTTGCGGCCCCGTTTGAACTCGATGGCGAGCGCTTCGCCACTGCCGAGCATTACATGATGGCCGGCAAAGCCGCCCTGTTTGACGATCAGGAGATGCGGCGCGCGATTTTGCAATCGGAAGATCCGGGGAAAGCCAAGGCGCTCGGGCGCAAGGTGCGCAATTTTGATGCGCAAACCTGGGAAGCGGCCTGCTGCGATATTGTGTATCGCGGCAATCTGGCCAAATTCAGCCAGCATCCGCGATTGCGCCAGGATTTATTGCAAAGCGGCGATGCGATCATTGTTGAAGCCAGTCCGAAAGATGCGATCTGGGGCATAGGCTTGCATGCCGAACATGAACACGCGAAACAGCCATTGCGCTGGCCGGGCCGCAATTTGCTGGGCTTTGTGCTGATGGATGTGCGTGCGGCTTTGCGGCAGAATGCTGATTAAACAGCTGGCGGCAAACGCGCCGCAGGCTGCGCGGATGTGCTGACAATCAGAGGAGGGCGGGACGATGCGGTTTGTGTTTGCGCTGTTGGCCTTGTGCGGTTTTTTGCTTGCGCTGCTCTTGCATCTGGCGGCGCTGTTGCGCATCTATCCGCTGCTGTTGCTGCCGCATACCGCGCCATTGCTGGCCGGCGCCTTGCTGGTGTTTTTTGCTTACTTGCGCGACACCCGGCACAGCCCGCAGCTGCGCTCACACTGGGCCAGGCCGGCTGGCAATATGCCGCCCTGGCTGGCGCGCATGCTGAAAATCCTGATGCTCTATCTCTTGCTCAGCAGCCTGCCGGTGTACCTGATGAATCAGGACGCGACAGCCAGACTCAGAGACGGTAAATACTACCTGCATCAGGGCGGCGTGGCGCGCGAAATCAGTCTGGCGGAATTCCACGCCTTCAAAGCAAATAATCAAATTTATCTGAGCAATTTTTTCATGCTGCTGTACGCCATTCCGCTGGCGCATTTCGCCTGCGCGGCGCGGCGCGGCGGCGCGCAGCCATAAAGCCGCTCAGGCCGGCGCATGCAGCTGACGCCATTCGCCCGGCGTGCGCCCGCTCCAGCTCTTGAAAGCGCGGATAAAGGAATTGCCATCCTGAAATCCCAGCAGCCAGGAAATCTCGCCCGGACTGATCTGCGAATGTTGCAAATAATGGCGCGCCAGCTCATGCCGGGTTTGGTTCAAGACATCCTGAAAACACAAGCCCTCTGTCCCTAAATGCCGCTGCAATGAACGTTTGCTGATGGTCAGGCGCGCCGCCACCTGTTCCATTGTGCCCTGTCCCGCCGGCAGCATGTCGAGCAGGGCGCTTTTGACGCGCTCCGCCATGCCAGCTTGCGCATCCAGATCGGCTAAGCGCTGCTGCAAGCCGGCCGCGAAAAAGCCCCACATCGCCGCATCTTCGGTCAAAAACGGCAGACTGGCGTCAGCGGCGGCAAAGCTGATGCGGGGCGCCGGCCCGGTCTGAATCGGGCTGCCGAAAAACGCCGTATAGGGCGCGGCATCCTGCGGCGGCGCCGGCAACTCCAGGCGCAGCGGCACAATGCGTTGGCGGGTGGCCAGGCGCGCCAACTGGGTCAGAAACACCAGTTCAGTCGCTCCCAGACTGCGCGGCAAAGGGCCGGCGTGGCCGTAGCAGCCGAATGTGGCGTGGGTGGCCTGCGGCGTGCTTTCCAGCGCCAGGGTGAGCGGGCCGATCAAACGTTTGAAGCCGGCCAGGCGCGGCAGCGCCTGATTTAAATCAGCGCTGCACAGGCAGGCGAAAATCGGCGGATCAAACGCTTCGACTGAAATCGCCTGACCGATGCGCAAGGGCAGGGTGTCGCCGCCGGCCTCATCTTCCAGCGCCTGCCACAGCGCAAAATATTCCGCCGCACTCAGGGTGGCGTCGCTGCGTGCGAACAAATCTTCGGGTAAAGCGGCGCGCCGCAACACATGCGCCACCGGAATGCCCATATCACGCATGATCAACTTCCAGCCGCGCAATACGGTGAAACGTTGGGCTTGTTTCATCTCGCCTCCTGCCCTTATTTCTGCGCAAAGCCGCCCTGCGCCTCGATTTGCGCAAACATCTCATGCAATGATTCTTGCAAGGGGCGGTAAGTCAGTCCCAATTCACGCCGGCTTTTACTGTTGTCGGCGCGCCAGACATGGCCCACATTGCGCGCCAGCATGCGGCGCGAAACGGTTTTATCCATCAGCGGGCCGAACAGCCAGACTGCCCACTTCGGCAAGATGCGGCGCGGAATCGGATAGCGCGCGCCCCATTCCGGCAACAGCGCCTGCGCCATTTGCGGCAGGCTGGTGTCATGTCCCGAAATGATGTGCCGGCCCTGCGCCTGGGGCAAAAACGCGGCGCGCACATGGGCGCTGGCGACATCGCGCACATCCACCGCGCCGATATAAAAATCCGGCGCGCCGGAGGCCATGCGGCCATCGCCAAACTGGCGCAAAATCTCAAAACTTTCCGACGTGGTGTGCGCTTGCAGCGCCGGGCCTAACACCAGGGACGGATTGATGACCACCAGATCCCAGCGCGATTGCGCCTTGGCGATTTCCCAGGCGGCGCGCTCGGCCAGCGTTTTGGAATAGGAATAGGGTTGGTGGCTGAGGGAAGATGTGTGATTCCACACGCTTTCATCAAACATCCCGCGCGGGGTCTGCCGCATATCGATATTGTCGCCATAAATCGCCGCGCAGCTGCTGGTCAGCACCACCCGCTGCACGCTGGCGGTCTGGTTCACGCTCGTCAAGACATTGCGCGTGCCTTCCAGCGCCGGCGTGATTAATTCCTGCTGCGCATCTTTGATATTCAGGGTGAAGGGCGAGGCGGTATGAAACACCACGCTGCAGCCGGCCATGGCTTCCTGGTAGGCGCCGGCTGCCAGCAAATCGGCTTTGAAATAGCGCAAGCGCCCCGGCCCCTTGGCCGCCAGCGCATCCAGATGCGCCAGTTTGGCGCGCGCCTCCGGGTCGCGCACCGCCGCATGCACGGTCAGTCCCAGTTCCAATAATTGCTTAACGATCCAGCCGGCCACGTAGCCGCTGGCGCCGGTGACTAAAACGGGACGGGAGAGATCAATTTGTAAATCCGGCATGGCTGGCTCCTGCATCAAAGTTTGTCAATGGCAGGCATTATGCGCCGCGCGGCAGCGGCGGTCACTGGCAAAACACGCCAATCAACATGCAAAACGCGCCGCCCGCCATGCCAAAGCCGCCAATGCAGCGTCAGCCCCACATCATCCAGGCGAAGCCCAGCCACATGCCCCACAGCAGCACGCTGCTGGCCAGCCACACATAAAAGCGCGGCACGACCCGGTTGGCGCCAACTTGAATCATGCTGTGCACACAGCGCAACAGCACATACAGCCAGGCTGCGCCCAACAGCGGCGCGCTGTGTATGCCGTTTTGCGCCAGCGCCAGACACAGCACATAAAACAGCAGCGGCGCTTGCAGCAGATTATTGTAATTATCCATCGCATTGGTGCGCTCCAGCAGCCGGCTGACATCGCGCGGATGGGCCAGACTTTGCGGACTGATGCGGCGCTGCTGCATCTCGCTCACGCGCTCACGCACGCCAAGCAGCCAGACCACCATGATCAAAACCGTCATGCCCAATAAGGGGCCAAAAAATACGCTTTGCATCGTACACCTCCTGTGTCAAAAAGTGCTTGTCATTACACCACCCGGCGCAGTAAGCTGAAAGTGTCGATTTAGACATTTTTCAAGACTTTTCAGACATGTATGATTTCACTCTGATCTTGCTCGAAGGCCAGCTGGCCAGCAATGTCGCCCTGGTGCGCGACATGCTTTACACCGCCGGCGAAGCTGCGCCCATGCTGGGCCTGGCCGCGCCGCGCTGGCGCATTTGCTCCCTGCAGGGCGGCATCCTGTCTTTGCAAGGCGGGTTTGCAGTGCAGACCCAGGCTTTGCCGCAAGACCCGGCCCCGCATGAGTTGTGGATTGTGCCGGGGCTGGCGCTGCGCGACCGCAAACAAGTCATGCGCCGCCAGCAAGACCCGGATTTCTGCACACTCGCCGCGCGCCTGCGGCAGCATGGCGCAGCCGGCGGCAAGCTGGCGGTCGGTTGCAGCGCGGTGTTTTTATTGCAGCAGGCCGGCATGCTGGACGGGCGCAGCGTCACCACCACCTGGTGGCTGGCGCCGCTGCTGCAAAAAATGGCCCCCGCATGCCGCGTCGATGCCGACCGCATATTGTGTGAAGACGGCCCGCTCTTGACCAGCGGCGCCGCGTTTGCCCTGATCGATTTGATGTTGCATCTCTTGCGCGCCTATGGCGGCAATGAATTGGCGCAGATGGTGTCGCGTCTGCTGTTGCTGGATGCGCGCAGCGCGCGCCAGGCAGCTTTTATCGTGCCGGAAATGATGAGCGGCGGCGACACCCTGATCGCCAATTTGAGCAAGGAAATTGAAACCGCCTTGCCGGATGTGCCCGGCGTGAGCCAGCTGGCGCAAAAATTCTGCATGTCCGAGCGCACCTTGGCGCGCCGGGTGCGCAAAGCCACCGGCAAAAGCACCATCGCCCTGATCCAAAGCATACGCCTGCGACGCGCCCGCGCCTTGCTGGAAAACAGCCGCATGAGCGTGGAGCAAGTCGCCGCCGCAGTCGGCTATCAGGATGCGACAGCGCTGCGCAAAATGATGCGTAAAGTCAGCGGCGCCAAACCCAGCCAGGCGCGGCAGGGGGCGTATGTGCAGAATTGAGTGTGGCGGCATTGCTGCGCTCAACCCGGCCTGCCATGGCGGCCAGAATTCGGCTGAATAGTCGCCATATTTGCTTTGGAGACGATGCGCCGCATGCCACAAAAAACAGCGCGCCGGAAAGCAGCCTGATTGGCTACAATTCACCTCTGATTTCCCACTCTCAACCGGAGTTTGCATGCACACCCCGACGCCCCAAGCGCCAGCTGACCGTTTTCTCAAGCGTTTTGCCATTGTCTGCTTCGGCATTGCCGCACTCATGCTGTTGTGGCGGTTTTTACCGGTGTTGGAAGCCTGGTTCAGTCCGCGTCAAGGCAGTGAGCGCAGCATTACCCCGCGCGGCGATTTGGCTGCTGATGAGCGCGCCACTATTGAATTATTTGAAAAGTCGCGCGATTCCGTGGTGTTTATCAGCACCGCGCAACTGGTGCGCGACGCCTGGACGCGCAATGTCATGGCTGTGCCGCGCGGCTCCGGCTCCGGCTTTATCTGGGATGATGCGGGCCATGTGGTGACCAATTTCCATGTGATCCAGGGCGCAGCGCAAGCCACCGTCAAACTCGCCGATGGGCGCGATTACCAGGCCAGTCTGGTCGGAACCAGCCCGGCGCATGATATCGCGGTCTTGAAAATCGGCGTCGGCTTCAAACGTCCGCCCGCCGTGCCGATTGGCGAGAGCGCGAATTTAAAAGTGGGACAGAAAGTGTTCGCCATCGGCAATCCCTTCGGCCTGGACTGGACGCTCACCAATGGCATTATTTCCGCACTCGACCGCAGTCTGGCCGGCGAGAAGGGCGGGGCCCCGATTGAACATTTGATTCAGACCGACGCCGCGATTAACCCCGGTAATTCGGGTGGCCCGCTGCTGGACTCCGCCGGGCGCCTGATCGGCATTAACACCGCGATTTACAGCCCGTCCGGCGCTTCCGCCGGGATTGGTTTTGCGGTGCCGGTGGATACCGTGATGCGGGTTGTGCCGCAGCTGATCAAAAGCGGCAAATACAGCCGTCCCGCGCTCGGCATCGAAGCCGATGAAAGGCTGAATGCGCGTCTGCAGCAATTAAGCGGCAAAAGCGGCGTCTTCATTTTGCGCGCCAATCCCGGCTCCGCCGCCGAGCGCGCCGGCTTGAAAGGCGTGCAAAGCAATGCCCAGGGCGGCATCATGGCCGGCGACATTATCCATGCGCTGGATGGTAAAGAAATCAAGAATGTGCAAAACCTGTTAAGCCGCCTGGATGAAAAACGGGTTGGCGATGTGGTGCGTTTGACGGTTGAGCGCGATGGCGTGCAACGCGAGGTGCAAGTCGAATTACAGCCGGGGGTGTGAGGCAGGCGCAGCGCGCCGCCGTATGGCGCGCTGCCAAGCCCGCCTCAGCGCGGCAAGGGAATCAGGGTGTTGCCCGGCGTATCGGTACTGCCGCTGCCGCTGGAGGTGAGCGCGCGGTCATCCCAAAAATACGCGCCGCCGCTGACGTGCTGCAATTCGTGTGCAGCCAATTCGATCAAGCTGTGCTGTGTGCTGTGCGTCATATCAAGCTCCAAAAAAGGAAAAACGGGAAAGGCTGGCCAGATGCTTACCGGCATCGCTTACTTGCCATGCCAGACAGTGTAAGCAGGGGCGGGGCCGGCCTCCAGGGCTTTTATCCCGTCAAGTGGGGGCTTCATCCCAGTCTCAATGTGGGAAATCATGCACAAAGTTTGGCAAAAGCCATAGCTGTGCTATAAATGCCTGCCGGCAACTTTTGTCCGGCCTTAGCCACCCCGCCAAGCACAGATCGCCATGAAAAACGCCAATCCATTGCTGCCCGGCCTAGCGCCGAAATCCGGTAAATCCATGTTGGGGCCGGCCCCGGTTTTGCCGCAACACGCCAAACGCAAGCAGGCCGCCGCGCGCCAATTGCAATTGCAGATGTCGCGCGTGCGCTATAACTACACTCACACCTATCTGGACGGTGTGCCATTTAGCGCCGGCGTGCCGCGCGGCGAGCGCTTTACAGCGGACTACAAGATGATGGTGGCGCACAGCATTGAGCAGATTGTGGACAATTTCCGCCGTGTCATGATGGGTTTGTTCAATGTCTATGCGCAAAGCGGGCGCGCCGATATGGCGCAGGATTTATTGCACCTGGCCAATGGCTTGCACAAGGTGTATCAGGAAAGCGGCAAGGAAGGCGCGACCGCTTTGCTCAAATCGCTCTTGCGCTACACCTTGCCGGAGGCGGCGCATCAGCATTTGCGCGCCGAAAGCGAAGATGACTTCGCCGCCCTGTTTGCCAGTTTCCGCACCCCTGCCGCCTTGTGTATTGAAAGCGCGCCATGGATGCAGGCCGATGAGCAACCCTGTTTGCAGGACTGGTATTTCGGCTGGCTGCAGATTGCCGGCTTTAACACCACCTTGCTGCGCGGCGTGTACCCGGACGGCGCAGAGCATGGCATGCGCCACGCCATGCCGCTCTCCGCTGTGCTGCAAAAAATCCCGCTCACCGATGCCGCTTTTCAGAGCATTTGCGGTGATGCGCAGATGAGTTTGCAGCGCGCCGCCGAACTCAAGCGCTTGTATGTCTGTGATTACGCGATTCTGGACGGCGCCAAGAACAGCGAGTTATTCGGCCTCACGCGTTATGTGTGCGCGCCGCTGGCGCTGTTTTATTGGAATCCGCAACCCGGCCCCGGTTATCCGCCCGGACGCGCCGCCATGCAGCCGCTGGCGATTCAATTGGCGCAGGCGCATGACGCCGAAAGCGCGCCGATTTTCACGCCGAATGACAGCATGGGCGCGCAGGATGAAAACGGTTTGAAATGGCTCTTGGCCAAGCATCTGGTGAATGTGATGCAGGCGATTCACCATGAATCGGTGGCGCACTTTGGCGAGTGTCATCTGATGCCGGAACCGGCGATTCTGGCCGCTAACCGCCAGTTGGCGCAAGAACACCCGCTGATGATTTTGCTCAAGCCGCATTTCCGTTTCACCATTTCCATCAACGACACCGCGCGCAAAAGCCTGATCGCGCCGGGCGGGGTGGTGGCCTGCAATGTCGGGCCGGATTTGCACAGCTCGCTGGAAATGGTGCGCCAGACTTTCTTGCAACGCCAATTCGATGACTGCAACCCGGAGCGCCTGTTCGCCTTGCGCGGGGTGCAGGACTTGCCCGAATTTCCTTTCCGCGACGATACCTTATTGATCTGGCGTGCGATTAAAAACTATGTCAGCGCTTATCTGCGCCTGTATTACCGGCATGACGGCGATGTGCGCGAGGATATGGAATTGCAAGGCTTCATCCATGAACTGTGCTCACCGCGCCATGCCGCCTGGCAGGGCTTGCGCGGTCTGCGCGCCACCGGCGACCCGGCGCGTCCCTATGAAATCGACAGCCTGGAATATTTAATTGAATTGATCGCCGGCTTGATTTATGTGTGCGGGCCAAAGCATGCCGCAGTGAACTATGCGCAATTCCCGCTGATGTCGTATGCGCCCTGCGTGATCGGCACGGTGTACCGGCCGATGCCGACCCGCGCCACGCAATTGCAGCAGCGCGCCGATTTGCTGCCCTGGTATCCGCCGCTGGACCTGGTGTTGTACACCTTTTCCTTTGAATATTTGCTCAGTGATATTCAATATGACACCCTGGGACACTACCCCGGCTCGCCCTGCACCCCGTATTTTCAGGATGACAAGGCGCGCGATGTGGTGGCGGCCTTCCAAGCCGAATTGGCGCAAATCGAAGTCGAGATCCGCAAACGCAATCAACACCGCGTGCTGCCGTATGTGTATCAGCTGCCGTCCTTGATTCCGAACAGCGTCAGCATTTGAGTGCGCAATCCGGTTTGCGCAGCGCAGGGTGAGAAATGCGGTTATAATCGTTTCTCATCTGGGGGCGACCTGGTTTCGACGTGGGTTGCAAAGCAGAGCAGGGCATACCGAGGACTGGTTACCTCGTAAATACATCCAGAAAAAAACAAACGCTAACGATAACTCGTACGCACTGGCCGCTTAATCCCGGCCTGCTCCGCACCGCTTCTTCCCTGGGGCGGGCTGGCAACAGCAGCGGAGTCATTTACAGGGAATCGGTTTGAGTCGGGCCGCTTGATTCAAACTTAAACAATAGGTGGACTCGTCCTGAAGCAGCGTGTGCGTCCGCGGCGTCAGGATTAAATTAAATGACAGCGCTAAGTATGTAGAACTGCCTGTAGAGGGCTTGCGGACGCGGGTTCGATTCCCGCCGCCTCCACCACTGATTCAAATGAAAATGGCCACCTTGTGTGGCCATTTTCATTTGAATCAGATCGACGCAGCAGCGCGTATCCGCGTCCGGTACGGACGCGGGGCGAGCAAAGACCAGAAACAGCGCTTTGCGAGCAGTTCCGTGGGCGGTAGCGCAAGTGAGGCAAAAACGCAGCGAAAGCGCCCGCCCCCGCAAAAGATAAGCCCGGCTCATGCCGGGCTTATCTTTTGAAACAGATTCAATTCTCCGCCGCCTTAACCTGTTGGTACACGGCCCGCATCAGATGGCTCGCCGCAATATTCCTGAACGCCTCATCGTTCATCAGACGTACAAAGATTTCTTCGTTGCCATGCATGCGCTCGATGAACAGGTTCTCAAGCTGCTTGTTGAATACGGGCTCGAAGTTTTCGATGCTATTGGCCATGACGGCCTGACGCGCCTGCTCAGTCGCCTGCCGCTCCCGCTGTGATTGGCATTCAGGTCGGCGATGGGGTGCACAATTTTACAGACGGGCTGTTGATTGCTGCGGCTTTTCTGACTGACCCGGCCTTGGGCTGGGCCACCACCTTGGCCGTGGTGGCGCATGAAATACCGCAAGAGGTCGGCGATTTCGCCATATTGCTGGCAGCCGGCATCGGCGTTTCTCTGCTGTGATGGGGGGGCATGGCGCGCGACGAAGATTGTTGGCGCGGAAACGCGGTCGATTCAGCGTGCATTCTTGCGCCGGCATTTTTCCATTGCGCCGCAGTGTGCAAAACAAGCGCGGCTATGCTGGCAAGGCGCTGGCGTCTCGCGCCAGCGGGGCGGAGATCTTTCCGTGATGGGGCTTTGACAGCTGCGAGCGCCTCTCTTCTGATCTGCCTGATTTGAAAAATTTCACCACTGTTGTGCTGTAATGCTATTCAAAAAAAAGTTGCTGTGATACAATACAATTATTGCGCGGAACGATTCCGTGTCGATTCACTTATCACTCAACAGGAGAAATGTATGTCCGAACTGCTGAACTTATTTTTGCTTCCAGAAGAAGATGTTGAAGACGATGATCATGACAACTTTATCAAGAATGACTACTTTAATCTGGCGTCCGCAAACGATGCCGTCACCTTGATCGCCAATCCGCAGCCTGATTTTCTGTTTTAAGCATGCGCTTGCTGCCTGACCGGTATTGCTTCTTAGTGCCGGTCAGGGGTTTCGATTGATTAGGGCTTGTCCTCATCTGGATATGGTCGAACTGCAGGCTATGCGCCGCATTCCCATGACCATGCAAGATTGCGAAGCACACCTGAGTGGCTGCCAGAAACTGTGGCATAGGGAGATGCTGCAGGTCGCGGGCAAGGTCTCAGCAGAAATCGCCAAGGCGCATGCCGAAACTGAATGCGAGAAATACGCATCGTGCAGGGCTTGCTGCTGAAACAGATTGAATCCGATGGCGCGCTTGACGCCGGCTCTTACGAATGTTGATAAACCGCCAGCCTGCAAACACTTGCAGCGCTCTTTTTGCGGCATTTTCCATAGATCTGCAAAACCATCCTGGCCGTCGCGCAGCAGCTGTGATCCGCACTGAGGGTGGCAGTCTGCTTGCAATCCGGTATGTCGCAAAGTCCAGTCGCGCTGTTCTTGCCTGCCTCTGTGCTATGTTTTTGAGCATGGCTTCAGCTCCAATGCAATGCCGCGTTTGTGCCGATCTGCATGCCGAAATAGGCACATGTCCTTGGCGCCGGGCGTGCCCCGCGTTTACTTGATTCCGCCTTGCTGTATTTCAGCCCGGCCCGCCCGCTTTGACATAAACGCAAGTTGCAGCCAGCCCTAAAACCCGGCAAACTCCCATCTGGCGCATGCAGCATTTGCATGCAGCGGGATTTCACCTTTGCCGAAAGCACAATAATATGCAAACCTACCCCTTCGCCCTGCGTCTGATCGGCTTTGATGCGCAGCAGACTGCCGATTTCCGCATGCGCTTCGCTGCTGAGCAATCTGTCACCCCCGGTTATTACTGTTTGCACGAAGACAGCTTGCAAGATCCTGATTTGTATCTGGTGAATGGCTTAGACCCGAAAGCTTTGGCGAGTTTGTCCGGTTTGAATCCGGGCGCGGCGCAGCCGGCTTTGCTGATTGGCAAACCATCGCTGGATGTGCCATGGCCTTGGGCCCCGCATCCTGTGGTGTGGGAAAAACTCTTGCAGCACTTGGCGATTTTGGTTGGCGTGCGCGCGGATTCTATTTCCCGCCTGGCGGCGCATGAACTGGTTTCCGTGCCAGACCGCAGACGCCGCCCGCGCATTGATTTTGATCTGACAGATCAATCCGAGTACATCAAAATGCGCCGCCCGGCGGTCCATGGCGGAGTGTTGCTGGTCGATCATCAGCAACATTTATGCGATCAATTAAATGAATTGCTGTCGCGCTACCATCTGGCGGCTGATCAATTGTCGCGCCCGGATGAAGTGATGGCGTATTGCAATCGCAATCCGGTCGGCGTGGTGTTGCTTAACACCAATATGGGCTTTGATCCTTACGCCATGTGTCGCGACATCAAGCAAATCGTTTCCGCGCAAGCCGCCAGTCAGGGCATTGCGCGGCGCTGCGCGGTGATTTTGCTGCTTGAGCGTGGCCGCGAATATGACAGCGAGGCGGCGCACGCCGCCGGCGCGGAAGGCATGCTCGATAAACCCATCGCCATCAATCAGGTCATGCTGGTCTTGAAAAAATTTATTTCTATGGGACGTTAAGCGCTGCACGCCCTGGTTGGCGTTGGTTGCCGGATTTCTCCGGCGGCGGCAGGCCGGCATTGCTTCGCCGGCCTGTCTGGCTTTACTGCGGCCCTGGCGCGCGGATTGCGTCAGGCGGCCTGATTTTCGCGTCAATCTGTCAGCACCACTTCCTCCTCTCAACTGCGCCATATCGCCCCTGTGGCGTCATTTCATCAAGCTGCGCATCTGCGCTGTGATCATAGCGCCGCAAACGGCGTTGCTTGCCAGTGTCCGGCGTGGCGGAAAGTACTCTTGATCCGTGTATCCGGCCTCCCTGCGCAGCATCCTGATCCTGCTGAAGCTGATCTTTGCCGCTTTCCTCGAAGTTTTGATTTAAGTATCTTTAAGTGCTATAGTACTCTTGTTTCTGCCAGAGCATCCGGCCAGTTCTATTTAAAAAGGAGTCGAGCATGTATTCCATTGAAGTTGATTTTGAAGTTTATAAACAACTCACCTTTCGCCGGGCAACCGAGCATGTCACCTACAACGATGTGATTCGAGGTTTGCTTGGCTTGGCTGAAGCTGCGCCAGCCAATTCTGTCGCGCAAGGCAATGCTCAATCATCCGGTGACTGGGTTGCCAAAGGTGTGCGGTTTCCTGTGGGAACCGAGTTTCGCGCCAGCTATAAAGGCCAGATTCACACCGCGCGTGTTGAAAATGGCGCGCTCGTGTTGAGTAACGGCGCACACTGTGATTCTCCTTCTGCTGCAGCCAGATTAGTCACCGGCAGCTCTGTGAACGGGTGGCGCTTCTGGGAATGTCGAATACCGGGCAAGTCTTCTTGGCAATTACTTGAGACTTTGCGCAGGTGATCCTGTCTCCCAATGAGGGGCTGCGTGCTGACGCTGTGTGGCAAAGGCAATCGCACAAACCCTGAATTTCTCCTGAATAACAATCATTCGCATGTAAAATGCCGCCAGGCTGACGCCGCCCGCTTGCGGCGGCGTTTTCCCCTTCCTTTTTTGCGCCAGTCAGCCATCGCCAGCCAGTGCACCGCAGGTCTGCAGATCTGCCCGATTTTCCCGCCGCAGCTGCTGCGGTTTTTTGTCACTGGAATATTCAAGATATGAAGCGTAGAGAGTTCAATGGTTTTTTGGCGGCCTTGGCAGGCGTCGCCAGTGTGGCGCTCAGCGCCTGCGGCGCGAGTACGGCGGGCAACCGCTATCAAAGCCGTTTTCTGGCGGCGGATAGCGCCAGTCTGGCGCAATTCAATCCCGAATTGCGCGCCTTTTTACAGCGCGATGAATTTATTAATGCCTGGGGCATTTCAATCCGCCCGGCCGGGGCCGGCGGGCATTTTTGGGTCACGGCGGGACAGTATTCATTTCAATTTGTGGGCGATGTCAGCGCTGCACCCGATCCGGCTTTGCGCCGCTTGTTTCAAGATGACTTGAAATTGATCACGCTGCCCGGCGTGGGCGAGGGCGGCTTCGCCACCGGCACGGTGTTTAATGGCGCGCCGCTGGACAGCCGGCAATTCTGGATTGAGGGCCAGCCGGTGCAGGTGGATGGGGTGACGCGCAAACTCAGCGGCTCGGCGCGCTTTTTGTTCGCTACCGATGGCGGCGTGGTGTCCGGCTGGACGGAGCGCGATCCGGCCAATCCGGGCCGTCCGCTGCGGCGCGATGGGCCGGCGCTGGCCATGATTGATGACAGCGCAAATGGCGCGGCTTTTTTTGGCATGGCGATCCGGCCCGATAATTGGAGTACGCTGTGGCTGGCCGATTTCGGACGCCAGCCGCGTTTGCGTCAGTTTAATGACCAGTGGCAGGAAACCGCGCTGCAGGGTTTTCGCAATCCCTTCGCCAGCGGCGTGGCTGGCCAAGCGGCGCCGGGCGATTATGCGCCGTTCAATGTGCAGGTTTTGACCCTTGGCGGCGTGCCGCGTGTGTTTGTGGCGTATGCCAAAACCCAGGCCGATGCGGCGCAGCCGGGACAGTTTCTGGCGGGCGAAGAAGATGCCCTGGATGCGCAGCAGGAAGGGGCCAGCCCGGATCGCGGCAAGGTTGTGATGTACAGCTTGCAGGGCGAGTTGCTGCGCGTGTTTGATGATCAGCGTTTGAATGCGCCATGGGGTATGGCGATTGCGCCGGAGGGCTTTGGCGCCTTGTCCGGCTGTCTGCTGGTCGGCAATTTCGGCGGCAGCGGGCGGATTGCCGCCTACGATGTGCAAAGCGGGCGTTTCTATGACTGGCTGCGCGATGCGGCCGGCAAGCCGGTGGCGATTCCCGGTTTGTGGGGCTTGCAGTTTGGCAATGGCGCCAGTCTGGGCGACAGCAATGCTTTGTATTTCGCCGCCGGCCCGGATGATGAGAAGCAAGGCGTGTTCGGCGCCTTGCGTTATCAGGACTGAGACGGCGCGGCGGCCATGCGCTGGCGGCTGGCGTACAGCGCCAGCGTGCCGCCGAGCAGCAGCAGGCCGAAGACATAGAATGCGCTGGCGATGCCGAAGTGGTCGGCGATCAGGCCGGTCAGCATCACCGGCAGACTCAAGCCCAGATAGGCCAGCAGGAAATAGGCGGCGCTGGCGCGCGCTTTTTCCGCGCCCGCGCTGTGCGCCACGCCGGCCAGTCCGCCCAGATACACAAAGCCATAACAGGCGCTGCTGGCGCAAAATGAGGCGATTAAAATCGCCGCCAGCACGCCGTGCAATGCGCCCCAGGCCAATAAGGCAACGCTGGGCAATAAAATCATCAGGCCGAGCAGGGTGGCGCGCTGCGGCGGCAGTTTTCTGGCCATCGGTTGAAACAGCAGGCCGCAACTGATCGCCAGCAGCGAACACAGGCCGGCGTATTGGCTCATGGATTGTTTGGCCAGGACGCCGGGCAAAATCGATAACACCAGTCCGGTGCTGGCCCAGCATAAAAAAATCGCTGCGCCATACCAGCATACCGCGCGGTTGAAATACGGCAGGCGCAACATGGGCGCCCGCGCGCCGCTGCCTGGCAAGTCCGTCGCCGGCAGGCGCCACAGCAGCAGGGCGCAGGCGCTCAACGCCGCCAGGACAGCGTAAAAACTGAGCGGGCGCAAGCTGTCTTGCCACAGCAGGCACAGGCTGGTGATGGCCGGCCCCATGCCAAAGCCGATGGAGCTGCTGGCAGTCACCCAATTCGCTCCTCTGCTGCTATCGGCCTGTCCCAGTAATTCAATCATGTAGGCGGTGGCGGTGGCTGACATCAGAGCGGTGCCCAGCCCCAATAAAAAACGCGCCAGCATCAGGCTGGGAATATGCGGCGAGAGCAGCATCAGAACGGTGGCGCTGGCTGACAGCGCCAGCGCGAGCAGCATAACCGGCTTGCGGCCGATGCGGTCGGATAAGCCGCCCAATGTCAGCAAGACCGGCAACACTCCCAGCACATAGCAGGAAAAGGCGAGCGTGGTGGCTAATACGCCATAGCCATCGCGTGCGGCGTAGGCGGCATACAGCGGCGCTTGCACATTCACGGCGGCGGTCAGGCTGAATAAGGTAAAGGCTAAGCTGAGATGCGCTGGAATCAGGGACATACGGGTCTTTCGGTCGGATCAGGGCTGATTTGCCGGCATGATATTTTGCGGCGCATCTGCGCTGGCCGGGGCCAGGCGCCATGGCTGCGGCTTGGGCATGGGGGCTCGGGAATAGCGTGATTTGCGTGTTGGCGGCAATCCAGGGTATGCATATTAAGCCGCCCCGGCTGACAACGCAAATGCGCCGGAATGCGCCTTGTCTTGCATGGCTGAAGGTGCGTTGCTTTGCTATGCTGGGAAGGCATCTATTCTGAAAGGTAATGACCATGAGCACATTATTGATTCATCAGCCGGACGCGGAACAAACCGTCACCGCGCAGACGGTGTTTGGCGGCCGGCCCAGCGCAGCGGCCTCAAGCTTTGTCTGGCCGCAATGCAGCAGCTGCGAGGGAAATATGCAATTTCTGGGGCAGATCCGCTCTTCGCCAGAGGAGTTGCTGTTGCTGTTTATGTGCCAGAATGAGCCGGGCGGCTGTGCGGAATGGGATGCGGATGAAGGCGCCAATCGGGTGCTTGCCGTCAGCCCGGATGATCTGCAATTGATCACGCCGCCAGAAGAGGGTGAAACTGTGCTTGCGCTGCGTTATGGCGCGCAGTTGGTGGAAGCCGACTTGGCGCATTATGATCAGGCCAGAATGGCGTGGGCGGCAGAACATGCGGCGCTGCCGCGCGAAGTGCTGGGACAGCTTGGCGGCCAGCCTCTGTGGCTGCAGGGCGATGCGACGCCGCAATGCGATGCCTGCGAGCAGCCTATGCAGTTTGTTGCGCAGCTGGAGCAGGGCCCGGATCCCGACGTCGAAATGAACTTCGGCGGCGGTTGCGCCTATGTGTTCCGCTGCGCCTGTCAGAAGGGGGGCGCAAAAATGTTGTGGCAGTGTTGAGCCGCCCGGGGCTTTATGCGCTTTGCCCGGGCGCCGGGGGCAGATATTGCGGGATGCGCAGCTGCATCCGGCTGCCCTGGCCCGGGCGGGGGGAGCGTCAAGCGTGCGGCGTTGGCTTGCGCGGTTTGCGCCGGCAGCGCCAGGGCCCCGGGTGCGCTGAATTCGCCATTAGGCGGCGCCCAAGTCCATGCCATCGGCGCGGCTGATGCGGGTCATGCGCATGGTGTCCGGTTCGATCACCATTTCTCCGGTCCAGATGCGTCCCCGCGCATCTTCCTGCAGATTTTCACCCAGCGATTTGCCGGGCAGGCCGAAGCGGCTGCTGGACCGGCGCTGCCTGCGCAGCTTTATGGCCCGGTATGCCGGTAAAAATACAGATGTTGCTGTTTGCCTTCAGACAGGCTGTAATAGTCGCGCCCATTGGCGGCCCAGCATACGGCTTCGCCTTGATGTTCTTTGCCGGCGGGGGCTTGCAGCGGCGCGCGTTGCAGGGCGGCGGCGATGCTTTCGCCCGGCGCGCGTTGCCATAAATAGATGTGGCGCACGGTGCGTAACAGGATTTGCGCGCCATCGGCGGAAATATCGCCGCCGGTGAGCCAATCGATATTTACTTGCCCCACTTCTTCGCCGGTATATACGCCGCCATCGCGCAGCGGGGCGCGGAAGCGGAACACGCGGTTTGGCGTTTCGCGCTTGCTGACTATGTATAAATCGCCATTTGCCGGGTCCAGCATCAGGGTTTCCGCATCCAGTGCGCCGCCGGGGTAGTGGATGGTGAAGCTTTCCGGGCGCAAGCTGGCGCCCGGCTGCGCGCTGTCCGGTTCGGCCATGCGATACACTTGCGCGCTGCGCCGCCAGCCCCAGTTGTCGCCGATATCGCCCAGATAAAGATAGTGCTCGCCTGCCTGCGGGCCGGGGCCGATCGCGATGTCTTCAAAATCATTCGCTTTCACCCCCTCCAGCGTATAAGTTTTTTGCAAAACGCCTTTGTGATTGACTGCAAAAATGCGCGCGCTGTCGCCCGAGTCATTGTGCAGCCACAGCAGACCGGGCTGGCGCCGGCTGGCGGCGCAGCCGGAAATTTCATTCAAGGCGCTGTCTTGCAAGACGCCGGCGGACTGTGCTGCGGCAAAGCCGCGCGCGGCTTGCAGCTGGCCGGGCGGAATCTCTTTGCCGTAGCGCGAGCAGGCCGCCATGGCCACGCTCACAGCCAGAATGCTGAGACAGGAAAACAGGGGGCGCGGGCTGGGCATGCGCAGTCCTTTATCAAATATTATTGGCGCTTATCTTACCTGCATTCGGCTGGCCGTCCGCCTTGCCGGCGTGCGGCGCCGGGGCTTTTGTGTAACAGCGTTTTGCCACGCTTGTTATGGCGTGCCGGCCTGCTGTCCCAGGCGCTGTGCGCGATAGCGCTGAAAGGCCGGGTGGCGCTGCACGGCGCTTTGGCCGGCGGCGATGGCGGCGTCAATATCTTCTTTGGGCAGACTGAGCCGGGTTGGCATATTGCGCAGACGTTCCGCCAGCGCGCCATCCAGATCGTCAAAACCGACCGCGCCGACCGTCATCTCCAGCTCGTCGCAGCGCCACTGCGCGTGCGCGCCCAGCACCCGTTCGATCTCGGCGCGCGTTAATTGGCAGCGTTGCGTCACCAGGCGCTGACGCAGATTGTTGACCATGGCGAAAAACGCATCCATCGCGGTGCGGGTGGCGGAATCGGTGGCGGTGTCGGTGGTCGCCAGCGATAAATCAAAGGCGCTCGGCCCTTCGGCCTGCTTGGCCCATTCGCCGCTCACCGGACGCCCGGCGTCCACCACCAGAAACAGCAGGCGTTTCAAGCGTATCGCCTCTTCATGGGTGAAGGGGCCGTAGGCGTTGGGGCGCATTGAGTTCACCAGCAAAATACTGGCCAGACCATTATTGTCGGTCACGCCGCCATCCACCAGTTTGATATAGCGCATGCGCTGCGGGTTGCGGTAATTGCGCGCGGCGGCGGCAAAAGCGCGCGTGAGCGCCGGCAGTTGGCGCAATTGCTGGTTGTCAAACATCCAATCCGGCAGCGGCGCGCTGCAATCTTCCGGATAGGTTTTCAGGACGATGGGGGCAAACACCAGCGGCACCGCCATGGAGGCGGCGACTGCTTCTGACAGCGGCAATTGCGATAAATCGCTGCACAGCGCGTCAAATACGGCGGGAATAAAGGGGAAGGGAGTGCGGTTATACACATCGCTGGCGTTGATCCAGATTTCAGGCCGCTGGCGCCGGTACAGGTCGGCAAATGTGGCGCCGTGAAAGATATCGCGGTCGAGGATATGCGCCATATTGCTCAAATCGTTCACGCCGCCGCCGGCCAAACGCAGCAAATTGGCGGGCGACCACAGCGAGCGCCGCATATCCTGTTCCAGATCGCGGTATAAGACTTGCTGGCGGAAGTCCTGCAATACCGCGCGGCCATATAAGCCGGTGTAGGCGGCAGTCAGCGAGCCGCCGGAGACGCTGGAGATAAAGCTCAGATCATCAAACACATCCGCTTCGCCCGGCGCGCCGGCCAGCGCTTGCAGTGCGCCCAGGCCAAACGCGGCGGCGCGCACGCCGCCGCCGGAGAGCGATAAGGCAATCACGGATTCGCCGGCGATTGGCAGCCGGCCCTGTTGCACATGCGCCGCAAATTCCGCCGTCATCGGCTGATTCACGCTGCGGTTATTGGCTTTGATGGCGCAAGCGCCCAGACTGAGCAGCAGTAGCAGGGTCAGGCTGCGCCGCAGCATGCGGCGCGCAAAAATCGCGAAGGGGGAGGTCATTTGCATTCCTTGAAAACAATGCGTGCGCACAGCCTGCGCCCTGTAAGTATGCCATGCGCGCCGCGCGCCGCCGGTATGCGGTGTTGCATGCGCAGGGTAAGCGCATGACAGCAGCCGGGATTGTTTGCGCAAGCCTGGACTGTGGCGCGCGCAGCGGGGCAGGCTGACGGCGCTGGCGATATATGGTTGGCGCTAAGGAAAGAGTTGCTTTCCAGACGCAATCAGGCAAAATTCCCTGGCGGCCTGGAAATATTGCGACATCGCGCTGCGTTTGCGGCGCGCTTACCCGAATCTGAATCGACCCGACTGGAGGGAATGCATGCAGATGCGCACTTGCAAGACGCTGCCCGCTGGCGACCACAGCGCCTGCCCGGCCTGGCTTGTCCGTGCGCGCAGTGCTGTGGTGCGCATCTGCTGTCTGTGTTTGCTGTGCGCCGCCGGTTTGGCGCATGGCGCAGCCCCGGCGGCGCGCTGGCATGAAATCGCTGACCGCGTTTTTCAGCATCTGACTGCGGAAGAGGGCTTGCATTACCCCATCATCACTGCGCTGGCGCAAGACCCGATCGGATTTTTATGGCTGGGCACGCAAGGCGGGCTGGCGCGCTGGGATGGCTACCGCATGCGCGTGTATCAAGCCGATGAGCACGACCCCGGCAGTCTGGCGGATGGTTTTATCCAAGTCCTGTTTATTGACGCCAAAGGGGAGTTGTGGATAGGCGCGCGCAGCGGCGGACTGGCGCGCTACGATGCGCGGCTGGATAAATTTGAACGTATTCCTTTGCAAACCGGCAAGCAGCGCCACCCCACCATTAATGCGATTGCCGACGACGGCGCGGGCGGTTTGTGGATTGCCAGCAATGATGGATTATTGCACCGCAAAGATGGCCAATTGCGTTTGTATGCCAGCGCCAACGGTTATTTGCCGAATGATCGCGTGCTCAGTCTGCAGCGTGATGCGCGCGGCGTGTTGTGGATCGGCACGCGTCAGGGTTTGCTGTACTGGGCGGCGGGTGCGCCGCGTCCGCAGTTGCTGCAACTGCCCTCAATTGACGAAGTGCAGCCGGTCATCACCGCTCTGTACGCTGAGGCGGGCGGCGAAGTCTGGGCCGGCTCTTCCAATCAGGGCGCGTATCTGATCAAACATGGCAAGGCGCAACGCGTTTTGCTGCAATCCGGCGCCGATGCGCCGGCCCACATCAGCACGGACAATATCACCAGCATTTTGCCGGTGGACGCCAAGCGGGTCTGGTTTGGCGTGTATGGCGGCGGTTTGCTCGAATTGGCGCGCGACAGCGGCCACACCTTGCGCATGGTGCATGAGCCGGCCTTGCCGGTCAGCTTGCTCAGCAATACCGTGCTGGCCTTGTGCAAAGACCGCACCGGTTTGTTGTGGGTGGGCGGGCAGCGCGGCTTAAACCGTTTCGATCCACAGCAACAGGCGTTTTTAACCTTGTACGGCGTAAATGCGCCAACGCAGCGCCGCTTGCAATTGAATAACGCAGAGGTTTCCGCGCTTGGCCTTGGCCCCGGCGGCGAGTTGCTGTTCGGCTTGCAAGGGCGCGGCATGAATATTCTGGATTGGCGCAAAGGCAGTATGCAGTGGCTGCCGCATGCGCTGGATGAACGCGGCCAGGCGGTGTCGCTTGGTTTTATGCTGGCGATTTTGCCGCAAAGCGACGGCACAGTCTGGCTCGGCTCGAATACCGGCTTATTCCGCTATGACATGAAAAAACACCGGGCGCAGCAGGTGAATTATGTCAAAGGGCGGCAAATCCGCGTCAATCGCATTTTGCAAGAGGGACAGTTTCTGTGGCTCGGGACAGAAACCGGTTTGTATCGCTTCAATCCGCACAGCGGCGACAGTCAGCACATCAAAGCGCTCGGCAATATGACGATTTTATCGATGACGCGCGCAGCCGATGGCGTGATGTGGCTGGGCACGCATGGCAGCGGTTTGCACAGCTATCACCACGCCAGCGGCAAAACCAGCGCCTTCCTGCCGGAAATCGGCGATCCGCAAGCGCTTGCCGGCGGCACAGTGACCAGCCTGTTATTTGATGCGCGCGGCAGATTATGGATTTCCACCCTGGGCGGCGGCATTCAACTCATGCCGCAACCGGGGCGCAGCCGGGAAATTCAACGCTTGAGCCGGCAGCTTGGTTTGCGCCAGCTGATGACCGCCAAATTATTGCAAGACAAACATGGCCATATCTGGGCCGCGAATATGAATGGTTTGGTGGAAATCGACCCGATCCGCTTGAGCGCGCGCAATTGGCAGCGGCATGACGGGGTGTATATCTCGGCTTACTGGGCGGATTCCGGCGTCGTCACTGCGGAAGGCGATTTAATCTTCGGCGGGATGGGCGGGGCTACCGTGGTGCGGCCTGATCTGGCGCCGAAAAACCGGCAATATCAGGCCCCGCTGGTGTTGCTGCAGGCGCGCCTGGGCAAACGCGAATTTTCCGCCGGCAGCCTGGCGCACACGCGCGGCGAGCTGGAGTTGCGCCCCGGCGAAAACAATCTGAGCGTGGAATTTGCCGCGCTTGACTATGTCGCGCCGCAGCAGCGCCGCTATGGCTGGCGCCTGGAAGGCTATGATCGCGAATGGCAGGGGGCCGATGGCATACAGCGCATCGCCAGCTACACCAATTTGCCGCCCGGCCTGTATACCCTGCGCTTGCGCAGTAAAAATGCGGACCAGGATGATGAGCAAGACTGGCAGGAAGGCGCGCAAAGCCTGAGCGTGCGCGTATTGCCGGCCTGGTATCAAAGCTGGTGGTTTTATCTGACGGGCTTGCTGGGCCTGGGCCTGGGCTTGAGTGCGGTGGTGCATATGCGCACCGCCTTGCTGCGCCAGCGCCAGCGCCAATTGCAAGAACAGGTCGCCTTGCGCACGGCGGAATTGCAAAGTTCAAATCAGGAATTGCATAAGGCGAATGGCGCTTTGAGCCAGGCGAATCACGAGTTGGCATTGTCGGTTGAAACCCTGCGCCAGCTGGGCGAGATCGGGCGCGACATCACCGCCCGCCTGGAAGATCGCAGCGTATTTGCCGCGCTGTATCAACATGTGCGCAGCATGTTCAATATCTGCACGTTTTTACTCTACCGCTATGAGCCTGAACGGGCCATCTTGCAGCCGGTGTTGACGCTGGAAAATGATCAGCCATTTGAAATGCAAAGCCTGCCCCTGAATGATGCGAATTCACGCGTAGCGCGGGTCGCACGCGAGCAGCAGGAATTGCTGGTGATTGAAGATAGCGGCGCAGTGCTGCCCGATTTGCTGCCCGGCAGCCAGCCTATCCGCAGCGCCCTGTTTGTGCCCTTGCTGGTGGAGCAAAGGGTGCTGGGGGTGATGTCGGTGCAATCCACCGATGCGCAGGCGTTTGGCGAACGTGAACGCCTGATTTTCCGCACCCTGTGCGCGTATGGCGCGATTGCGCTGGAAAACGCGCATGCGCTGGAAGCGCGTCAAAACGCCGAACAGCAATTGGCGCAGCAGCAGAAAATGGCTGCGCTGGGGCAGCTGGTGGCGAATGTGGCGCATGAAATCAATACGCCGCTGGGCGCGATTCAAGCCAGTTGCGGGAATATCGAAAGCGGCATGATGAGCGTGCTGGCGGATGCGCCGCAACTCTTCGCTGCGCTCGATGCCGCCCATAATGAAGCGTTCTGGCGTTTAGTGCGGCAAGCGTTGCAAGCCGGCGCGCCGCGCAGCGCGCGCATTGAGCGCGCCTTGCGCCGCAAGTTGCAACATGAGTTGCAGCAGGCCGGCTATGCCGATTGCCACTATATGGCGGATCAATTGGTGCGCTTGCAGGTGGAGCAGCATTGGGGCGAACATCTGTCCCTGCTGCAACATCCGCGCGCGCATTTCCTGCTGCAATTGGCCAGCAATATGCACACCCTGCTGAGCAATGCGCAAAACATTGGCCATGCGGTGCAGCATATGAGCAAGATGGTGTCATCCCTGCGCAGCTATGCCGGCGAGGGCGAGCGCGAAGCGTTTGTCGAAGTTGATTTGTGCGCCAGCCTGGAAGAGGCCGTCTGGCAATTCGGCAAACGCTGGGGCGCGGACATCGAGGTGCGGCGCGAATACAGCTTGCGCCCCAAGATCCGCGCGCAAAAACAGGCTTTGCAACAGGTTTGGGCGCATTTGCTGCTGAATGCGGCGCAGGCTATGAACGGACATGGCCTGCTGCATTTGCGCGTGCGCCAGCAAGATGGCGATTGCCTGATCAGCCTGCAAGATAACGGTTGCGGCATGAGCGCCGAGGTGCAAGCGCATATTTTCGAGCCGTTTTTCACCACCCGCAGCAATGGCGAGGGCAGCGGCCTGGGCCTGTATCTGGCGCAGCGCATTATGCAGCGGCATGGCGCCAGCATCGCCTGTGACAGCAGCCCTGGCGGCGGCAGCTGTTTTACGCTGTGTCTGCCGCTGCAAGACTTAAGCCGGCAGGCTGCCGGCTAGGCGCTTGCCGCGCGCTTTTGCCAAGCAGCGCGGCGCACTGGCCCGCCTTGCTGCTTTGGCCTGCGCTTTTTTTGCCGGCCTGACGGCGGCGATTTTGCATCTGCGCTGGCCGCTGCGCCGCAGCCAGGCTGAACGGCAAGCACTGGCGTTTGAATCGCTCACCAATCACCTTTGCAAAATTTGCAATTCAATTTTCAATATTAATCATATTAAAAACGTTGTTTTTTGAATCACTTTCATTTGCCGCTCCCGCCTCCCTGCTATAAGCTGCACCATTCAAATCGAGCGCTCGCTTTATTTGTTTGATGAATCAGCAATGCCCACACAACAACAGCAAACTATTCGGAGGGACGTGCAATGCTTTTGGAGACACTCAAGAAATATCTGTACATGCTGCTCGCCTGCCTCGCCTTGTGCGCCGCGCCGGGGCAGGCGGCGGCGGCTCCGGCGACGGTGATTTTTGTCCATGGCTTCATGGGCTTTTGCGAAGATGAAGCGCTCGGCTACCGCTATTGGGGCGGCCTGGACGATATTCCGGCGCAATTGCGCGCGGCTTATCCCGATATGGCGAGTTATTCGGTATGCGTCGGGCCGCTCAGCTCCAACTATGATCGGGCGATTGAGTTGTTCTGGAAAATCAAAGGCGGTTGCATCGACTATGGCCCGAATCACGCCGCCAGCCATGGCCATGAGCGCTATTTCAAAAACTCATCTGTGGCCCGCAATACCGCCGATGCGCGCCAGTGTCCCTCGGCCAGCGCCGCAGACAGCAAAAACCGCGCAGTCTATCCGGCCTGGGACGAAGCGCACCCGGTGCACATCGTGGCCCACAGCCAGGGCGGACAGACGGCACGCTTGTTAGCGCAATTGCTGGCCAATGGCGGCGCCAATCCGGAAGGCGATGTGAATCTGTTTGCCGGACACGCCGTGAATGCGCGCTGGATCAAAAGCATCACCACCATCGCCACCCCGAATGACGGCACCACTCTGGTGTACAGCATCACCGATTATGTGCCCATGATCCAGACCCTGGCGGCTGGCATCGCCACCTTTGTCGGGGCCAATCCGCTGCTGACCGATTTTGTGTATGACTTCAAACTCGATCAATGGGATGTGCCGACACGCGGCAGCGGCGAAAAATTTTCTGATTATATGTATCGCGTCTTGAACAATAATCCGAAAAAAATCTTCACCGACCGCAATGTGCGCGACATCAGCACCTTTGATCTCTCGCCGGATGGGGCGATGCGCATGAATGACTGGGTGCAGGATCAGCCGGATATTTACTATTTTTCCTACAGCACCCGCTCCAACACGAATGGCTGGATTTCCGGCTGGGCCTATCCGCGCTGGGATGCAAATCCCTTGATCGGCCTGTTCTGCGGCCCCGGCTTCATGGGCAATTACAGCCAAAGCACGGCGCCGGTGATTGACGCCTCCTGGCGTGACACCGATTGCGTGGTGCCGACCCGCGCACAAAAAGCGCCGACCCTGAAAATCGCCCGCAGCGCCCCGCTGGGCACAGCGCCGGCGGCGCGCGCGCCAAGGGTGATCGACATCAGCGCGGGCGGCGCACCGCAAAAAGGCGCGTGGAACTGGAAAGGTCTGCAGGATGGTTTTGACCATCTGGACATTACCGGCTGGACCCTGGGTTGGTCTAAAACCGACAAGATCAACTGGTATAAATCCCACATCAATCAATTACGCAGCCTGCCTTGAGCGCGGCATAAAGGATGCATCATGAAAAAACTGATTGCCATGCTGGCCTTGGCCGGCGCCATCCAGTCCGCCCAGGCGGCCAACAATAATCCGGTGATTTTTGTCAATGGCCTGGCCGGCTTCGACCGCAGCGAAGCATTGGGCTTTAAATATTGGGGCGGCAAAAATGATTTGCAGGCGCAATTGCGCAATGCCTACAGCGGCGCGCAGCCGGTGTATATGTTGACGGTGGGCGGTTTCACCTCAAACTGGGACAGAGCAGTGGAGTTGTACTATCAAATCAAGGGCGGCTGCGTCGATTATGGCGCCAGCCACAGCAGCGCCGCCGGCCATGCGCGCAACGGGCGTTGCTATGCCGGCGTGTATCCGGCCTGGAGCGCAAGCAATCCGGTGCACCTGGTCGGCCATGGCATGGGCGGACAAAGCGCGCGCATGCTGGCGCAATTGCTGGCGACAAATGGCGCGCCGAAAAACAGCGGCCTGTTTGGCAGCACCGCCGTCAGCGCGGCCTGGGTGAAAAGCGTCAGCAGCGTCGCCGCCCCGCATGACGGCACGACCTTGCCGGACGTGATCAAAGACAATGTGCCGTATGTGCAAGCGTTCGTCTCGCGCCTGGCGCGCGAAGCAGGGGGACGCAATGATCTGGGCGATATGGTGTATGACTTCCGTCTGGATCAATGGGGCATCACGCCGCGCGCCACAGGCGAGAGCTTCGGCGCCTATTTTGACCGCGTGTTGCGCGCATCCTGGTGGTATCACAGCGGCTTTGATCGCGCTCAATATGACTTGTCCCCCAAGGGAGCGGCGGATATGAACGCCTGGGTCAGCACGCTGCCCTCGGTATATTATTTCTCGCTCGGCGCCAGCGCCACCTTGCGCAACGCCGGCAGCGGTTTTCATTATCCGCGCGGCGATAACAATCATATGCTGTCGCAGTTTTGCGGCCCCGGCTATATGGGCAACAGCACGCGCAACCAATCCGGTTTTCCGGTGATTGACAGCAGCTGGTGGGAATCAGACTGCTTAGTCCCCTTGCGCAGCCAGAAAGCGCCCACCATCAAACTCTCCGGCACAAGCTTTGTCGCCACCGGCGCGCTGGTGAATGACATCAGCGCCGGCGGCGCGCCCAAAGCCGGGCAGTGGAATTGGCGCGGCGTCAAGAGCGGGGTGGATCATCTGGACATCGTTGGCTGGATTCCCAACCCGGCCTTTGATGCGCTGGCGTATTACAAAGCGCATCTGGATATCTTGCGCAGCTTGCCCTGAGGCGGTTTGCAGCGGGCGGCGGCGCACAGCCCGGCGCCGCCATCCCGCTTGCGAATGGGTGTATCAAAATCGGCGCCCAGCCGCGCCGTGATAACATTCCAGGTTTGCAAGCACCCACAGGCGGATTTTCATGAGCTTTCCCGTAATCACGATCGACGGCCCGACCGCGTCCGGCAAGGGCACGGTGGCGCACAAAGTGGCCGATTTGCTCGGTTTTCATTATCTCGATTCCGGCGCGCTGTACCGCCTCACCGCGCTGGCGGTGTTGCGGCGCGAGATTGCGCTCTCGGATGAGCACGCTATCGCCAAACAGGCGGAACACCTGGTGTGCAGCTTCAAAGGCAGCGAGGTGTTTTTAGCGCATGAAAATGTGAGCCTGGCCATCCGCGCCGAGGAAGTCGGGGTAATGGCTTCCAAAATCGCCGCGCTGCCGACCGTGCGCCAAGCCCTGTTTGCGCTGCAACTGTCATTCCGCCGCACGCCCGGCCTGGTGGCCGACGGGCGCGATATGGGCACGGTGATTTTTCCGCACGCCAATCTCAAAGTGTTTCTTACCGCCAGTGTTGAGGCGCGTTCGCAGCGTCGTTACAAGCAATTGATAGAAAAGGGAATTCCTGCTAATATCGACGATCTTCGGAAAGATTTGGCCGCCCGCGACGAACGCGACACCCAGCGCAGCATTGCGCCGTTAAAGCCCGCCGCCGACGCCCATCTTCTCGACACTTCCGACATGAGTGTCGAGGATGCCGTGCAACAGGTGATGCGCTGGTGGGCCGCCTGCCGCTGAGCTTCCCCGTTTTGGCGCCGGCCTCACACGCAATGTGTGCGCCGGCATGTTGTCAACTTAACCCGGTTCAGATGGCGTGTGGACTGTCTGCCGGTTAACCTGAAAAATTTGCATGACTACTACCTCCTCTGAATCCTTTGGCATGGAAAGCTTTGCCGCTCTGTTTGAAGAATCGCTGTCGCGTCAAGACATGCGTTCGGGTGAAGTGATCTCCGCTGAAGTGGTGCGTCTGGATCATAATTTTGTGATCGTCAACGCCGGTCTGAAATCTGAAGCCTTTATCCCGGTGGAAGAATTCAAAAACGACCAGGGCGAACTCGAAGTCAAAGTAGGCGACTTTGTATCCGTAGCGATTGAATCGCTGGAAAACGGCTTCGGCGACACCATCCTGTCGCGCGACAAGGCCAAGCGTCTGGCTTCCTGGCTGGCGTTGGAAAAAGCCATGGATTCCGGCGAGATCGTGGTCGGCACCGTGAATGGCAAGGTGAAGGGCGGTCTGACCGTGCTCACCAACGGCATCCGCGCCTTCCTGCCGGGTTCGCTGGTCGATACCCGCCCGGTCAAGGACACCACGCCGTATGAAGGCAAGACCATGGAATTCAAGGTCATCAAGCTCGATCGCAAGCGCAACAACGTGGTGCTGTCGCGCCGCGCTGTGATCGAAGCTTCGATGGGCGAAGAGCGCCAGAAGCTGATGGAAACCCTGAAAGAAGGCACTGTGGTGACCGGCGTTGTGAAGAACATCACCGACTACGGCGCATTCGTGGATCTGGGCGGCATCGACGGCCTGCTGCACATCACCGACCTGGCATGGCGTCGCGTGCGTCATCCGTCCGAAGTGCTGACGGTTGGCCAGGAAATCACCGCCAAGGTTCTGAAGTACGATCAAGAGAAGAACCGCGTGTCCCTGGGCGTGAAGCAATTGGGCGACGATCCGTGGACCGGTTTGTCCCGCCGCTACCCGCAAGGCACCCGTCTGTTCGGCAAGGTGACCAACCTGACCGACTACGGCGCATTCGTGGAAGTGGAACAGGGCATCGAAGGTCTGGTGCACGTTTCCGAAATGGATTGGACCAACAAGAACGTGGCCCCGAACAAAGTTGTCCAGCTGGGCGACGAAGTGGAAGTCATGGTTCTGGAAATCGACGAAGAACGCCGCCGTATCAGCCTGGGCATGAAACAGTGCAAGGCCAATCCGTGGGATGACTTCGGCATGACCCACAAGAAGGGCGACCGTGTCAAGGGCGCGATCAAGTCGATCACCGACTTTGGCGTGTTCATCGGCCTGGAAGGCAATATCGACGGTCTGGTGCATCTGTCCGACCTGTCCTGGACTGAAAGCGGCGAAGAAGCTGTGCGCCGTTACAAGAAGGGCGATGAGCTGGAAGCCGTGGTGCTGGCGATCGACGTTGAGCGTGAGCGCGTGTCCCTCGGCGTGAAGCAGCTGGAAGGCGACCCGTTCAACAACTACACCGCGATGAACGACAAGGGCTCGCTGGTGACCGGCACGGTGAAATCGGTGGAAGCCAAGGGCGCTGTGATCCAGTTGAACGACGACGTGGAAGGCTATCTGCGCGCTTCTGAAATCTCGCGTGACCGCGTGGAAGACGCCGGCAGCCACCTGAAGGCTGGCGACAAGGTCGAAGCGATGATCATCAACATCGACCGCAAGGGCCGCAGCATCCAATTGTCGATCAAGGCAAAAGACAATGCTGACACCCAGGAAGCAATGCAGAAGCTGAACGCTGACAGCAGCGCCGCCTCCGGCACCACCAGCCTGGGCGCCTTGCTGAAGGCAAAGTTCGATAACAAGAACTGATTGATCTGCGATGACCAAGTCTGAGCTGATCCAGCGGTTGGCGGAACGCTATCCGCAACTGGTGGCGAAAGATGCAGACTATGCCGTCAAGACCATTCTCGATGCGATGACCCAGGCCCTGGCCGACGGTCAGCGCATTGAGATCCGTGGTTTTGGCAGTTTTGCATTGAGCAGCCGTCCGCCGCGCATCGGGCGTAATCCGAAATCGGGGGATAAGGTGATGGTGCCGGAAAAGCGTGTGCCACACTTCAAACCGGGCAAGGAATTGCGCGAGCGCGTCGATGCGATGCCGCAACACCAGCAACACAGCGCAGCCTGAGGGCATACAATGATGTGCGCATGGTCTATCCATGCGCGCCAACGGCATCTGCGGATGCCGTTTTTTTTGACAGGAGGACATCATGAAAATCATATCGAGGCTGCTGGCCGCGCTGTTGTTCGCTGTGTTTTTCCTGTTCGCTTTGCGCAATACGCATGAAACCACGCTGGTGCTGTTTTTAGGCTATGAGATCCGCAGCCCGCTGGTGCTGATGCTGCTGACCGCCTTCCTGTGCGGCGCGGTGCTGGGGGTATTGGCGATGACGCCGACAGTCTTCCGTCATCGTCGCGAAATGGCGCGTCACAAAAAGAATCTGCAACATTTACAACACGAACACCGCATCGAAACGCAGTCGCGTCATCAGCCGCCGCAGCCGGATGCGGTCAGCCGTGTCAACCTGTCCGGAACGCCAGATGGAATTTGAACTGTGGTGGTTGCTGGGCATCCCGCTGTTTTTCAGCCTGGGCTGGATTGCTGCGCGGGTGGATATTCGCGAGCTGCTGTCCGAATCGCGCAGCTTGCCGCGCGGCTATTTCAAGGGCTTGAATTTTCTGCTCAATGACGAGCCGGATAAGGCGGTGGACGCTTTTATCGAAATCGTCAAACTTGATCCTGAAACCACGGAAATGTATTTCGCCCTCGGCAATCTGTTCCGCCGGCGCGGCGAGACAGAGCGCGCGATCCGGGTGCACCAGAATTTATTGTCCCGCGCCGATTTGCCGATTGAGCAAAATCTGCAAGCGCGTTATGAGTTGGGACAGGATTATCTCAAGGCCGGCTTATTAGACCGGGCCGAAGAAACCTATAAGAGCCTGCTCGACAGCCAGTACGAAGTGCAGGCGCGGCGCGCCTTGCTGGAAATTTTTCAGCGCGAAAAAGAATGGCCGCGCGCGATTGAGGCGGCGCGCGCGCTGCAGGAATCCGGGGCCGGCGGGCGGCAGCGCGAGATTGCGCAATTTTATTGTGAGCTGGCGCAGGATGCGCTGGTGCACACCCATCCGGACGCCGCGCTGCCGCTGCTGGAGCAGGCATTGGCAGTGGATCGGAATAATGTGCGCGCCACGATTTTGAGCGGCGACGCACTGTTGGCCAAGGGCGATGTGGAAGCCGCTTTGCTGACCTGGCGCCGGGTGGAGCAGCAAAGCGTGCCGCATGTGGCCCTGGTGGCGCAGCGTTTGATGGATGGCTACCGGCAGGTGGGGCGTCCGCAAGAAGGCGTCAATCTGCTCAAAGCCTGTCTGGCCGAAGCCTCCTCAATTGATTTGCTGGAAGAAGTGTTCAAAGCGGTGCTGGAGTTGGACGGGGTGGAAGCGGCGCGCCAATTGTTATTGGAGGAATTGCGCCGCACGCCGACCCTGTTAGGGCTGGATAAATTGCTGGAAGCGCGTCTGATCGACGCCAACCCCGAACATGTGCAGGAATTGGCGATGGTCAAGGGTTTGCTGCACGGCTATACGCAAAAGCTGGCGCGCTATCAATGCGCGCACTGCGGATTCAAGGCGCGCCAATTTTACTGGCAGTGTCCGGGATGCAGCGAATGGGACAGTTACCCGCCACGCCGCACAGAAGAATTGAATGTCATGAATTGAAAGCGACGCCCCCGAAATGATGAAGATAACGATGATAGGAAGCGGATATGTCGGCCTGGTCAGCGGCGCCTGTCTGGCTGAGGTCGGCAATCATGTCTTGTGTCTGGATTTGGATCAAGCCAAGATCGACATGTTGAACCAGGGCGGGATTCCGATTCATGAACCGGGTTTGGATGAGCTGGTCAAGCGCAATCGCGCCGCTGGCCGGCTGCAATTCACCACCGATATCGAAGCAGCGGTGGCGCATGGGCAATTGCAATTCATTGCCGTGGGCACCCCGCCGGATGAAGACGGTTCGGCAGATTTGAAATACGTGCTGGCGGCGGCGCGCAATATCGCCCGCCACATGCAGGAATACAAGGTGATCGTGAATAAATCCACCGTGCCGGTCGGCTCGGGCGACCGGGTGCACGAGGCGATTGCCGCAGAGTTGGCCGGGCGCGGCGTGGAGATCCCCTTCACCGTGGTGTCGAACCCGGAATTTTTGAAAGAAGGCGCGGCAATCAAAGACTTTTCTGAACCCGATCGGGTCGTGATCGGGATCGACGCCGGCGCGCACGCAGACAAGGCGCGCCAGTGGATGAAAAACCTGTATGCGCCGTTTAACCGTGAGCATGATCTGGTGTGCTGGATGGATCGCCGTTCTGCCGAGTTGACCAAATATGCCGCCAACGCCATGCTGGCCACCCGCATTTCTTTCATGAACGAATTGGCGCGCTTGGCTGAATTGGTGGATGCCGATATTGAAGCGGTGCGTCACGGCATTGGCAAAGATCGCCGCATCGGCGAGAGCTTTTTGCATGCCGGCTGCGGTTATGGCGGCTCCTGCTTCCCCAAAGATGTGCAAGCCCTGGCGCGCACGGCACAGGACTTCGGCAGTAAATTGCAGATTCTGCAGGCGGTGGAAGAGGTCAACCATCAGCAAAAATATATTTTGCCGGCCAAGGTGACACAGCATTTCGGCGACGATTTGCGCGGCCATCAGTTTGCCCTGTGGGGACTGGCTTTCAAACCGGATACTGATGACATGCGCGAAGCCAGTGCGCGCGTCTTGTTGCGCGAGCTGGTGCAGCGCGGCGCGCGGGTGCGGGTGTATGACCCGGTGGCGATGGACTTGGCGCGCACCGTGCTGGCGCAGGATCTGGCGCAATGGGGCGGTTTGCAGCAGATCGAATTCGCCGCCGATCCGATGGCGGCGCTGGATGACGCGCAAGCTTTGCTGATCGTCACCGAGTGGAATGTGTTCCGCAGCCCGGATTTTGAAGACATGGCGCGGCGTATGGCGCAGCGCGTGATTTTTGACGGGCGCAATCTGTTTGACCCGGAAGAAGTCAGCGCGGCAGGATTTACTTATTATGGGATAGGGCGCAGCAGGCGCAAAGCAGCATGAGTGGCATCAATCAATTTGCACAAGAACTGCCCGAGACTGGCCGGGCGCGGATTTTGGTGGCTGGCGACGTGATGCTGGACCGTTATTGGTTTGGCGATGTCAGCCGTATTTCACCGGAAGCGCCGGTGCCGGTGTGCCGGGTTGAACGGCGCGAAGCGCGTCTGGGCGGGGCCGCTAATGTGGCCCGCAATGTTGCCTCTCTCGGCGCACACGCCGGTTTGCTTGGCGTGGTCGGGGAGGATGAAGCCGGCGATGAAGTGGCGCAACTATTGACGCAAGCCGGCGTGGCCAGTTTCCTGCAACGCGATCCGGCGATTTCCACCATCATCAAATTGCGCGTGATCGGCCGCCAGCAGCAATTATTGCGCGTCGATTTTGAAGAGCCGCCCAGTGCGGCAGTGTTGCGCAGCAAACTCAATCAATTTCACAGCCTGCTGGCGGATTATCCGGTGCTGGTGCTGTCAGATTACGCCAAGGGCAGTTTGAGCAAAGTCAGCGCGATGATCACAGCCGCGCGTCAGGCCGGCTGCTTTGTGCTGGTCGATCCCAAGGGCGATGATTTTGTGCGCTATCGCGGCGCGAATTTATTGACGCCGAACAAGAGCGAGCTGCGGCAAATCGTCGGCAGTTGGCGCGATGAGCAGGAATTAACCGAGAAAGCGCAAAACCTGCGCTCCCGGCTGGATCTGGACGCGCTTTTGCTGACCCGCTCGGAAGAGGGGATGAGTTTATTTGACGCCAATGGCTGCACCCATGTGCCAACCCAGGCGCGCGAAGTGTATGACGTTTCCGGCGCCGGCGACAGCGTGATCGCGACCTTGGCGGTGATGCTGGCGTGTGGCCAGAATTTGCAGCAAGCCATGCTGCATGCGAATCGCGCCGGCGGGATTGTGGTGGGCAAATTGGGCACCGCCACGGTCAGCTATCAGGAATTATTTGCAAGCGGCGGCGGTCAACCGTAATCCCCGGCGCGCCGTTATCGGCGCAAGCGCAGCCGGCTGGCTGCGCTGACCTCACTTTTGACCACCATTGCCCGGGAGAATGTCATGTTGAAAAAATTATTGCTGTGCTTTGCCTTGTTGTGCGCCATGATGGGCAGCGCGTTTGCCGCTGTGGATTTGAACACAGCAGATCAAGCTGCTTTGAACAGCTTGAAGGGCGTAGGCCCGGCCAAGGCCAAGGCGATTTTGGACGAGCGCAGCAAAAACGGCCCTTTCAAAGACTGGGCTGATTTCCAGAAGCGGGTAAAAGGGTTTGCTGACAAGAGCACCAGTGCGCTGTCTGAAGGCGGGGCCACCATCAATGGCCAAAGCAAACAAGGTGCGGGCGAGAAGAAAGCCTCGGCTTCCGCCTCTGCTGCTTCAGCCGCTTCCACCGCCTCCGCTGCATCAGCCGCTTCCGCACCAGCCTCCGCCTCTGCCAAAGCAGGCGCCAGTGCAGCGGCGTCGGCCCCGGCCAAAGCGTCGGCCCCGGCTTCGGCCACTAAAGCAGCCTCCGCCTCCGCTGCATCGGCAGCCGCCAGCAAGAAATAAGTTGTCGCATCACGCTGCCAGCCCTGCCTCGCGCAGGGCTTTTTTGTGCGCAGCAAAAATTGCCGAGTGCGTTTAGAATCAATCATTTCCCATCTATCACAGACACGCCACCATGCGCTATCCGACGATTCAAGACACGATAGGCAATACGCCACTGATTCAATTGCAACGCATTCCGGGAGAGGAAGCGCAGAAACGCAATAATGTCATTCTCGGCAAGCTCGAAGGCAACAATCCCGCCGGCTCGGTCAAAGACCGGCCCGCTATCTCGATGATCACGCGCGCGGAATTGCGCGGCCTGATTCATCCGGGCGACACCTTGATCGAAGCCACCAGCGGCAATACCGGCATTGCGCTGGCGATGGCGGCGGCGGTGCGCGGCTATAAGATGATTTTGATCATGCCGGAAAACCAATCCATGGAGCGACGGCAGAGCATGAGCGCATATGGCGCGCAAATCATCCTGACCCCGAAGAGCGGCGGCATGGAATATGCGCGCGATCTGGCTGAGCAAATGCAAAAAGAAGGGCGCGGCATCATCCTCGATCAATTCGCCAATCCGGATAACTGGCAAGCGCACTATGAAGGCACCGGGCCGGAAATCTGGCGCGATACCCAGGGACAGGTGACGCACTTCGTGAGTGCGATGGGCACTACCGGCACCATCATGGGTGTGTCACGCTATCTGAAAGAGCGCAATCCGCAGATTCAAATCGTCGGCGCGCAACCGGAAGAAGGCGCACAAATTCCCGGCATCCGGCGCTGGCCGGAAGCCTATCTGCCAAAAATCTATGAAAAAAGCCGGGTTGACCGGATCGAACTGGTCAGCCAGGGCGCTGCCGAAAATATGGCGCGCAGAATGGCGGCGCAGGAAGGCATTTTCTGCGGCATTTCCGCCGCTGGCGCGCTCGAAGTCGCGCTGCGCATCTCAAATACAGTGGAAAACGCCACCATTGTGTTTGTGGTGTGTGATCGCGGCGACCGTTATCTGTCCACCGGCGTGTTTCCGGCATGAGTTGAAAGTTGTGTCCTGTCTGGCTGGCGCAGAGAGGCGTTGGCTGACAGGGACATATGTAGTGCATGGCGCTGCCTTGCGGCATGATCTGATGCGGCGCAGTCTTGCAACAAACCGGCTTGCGGCATCGGCATGATGCAGCAGAGCGGATCTTCAGCGGGGGCGCGTGGCTGGTGGGCGCATCCATACAGCGCTTTGCTGCATGACGGCGGGCGACAGAACACGCATCCCACATTGATCATGGCGGATGCAAGCATCCCGGAAAACATCAGAAGCCTTGGCAAGTGTTTTTATCGCAAGCGGAGAGAACACATTGCTGCGGGCGGTGCGCCATTTGACGCCGGTATGGGACAGGTCGAAGCAAATAACAGGGCAAGCGACAAGACAAGCTGAATCAATGCAGCAGGGCAGGCATAGCAATGCCGGCATAAGGCGGTTTTATGTTTCTGTCTGGCTGGCAGGTCCCCTGCCTGAGGCCACAACGTGCTCCAGCACAGGCATTACGCCTGCGCTGCTCACCAATCACGCCCGGCAAAGAGTTTGGCCTTGCACCAATTCTGCCGGCAGATCCGTCAACCGCGCGCTGTCACTTGTCGATCTGCTCAGTCCAGACCGTTGCCATCCTTCGGCTTGAATTGCTTGTCGCTGATGCGGAACTTGGAGCGGCGGTCGCCCATCAGGTAACGCAGATCGCGAATGCTCAGATCGCTCACTTCATGCATGCGGATCAGCAGCGAAGCGCCGACCGGCAGACGGTGGTGGCGGATTTTGCTGATTACCGGCGGCGCCACTTCGAGTGCGCGCGAGAGTGCGGCGTCATTCTTCAAGCGCAGGTTTTCGATCAGCGTGTCTAGCAAACGGTTCGGGTTGTAGTTCAGCAGTTCGTCTGAATCCAGATCGTTTGCGTGGTCATTGTCTTGGGTAGTCATGGTCTTGTTCAGTCAATGTGGTGAGAAAGAAAGTGCATAAGCACGGTGGAGATACAGGCTCAAGAAGTTCTTGTCATTTGAACCATGTTGAAGATTTGTACATTATCCGTTTTTTATACTGGAAAGCTGCCAGTGACGCGGGACAATCATACAATAAATGCAGTTCTAATGCTCAAGAGCAACGTTGAAAATACTAGACTAATGTTGCTGAGCAACAAATCAACTGTCAACTTTATCAGTTCCCAGCGACTCATGATGCCTGTGAACACCATTTTAGCCTAAAAATTTTCCCTGTGGAAAAATTTTATATTAATTTGCCAAGTTCCGCAGTCCAATTTAAGACCAATTTGGTAAAACCGTAGAAAATTTATTTCTCCAGGGCATTTTTAATATTTTGCCCAAGTTCCCAAACGGACATGGCGTAGAAGTAGCTCCGGTTATAGTGGGTAATTGCGAAAAAATTGCTCGTGCCTATATAGTAGGTTGTTGGATTGTTTCCATTTGGTAAATCAACCAAGCCGTAGCGTTGTTTTTCGGGCACAATTTCAAGCGGAATAATTCCCGCCTTTTGCAGCGTGCTCAATTCCTGATCAGCCTGCAAGCCGCGATCCAGCAAATGCGCCGGATCGCCGCCGGGATCCAGGCTGGCGGCATACACTGCGGGCAATTGCCGTTGCCAACCGTGCGCATGCAAATAATGCGCGATACTGCCGATTGCATCAACTGGTGAATTTCGCAGGTCGATCACGCCATCGCCATCAAAATCGACCGCATAGCGGCGGATCGAAGACGGCATGAACTGCGGCCAGCCGATTGCGCCGGCATACGAGCCGCGCAATGAAAAGGGATCAATTCCACCTTCGCGCGCCAGCAGCAGGGCGGCTTCGAGTTCGCCCAGAAAATAGGCGCTGCGTTCCGCTTTCTTCGGCGAATCCGGATAGTCAAACGCCAGGGTGGCGGTGACATCGAGCACGCGGAAGTTGCCGGTTTGGCGCCCGAACACCGTTTCCACTCCCAAAATGCCAAGCAGCGCTTCCGCCGGCACGCCATATTCACGCTCCGCGCGCGCCAGATCGGCCTGATATTGACGCCAGAAGCGCACCCCGGATTGAATCCGCACCGGCTCGACAAATTGGCGGCGGTAAGCTTCCCAGTTTTTCACGCGCGCGCCGCCGCTGCCAGGCTTCATCAATTGCACGCTTTGCGCGCTGTGACGGATTTGCCCCATGGTGTGGCGCAATTGCGCTTCATCAAAGCCATGTTTTTGCACCATGGCGGCGATGAATTCCTGCATTTCGGGGCGTTGCATATAGCCGGCTGCCGGCGCTTGGGTTTTGGCGGCGGCTGCCGGCGCGGCTTTGCGCGCTTCGACCTGGGCGCAGGACATTACGGCGCACAAAATGGCAATAGGTGTTAAACGGATCAGTTTCATGAAATCTGTTTCAGCAAGGCTTTGAGTCTGGCTTGCAATTCAGCAGCCGAGATGCCTGCTTCAGGGCGCATATAGGTTTGACGGGTCAGCAATTGCAGAAATTCATCCACTGCCGCCGCCGCCGCGCCCAGCTGCGCCTGTTGCAGGCGCAAACGCCAGCTGTGCATGCCTTCGTGCGTGGCGCGCGCCAGACCGCGCGCCGCCATTTTCTTTTGCAGCTGCAAGTATAGGGCATGCAAGGGGTCGATCCGCTTTTGCATGCGCAGCATGGGCCACAGCAATATGAGCATCACCAGGCTGCCGATGCCAAAGCAAAGCTTGAGCAACATGCGCCAACTGGTGTCTTCCAGCCCTAAATCCTGCAAAAAGCGGCGTTGTTTGTCGGGGTTGAAATCCAGCACCCACTGATTCCAGGCATTATTCATGGCGCGGAAATTATTTCTGATCAGACCTAAAATGCCATCATTTGCAAGCAATCCTGCGCCGACATTGCCCAGCAGATTGGCGCTTTGCGGCAGCGCGCGCGCCAGATTTTGTTCAATCCGCTCCGGCGCCACGGCGGCGGTGGGGTCAACCCGCACCCAGCCGCGCCCGTGCAGCCAAACCTCAGTCCAGGCGTGGGCGTCGGATTGGCGCACCGTCATAACCCCATCGACAGGATTGATTTCACCCCCCTGATAGCCGGTTACGACGCGCGCCGGAATCCCGAGTGCGCGCGCCAGCACCACAAAGCTGCTCGAATAGTGCTCGCAAAAGCCGGCCCGCGTATTGAATAAAAACTCATCCACCGAATCGCGCCCGAGCAGCGGCGGTTGCAGGGTGTAGCGGAAATTTTCTTCTTTGAACCAGCGCAAAATACTGCGCAACTGCTGTTCCGGGTCGCTGTATTTGCGTTTGATTTCCTGCGCGTGGGCGATTGTGCGGGGGTTGAAGTTGGGCGGCAAGACCAGCCAATTGCGCGTTTCATCCGGTAAGGCATCCGCTTGCGCCCGGTACTGCGTCACTGAGGCGGCTTCATAGCGCACCCGGCCCTGGACCCGGCTGCGGGTGAAGAGTTGAAAATCACGCGTAATATAGCTGGCCCGATCCTGCACGGTGGGCATCAGACGCGGCAAATCCAGCGTCAATAATTGCCGGTTGAGCAGATTTTCCTGCGTCACTTGATATTTGATCAAAGGCCCCATCGGTTCGACCGTCAGCGGACGGCGTTGAAACGGCAGGTCGCGCCAGGGTAATTCACGCCAGGTGTAACCATCAAATTCGCCAAACACCGGGCCACGCCAATACAGCTCGCGTTGCGCTGGCGGCGGATCATAAAAACGCGCCCGCAACACCACTTCTTCCGACATCACCAGATTGGAAATCTTGCCCGGCGACATATTGTCTGACAAGCCGCTTTTGGCGGTATTGTCCTGTGGCATGCCCCACAATGGCCCCTGAATGCGCGGGAACAGGAAAAACATCACGATCGTCAGCGGCAGCGCCATCAACATTATGCCCAGGCTGTGTCCCAAACGCTGCTTAAGCGGGGGCGACTGGTTGATGTATTGGAAAGACAGCTGAGCGCATAAAATCAAGAGCAGCGCAGCCAGCATCAAAAGCGCAGTCAGAATGGATTGCGAATACAGGAAATTGGTCAGAATCAGAAACAGGCATAAAAAGCAGACTGCAAACAAATCACGCCGCGCATGCATTTCCAGCAATTTCAAGGCCAGCAACATGGTCAGCAGGGCGACCCCGGCTTCGCGTCCAAAGATTGTGCGCAGATTTGCAAACACCCCGAGCATGCAGCAAATCGCCAGCGCCAACAGCAGCTTTTTATCCGGCAGCCGTTGTCCGCTGAAGGAAATCAAAGCGCGCCAGCCTAAAAATAACAGCGAGATCGCGCTCACCCACAGCGGCAAGTGGCTGGTGTGCGGCAGAATAACCAGCAGGCAGGCGCACAGCAGCAGCAGGGTGTCGGATTTATCGCGCGACAGATTGCGCCAGGTCGCCAGTTGCAGCCAGAGCGGCATCATGGCTTGCCCCCCTCATCGTATAAAGCCAGCGCTTGCAGGCAGGCATGGCAGTGATCGGCGCCCTCCGCCAGCGGCAGTTCCAGCGCGCCCAGACGCAAAGACCAGGGATGGCCGAGCTGTTCCGCCTGCAACACCCAGCGCGTCAGACGGGACAGACGCGCTTCCACATCAAGTTCCGGCGGCAGCGCGGCCAGATCCAGATGCAAGCGCGCATGTTGGCCGCCTTCAAAGATTTTGCTGACCAGATTGCCGCCCAGTTCAGGATCTAAGCGCGCCACCTGGCGCCAGGCGATATTGCGCATAGCGTCGCCGCTTTGATAGCTGCGCACGCCGGCAAATTCTTCATTGCCATTGCGCCCCGTGCCCTGGCCGGCGCCGTCCCCGGAAAAAGGCAGCGGCGGCGCCTCCTCTTCCGCCTGCGGATACACCAATACCCGCGCATCCGGCTGCCAATAACTCCAGGCATGCAGCAGGCCGAGCGGAAAGCGGGTGTAAATCTGCACTTTGGGCGCGGCCAGCCAACCGCGCCGGCTGCTGCTCACACTCAGACTGACGCTGTGTTTGCTGTGCGGCGCCAGATCAATACTTTGTTCGGCGAAGCGCTCGCCGGGGGCGATGAAACCGAGCAACAGAGCATGCCGCGCCTGTTTCGAGGGGTTGTGCAGGGACAGTTCAAAATGCGCTTCCTCGCCGGCAAACACTGGCAGCGCGCGCCCGGCTTGCAATTCGACGCCGGCCAGATTGCGCCAAGTCAGATGAATATCAATCAAGCCGACCGAGACCAGAAAAAAGGTCAGCGCAAAACCCAGGCCAAGATTGTAATTCGTGGCCCCCAGAAACAAGAGCAGCATGGTCAGCGCATACACCAGGCCGGGACGGCTGGGCACGATGTAGATGCGGCGCAGGCCGAGTGTGGTCACGCCCGGCTCCACCGGCCCCGGGCGCCAGCTGCGCTGGCGCATCCGGCGCCAGAAGGACAGGCCTGCCTTGCTCACGGCGCAACCGATTTCAACATCAATTGCACCAGATCGCGCGAAGAAAGCGCAGCGCCGGCGCCGGCTTTCAGCGGGCGCAGGCGGTGCGCCGCCACCGGCGTCAGCACGGCCTGCACATCTTCCGGCAGCACATGGTCGCGCGCTTCCAGTGCGGCCCAGGCGCGCGCCGCCTGCAGCAGCGCCAGCCCGGCGCGCGGACTTAAGCCTTCCGCGAAATGGCCTTCCTGGCGAGACCAATGACAGAGCGCCATCACATATTCGGCCAGGGACGGTGCGACATGGATTTTGCGCAATTCTTCCTGCGCCGCCAACAATTCCTGCGGCGTCATCACGGTCGGCAATTGTTGCAGCATGCGGCGGCGGTCTTCGCCCAGCAACAAGGCGCGCTCTGCCGCCGGATCGGGATAGCCCAAGGAAATGCACATCAAAAAGCGGTCAAGCTGGGATTCCGGCAGCGGGAATGCGCCCACATGATGCGAAGGGTTCTGGGTGGCGATGACAAAGAAAGGATGCGGCAGCGGATGTGCGCGCCCATCCACGCTGGCTTGCCGTTCTTCCATTGCCTCCAGCAGGCCGGATTGGGTTTTCGGCGTGGCGCGGTTGATTTCATCCGCCAGCAAAACCTGGGTAAACAGCGGGCCGGGGTGGAACACGAAACTGGCGCTGTCGCGCTGGTAAATCGAAACGCCGATCAAGTCCGCCGGCAGCAAATCGCTGGTGAACTGCACCCGGTTGAATTGCAGGCCGAGCGATTTGGCCAGGGCGTGCGCCAGCGTGGTCTTGCCCACGCCCGGCAAATCTTCGATCAGCAAATGGCCGCCGGCCAATAAACAGGCCAGGCTTAAGCGGATTTGCAAGGTCTTGCCCACCACAACTTGTTCGACTTGCCTGGCGACATTCAGGATTTGGCTGTAGCTCATGGATTGGTTTCCTCGCTGGAAAATGGGCAGCAGCCCTTTTTTAACATAAAATTCCATTTAATGCGGTAAGACCGCAAGAAAATCCAAAAAACCAAACAAATATGTCAACCGCCATTTATACACATCCGGATTGCGCCCGCCACGAAATGGGCGACTGGCACCCGGAATCGCCACAGCGTCTCGACGCTATCAACGCGCAATTGGTGCGCGCGCAGCTCGATCCATTTTTACAGCATCGCGAAGCGCCGTGCGCCGATATCGCAGCGCTGGCGCGCGTGCACAGCGAGGATTGCATTGCGCTGGTGCAGCGCGAAGCGCGCCGCTTGGAGCAAAACGGTGAGGAGCATTATCCGCTGGATGGCGACACCAGCATCAACCGGCACAGCTGGCAGGCGGCCTTGCGCGCTGCCGGGGCCGCGCTGGCGGCCACGGATGCGGTGTTGAATGGCGAATTGAGCAATGCCTTTTGCGCCATCCGCCCGCCCGGACACCATGCGCGGCCTTCGGAATCGATGGGATTTTGCCTGTTCAATAATGTGGCGGTGGCGATGCGTCATGCGCTCGATGTGCGCGGCTTGCAGCGGGTGGCGGTGGTGGATTTTGACGTGCACCATGGCAATGGCACCGAAGAGGTGGTGGCGCAGGATCCGCGCATGTTGATGGTGAGTTTTTTTCAGCACCCTTTTTACCCATATTCGGGCAACGGCCCGAGCGCATCGAATTGCATCAATGTGCCGCTGCCGGCCTTGGCCAATGGCGAGCAGGTGCGTCAGGCGGTGTTGGAAAAATGGTTGCCGGCCCTGCATGCGCATCAACCGCAGATGATTTTTATTTCCGCCGGATTTGACGCCCATCGCGAAGATGATTTGGGCGGCATGCGTTTGGTGGAAGCGGATTATGTCTGGCTGACCCATCAGGTCATGGCAATCGCCCGGCAATATGCGCAAGGCCGCATTGTTTCCTGTTTGGAAGGCGGCTACAACCTGTCAGCCCTGGGCCGCAGCGTGACCGCCCACATCAAAGCGCTGGCCGAATTGGATTAAGCCACCCTGCCAAAAAAACGGCGGAACCGGCCCCGGATGTATCCGACGCCGGCGGCTATCCAAAGGAAATAGCGCGGGCCCCCAAAGAAAACCGGTGGACCCGGTCACGGATGCAGGCTGGGTTGAGCGCAGCATAACCCGGCGTCCGACACCTGCAGATATACAAAACCACCCGCGCCAGCCACAAATACCGCACTGCATAATCCGCCAAACATGTAAATGCTGTTCTAAAGTAGTCAAAATCATCTTTGCCTGAGGTGGCGGTGCAAAAAACGGTGGAAGCGCCCTTCATTGTTGACGAAGCCATTTGACCGGCTTGCGCGCCAGCACGGCCGGTCGCACTAGCCTTGCCGGTTACCACTGCCAGGAAACGTATGCCTTGGCGTGCTTGGCCATGATGCAAGCACTTCCGCCAATCGTGCGCACACCAAGCCATATTCCAACCTTTCCTGCTCCAGACGTAATTGTGGCGCGAAACGGTTGCTGCATAAATCCTGATACAACAACTGCTCAGCATTTCTCAGCCTCATTAATTGCGCCTGCCGGGGCTTGTCTTCCCGTCCCCAATGCTGACGATGCGCCAGCAAGGTCGCTTCATCCATCATGATCGACACCGCATGTGGAAAATGGGCGCGCAATTGATCCAGAATGGCAAATCCATGTGTATCAATATCCCCCCAGTAATACAACTGACGTTGTTGCAGCCAGTCAGCTTGCGCCAACGCTTCCCAACCATAACCCGCGCCAAAAATCGCCAGGCATCCCGGCATGTGCGGGAGTGCTAAAAAATTGCTTTCATTTTCTGTAATCAACACCTTATCCAAAGGCGGCGCCAGGCGGCTGAAATGGGCGACATCGATTGTCAGATCGGGACAATTCGCGCCGGGCCAGATGGCCCAGTCCGAATCAAGGCTGCGCAAGCGGATGCGTAAGGGTTTGTCAGCAAAGCCATAGCGCGCGCAAAAACCGGCCACGCCGCTATAGCGTGTGTCAATCTGCTCTTGCGGCAAAGCCAAATCAAATAATTCCGCCAGCACAGCACGTTGCGCTTCAATCAATTTGCTATGCACCCCTGGCGCATCAATCTGGCGCAATAAAATCTTACGTCCCGGGTGGGCCAGACGCCATTGCACCACCGCCAATAACTGCGGCCACTCAGGCGCCAGCTCCAGCGCTTGCATGGGGCGCTTTGCCAACCAGCTCAGCAGGGCAGGGCAACTTGCTGCAGTATGCTTGAGCAGCTCCGCATACAGTTTCCATTCACGCATCTTGCCTAAGCACTGCGCCGCAGCTTGCGCCTCATCCATCCACACTTCCTGCGGCAATTGTTGTGCTCCATACAAGCGATGTGTGGTTTGTCCCCACACCACACGGAAAGGCGCAGCCTGCTTGAATTCCTCAACCCAGGCGCGCACGGCGGCAAAATCGGCGCTGATTTCTCCGGCGCTCGGACGCGACAATTTCAGGCGCAAAGGAAATAAGTTCTGCCCGGGATGGGCGGCGCGCAATATCTCACCGCGTTGCCATAGCTGCGCCAACTCCTGTTTGAAATCCGCCTGACTGCGCCATCTCATACCGCCTCCGCCGGTATGCCGGTCAGTATCGCTTTTTGCGCGCGGTATTCGGCGATGCTCAAATTGCGCAAACGCGAAGCGCGCCCACCTTCATTGTGAACAAAGCCGACATGCGCCACATAGGGTTCAATGATGTGGATTTTTTGCAAAGGCGTGACAATCAATAATTGCAGCTGCAATTGTTTGAAGAGTTGTAAGCCGTATTGCGCCGATTCGTCTGAACCGCGTCCAAATGCTTCATCAATCACCACAAAGCGGAAGGTGCGCGAACGCTGTTCGCTACTGTCCAGCCCGAATTGATAGGCAAGACTGGCGGCTAAAATGGTGTAGGCAAGCTTTTCTTTTTGACCGCCGGATTTGCCTCCGGAATCAGAGTAATGTTCGTGTTCAACTCCATCTTCGCGCCAGCGCTCACTGGCGCCGAATAAAAACCAGTTGCGCACGTCGCATACTTTGGTGCTCCAGCGCTTGTCAACTTCGCTCAAGCCATCGCGCCCACGCAAACGATCGACGATGGCCTTAACTTGCAGAAACTTGCTTTCAGAATATTGATTATCCTGCTCGCCGCTTAATGCGCCTTCTGTGCAGGCGCGCAAAGACTGCTGAAAGTCGCGGATTTCCGCATCTGAACTGAGTTGCGATTCGAGTACGATAAAGCGCCCAGGGTTGTAATCTATTCCATGCAACGATGCATTGATATGCGCGATGCGGTGTTTGATGTCATCCCGTTCGCGCGACAGTTGGGCATTGAAGTTGGCGATTTCTGTGATTGTGTTGACATTCAACAACTCTTTAAAGCGGGCTTCAAAACGGGGCAAATCGTCATGCTGTAATTGCTGCAGCAATTTTTCATATTCAAACGCCGCTTCCAGGCTGGCGTCAATTTCTGAGGTTTCGAGTTTGAATTCTTCGCGGAAACTCAACATGGCCTTGATGATTTTGTCATTAGAGCGGTTGATTTGTTTTTGCACCGCATCCATTTTGGCCTGCAGCCACTGGCGCATATCCGATTCGCGGTTATCGCATGATTCCACAGTCAAGTGATGCTCGCCCAAGGCCTGTGGCCGCATTTCTTGCAATAAGGCGAGCATCGGCGGGTCAAATCCGGCGGGCGGCAGTTGCGCCTGACATTGGCTTTGCAAAAGACTGGCGTCGCTTTGCTTTTGCTCTGTCCTGGCGCGCTCGCCATAGGCTTTGCGCAGCACGTCTTCATTTTCCTGTGCGGCTGTTTGCAGGGATTGTAAGCGTTGTTGCAGTTGTTTGAGTAAATCCGAAGCCGCTTGCAGGGCTTGCAATTCGGCTTGCAGCGCACTGATATCTTGCACGCATTGCGACCAATTCAATTCCTCGTAGCGGCTGAATTCTTCCATCCGGCTCAATGCGTCTAAACGTTGCCGCAAGCCATCCCGCAAACTTAGATTGTGCGAGATCGCGGCTTGCAGCACATGCGCCTGCGCTTGCAGGCTGTGGCGCTTGGTTTGTAAAGCCTCGATTTTGGCCAGATTGCTCCAGCCCAGTACATAACGGCTGCGATCATCGATGCTGAAACGATCGTCTTTTTCATGCCGTCCAAAAGGATCTTTGATTTGTCCGGCGCGCGTGATGGCGCGCTGGGCGCGGCGGAAATCTTGAGCGGTGTCGCAACAGGCAATATTAAAGCGCCGCTCGATTTCCTGTTGCAGCCAGCGGTAGTGCGGCGAGGCTGCTTTCAAGTCCAGCTTGTGGATCAATGAGTCAGGCTCAAGTTGGGCAGGCGCTTGGGGTTTATGCGGCCGCACATGAAAATACACAAAACGTGCGCGCAAATGCTGTTGATCCACCCATTCTTGCACCGCCTTGTAATGCGCATCCGGAGTGAGTAATGAAAGTGCAAAACTGCGTAATAAACGTTCTGCCGCACCTTCCCATGCGCTTGCATCTTCGCGGACCTGGATTAATTCACCGGCAAACGGCATCTCGTCTTCATCCAGTTGCAAAGCAGCGCAGAGTTGGCGGCGGATCAAGACTTGTTGCGCATCAATATTGCTGCGGCGCTGCGTCAGGCTGTCAATCTCGGTGCTCAGCAGTTTGTCTTCTTCGCTGATTTTGCGCAGGGAGAAACCATCTTCGTTGAGCGCATTTTGTAACTCAGCATCTTGGTTGCGCAGTGTTTCGCGCCATTCATCAAACTGGCGGCGTTGACTGATAAATTCGGCCTCGTCTGGCGGCATGGCTTGCCCCAATTGCGCACATAAGGCCTGATAGCGTTGCGCTTTTTGCTGGCGTTGCTCTTTTACGTGGCTGATGCTGCGGATTTCTGCTTGCAAGCGCTCCAGGCGGCCCCCGCCGTTTTGGTTGATGGCCTGTTTTACTTCGTCCATTTGCAAACTGCGCACATCCCTTTCCTGTTCCAGCCGGCGGCATTGCGCGTCGGCTTTATCCCATTCGTCTTGCAGGATCAGCAGGCGCTTACCGAGTAATTCCAGCTTCAAGCTGGCAAACCAGGGGCGCAGCAAATTGCGACACTCCTGCAGTTGCGCCGCGTGTTGCAGATACAGGGTGTGTTGGCGGCAATCGGCTACCAGAGGTGTGAGCAAATCCATCTGCCGCTTGGCTTTCAACACCGATTCATGGGCGCGATTGAGATCATTGAAATGGCTGATCAAATCATGAATGCGCGGCCCGACATCGCTTGCTTCCAGCATGTGCTGACGTACAAAATCAGTCAGATTGCCAACCGATTTCATGGACACCGTTTGATGAAATAATTCCAGCGCCTGTTCATGATTGATGCCTAAGCGGCGACGCAGCCAAGCGCTGTATTGCGTGAAGCTGTCTTGAATTTCCGCATCTGACTTGCGCAAATCGCGCCGCAGGCGATTCATATCGCCGCCTTTGACGGAGAAATCCTGCTCAATCGACAATGCACGTTCGGCCCCCACAAAGAAGCGCTCGGGTTGTCCGTGCGCATCCTTGAACCAAAAGACTTGCGCCAGACTGACGCTTTGATTAAAGGCTGCGTTTTCAAACACGCCTAAAATCACAGAGTAAGAATCCAGCTTGCGCAAGGCGACTGGCTTGGCGGCGCCACTGATTTCATTGCGTTCAGATTTATAGTGTCCCAGCACATAAGAGCGCAAATTGCGCTCACGGCTGTCGGCGCCGGCAGCTTTGTTGTAGGCAATCCTGTGCGCAGGCACCAAGAGCGTGGTAATCGCGTCCACCAGGGTGGATTTGCCGGAACCAATATCGCCAGTCAATAAGCCGTTGGCCCCATCAAGTTGTAAACGCCAGATGCGGCCATCAAAAGTGCCCCAGTTGAATACTTCCAGCCGCATTAAGCGAAAACCAGCCGCTTGCCACTCCGCCGTTGGCTTAATCTGGCTCAGTAAATCCGCTTGCTGCGCAGTTGCTTCATCCATTGCCGGACTCCTTTTCACTGCTCAAAGCTGTACGGTACTGTTCCAATTTGGCGTCAAATTCAGACAGCCATTGCGCATCGACAAAGGCTTTAAGGATGCGTCGCACTTCAAAATGATCCTGGTTGCCTGAGGCGTTCTTGAGTTTGCGCGCAAAGCCCAGTTCCACCACTTTATTCATGGTGGCTTCAATTTGGCCCAGCATTTTTGTTTCATTCGGGCCATCTGGCAAAAACACCCGCAACAAATCCGCAATTTCAGTCAAACTCAGCACCAGCCTGGTGTCGCCGCCGCTGGCGTCTGCTTCCGCCATTTTTTTGCGCAAGATGGCTAAGGTCAGGCTCACGGCATAAGTCAGGCTGCGACGCGTCATCAGGCGTGGCAAGCGGGGCGCTGGATCATCCGGACCGGGTTCCGGGCGGCTCTTCAAAAAAGCATAGCCTTCCGCTTCATCCAAAATCAAATCCAGGTTCAATATAGCGCTGTACTCCCTCACCTGGGCTTGTAACTGCAATAAGCTGTTCCATTGCGTTTCTTCACTTTCGCGATACAGAACCCCTTTTAGCAAGGCAATCATCAACATCGACAGGTCAGCTTGCGCAGGCGGCGCAGGCGGCAGGTATTCTTCATCAAGGTAATCCATCCGGGTTTCCTTATGCGTGAAAGATCAGTCTGGGCAGACGCGCCTGACGCATCATGCTTGTCCCATCGGCATGCTTGCCTTGCCAACTGATGGTTTCTGTGACGCTTTCATCTGTACTGCAATGAAACAGTTCTTCACCCAGTTGCAGATAACAAATCAATTCGGCCAGGCCGTGGCGCAAAGGCTGGCTGAGAATCAGTTCTTGTAAGCTGATTTGCCGTTGCGCTTGCAAGGCGCGTTGAATGTGTTGCAGCAGATATCCTTTGTCTATCATGTTTTGTTGATACAACAGGCTGGGATCGAGATCCTCTTCCCCTGCGCGCATTTCCAAGGCCGCCAGCACAATCTTGGGCGTCACTTGAAACAGTGGCCGCTCCAGAGGTAATTCGATTTCAGCGCCTGGGCAGTTGATTGCCATGATCTCTCCGCTTGGGGTGATGCTGCGCAAGGCGAGTGCTTTACTTTCGATATTGTGTAAAAGATCCATAATGCGGCGGTTTTCCAGCCATACTCTGTCATCCAGGAAGCGCCGCAATTGTTGCGATAAGGTGGCGACAGTGCGTTGCGTATGTTCGCCTGCTTCCAACCAATCGTAATGGACGCGCTGCATGCGCTCATCTGGTGTCAAGGCTTGCACAGCCGGTAAGTGCAAGACTTTCTCCAGCATTTCCCCCATTTCTTCCTGGCGTTTGCTGGACAATAGAAAATCCCAGAAAGCGCGGAAGTTTTTGCCTTGATCTGAATCGCTGATGGCGTCGCGTTCGCCCATGATTTGTTCCAGCAGTGCTCCTTTACTGCCTTCCCAAAGGGCGATTTTTTCACGCACACGCCGGTCCAGCTGGCGAAAATTGTGTTCAACTTCACGAAAATCACTCAAGAGTTCGCGCGCGCCTTGCTGAAATTGCTGGAAGCGATCACGCAAGGACGTATCATCCAAAACATCGAGTGCGCCAGATTGCACGCGGGCTATTTCAAGATCCAGCGCGGCGCGCTTTTTTTCCAGTTCTTGCAGCCTTATTTGCGGATCGGTTTCACTGCCTTCACTCATTTGCTTGAGCAAATCAAACAGCGTCAGTAAGCGTGACTCTGCCCCGACGAATTGACGTTCGCTGAGTTGCACTAACCAGCTCAAGGCTTTTTCAGTGGCGGGGGTAAGGTCGAATTGTGCTTCATCCACACCGCTTTTGTAATATTTGCGCAACCAGGCTTTGTCCGCTGCTGCCCACTCGTTCAAATATTCCAATGCGTCTTTGGGAAAATCATGGCCTTGTTCACGCAATGCGAATAGTACATCTTCGAGCGCTTCCGCCACATCCGCTGCAGCCATGCCGCGCACATTCGGGACGACAAAAATGCTTTGCAAAAAACTGGCGATCAGGGGCGCATGCGGTGAGCAGAGCAAACGCCAGGCAGGATGCTGTGCGCGCAAGGCGCTCAATGTGGCGTAATCCATGGCTTGTCAAACGTGGTGAGCAGGTTGGGAATATGTAGCCAGAGTCGATTAAGGCTTGTATTGTAACAGTGTGTTGTATGATTGATGTTTAAACTGTTGGCAGCAATGCACAATGCTGCCCGAATATTCAGAGCAGATCAAAAAAGGGGAGTTCCTGCCAGCGCTGCTTTGCGCAGTGTGAAGCTGTCTGATCTGCTGCACGACCTGCCTCCCAGTCCGCGCAGCAGGCATCCTCAGCTATGCTTTTTGATAAACGCCGAAATGCGCGGACAAACAATTTCACGCCAGCGCCGGCCTGAGAAAATGCCGTAATGGCCGCATTGCGGCGCGACAAAATCTTCTTTGCGCGAAGCCGGGATATTGCTGCACAGCTTGTGCGCAGCCTGGGTTTGGCCGGGGCCGGAAATGTCGTCCAGCTCGCCTTCCACCGTCAACAGCGCCACCGTCTTGATGTCCTGGGGACGCACCAATTTTCCTTCCACTTCCCATGTGCCATTCGGCAGGCGGAATTCCTGGAATACGATTTTGATGGTTTCCAGATAGTACTCGGCAGGCATGTCCAGCACCGCATTGTATTCATCATAGAAAGTGCGGTGCGCTTCCGCTGATTCGCCGTCGCCCGCCACCAGATGCTGGTAAAACTCGCGATGGCTTTGCGCATGCCGTCCCGGGTTCATGGCGATGAAGCCGGCGTGCTGTAAAAAGCCGGGGTAGACCTTGCGCCCGAAACCGGGGTAGCCGGCCGGCACGCTGTAAATCACGGTGTTTTCAAACCAGGAAAATTTCTTTTCCACCGCCAGATCATTCACCTTGGTCGGCGATTGACGCGGGTCAATCGGGCCGCCCATCATGGTCATGGTTTTCGGCAGTTTTTTGTCGCGCGCGCTGGCCATCAGGGAAATCGCGGCCAACACCGGCACGGTCGGCTGACACACAGAAATCACATGCAGATCCGGCCCCAGATGGCGGATGAAATCCTGCACATAATAAATATAGTCATGCAAATGGAAGGGGCCTTCTTCAATCGACACCATGCGCGCATCCACCCAATCGGTGATGTACACATCGTGCTCGCACAACAGCGCGCGCACGGTGTCGCGCAGCAGCGTGGAATGGTGGCCGGAGAGCGGCGCCACCAGCAAAATCGTGGGCTGCTGGAGCGCCTCCAATTCTTTTTGCGGCAGCTTCTTTTTAAAGTGCAGCAGCTTGCAAAACGGCTTTTCGACAGCGGCGTATTCTTCAATCCGCACCGTCTTGCCATTCACCTCAGTTTCACGGATGCCGAATTCCGGCTTTTCATAATCTTTGCCGAGCCGGTACATCAATTCATAGCCGGCGGCGATACGTTGCGCAAATGGCGCATGCGCAAACGGAGAGATGGGATTGGAGAACAGATTCGCGGATGCTTCGGCCCAGTGCACCAGAGGTGTCAGGAATGAGCGCTGCATTTCATGTAATTGGTAGAGCATGGGTTTTCCTTCACAAAGTGGAAACCCGGGCGCTGGTCGCTTGTCTGAATGCCTGTGAGCCAGTGTCCGGAACCTCCATATGCTTCGCTGGTTGAGTTGACGGTATCGCGTCAGCCCCGCGCACACCCTGTGCTATGGGCGGGGCCAGCGCTGCCGGAACAACGCTTGCATGCTTCGATTATATCCAACTCTGGCTTTACCAGTGGCAACACTTTCACCCTTGCCGGTGTGCGCGCTTTTAAAAACGCGCTTGCCGTGCGCGCGCAATCAAGCCGGCTGTCGAACTGTCATGTGCGGCAGCCGCGCCGCCCGCCAGTTCGCGCTGAATGGTTGCCGCCAGCGCCTTGCCCAATTCTACCCCCCATTGATCAAAGCTGTTGAGATCCCAGATCACGCCTTGCACGAAAGTTTTGTGTTCATACAACGCTATCAGCGCGCCCAGCGCATGCGGAGTCAGCATTTCCAGCAAAATCATATTGCTGGGACGGTTGCCGGCAAACAGCTTGTGCGGCAACAGCTGCGCTTGCTGCGTCTCATTCATGCCGGCCTGGCGCAATTCGGCGCGCACTTCATCTTCCTGTTTGCCGCGCATCAGCGCTTCGGCCTGGGCGAAACAATTCGCCAGCAGCGCATCCTGATGACCCGGCAAATCATGGCTGGCGTTGAGCGCGGCGATGAAGTCGAGCGGGATGATGTCCGTCCCCTGGTGCAGAAGCTGGAAATACGCATGCTGGCCATTGGTGCCGCGCTCGCCCCAGATCAGCGGGCAGGTCGCTTGTTGCACCGGCTGGCCATTGCTGCGCACGCTCTTGCCATTGCTTTCCATTTCCAACTGTTGCAAATAGGCCGGGAAATGCGCCAGATCCTGGTGGTAGCAAGCGATGGAGTGCGCGCCAAAGCCCAGATAATTGCGATTCCACACGCCGCACATGGCCAGAATCACCGGCAGATTTTGCTCCAATTCGGCTTCGCAAAAATGTCTGTCCATGGCGTGCGCGCCGGCCAGCAAATCGCCAAAATAGCCGTGTCCCAGCGCCAGCATCAGCGGCAGGCCGATGGCGGACCAGAGCGAATAGCGGCCACCCACCCAATCCCAAAAGGGAAACATGTTTTCCGGCGCAATGCCGAATTCCGTCACCGCCGCCAGATTGGTGGACACCGCCACAAAGTGCTTGGCCAGGCCGGCTTCGGCGTCAGCGCCGCCGTGCGCCAGCAACCAGGCGCGCGCAGAACGCGCGTTCATCATGGTTTCGATTGTGGTAAAGGTTTTTGACGCGACAATGAATAAGCTGGTGGCCGGCTCGATTTGTTGTAATACGGCGTCCAGATCGTGGCCGTCCACATTTGAGACGAAATGCATTTTCAGGCGCGGGTGGCTGTAGCTGCGCAGGGCATGTGCGGCCATTTTCGGCCCCAGGTCGGAGCCGCCGATGCCGATATTCACCACATCGGTGATGATCCGCCCGTCATAGCCGCGCCATTGACCGCTGCGCACCTGATCGCTGAAACGCCGCATGCGCGTCAAGACGCTGTGCACATCCGCGCCCACATCCTGCTGCGCAAGTTGCGGCGCCAGTTCGCGCGGCGCGCGCAAGGCGGTGTGCAGTACGGCGCGTCCTTCGGTATTGTTGATGGGGGCGCCGGCAAACATGGCGTCGCGTCGCGCCGCCAGATTTTTTTCGCGCGCCAGCGCAAACAGCAGTTGCAGGGTGTGCGCATCAAGCCGGTTTTTGGAGTAGTCAAGAAAGATGCCGGCAGCCTCCAGCGACATGCGGGAAAAACGGTCGGGATCAGCGGCGAACAGATCGCGCATATGCCAGTTGCGCGCGCTTTGCGCATGGGCTTGCAGGGCGTGGTGGGCGGGGCTGGCTGGGATATCGGCAATATTCATGGCGGCTTCCATCAAACGGGCGGCGCCTGCTGGCGCGTTCTGCGTTGCAGTATAACTGATAAATCGTAAATTCACTACAGAATTGCGCCGGATTCCCATTCTTTAAGCCATTTCAAGCGCAGATTAACGACATAAATAAGGATGGAAAAGGCTGAAAACAGGCTGGCGAAGATTCAAAAATGTAGTAAAATTTCATAAAAGATGCTGCCGGATTCCAGCAGCCAGCCCAACCCCCTGATAGGAAGCGCCCCATGTCTGAACATCCGATTTTGCGCGAAGTGCTCGCGCGCGTCATGCAAAGAAGTGCAAACAGCCGCCGTATTTATCTTGAACGGGTCGCGGCGGCGCGGCGTCAAGGCGTGCAGCGCGGGGCCTTGTCCTGCACCAACCTGGCGCATGCGGTGGCGGCCTTTCCGCAAAATGATAAGCTGCGCCTGACCGAAATGCGGCAGCCCGGCGTGGCGATTATCTCCAGCTACAACGATATGTTATCTGCTCATCAGCCCTACGAGCGTTATCCGGCGCTGTTGCGGGATGCGGTGCGCAGCGCGGGCGGGGTGGCGCAATTCGCCGCCGGCGTGCCGGCCATGTGCGATGGCGTCACACAAGGGCAGCCGGGCATGGAGTTGTCGCTGTTTTCGCGCGATGCGATTGCCATGGCCAGCGCTATCGGTCTGTCACACAATACCTTTGATGCCGCGCTGTATCTGGGCGTGTGCGACAAAATTGTGCCGGGTTTGTTGATCGGCGCGCTGCACTTTGGGCATTTGCCGGCGATTTTTGTGCCAGCCGGGCCGATGGCTTCCGGCGTGGCGAATAAGGAAAAAGCCCGCATCCGCCAGCTGTATGCGCAAGGCAAGATTGGCCGCGCTGAATTATTGGATGCGGAATGCAAGTCCTATCACAGCGCCGGCACCTGTACTTTTTATGGCACAGCCAACAGCAATCAGCTGTTGATGGAAGTCATGGGCTTGCACTTGCCGGGTGCGGCGTTTGTGCCGCCGCAGGGCGAATTGCGCGACGCCTTAACGCAAGCCGCTGCGCGCCGCGCAGTCGAGATCAGCGTGCAAGCGCCTGAGTATATGCCGCTGGCCCATATCGTCGATGAAAAATGCATCATCAATGCCGTGGTCGGCTTGCTCGCCACCGGTGGCTCGACCAACCACACCCTGCACCTGGTGGCGATTGCGCGCGCTGCCGGGATTGTGTTGGATTGGGATGATTTCAACCGCTTATCTTCCTGTGTGCCGCTGTTGGCGCGCATTTATCCAAATGGCGATGCGGATGTGAACCACTTCCACGCCGCTGGCGGCGTCGCCTTCGTGCTGCGCGAATTATTGGACGCCGGTTTGTTATTTGATGATGTGAATACCGTGCTGGGACGCGGCTTGCGCGCGCATTGCGCCGATCCGCATTTGCAGGATGGCGTATTGCGCTGGCGTCCGGCTTTGGCCAGCAGCGCCGATGAGGGCGTGCTGCGCCCGGTGGCGCAAGCGTTTGCCGCCGATGGCGGTTTGAAGCTGGCGCAAGGCAATCTGGGACGCGCCGTGATCAAGGTTTCCGCCGTCAAATCTGAACACCGGGTGGTGCAAGCGCCGGCCCTGGTGTTTGATTCGCAAGAAGCATTTATGCAAGCGTATAAAGCCGGACAATTGGAGCGCGATTTCATCGCCGTGCTGCGTTTTCAGGGGCCGCGCGCAAATGGCATGCCGGAACTGCATTCGCTCACGCCGGCGCTGGCCAATTTGCAAGACGCCGGCTTCAAAGTGGCGCTGGTGACAGATGGCCGCATGTCGGGCGCTTCCGGCAAAGTGCCGGCGGCGATTCATGTTTCGCCCGAAGTGCTGGCTGGCGGCCCGCTCGGCTTGGTGCGCGATGGCGATATGTTGCGGCTGGACGCCAACAGCGGCGAATTGCAAGCGCTGGTGGAAGGCGCGGAATGGGCGCAGCGCAGTCAGGCCGGCGCAGACCTGGGGGCCAACCGCTATGGCATGGGGCGTGAATTGTTCAGCCATATGCGGTCACAGGTCAGCACGGCGGAAGAGGGCGCCGCCAGTTTTGCGCTGCCGGGGCAGGAATTGGCTTGATCCGGCTTGCCTTGGCGGCCGGCGATTCAGCGCATGATGCGCAATGGTTTTTACCCGATATAGTCAAAACAGGATAAGCAAATGAGCACAATGAGTTTGTTGGACATGATGCGCGCTTCGCCGGTGATTCCGGTGATTGCGATTGACGATTTGGCGCATGCCGTGCCGCTGGCGCGCGCTTTGTGCGCAGGCGGCATCCGCGTCTTGGAAGTGACTTTGCGCACCGCGCACGGTTTGCCGGCGATTCGCGCGATTGCACAAGAAGTGCCGCAGGCGATTGTCGGCGTTGGCACGCTGACCCGGCCAGAGGAGTTTGTCGCGGCGCGCGACGCCGGCGCAGTGTTTGGCGTGTCGCCCGGTTTGACCGAAAACCTGGCCGCCGCCGCCAAATCTTCCGGCTTGCCGCTTTTGCCTGGCGTGATGACGCCGTCTGAAGCGATGGCTGCGCGTGAGCACGGTTTTGTGCAACAGAAATTATTCCCGGCCATGCAAGCCGGCGGCATCGGCATGTTGAATGCGCTGGCCGGGCCGCTCGGCGATATCACTTTCTGTCCTACCGGCGGCATCAGTCTGGACAGTGCGCCGGGCTTTTTGGCCTGCCGCAATGTGGCCTGTGTCGGCGGTTCCTGGTTGACGCCGAAAGAGGCGATGCAAGCCGGCGATTGGGCCCATATTGAAGCCCTGGCGCGCGCCGCAGCGGCCTTGCGCAAGTGATGCAGTAAGAACGGCGACGCAGCAAAAAGCGCCGCTGCAAAAGAGAAAGGCGGGCAGATGCAAAGCACCTGTCCGCCTGGCAGCGCGCGGGCTGCGTATGGCCGGATACTGCCACGGCCTCACCGCTATTTATCAACCGCTGCGGCAAGCGGCGCGCAATTCCTGGACCAACAACATACGCCCCATACTGGCATATTTCCTGGCATGGCTGGACGCCCCAAGATACGGCAGCCAAAGGAAGAAACCACCGTAACGGGCGCCAGACACGACGCCTGCGCATCCCGAACCACACTGCAGATGCCCGGCGCGGCGCTGACAAAACGCCAGAATTGCGCAAAACTTTTCACCTTCGCACAGCATATCTTCATGCTGCAATTGCGCGCAGACCAAAAAAAGACTGCGGCCAGACGGATCAAACGCTTACAACCATTGCTGCTTTAAGGATGCAATTGATCCGAGAGCGGCTCCACTTCGGCGCGGAACTCATCCATAATCTCTACAGCCACCAACGCGCCCAAGCCTCCAAGCATCATCAAAATCAGTGCGGTCATCATGATCGTACAGCCGCTTTTGGGCGGCGCCTCTGTAAATGGACTACACTTTCACTATAGATGGCGCGCGCCAAAGGGCAAGCCTTATTCCAGTCTGAAAAAGATGAGGATGTAACAAAGTTAAAAGGAATTGGACGCGATTTCGCTGCAGTTGTGAAATAATTTCTTTGTGGAAATGAGGGAAAAAGCCGGCGCGCAGCCGGCTTTTGTGTGTCTGGCCTTATTTTGCGCTGGCCGGACGTGACAGATTGCTGTTGAATTGCAGCAGGCTGTTATTGAATGGCGTCAAGCTGTTATAGATATGGCTGACGCCGACGGTGGCCGGCTGGCCGTTCGCGCCGTTGCCGTTGAAATGGCAGGAGAAGCAGTTAAACATCTTGTTTTGCAGATTGACATAGGTTTCCATGGTCGAATTCGCCAGCGTGTTGGAACCGGCATAATTGACTGTCCCTTGTGAGCCGAATGGCGAATACGGATTCACCCCGCCCGGCGTCCAGGTGGCGCCGATGAAGAGATAGTTTTGCCGCACATCGCCTTTGCCCAGCATGCCGCGCACACTGTTATTAATCGCAATCACTTCGGTATTGGCTTGCGCCGCATTTAAGCCTTGCAGCAAAGGAATGGCCTGGTCCGCACCCCAGGGAAAGGTGCGCAGGGTGTCGCTGGCGGCCACATTGCCATTGTTTTGTCCGCTCAACACTTGCTGCCCCTGTGCATTGGTGCTGCTCTTGATCTGCAATTGATTAAACGGGCCTTTGCTGCCATTCGCCGCAAACAGCATGTTTTGCGGCACGCCTTGCGCCACGCTCACCGTTTTATTGGTTTTATCCACGTATTGGTAGGCGGCATTCGGCGTGTTGTTGATGTGCTCGTAAGTCGCCCAGATCATTTCAGGGTGTCCCGCCACGCTGCCCACCACATGCAGGCCGACCAAGGCCAGCAGGGTTTGCTTGCTGCCGTTTTGCACCCATTGTTTCGGATTGCTGGTGTCGAAGGTCGGCACTTCTGCCACCGTGGTGACATATTTGCTGCTGTCCAGGCCGCTGGCTTCGACCCAGGAGGCTTTTAACTCCAGCGCCAGCGCATTCGGGTCTGGCACAGGGCGGTTATTCTTTTTGGCCCAATCCAGCGCGCTTTGCAATTGCGCTTGCGTGGTGGGGAATTGCAGTGTGCCGCCATTGCCCTGCGTGCCGTTGGCTGAAGCGTAATAGGCGTACACATCGTTGACATGCAAGGTGTAGTACACCAGCTTGTTATTCTGTCCCATCAGGCTGGCGCTGCGATCCGCCTGCGCGGTGCCGGCGTCTGCGCTGCTGCTGCTGATGACTTGCGCTTTGAGCGGTTTGTTGACGCGCAATTTGATGCGGTTGGCGTTCAAGCCGTTTGCCGCGCTGCAGGAATTGCTGCGTGTGACAGGGTTGAACAGGCATAGCGAGTCGCCGGCGCCGTCCAGCACATCATAAAACACTGAAGAATCGAGAATCGTGCGGCCGCCCAATTGCGCCGGAGCGGGCGAGCTGATCCATAAAAACATTTGCTGCGACCATTGATAGAAGTTGCAGTTGATTGTTTTATTGCTCTTTGGCGGGTTGATCGTGTCGTGATTGAAATTCAAGCTGTTGGCGGCGTTCACAAAGCCATTCGGCGTTACTTTGCCGCTGGCGAACCAGGTTTTGAAGTCTTTCGCGCTGACGCTGCAGGTGTTTGCGGCGTTGGCTGGAACCATGGTTTGGGCTTGCGCCGGGGACACAAGGGTAAGGCTGGCAAGGCTGCCGGCAAGCAAGGTCAGACGGAATGCGGTGGCGGGCATGGCGGACTCCTGTGATGGGTGAAGGAAGACTGCCGGCGCAGAATGCGCGCTTGCACAGGATTTGGCCATTACAGCTGATTACTGTATTGCCTGCCGGCATGTTTTTCTGATGCCGGGGACAGATTTACGCCTTGCCGCCGTTGCGCGCCTGCAAAACCTGGGCCAACAGGGCGGCGTTTTTTTCCGGGGCCAGCGCCAACAGCGCCAGTTCATCCAATTCCGCCATGGCCTGAATGCGCGCCAATTCAGCGGCTTGCTGTTGCTGTATGCGCATCTGGGTTTGTTGCGCCGCGCTGGCTTGCAGGCGCGCTTCGCGCAATACCTGAGCGTCCAGGCGCGCCTGTTCGCGTTCTGCGCGCTGTTGCTCAAATTGCGCCTGCAATTCCAGCGCGCCGCGCAATTTGCTGTGTTGCAGGGCGATATCCTCGGCTTGCGCGCGCCGCTCCAGTTGCGCGCAGGCGGCCGCGTGTTGCGCCTCTGACAGCGCTTGCTGCTGTTGCGCCTGATGCGCGCGCGCTTGCAGTTGCAAAGCCTGATCTTGCTGGCGCAAGGCCAATTCCGCCAGTGTGCTGTGTTGTTCAAGGCGCGCCTGTCCCTCCCGCAATTCGGTGTGGTGGCGTGCGACTTGTTTTTCGGCTTGCATGGCGAGTGCATGACGCTGATGCTGTAAGGCGTTTTCCGCGCGCATCTGCTGCAGCCGATTGGAAAATTGCATGCGCATCAAGGCCAGCCGGGCGCGGCTTTCGTGTTGTTGTTGCAGGCATTCGGCTTGCATGCGGATTTGCGCCATGGTTTGCAGATGTTGCCAGCGCCGCACGGCATCCAGCCTTTGCACCGCCTGCTGTGCATATTCATGCTGCAATTCGCGCAGCGCATCATGGGCGCCGACACGCATGGCGGCTTCTTCATTATCCGCTTCCAGCACCCGGCCCAGCAGCGCAATTTTGCGTGCGCGCAGGGCTTGGCGCCGCTCATCTTCCTGCAGATTTAATTCCTGTCCGGCCAGACGGGCCTGGCCCTGGATTTTTTGTTGCGCCAAAGCTTGCTCTTGTTGGCTTTGCAGCTGTCTTTGCATGCTTTGTTGTTGCAGCTGCAGAGTTTGCCATTCTTTTTCTGAATACAAATTGGCCAATTCCTGGCGCCAGTCAAGTTCCTGACGCATATCGTTGCGCAGGATTTGCCAGCGTTGTTGCGCTTGCGCTTGCTCTGACTGTCTCTCGCGCTGCGCCGGGTGGGACAAGTCAGCGATATGCAGCGCGAATAAGCCAAGCCCGTATTGCGCCAGCCAGGGTTGCAGCGCAGAGTGCAGTTTTTCTTCCAATTGCTCGCGCAGCAGCTGGTGTGCGCCCAGCTCGGGCAGGGAATAGGCGGCCAGCCATTCTGCCGCCGCCTGGCGCAAAACCGGTTGACACAGGGCGTGCAATTCCTGCGCATGGATGGCGCCGTGCGCATGTTCCAGCAAAAAGTGGCGGGCGAATGCATGAATCTGTTCCAGCCGGATTTGCATGCCCAGGCGCAGATCCAGCGCCAGCCATTCCGCGCTGGGCAGGCCGCTGAAGGCAAATTCGAGTGTGAATGGCGCTTGCCGCACCAGCAGGATTTCGCCTCTTGCGCTTTGCCAGAGTTGATTGATGCGGGTGAAAAAACTCTCGATTTCATGTTCGCCCGGGCCAAACTCACGGCTTTCGCCATCCAGTGTGAGCAGGGCGCGCGCGCCAGCCGGGACGTATAGCGCTTTACGCATGGCGCCGGGTAAATCCGCCAGCTGGCCGGTGCAGGCGAATTCATCCGCTGCCGGTTGCCAGCGTTGTAAAGATGGGCGATCGGTGCTGTTCATGCTGTCCTCACTGCGTCAGAGGGTTGCCAAAATCCAATTTTCCCGACCAGCTTGAGCTGGCAATTTTGTTGCTGCATGGCGGCGGCGAAATCCGCCGGCAGTTGCGCTTGCCAGGCTTGTGGCAGCAAGATGCGGTCGCCGCTTTGCGCTTGCGCGCGCAGCAGGGCGCATTTGGCGGCGCAGCCATCCACACTGTCTATTTGCGGCCAGGCATGGCTGGCGCCGCTGGCGATCAAGCGGCCTTGCAGATGCGGTAATTCGCAGCCCCGGCTGATGCGGTCGGCCAGCACCGCCGCCAATTGCCAGGAATTGCCGCTGAACTTTTGCAAGGCTCCGCTGGCGGCGCCAAAGCGCAACAGACTGCGCCAGCGCGTGACGGGCGCGCACTCGCTGGCGCGCGCCGCTTGCAATGTGTCACACACTGCATGCGCCAAGTCCGGCGCGACCCCGCAGACTTGCAGCGCTGATTCCGCCGGGGGCGCGCAAGCCAGTTGCGCGGCTTCCACCCAGGCCAATTCCGGGGCTGCGCCGATTAGGGGAAAATAAACGCGCGCAATGCGCAGCGCGGGACCTGGCAGCGGCGGGGCGGCGTGAAACAGCGGCAATGCGCCATGCCACTGCGCATCAGGCTGTGCGCCGGCTGCGCCTTGCGCCGGCAAGCCGCTGGCCGGATTGCGCAGCGCGAGCAGGGCCAGCCAGCACGCCAGGGGCCAATCTTCGCCCGCCGGTTCGTGCGACAACTCGCATAACAATTGCTGGCCTGCCGGCGCGGCCTCAAAGCCGGCGCAAAAACTTTGCCATTGCAGATGGCCTTGCACGGCTTGCGCCAGCGGCGGCGTTGCCGGGCGTCCCTGCTGCATGACTTTGATGGCGGCGCGCCCATGTGCGGGGCGCAGTTGCAGCCGGATTTCCAGCACCGTTTGCGCGCTTTGGCAACGCCAGCTGACAACGGCGGGCCTCATCGCCAATCTCCGCCAGCCCGGCGCGCCTCAGTTGGCCGCAATGCGGCTTCGCTTTGCGTGAGCATGGTTTGCCAGGCTTGCAGGGCGCTGTGTTGGCTGGCGCTGTCGTCATGCCGGGCATGCGCCAGCGTTTCCCAGCAAGCATCCAGCGCTTGCCAGGCTTGCGCATGGGCGCTGCTGGGGGCGGCCCCGGCCTCTTGGCGCGGCGGCAGGGCGGCCAGCGCTTCGAGCAGGCTGGCTTGGCGCAACAGTTGTTGGCGTTGCGCATGCGCCGCGCCAAACAAGGTTTGCGCGCGCCAACTGTGGGCCAGCGCCGGCAATTCCAAAAACAGGCGTTGCGCCAGCGCCGTTGCAGTCGGCGGCAGCGCGGCTGGCGCTTCTGGCGGGGCCGCCGGGGCTGCATTTGCGGCGGCTTGCGCATGGTCTGCCGCTTGCAATAAGGCGAGCGCCTGCGCCTCGCCCGGTTGCAGGGCGCAGGGCAGGCAGTTTTCCACCAGCCAGCCAAAGCGTAAATACAGTAATTTTTCGAGTTCGCTGCGTGCGCTTTGCCATTCATGCGCATCGGGGCAGCTGGAGAGGCGGATGCGACCGCGCGCGCAGGCGTTTTGCACGCTTTGCGCAATCTGGCTTTGCAAATGCGACAGGCTCAAGTGCGGCCCGTATTGCCGGGCGAATTCCTGCAAATACAATTCCAGCCTTTGTTGCGGCAGGCGCGGGTCTGGCGTGCTGGCGCAAATTTGCAGACTGACGCCGCATTCCGGCCATGCCGCCAGGAGTGGAAATTGCAGGGTGTGCGGGCCGGGCGCCAGCAACCAATCGCCAGGCTGCAATTGGCCGCCGGCGGCAATCCGCGCCTGGCCCGGACGCAGGCCGCAATAGCCGGGATGGAGAATAAGATGCGTATCGAGGCGGCGCGCGATGTGATCCGCCGCCAGGGTGGGCGGGGTTGCGCTGCGCCAGGGCCATTTCATCATGCCTCCTGCGGCATGATGCGAAAACGCGCGCCATGCGTTTGCAACCAGTCAAACGGCGCATCCAGAAACGGCCAGGCGACTTCCAATTCGCCATCCGCGTCAATTTGGCCGCAAGCCAGTAATTCGCGCCCGGCTTCGACCCGGATTTCACTTTGCAAGGCTTGTTGCGCAAACGGTGCGGCGGGATCGAGCTTGAGCAGCAAGGTCCAGATGCCATCCTGCTCAAAAAAACTCAAGCGCCAGAACTGATCATCGCTCAGCAGTTCCAGACTGTCGCCGCCGGCGGCGGCGCGCAACTGACCCTGGCTGCCTTCCCAGCGCGTATTTTTCGGGCGCGCTTCCTGGCGCCTGCCGCGCGCTAACACGGCGAAACGCGCCAGCGTCAGCGGTGAGGCTTGCAGCTCGCTGCGTTCTTCTGCGCTGAGCGGGCGGCTGCCGTCGAGCGCGGCCAGCATCAGCTCATCGCTCAAGCACAGGCGGTCATCGTCGCGCTCGCGCGACAATAACAGACTGGCTTGCATGCGCTTGGCCAAGCCTTGCGAACGCTCACTCATGCGGCCTCCATGCGCGCCGGCGCAGCCTGCGGCAAGCCATACGCTTGCTGCAACAGGTTCAGCGCCTGCGCCCGTTTTTTCCTGAAGGTCGGCAGGGAAACCCTGGCCAGACCCGCCAATTGCTTGCAAGTCGGCAAGGCGCCAGTGCGCGGATCAAGCCAGGCTTGCGGGTAGCAAATATCATACGGCCCCAGCAAGTGCAAATACAGGGCCAGACGCAAGGCGATGCTTTCTTGCGCCAGCAATTGAAAACACCAGCTTTCGCAATCTTCCGCGCGCGCCGCTTCTTCCAGATAGTCGGGGGGCAGGGAAAGCGCCTCGCACAAGGCGCGCGCACTGGCTGGACTGGGTAAGGGAATCGGGGTTTCGCTGTGCAATACGCCGGGCAGCAGGCGGCGCGCCAGGTCTTGCGTATGGCTGACAAATTCTGCGCTGTCTTGTTGCAGGAATACATCATCGGGCGCGCCGTCCGTGCTTGCCGGCTCCCATTCCGCGCTTGCGCCGGTTTTCTCATCATCCATTTCCAATTCATGCCAGGCTTGTTGCAATCCATCCTGGCAGGCTTGCGCCCATTGCGCCAGATCGCCCGGCTCTGGCGTTGCGGCGGTTTCCTGCAGGGCCGATTCTTGCAGCACGCGCTGCAAATCATCCAGCCAATCGCCCTCGGCGTCGAGCTGGCATAAGTCCTGCAGAACGCTATTGTTTTCGGTCAGACTGGCGCTTTGCGAAATGTGCTGATAATCGGCCAGTTCGGCCAGCATGGCGGCGATTTTGTCCGGCTGGTTTTTCAGACTGGCGAAACGCTTGGAGCGGGTGTGCAGCGGCCCCGCGCCTTTGCCGAAATCGGCCAGACTGGCGCTCCAGCGGATAATCCAATCGGCTTTGATCTGGGCATGCAATTGCTGGCTTTGACGCAGGCGTGCGACTTCAATCGGCTGGACTTGGCAGTCGCGCTGCAAAATCGCTTCGATCTGTTGGCGGGTTTGCGGCCAGGCGCAGAAAATCCGCGCGATTTCATGGCAGGCGGTGTCCAGCATGCGGTAGGTGTAAATCTTGTTCGGGCTGCAGGGCTGGCCGCAGGCGATTTGAAATTGGTCGGCGTCCACCCGGTCGCGCAGATTGCACCATAAATCATTTAAGCGTTTGATCAGGCGCGCTTCTTGCGCCGGAACCGCCGGGTCCTGGCGCAAGCCTTGCACAAAGCTGGCCCAAAACGACGGCAGGCAACGCAATTCCAGCGCCAGTGAGAGCGCCAGCTCCGCCACGCTTTCGCCATAGCTGTTGCCGGCGGCCTGGGCGGCGCTGCGCATCTGTTGCTGGTTGAGCGAGAGCATCAGCGCTTCACAAAACCAGGCCAGTTGCGCCTCGCTTTGCGCTTCATCGAGCAGATCGGGCCAGGCCTGCGCCGCATGCGCGGCCTGCAGCACGGCGGCGCTGCTGCGAGCGAGCAGCTTGCGCACGCGCTCCCACCCGTGTTCCTGATAGCGGCTGCCCGGCAAACGCATATTTTCCTCCTGCATGTGGCGCTGAAAATGCCTGTCCATTTCTGCATGCTATGCTGCCAGAATGCGGCTGGGGCCAATCCTGCGGGCAAGCGCATTTTCGCCACGTTGTTTGGGCTTTTGCAGCGCTGGCGCGCGCGTTTGCCTGATGTATCGTTTATCATGCTGCAGTCCCGCAGCCCGACCCTGAATACCGATGTCAACTCCTGAAAATCCGCAAGCCATGCGCAGTCTGCAGCTGGAATTCACCGGCAGCGGGCAGGAGTATTTCCGCATCTGGATTGTGAATCTGTGCCTGACCCTGCTCAGTTTTGGCGTGTACGGGGCCTGGGCCAAGGTGCGGCGTATGCAATATTTCTACCGCAATACCCGTTTGCAGCAGGCGGTGTTTGATTTTCATGGCAAGGCCAGCCGGATTTTGCTCGGGCGCGTGCTGGCCCTGTGTTTGTTGGCGCTGTATCAATACGCTTTCGGCTTTTCCGCTGCGATGGCGGCGGCGGTGGTCATGGTCTTGCTCTTGCTGTTGCCGATGATGGCGCGCGGCGCTTTGCGCTTCCGCTTAGCCAACAGCAGTTATCGCGGCCTGCGCTTTGCTTTTGACGGCAAACCCTTGCACGCCTGGCTGGCGTATGGCCCGCTGCTGTGTCTCTTGCTGTTGCCGCCTTTATTGATTTATCTGGATGCCGGGGTGTGGCTGGCGGCGGTCGGTTTGCTGTATCTGGCCTGGCCGCTGATGCATTGGCGCATGCAGCATTATCAATATGCGAATTTGCGCTGGGGGCCGCTGCACAGTGCGTGCACGGCGCGCCCGCGCGATTTTGTATCGAATTACGCCAAGGCGCTGTTGCTGGCGATTGTGACGATTTTGCTGGCGGCGATGCTGGTGGCCGGCCTGTTTGGCGATCTGGCGCAAGAGTTTGCGCAAAGTCTGGTGGCGCTGTTGACCGCGCTGGTGATTTTTTCGCTCGCCTATTTATTCACTTTTCCCTGGTTGCAAGGGCGCTTGCTGAATTTGATCTTGCACAAGACTTGTTTTGGCCCCTTGCATTTCAGATCCAGCCTGCCCTTGGGCGGATATATGTGGCTGGCCAGCAAAAATGCTTTGCTCACTATTCTCACCCTCGGTTTGTATCGTCCGTTTGCGGTGGTCGCGCTGTGGCGCTTCCGCCTGCAGCATTTGCATTTGCACGCGCCGGAAAGTCTGTGGCTGCAATTAGAACAAGCCAGCGCTGAAAATCAGGAGCAGGATGCGAGCGGCGAAGGGGTGGCGGATTTGTTCGGTTTTGATTTGTCCTGGTGAGGCCGGATCATGACCCAAGCCTGGTACTTTGACGGCAAGCATGCACAGGCGCAGAGCGTGATTCTGAGCCTTGGCGCCGAAGAATTGCAGGTGCGCGGCACACAATTGAATCTGCGCGTGCCGCGTCAGGCTTTGCGCATTGCCGAACCGTTTGCGCACGGCAGTCTGATTCTCTATTTGCCGCAAGGCGCGCATTGTGAAGTGCATGATGGGCAAGCCTGGCGCAGTCTGTTGCTGCATCTGGGTTATCAGGCCAGCCTGGTGCAGCGTATGCAAAGCAGCTGGCGCGGCGCCGCGCTGGCCTTATTGCTGGTGATTTCCGCCTTATTGCTGGCGCGCGCCTTCGGCCTGCCATTTCTGGCCGATCAGATCACCGCCCGCGTGCCGGCCGCCAGCGAACAGCGGCTGGGGGCGGAAGTGTTTAAGCAGCTGGAAAAAGATGTCAGCCTGGCGTCCGGCAAAAGCGCGCAAGAGATCATGGCGGCTGAAATGCTGCTGACGCGCCAGCTGGCGCGCATTGCGCCGCAAACGCGTCTGCCGCTGCAGGTTAAATTGTGGCATGCGCCCAGTCTTGGCATGAATGCGGTGTCGCTGCCGAATGGCGTGATCATCATGACCGAAAAAATGTGGGATGTGATTCAAGCGCAACCGCTGCCGCCGCAGCACAAAGAGGATTTGCTGGCGGCGGTCTTGGCGCATGAAGTCGCGCATATTCAGGCCCGCCATTCTTTGCACAATGCGGTTTCAACCTCGCTTACCGGGGCCATGTCCTGGGCCGTGTTTGGCGATTTTTCCGGCGTCGCAGCAGGGGCGGTGACAATGGTGGTGCAAAGCGAATATTCACGCGACACCGAAAGCGAAGCGGATCAGCTGGCGTTACAGGCGCTGCGCCGCGCCGCTATTCCGGCTGAGCGTCTGGCTGAAATCCTGGAGCTGTTGCAACTCATGCAGCGTTCCAAATCCTCGCGCATGCCGCACTGGATGCGGGTTTCCACTGATTACCTCTCAACCCATCCGCCGTACCCGGAGCGGATTGCGCAGATACGCGCTGCCAAATAAGCGCGTCTGTCCACACCGAATTTCCGCATGGAAATTTTTCTGTCCCTTTAAGCGCCCAGGCATTGCAAAAATCGCCGCAAGTCATACATAAAACGGATTGGCCTGCCGGCTTTATGGTAAGGTGCGAACTGTTTTTTGCATGAATAGTTTGATTTTCCATGCGGGCCCCGCCCCGTCTTGCTAAACAGGAGTAAAGCATGTCCAACATCGCAGGCAAAGCCTATGCCATGAATGTGGTGACGCCGATCCGCTGGTATTTTGTTTGGCTCAACAAACTCATTTTCTGGCTGGCTATCAAAATCCCCGGTGTTCTGACCGGTCTGATCACGCTCTCTTTGATTCATTATGCGCGCTGGGTGATTGTCAGCCGCAATGACTTCCCGCACCTGTCCCCTGAGCAGCCGCGCGAAGAGCTGAAATACTCCTATATGTTCTTTTTCTCGAACTTTAACGGCAGCTGGGATCAGTATGTGGACTCGTTCACTTTCTCGATTCCGGGCGGTCTGGATCTGTTTTGGAAGTGGAATATCCGCTATCCGAATTCGGTGCCGCTGATGCCTTTCCATAATTACATCCGCTACAACCAGGTGGACACCAATCACTATTACAATGCGACGCCGCTGGCGGCATCCAACGATGTCAAAGCCGCCGCCGCCATCATGGACAGCTTGCAGAGTTTTGACAAAGCCGTCGCCAATCTGAGCCCGGAAGAATTCCAGAAGCAATACTTCGCCGTTTTGCGCAAGCATCAAAATGATCTGGGCGATATGCAGCCCACGCCTATCGTCTCGCTGGCCGCGCACGAAGTCGAGATGCGGCGCAAACGTGAGTTGGCGCAACATGCGCATGAGCATGATCACGAAGGAGAACTCCATGGCTGATAAGAGCGGCAATGCGTTTGCGCTGACCTGTTTTTGTCCGATCAAAAGCGGGCATGAAGGCGAAATCGCCTTTGCGGATCTGATCCGCTACAAATTGATCGACTGGGGGCTGGATGAAGACAGCCCGATGGCGAAAGTGCCGAATACCTATCTGTGCCGCTATTACGTGTTGGACGATGTGTATTCGCAATCTTTACCGGGGACGGATTTTTATGATCGCTGGTACGCTTTCTGGTCGATTTTTTCAGATGATGTGCGGCGCAAAGCCTTGCCGTATGAAGATCATCTGAAATCCAAATATCTGGTGTTTTCCGCCAATTTGCATGGCGATCTTGATCATTGGTTGCGCGGTATGTGGCGGCATGCGCAAGGCCCCTTGCGCGATATCTGGCAATACTGCTATGGCTTTGAAATGGTGAACGATGAAGGCAGCTTCGTCCAATATATGCGCAAATGCCACCGCAGTGCGGATTTGTTCTTTGACGGCTCAAATGATTTGCCGCTGCAGCAGCAATTGCGCAGCCTGTATCTGAAACAGGAATTCGGCAAATTCGTGCTGGAGTCGCAAGGCCTGCCGCCGGCCCAATTGCAGCAAGCCTGGCAAGCGTTCGCCAAGCGCGTTGATTTGCACAATCCAGACGGCCCGGCCTGGCGCCCGGGACAAACCACGCTGGATTAAGCCAGCACGTTGAGGAGAATCAAGTGACTGCCGTACTCGATCTGTTTGATATTCAAGGTGAAGTGACGCGCGCATACGCCCGTTTCGGTTTTTTCTATTCGCGCTATTTGCTGCTGCAAATCAAAGATGGCGCACGCGGACGTGATTTCATTTGCGCCATGGCGGCCCAGGTGACCACTGCCGCGACCTGGGATGGCGGGCCGCAATCGGCGCCGCGCCCGGATTCGACATTGAACATTTCTTTCACCTACGCCGGTTTGAAAGCGCTGGGCATCCCGCGCGCCTCGCTGGCCGGCTTCCCGGCGGATTTTGTGATGGGCATGCGGGCGCGCCGTGAAATTTTGGGTGATGACGGCCCCAGCCATCCTGACCATTGGGACCCGGTGTGGAAACAGCCGGTCCATGTGCTGGTGTCAATCAACGCCTTGAGCACCGAAGCGCGCGAACAGCGTTATCAGGCGGTGTTGGGCATGCTTGCAAACAGCGAGGACGGGGTTGTGCTGCTGGAGGGCCATCGCGGCCCGGGCGGCGCTTTGCTGCCGTATCAGGACGGGCATGTGGTGTTTGAAAACGGCCAGCCGACTTCCAAGGAGCACTTCGGCTATACCGACGGGATTGGCGAGCCGATTTTTGAAGGTTTGCCGGATATGGCCGAGCGGGTTTGGGGACGCGGCAAACAAGTCTATGACAGCGACGGCAATGTGAATTGGCTGCCTTTGGAAACCGGCGAATTTTTGCTGGGACACTACGACGAGGCGCATGAATATCCGCCGGCGCCGATGCCCAATCTGTTATCGCGCAATGGCACTTACACGGTGTATCGCAAGTTGCATGAAAACGTCGGCAGCTTTAATAAATACTTAGAAGAGCAGGGCGCGAAATATCCGGGCGGCAAGGAATTGCTGGCGGCGAAATTCGTTGGCCGCTGGCGCGACAATGGTGCGCCGCTGACCGACGCGCCGGATGCTGCGGCCAAGCAAGCCTGGGATCAAAAGTATGCCGCCGCCAGCCCGCAAGAGCAGGATCGCATGTTGGCCGGGGTGGTGTTTGATGATGACCAGTCCGGCGCCAAATGCCCGTTCTCGGCGCATATCCGCCGCATCAACCCGCGCGCCGCGCTTGAATTCGGCACGAAAAATGCGTTTGACACGCCGGGCGCGCTGGCCAACCGCCGCCGCATCCTGCGCCGGGGTTTGCCGTATGGCGAATCGAAGCCGGGTCAATTCAGCGACGATGGCGAACATGGGATTGTGATCATGATGCTGGGCGCCAGCATTGAACGCCAGTTCGAGTTTGTGCAGCAGCAGTGGATCAATTACGGCAATGACTTTAGAGCCGGCAATGACAAGGAAATCCTGCTCGGCAACCATGGCGGCCCGCATGGCGCCTGTCCCAGTCGCGCGGTGTTGCCGGTCGATCCGAACAGCCAGGATGCGCCATTTTTCCTGTGCAATATCCCGCGTCTGGTGACCACCCGGGGCGGCGATTATTTCTTCACGCCGAGTATGACGGCGTTGCGCATGATTGCTGAAGGGACGGTTGATCCGACCTGATGCGGCGCGCATGCTGTTTTGAGAGAACCGCCGCTTTGCGGCGGTTTTTTTCAAACGATGCGAATCACTATTGAGGGCTTGTCATCTGGCTTGCATTTTTGTTTCATCGTCTGCAAATGCCAATGACTGTGCCACAAATCATGCCGATATTGCGCCGCAAGGTGCTAAAGTGCGACGCAGCCGATCAGTTTTTTTTATCCGCAAAAAATCCGCGATATGACAGCCACAGCAGTACCCCACCCGCCACAATCATCGGCAGCGACAACATCTGGCCCGAGGAGATGGTGGCGAATCCGAGCGGCACTTCATAGTCCGGCACACGGAAAAATTCTGTGAAAAAGCGCGCGCAGCCATACAGCATCACATACAGCGCGCCGACCGCCAGCCGGGGCCGCGCCTTGGCCGCGAACAGCCAGACGATGATGAACAGCAGCACGCCATCCACCAGCGCCTGATACAGCGGTGAGGGATGCACCGGATAGGCGATGCCGGGCCATTGCATGGCCCAGGCCAGCGTTGGATCGGCGGCGCGGCCCGGTAATTCGGCATTGATGAAATTGCCCAGACGGCCACAGGCATAGCCGAGCGGCACCAGCGGCGCAATGAAGTCATACACATCGCCCAAATGCTTGCCGCGCCGTTTGGCCCACAGCCACATGGCGGCGAGCACGCCTAAAAAACCGCCGTGATACGACATGCCGCCGCGCCACACCTGCGGGATTTCCAGCGGATGCTGTAAGTAATACAGCGGCTGATAAAACAGCACTTCACCCAGGCGCCCGCCTAACACCACCCCGAGCACGCCATAAAACAGCAAATCGTCCAGGTCTTCTTTCTTCCAGCCTTGCAGCGCCACATGCGGCAAGCGCAGACGATAGCGGCCCATGAATAAAAACAGCATAAAGGCGGCCAGATACATCAGCCCATACCAATGCACTTTCAATGGGCCAAGTGCGATGGCGACGGGATCGGGTTGCGGATGAAGCAGCATGCAAAGTCCTCTTTAATCGGTGACAGCTGTGATGGTAGCAGCGAATTGGCGCGCCACGTCGATTGCGCTTTCTGTGGCGATCCGGGCTAAACGGGCCAACAATGGATTTTGTTGATCTTGCCGCCAGGCCAGGCCGCTTTCGACTTGCGCCGCTAAGCCTGGCAATGGCAAATAAGCGACGCCGGTGCGTTGCAATTGCGCCAATGAGGCCGGGGCCAGGGCCATGCCCAGACCTGCCGAGACCAGGCTGACGATGGTTTGCATTTGAATTGCCTGCTGCCCGCTCACCGGAGTGGCGCGTGCTTGCGCAAAACAGGACAGGATCAAATCATGCAGCAATGGCGCCACCTGGCGCGGGAAGATAATCAGCGGCAGTGTTTGCGCCGCCGCTTGCAAAATCGCTTGCGCATCCCCTTGCGGCAATTGGCCCGCCAGCGCAGCAGGGTAGGCCAGCAGCAGATTTTCACGCAACAGTGGCCGGTAGTGCAGAACTGCGGCGGCGGCCGGCGGCAGTGGGCCGAGCAATAGCGCGGCATCGGTTTCCTGGCGCAACAGCGCTTCCAGTTGCAAATCAGTGGTGGCTTCGCGCAGACTGACCTCGACTTCGCCACAGGATTGATGCAAGCGCGCCAGCAGTGGCGGCAGCAGGCTGTAATCAGCAATGCTGACAAAGGACAACCGCAGCCGGCCCAGATTACCGGCGGCGGCGCGCGCGGCAATCTGCGGCAATTGCGCCGCCTGCGCCAGCAACTCGCGCGCATGCGGCAATAAAGCGGCGCCGGCGGCGCTCAAGCGCACCTGACGTTTGTTGCGGATAAACAGCGCCTGCCCCAGATCCTGTTCCAGCGCCAGAATCGCTTGTGAGAGTGGCGGCTGGGTCATTGCCAGCCGTGCGGCGGCGCGCGCGAAATGCAATTCTTCCGCGACTGCGACAAAATACTTCAGACTCTTCAGGTCGAGACTCATTGATATGTGAAATGTATTACAGAGTTGAGAAAAATATATTTTACAACTGAATGAGGCGCCGCTATGCTGGGCGCAGCATCAGCTTGCCTCTGCCGGCCTCAGGGCAGTATGCGTGTCATTTTTTTGGAGAATTCACGATGTCAGAAGAAAAACCAATCCGTTTCAATCGCCGTTCGCGCAATATCACCGAAGGCGTGGCGCGCAGTCCAAACCGCTCTATGTATTACGCGATGGGCTATCAGCAGGAAGATTTCGATAAACCCATGATTGGCGTCGCCAACGGCCATGCCACCATCACGCCGTGCAATTCCGGCTTGCAAAAACTGGCTGACGCCGCGATTCTGAGCTTGAAAGAGGCCGGCTCTAACCCGCAGGTGTTCGGCACGCCCACTATTTCCGATGGCATGTCGATGGGCACCGAGGGCATGAAATATTCCCTGATTTCGCGCGAAGTGATCGCCGATTGCATTGAAACCGCAGTCAATGGCCAATGGATGGATGGCTGCCTGGTGATTGGCGGTTGCGATAAAAACATGCCGGGCGGCATGATTGCCCTGGCGCGCAGCAATGTGCCGGGCATCTATGTGTATGGCGGCACGATCCGCCCCGGCAATTGGAAGGGCAAAGATCTGACCATTGTCTCCGCCTTTGAAGCGGTTGGCGAATTTTCCGCCGGGCGTATGTCGCAAGAAGATTTCGACGGAATTGAGAAAAACGCCTGTCCCAGTTCAGGCTCCTGTGGCGGCATGTACACCGCCAACACCATGTCTTCCAGCTTCGAGGCGCTGGGCATGTCGCTGCTGTATTCCTCCACCATGGCCAACCCGGATCAGGAAAAAACCGATTCCGCCGCTGAATCGGCGCGCGTGCTGGTGCAGGCGGTCAAGGCGGATCTGAAGCCGCGCGACATCATCACCCGCAAATCAATTGAAAATGCAGTCGCCCTGATCATGGCCACCGGCGGCTCCACCAATGCGGTTTTACACTATCTGGCGATTGCCCATGCTGCTGAAGTGGAATGGAGTATTGACGATTTTGAGCGGGTGCGCCAAAAAGTGCCGGTATTGTGCAACCTCAAGCCATCGGGACAGTATGTGGCCACTGATCTGCACCGCGCCGGCGGCATTCCGCAGGTATTGAAGATTTTGTTGGATGGCGGCTTATTGCATGGCGATTGCCTGACCATTACCGGGCGCACCCTGGCCGAAGAATTGGCGCAAGTGCCGCCGCTGCGCAGCGATCAGGACGTCATCATGCCCTTGGATAAACCGCTGTACCCGGCTGGCCACCTGGCGATTTTGAAAGGCAATCTGTCGCCGGAAGGCTGTGTGGCGAAAATCACCGGGCTTAAAAATCCGGTGATTACCGGCCCGGCGCGCGTATTTGACGATGAGCCTTCGGCGATGGATGCGATTTTGCAAGATAAAATCCGCGCCGGCGACGTGCTGGTATTGCGCTATCTGGGGCCGAAAGGGGCGCCGGGCATGCCGGAAATGTTGTCGCCGACCGCAGCCTTGATCGGCAAAGGATTGGGCGAATCCGTTGGCTTGATCACCGATGGCCGCTTTTCCGGCGGCACCTGGGGCATGGTGGTGGGACATGTCGCGCCCGAAGCCTTTGCCGGCGGCGTGATTGCGCTGGTGAAAGAAGGCGATTCGATTACCATCGACGCGCACCGGCTCTTGATTCAATTGAATGTGGATGATGCGGAAATTGCACGCCGCCGCGCCGCCTGGCAGCCGCCAGAGCCGCGCTACACGCGCGGCGTGCTGGCCAAGTTTGCCGCGCTGGCCTCATCCGCCAGCAAGGGCGCTGTGACTTGCTGAGGCCAGGCTGAAGACAGGTCTTGGGCCTGTCTTCAGCGCTTCTTGTTGTTGCGCTCGAATTCTTTCTTGATGCGTTCAGCGCGGATTTTTTCAAAATCGTCATGCGCTTTTTTCTTATCCAGACCGAGCGTTTTTTCGATAAATTCGAACCAGACAAAGGTCAGCGCAAACGCGCCTATGACCCACCACCAGCTCATTTCGGCAAAACGCCAGACTTCAAAGTATTTCAAGCCCGCAAGGGCCAAAGTGATAATGATCAAAAACATGATGTCCTCCTGTGCGCAGCATAGGGGCAAAGCGGAATTTGGTCAAACTGCGCCACACATGCGGGCGGGAACTGCGCACAGCAAGTCTGACGCAAACCGGCTACAATCTTCTTTGCTTGAAACTTTTGGAGAGAAAGATGAAAAAGTTGTTGTTCTGTCTGCTGCTGAGCGCCAGCGCCGCAGCTTCTGCCAATCCTGATTTGGCCAAGGCCAAAAATTGCATGGCTTGTCATGCCGTGGCAAACAAAGTGGTCGGCCCGGCCTTTAAAGATATCGCCGCCAAATATGCCGGCCAGAAAGATGCGGAAGCCAAGCTGGCGCAAAAAATCATCAAAGGCGGTTCCGGCGTTTGGGGCGCAGTGCCGATGCCGGCGAATACACAGGTAAGCGAAGCTGAAGCGCGCACCCTGACCAAGTGGATTCTGGCGCAGAAATAAAGCGTACAGCCAAAGAAAAAGGCAGCCGGCTTGCATGCCGCTGCCTTTTTTTATGCCCCCGTTGCAGGGGGCATGGCCTGAACTGAATTACTTGGTCACGGTCAGCACAGTGCGCTTGCCGCCCTTGTAGGTGTACAGGGTCAGGGTGCCGTCTTTGATGTCGCCTTTAGCGTCAAAAGCGATATTGCCGGTCACGCCTTTGTACTGGATCTTGGCCAGCACCGGCAGGTATTTCGCCGGGTCAGCGGAATTGGCTTTTTTCATCGCCTCAACCATCACCATCACGGAGTCATACACATACGGTGCGTAGATTTGCACGTCGGTGTTGAACTTTTTCTTGTAAGCAGCGCGGAAATCATCCATGGCTTTCTTGCCGGAATCTTCCACACCGCCGGCTTCCGCGCACACCACTTGACCGTCGGCCATCGCGTCTGCCGCCAGTTCAGCCAGTTTGTCGGTGCAGATGCCGTCGCCGCCCATGAATTTGGCGTTGATGCCCAGCTGTTTCATTTGACGCAGCATCGGGCCTGCCACAGCGTCCATACCGCCGAAGAACACCAGATCCGGGCTCTTGGCTTTGATCGCGGTCAGAATCGCGTTGAAGTCGGTTGCTTTGTCGTTGGTGTATTGGGTCGCCACGATTTCAGCAGAAGCGCCTTTGGATTTCACGCCTTTGATGAACTCTTCCGCCACGCCTTGACCATATGCGGTGCGGTCGTCAATCACAGCGATTTTCTTCGCTTTATTGATTTGCACAGCGTAACGGCCCAGGGTGCCGCCCAGCTGGCCGTCATTGGCGACCACGCGGAAAGCGCCTTTGAAGCCTTGTTGGGTGTATTTCGGGTTGGTTGCGGACGGGGAGATTTGCACGATGCCGGCATCGTTGTAAATCTTCGAGGCCGGGATGGTGGTGCCGGAATTCAAGTGACCGATCACGCCGTTGACTTTGGCGTCAACCAGTTTTTGCGCCACGGTAGTGCCTTGCTTCGGATCTGCTGCATCATCTTCCGGCACCAATTCGAATTTCACTTTTTTGCCGCCGATGGTGACACCCTTGGCATTCAGTTCATCGATCGCCATTTTGGCGCCGTTTTCGTTATCCTTGCCCAGGTGAGCAATCGCGCCGGAGATCGGGCCTACGTGGCCGATTTTGACGACTTCCTGAGCGCTGGCGCTGCCGGCGAAAGCCAGGGCGAGCACGCCTGCCACCGGAATCAAAGCTGTCTTGAACTGCATACACATCCTCCTTGGTTTTAAAAAGCCGTAGGCGCGAAGCATTGGTTGATGCGACACTACGTATTCAAATTTTTGAACATCGCAAAAGGTACAACAGAAAAAAAGCAAAGCAAAGTGTTTTCACTCGGATTTTTGCCTTTTCTTAAAAATTTCCTATGAATAAAAAGCTTTTACTGGACAAAATTGACCGCAAACTCTTGAATCTGTTGCAGAAGGACAACTTGACACCGACCCGCGAATTGGCGGAAAAGTGTCATATCTCGCAACCGACCTGCCTGCGCCGCATCCGCATGCTGCGCGAGGCTGGCGTGATCGCTGCCGATTGCGCCCTGGTTGACCCGTTTGCGCTGGGTTATGGCTTGCTTGTGTTCCTTGAAGTGTCCCTGGCGAATCAGGCGGATGAATACATGCAAGCCTTTGAAGCGCAGATGAAAAAGGAAACGGAAGTGATGCAGTGTTATTTTGTTTCCGGCGAGTATGACTATTTCCTGGTGATTCATGTGCTGGATATGGACGCTTACTATCAATTTGTGCGGCGCGCCATTTCAGGCAGCGGCAATGTGCGCAATTTCCATTCCCGGTTTCCGATGAAGCGCGCCAAATTCGCCACCCGCATCCTGTTTGACGAAAGACCGGCTGAATTGGAGGTGCGGCAGCCGAAAGGGAAATGACACAGTTGCTGGAGGCTTTCTTCTAAGCAATGATTGCTGTATGGAAATATGGTAAGATGCCGCTGCCCTCGAGTGAACGCTCGCTTTTTTGACGAAAGAAGATAAAAAACGATGAATGTGACAGTTTTGCCACACACTTGCAACAAAAACAACATCATTGATGGCATGCTGCAAGCATGCAGCGGCGCACCTGTCACAAACATGGTGCGCACGCCACTTCTGATAACAGGCGTCTAGAACACGGTTGCACGCAGTGCGACTGTATTCGGAGGCCAGCGCAACGGACTGGAACTGTTGCGTAAACATTCCCGACGCACACCCTTTATAACAATTCAAGGCTGGTCACAAGCCAAGCCTGCTGCATGGGTTCGCCAGATGATTTTTGATAAATTCAAGACACACCGGATCAATCGCCAAACCCCGCGCCACACAGTCACTCATACCGGCAACAATTGTCTGCCGGCGCTGCTGTCGGTCTGCTGCCTGTCGCTCGGACTGAGTGCGCCGCTGCCGGCATTCAGTGAAGAAGAAGACGAATCGCAAACACAGGAAGAAGTGCGCGCCGCCAGCTTGTATGGTGTGGTGCGCGACGCCAACGGGCGTCCGGCCCCGTTTGCCGAAGTGTTTGCGCGCACCCGCAATATGCACGCCAGCCGCATGGTGCGCAGCGATGCACAGGGACGCTACCATTTTGAAGAACTGCCCGGCGGCGCGCTGGAAATCGTGGCGCGCGATCCGCGCACCCATGCCCTGGTTTTGCAACAAACTGAGATGCCGGAAGGCGGGCGCAGCCTGCATGCGGATCTGCAATTGCCGCCAGCCGAGGCCACGGTCGAGGGCGTGGTCCTGCAAAATGGCAAACCAGCCCCGTATGCGCGGGTGGAGTTGTATTCCAAGCAGGTTTATTCGGATGTCGGCGTGATGCGGCGCAGCGTGAATGCGGATGCGCGTGGGCAATTCAAATTCACCCGTCTGATGGCGGGACAGATGCGGATTGTCGCCGGCAAAGAAGGGATTTTGGCGCAGCGTGAATTGCACAGCGTGCAGGGACAAACCCGCCAAGTGCAATTAACACTTGGCGACAGCCGCGCCTTACCCTTATCGCTGCCGACGGATGCCGGCTGGCAATTGCATTTTGACGCCAGCCTGGCCTTGAATGATGCGGCGCTTGGCCCGGGCAGCCATGAAAGTTGCTACACCCTCTTGTTAAATGGTCAGCCGATGCCGGCCTTGCCGGCTGCGCGCCTGTTGCAGCAGGGACGCGAGTTGCGAGCAGAAAGTTTGCAGCGCGGCGCCTTGGAAGTGGCGCGCCAGGTGTTTGCGCCCAGTTCCGGCAATTGGGTGCGCTATATTGAGAGCGTGAAAAACATCAGCCCGCAAGCGCAGGAAGTAAGCCTCGAAGTGCAAGGCAAGCTGGCGGTGAAACAGGGCGGTTTGCAACTTTTGCGCGATCCTGAGCAAAGCGCGCAGCGTTACGCGATTTCGGCAGGGCGGCGTTTGCAAGGCCATGTGTTTGCCGGTCACGCCGGCCTTACCCCGCAAGTGACAATCAGCAGCGATGGCGCGCTTTCCTATGTCTGGCAACTCAGTCTGCAACCGGGCGAAGTGGCGCGCGTGATGCATTTTGCCTTGCAGGCGGAACAAGGCGAAGCCTTGAATCTGGAAGCGCGCGTGCAGGCTTTGAGCAATGTGCGCGATGATTTGATGTTGCAGGGATTGAGCGAAGCGGAACGCAATGGTTTGACCAATTTCAGCTTGCGTCAGTGACACATGGCTGCATCACAGGACGGCTGTTGCGGCCTCTTAATCAGGCATCCGCCGGGGCCGGCGTCTTGTCCTTGAAATCGCAAATATCCGCCAGCACGCAATTCCAGCACTTGGGTTTGCGCGCCACGCAAGTGTAGCGGCCATGCAAAATCAGCCAATGGTGGGCGTCTTGCTTGAATTCGGCGGGCGTCACTTTTAACAGTTTTTCCTCGACCTGATCAACATTCTTGCCCGGCGCCAGGCCGGTGCGGTTGGAGACGCGGAAAATATGCGTGTCCACCGCAATCGTCGGTTCGCCAAAGGCGGTATTCAACACCACATTGGCTGTTTTGCGGCCCACGCCGGGCAGGGCTTCCAGCGCTTCGCGGCTGCGCGGCACGGCGCCGCCGTGCTGCTCCAGCAGGATGCGGCAAGTCTCAATCACATTCTTGGCCTTGGTGCGGTATAAGCCTATGGTCTGAATATAGGGCGTCAAGCCTTCCACCCCCAGCGCATACATCGCTGCCGCATCGCCGGCCAGCGGATACAGCTTGCGCGTGGCTTTGTTGACCGAGACATCGGTGGCCTGGGCTGAGAGCAAGACCGCAATCAAGAGTTGAAACGGGGTGGCGTATTCCAGCTCAGTGGTCGGGGCCGGCATCGCCGCGCGCAGACGGGAGTACAAGACATGGCGGCTTTGCTTATTCATGCTTCCCCTTCCGGCTTGGCTTGCTTGGCGCGGGCGCGCGCCAGGGCGGCTTCGATGATGGCGCGTTTGCGCGCTTTTTCAGCGGCTTCGGCTTCATTCACCGGCTGTTCCTGCTCCACCGCCGCCAGCTTGGCCACCGCCTTGGCCGCCAGGCGCGCCTCGTTTTCTTTTTTCTCACGCAATAAGCGCGCCTGGCGCGCTTCGTAACGCGTGCGTGCGGCTTGCGCCAGGTCCGGCGACCAGACATCCCAGCCGCTGGCCTGGGCCGGCACATCGCTGCGCGCTTCCATCGTGATGCAATCCACCGGGCAGGGCGCGACGCATAAGTCACAGCCGGTGCACACATCCGGCAATACCGTGTGCATCAGCTTGGCCGCGCCGACAATAGCATCCACCGGGCAAGCCTGGATGCACAGGGTGCAGCCTATGCACTGCTTTTCATCAATCAGCGCCACCGGGCGGCTGCGCGCCACCCCATTCTCCGGGTTCAAGGCAATCACCGGCCGTCCCAGCAACTGCGCCAGCCGCGCAATGCCCTGGCTGCCGCCGGGCGGACATTGGTTGATCGCCGCCTCGCCCTTGGCAATCGCCGCCGCATACGGGCGACAGCCTTCATAACCACATTTGGTGCATTGGGTTTGCGGCAAGAGATCAAGAATGCGTTCTTCCAGCGAAGCGCTGGCGGAAGATGGGCTGGCGACAGACATGGCGGGTGCGGAATCAGACAGACGAAAAACGTATTATCGCCCAGAATCGCTGTGCATGGCGCAGGGCAGGGCGGGGCATGCCGGATTTGCCAGCCTGCTATGCTAGACTTGTATCCAGTTGTATCAGGCGCAAGCATGTCGCAAGCGCCGCTGCGCGCTCACGGCCAGACAGCCGGCCTGCCGGCGCGCTTTCCCCCAATGATCAGGGCGTCCCGCACGCCGCTTCTGCGCCGCACATCCAGTGCCGCGCCCATTTGTTTATACATGAAAGTCAGCAATGCGCAGTCAACCCCGTTTCAAACGTCGTATTCTTCCCCTCATGCTTGGCCTGTCGCTGATGAGCGGGGCCCACGCTTTCAAGCTGGATACCCATCTGTGGATCGGTCAGCAAGTGATTAATGATTTGGCCGATGACGGCAAGATCAGCGTCAAAATCAAAGGCCGTGCGCTCAATCTGGATGTGCCGGCGGATGTCAAAAACGCCATCCTGGCGAATAAAACCGAATACCTGCTCGGCCACCTCGGGCCGGACGTGGCGCCGGACGTGCTGGTTGGCCAGACTGTGATGCATCCCGGTCTGGAAAATGGCTGGAAAGCCGATAACTGGATGCAGTTTTTGCTCGACAATTCGCGTAACCATGCGCTGGGCAAAGCCTACAGCTATGGTTATCTGGGACATGCGGCGGGCGATATGTTTGCGCACACGTATGTCAATCAATACGCTGGCGACATCTTTGAATTGAAAGATGAAACCCTGGTCGAGCAACGCCATTTGGCGCTGGAGGCGTTTATCTCGCGCTATACGCCGCCGCTGCAAGACCATACCGGGCGCATGCTGGGCGCGCCGGTTGATTTGCTCAAACCCGGCAATGGCTATGGCAGCTTTGTCAGCGAGACCCTGGTGATGAACGATGTGGTGCAGCAGCAATACGCCAAGCTGCCCACCAGCCGTCATTTGTGGGCTTATCACCAGCTGCGCAAAACGGTGGATGCGGCGGCGAAAAATCCGGCCTGGGAAAAAATCGACGCCCAGGTCTTGCGCATTTTCGCATCGTATTGGGGGGTGGATCTGTCCACCAAAAACGCGCAGGCGATTGTGGCCAAGGCGAATGAAATCATCCCCAAAATCCAGCGCGGCGAAGACAATGTGCAAGCGCTGGCGAATGACATCAATACCCTGGCGCAGCGCCTGGACAATGCGGTGTTCCGCGAAATGAAAAACGCCACGCAAGCCTTGATCGATATCAATGCCCAAGTGGCGCAGGCGCATATCGATATCCTCAATAAAGAAAAGGAATTGCGCAATTTACTGCCTTGTCCGAATAAATATCTGGATCCGGTCGGCCACTACGCCTGTAAAAAAAGCAATGAGGAATTAGACCGCATCAATAATCTGGTGCGTCAGGCGCTGACCAGCTTGAACGCCACCCTCAAAGCGCGCCAGGAGCGTTTGCTGGCCACCGCTGTGGCCTTGCGCGACACCGCCAAGAAGACTGAAAACCTGCTTGTCATCATCACCAATGCGCATATCGACTTTGGCCAGCGCATGGGACAAACCACTTCGCCTATCAAGAGCGCTTTGCTGGGCTGGCGCAATGATATCGACGTGGCGATGCGGGAATATGTCAAAGCCACCACCCAATCCATGCTCAACACCACCAACCGTTCGGATGTGCTGGCGCCATTGCGCACTTGGTTTGATTGCTACCATCTGAGCATCATGGGTTTGCCGCGTGAAGTGTCGGGCTGCGAAATCCGCAATGCCGCGCAGGATGCGTTTTGGGCCGCTGACCGTCTGGTGAAACTGGCGGATGACTTGAACTATGCCGGCGATTTGCTGGGCCTGCCTTCGCCTTCCGACATCCGCAAGCTGCGCGATGAATTGGTGCAACAGGCCAAGGAGCAGGTCAAGGATGCGGTAGCGAAAAAAGTTGAAGATATGTTGCCGCAGGATGTGCGTGATTTGCTCACCCTGTTCCACCGCGATATGGATGACAACACCCTGAATGCGTATTTCAGCAAGAGCGACGCCAGCGGCAAGAATTTGATCATGATTGGCGATATGGCCGCGCGGGCGCGGGCGGAAATGTATGTCAGCAATGGCAGTTATTTTGATCCGCAGCGCTTTGCCGCTGTTTACAACTCGGTGCTGCTGGCCAAGCTGGCGCTGTTGGATAAAGCCGGCTTGCAGCAATTGGCGCAGCAAGCCGGGGTCGGCAATGGCAGCGATGGCAAGCCGGTGTTTGCCGAAACCGAAAACATTCTGGCCGGCGCCCTCACCAATCTGGACGGTAATCATCAATGGATGCACAACCCGCCGCCGCGCCCGAATGCCTTGGGCTATAACTACCGCGCCACGCCGTCCTACGCCAGCGCGCAGGGTTTTGCGCCGTGGCGGGCGGAGGCGCGCGACAGCCTGTTCCGCGCGCTCTTCATCGGCCCGCTCTCGCCCGGCATGGAGGTGGCGGCGGAAATCGGTATGAGCCAGATTTTGCCGCCGACTTATCCTTACCGTCCCTGCGCCGCCTGGCCCTTCCCGGATGATCAATTCGACTCGACTTGCAAGAGCAATGCCGGGCCTGGCTTGCGCGTGCAGATTGAACCGCAAACCCTGGTCGCCGGTCAGCCTTTCAGCGTCAGCTGGAGCAGTCCGCAAGCCGCGCAAGTCAGCTATCGCTGTTCTTCCGGCGCCGGCGGTTTCAGCGGCACTGCCAGCCTGGCCGCCAGCGGCAGCATCAGCGGGGTGGCGTCAGCGGCCTGGGTCGGCAATCCTTCCAACTGCGTATGGACAGCCAGCGGCCCAAGCGGTCAGACCGAGTTCACGCACAGCCTGAGCACCGTGCCGGCCAGCGCCGGGGTGCAACTGGCTTTGAGCAGCAATGCGATTAACGTCAGCCTGCCGGCCCCCGGCGCCGGCAGCGCCGTGATCAACGTGTCACCCAGCGGCGGCTCGGGTAATTACAGCTTCGCCTGGTCGCGCGTCTCGGGCAACCGCATCAGCGTCAGCGGCGGCCAGCAAGCCACCTTCAGCGTGATGCTGGGCAGCGGTGAAAGCGTGGCGGAGGTCTGGCGCGTCAGCGTCAAAGATGGCCAGGGACATGTGAGCAGCCGTGATGTGAATGTCAGCTTCAGCGCGCCGCAAGTGGCGCCTTCTGTATACGCCACCTTATTGCCGGGCGGCGCGCTGGTGGGGCAAAGTCTGCAACTGAATTGGAGCACTGCGCACGCCACCAGCCTGGCGTATCAATGCAGCGCCAGCGGCACAGGGTTTGCCGGCAGCGGCGTGCTGACGCCGGTGGCGCAAGGCGGTTTGCCGATTGTGACGCAGGCGGCCTGGGTCGGCTATCCCTCGACTTGCGTGCTGACCGCCAGCGGTCCGGGCGGCAACGCGACGCAACAAGTGGTGCTGAAAACCTATGGCCCGGCGCCGCAGATTTCCTTTGCGCAGCCGCATATCCATGCCACTTTCCGTGGCGCAAACGCGCCGTTCCGGGGTACCGCCAGCCGCGTGGTGGCGCCGCTGATTCAAGGCTCGAATCCACCTTACACGCTGCAATGGCGGCAAACCGGTGGCGATCCCGGCTTTACAGTGGAAAACAATACGCAAGGCGGGGCGACCGTGTCGCGTTATCTGGGGGTGGAAGAAACTGCTCAGGCTGCGTTTGAAGTGACCGTGATTGATGCGGCAGGGCAAAGCGCCAAAACCAACCTCAGTCTTTCATTTGAAAGTCTGTGCGGCGGCACGCGCTGCAATATGTAAGCATGGGCGGCTGAGGGCCGCCATCATGAGCGCAGCGCCGCCGCTGTTTTTTGGCGGCGGCGCTGCGCTGTTTCAGGGCGCGTTCAGATTGGCGCTTTGCAAATCAAATTGGACGATGCCGCCCAAGCCCGCCGGCAGATAGACTTGATTATTGTGCACGCTCAAGCCGTTATAGCCGGCGCCGGCATGCCAGGCTTGCGCATAGGCTTGGTTGCTTTGGCTGTAGTCAAACAGCAAAACCCCATACCAATCGCTGAGCAAGAGCTTGCCGTCTTTGGCATAGCGCAAGCTGGTCCAGCTCGGCGGCGCGATTGTGTTTTCCAGCACAAAGGCCTTGTTTTGCACGGTGTACACCTCGACCGAGGGCTTGCCCGCCTGCGCATTGCGATAGCCGCTGGCCAGCACGCGCGCGCCATCCAGCGCAATCTCATGCCAGCTTTGTCCGCTGTTGCGCAAGCTGGCTTGCAAATACGCCAGATCGCCTTGCAAGGTCGATTGATTCAGCGACTGTTCGATTTGTCCGCCGCTCCAATGAAAATCCTTGCTGTATAACTGATTCCCGGCGACGCCTGCCAATTCCCCCGGCAGATTCACATCCTGTCCCACTTTGCGCCATTGCGGGGTGCTGAAGTCATACCGTTGCAGCCAGTATTTGGCTTGCGGCATGCCGGCGGCGTCGGCGCGCTCGTTTTTGCGGTAATTCAGCCACAGCATGGCGCCGTCGGTGTGCAGCGTGACCGCTTCCTGATCCGCCGCCGAGATGATCTTATCTGGCAGCATGAGCGGCGCCGCAGGATTGCGCAAATCGATGACTGAAATCTCATAGCTTTGCCAATGGCGGCTTGCTTCGCCCACGCCCTCGCTGTGCGCGCGGCGTCCGGCCAGCAAGATGGCGTCGCCGATCACGCGCACATCCAGAGTCACGCCGCCGCAGATATCCACGCTCATGCAGTCCAGAATATAGGGTGAGGCGGCGAGCGAAATTTCCTGATTCAGCAGGCGGCCCAATTCACGCGGCTGGGCCGGATTGCTGACATCAAACAGGGTCAGCGAGACCAGGACCTTGCGGTTTTGCGCCGTGCTGGCGGGGCTGACTTCGGTGTGCAACACGGCCAGCTTGCCGCCGGCATTGTGGATGGTGGATTGCGGCGCGACTTCGATTACCGACAGTGCTGCGGCGCTGTCCACCTGACCTGCCTGAGCCGCTTGAACCAGCTCCAACTGATCGCGCCCCGGATTGGCGGCGCTGCCCCAGCTCCGGCTGCGCGCGTGATAGCGCACGCCGGTTTGACCGATGACGCTGAATTGGCTGATATTGCGCGCCAATGACAAGCTGCCGCGCGCCACGGGGTGATTCGGGTTGCTGGCGTCAAACAGGGCCAGTCCGGTGTGCGACAAGGCCGCCGCCAGCGGCTGCGCGCTTTGCGGCATAAAACTGCGCTCGGCCTGCTCATTGGTCAGCATCACCCCGCGTTTGCTCAGGGTGGTGGCGGAAAAGCTGAAGATCTGCACCCCGTGTTGATAGGTTTGCGCAGCCGTATTCCAGCCGGAAAAAGGCAGCAGCGCCAAGCCGGTTTCGCGCGTCACGCCATCGGCGGCCAGCACATTGGCGGCGTTTTCCAGCACGCTGAAGGCTTTATCGTCCCAGTTCGCGTTGCTCCAGGCAGAATCGAGTTCAACTTCGGCGCGCATTAACAGCGGATTCGGATTGTTCAGTTGGCGGATGTCGTACAGACTCAGCGCCAGCTTGCGCTTGTTATTGGCGTCGTTGACGCCTATCCCTATCAATTGCTGATGATTGTTCACCGGAGCGAAGAAATCATTCCAGCCGGAGACCACAAACTCGGCTTCTTCGCGCAAGACGCCCCCGGGCGAAATCGAAAAACTGTGGAATGGATCTTGCCGCAGATAGGTGACAAAGAAGGCGCGGTCGGGCAAGAAGGTGGTGGCGAACAGGCTTTGTCCGGCGCCAAAGGTTTTGGCATCGACTGCCTTGGGCGCGGCCAGATTGCTGATGTCAAAGGTCTGCACATGGTTTTCCGGCAGGCCGGCAGTGCGCGCCGAGACCACCCGCAAAATCCCATCCTGAATATGCAATTGCCGCTTGTGTGTCACCATGCCCTTGGCCGTGACCACGCCGCCGGCGCTCATCACGCCGTCTGCGCGCGAAATATCAATCAGGCTGATCTGGCTGCTTTGCGTGGCGAAATCAAGCCGCGCCGCCAGCAGGCGTTCGCCATTGGCTTGCAAGACTTGCAGGTAGCCGCTCAAATTCAGGCGGCTTTTTTCCTGCAGCAAGCCATTTGCGTCAAGCGCAAAACTTTGCAATACGGCTTGTTCACCGTTTGTGATTTGCATCCCGCCGATGCTGCCCGGCGCGGCGGCATATTGAAACGCCGCCACGTACAGCGCGCTCTGTCCCGCACCGCTGGCTAAGCGCGAAGTCTGGATATAGCCCGGCATGCGCACACTTTGCAGCTGTCTGGGCGCAGTGCGCTGGCTGATGTCAATCACCAGCAGGGCGCCGCCGGCATAATTTTCCAGGCTTTCTTTGCCGTCCTGGCGCAGGCGGCGGTATTCCTGCCAATTGTTTTGCAAGACGTACAATTTCTCACCCTGGCGATACATTTCCACCGGGTTGCCGGGCAGGGCTAAGCGGCCCAGTATTTTCGGTTGCGCCGGATTGGCGATATCGATCACTTGCAAGCCGCGATGCTGGTTCAGATTCACAATGGTTTTGCCATCGTCCAACACGCGATAGATATCGCCTTCCTCCACCTTGCGCGCATTCGCGCTGGCATTGGCGGTGGCGCTTTGCATGGTCATCAGATCGGCGTTGATGCTGGAATTGGGACGGGCCGAGACAAATTCGGTTTTGCCGCTCAATAACTGGGTCGGCGCGGGTGCAGGCGTGCCGCCGCCGCCGCCGCAGGCGCTCAGCAGCGCTGTGCTCAGCAAGAGCCAGGCGCGGCGCGCCAGGCGGTAGTGCAGGGATAGATTCATGGCATGCTCCATCATCAAAAAACGCAAGACAAACGCGACCGCCGCCGTGCGCAGCAGGCCGCCTGTTTCAAGCCCGATTGCGGCGTTTGAAAATATGCGTATAGATACCAGTCAGGAACATGGCAAAGTGTGATGAACATCACAAAATTTTGTGCATGCAGGTGCGCATTTGTAAGCAGTTATGTCTTTGCTGTGTTTCGGGAAATATAAATTCTTATTTTATTGGGCAGTGGCAAGCCGGGCCGCTTTCAATCCGCTTCCGCATCGCCCAGCAACTTGCGGATGTGGGCCTGTTTTTCTTTGATGAAACTCAAAAACACTCTGGATTTAAAGGGCAGGTATTGTTTATCGGTATATACCAGAAACAGTTCGCGGCCCGGCGGCAGCCAGTCTTCATGCAAGCTCACCAGCATGCCGCGCGCCAAGTGTTTTTGCACCAGGCCGAGCGGCAGATAGCCCAAACCCACCCCTTGCAAGACCAGGCGGCGCGATAGTAATAAATCATCTGAAAGCACGGGATTTTCCGGGTAAACGTCAAAAAAATTGCCGTTTTCGACAAAGCGCCATGGGCCCAGCAAGCCATCGACATGGCTGCGCACACAGGGCCAGTGCGCGATTTCAGAAGGGTGGGCGGGCGGCGTGCGCGCCGCCACAAATTGCGTTTGTCCCACCAGTAAATGGCGGATGCGCGCCAGCGGCAGTGCAATTAAGCAAGAGTCATGCAGCGGCCCGAGACGGAAGGCGAAATCAATCCGGTGCGTGGTTAAATCCAGATTCCGGTTATTGCAATGAAAATGCATGCGCAGATTGGGATAGGCCAGTAAAAATTCGGCAAACAGCGGGGCCAGTCCCTGAGCCAGACTGGTCGGCATGGTCAGATTCAAGACGCCGACCGGTTTTTCGAGATGCAACTCTGCTTCGGCCTTGAGTTCGGCGATGGTTTCCAGCACGGATTGCGCGCGCGGCAATAAACGCGCGCCGGCTTCGGTCAGGGTCAGGGCGCGCGTGGTGCGCTGAAACAGTTTCACATCCAGCTCCTGTTCCAGCAACTGCACCTTGCGGCTGATGGTGGTGGTCGGCAAATTCAGCGCGCGCGCCGCCTGCGCAAAACTGCCGCGCCGCGCCACCTCCAAAAACACGGCCAGCTCTTCGGTATATTTCATGACGTCCCCAGTGAGTGTTTGTTTATGACTATATCGCCGAATTCAGGCAAAAAACCGCAGGCTGGCGTGCGGCGCCGTTTGCGCCACCAGACTGCAGCAGCGCGGCGCGCGCCTGTTGCATCCTGCATTATCCCGAAAAGTGAAATAGTGAATCCGAACAAATGAGGTGGAAATAATATTTTTGTCACCTTACAGTACGCATCTGCGTAGCAAAAACGCAAGAAAATTAAAGGCCTGCCAGCCCGTCCCGATTTTCAGGCAAGCCCCGCAAGCCAAACGCGCAATGCAGCTGGCGACACTCCCAATACGCTTGACACATTCGCCTGCCAGGATTGCAGGGCGCGCAACAATTTTTTCCTGCGCTGCATCAGCCCAGCCGCGCGGGATGCCAAAAATGGGCTTTATTCCGCACAATCATGAATACAGGAGACAAACATGAAAACCGCATTTTTGCGCAAACCTTCGCGCATCGCACTCGCCGCAAGTCTGGCGCTGATCTGTTTGACGCATGCCGGCAGCGCGCATGCCGGCATCAGTCATATCGCCACCACCCAGGTATGGGACGCCGATGGCCAGGGCGTAAAGATCGCCAAACCGGCTGGGACTGCTGCGGGGGATTTGATGGTCTTGATTTTGCACCGCACCGATGACGTGCTGCCATATGCCGTCAGCGGTTGGACCCGGCGCGCTGAATGCTATAAAGAAGACAATGGCTATCAATGTCTGAATGTGGCGGATTGCACCAGCAGTTCCGGCGGCTTTTGCAGCCGCTTCAAAAACAGCTATACAGGCCGCGATCTGGCCCAGGTGATTTACACCCGCACCGCAGGTTCCAGCGAGCCTTCTTCATATTCCTTCAATTTGAACCAGGACAGCAGCGGCCATCCGGGCTGGGCGATATTGAGCACCTTGCGCGGCGCGAACACCTCTTCGCCGGTGCGCGCCTGGGCCAATAAGGGTTGCGATAATGACGCTGACAGCCTGTTTCCTTCGGTGGATGGACGGCGCGGCGATATGCTGCTGCTCTCGCAATCCTTTGATGATGCGGTGGCCAAAGACAAATTCGGCGCGCCGAATGGCATGAGCACTTTCGGCTATGTCTCCAACAGCGACGAAGCCGGCTTTTTGTTTGGCGGCATTCTCAGTGCGGATGGCCAGACCGGGGTGCGCCGCACTAACGGAGCCGGCGCATCGGCTTGCAAAGATGCGCTGATCTCGATCACCATCAAGCCGCAATAAGACTGACCCGGCGCAGGAGTTTGTCCTATGTCCCGTGGCCTGATTGCGCTTGCCGGCGCCTGCGTGCTGCTGATCTTGCTTGCGCTGTATCTGTCCCGTCCCGAGACGCCAGCCGCCGCGCTGGCGCGCGTGGCGTCCGCACAGCCGCAGACGCAGGCCGGCAGTGCGCTGGCCTCGCCATTTTCATCTGTCGCCGGGCTTGCGCCAGCGGCCCCGGCCAGCCCGCTGCAGCAGGACTTGCAGGCGTATCAAAACGGCGGCCTGGATCCGGCGCAAAAACGCAGCATGCGCCAGGCCATGGCCGGGCGCAAACGCGATCCGCAGATGCGCGCGCAGATGGTGGCGGCGTTTTATGGCGCGGCAGGCGCATCTGCGGCCAGCGCGATGTACAGCATTTTGCGCGATGGCAAATTCAAGGACAGCACGCTGTTGGCGGAATTGATTGCCCACCCGCACAGCGCAGAGCGGGTGGAATATGCGGCGCGGATTGTGGACTTAATCGCCGATCTGGATGCGCAGGCGCCTTATGCGGCGCAGATTGACAGCTATCTGGCGCGCTTAGCGCACAGCCCCGGCCCCTTGCGCGAGTCAGCCGCCAGCCGCCGCTTATGGTATTTACAGCAACATCAACCTTATCAGCACAGTCTGGCGCAAGCTTATTTGCAAGACGCCTCGCCTGCTTTGCGCGCTGAAGTGTATGGCTTGCTGCAACAAAACTGGAGCGCCTACAGCCAGGCCGAACGCCAGCAATGGCAGGCGGTTTTACAGCAAGCAGTGCAACACGGCCCGGCGCGCGCTTTGGCGCAGGAAGTTGCGCAATTGCAAGCCTTGCTGCAAGCGCTGGCCGCTTAAGCGTCCGGCGCGGCTTGCAGCAGCGCCAGCATGTCGCGCCCCCAGGCCAGCTCACTTTCCTCGTACAAAATGCCTTTTTTCAAAATCATGTGCTGGATGCGCTGAGCCTGCAGCAGCTCGCGTCCGGCAAAATCGCGCGCTTCAATCGCCAGATAGTGCGCCAAGCGCGCCTCATGCAAAGCAAGATGGCGCTGCATTTCCGCCGCCAGATTGAGTTCCGGCAGGGCGGCGGCGGCGCGCAGCTTGACCGTGAATTCATCGCGCAAATCCATGGGCTGGGCTTGCTGCTGCGCCCAGCGCGCCAATTCCGCACGGCCCGCTGGCAACACCCGGTATTCTTTTTTGCGCGTCTTGCCGGCATCCAGCGGAATGCTGGCGCTGATCCAGCCTGCCGCTTCCATGCGCGCCAACTCGCGATAAATCTGCTGGTGCGTGGCGTGCCAGAAATAGCCGATCGACTTATCAAAACGGCGCGCCAGATCATAGCCCGAAGAGGACTTTTCCAGCAGCGAAACCAAGACGGCATGAGCAAGAGACATAGGACAGAGTTGAATTAGGCAATGACGTATTATGCAACCAGTTGCATAAATCTGGAAACAACTCTACACTTTATGCAACCGGTTGCATAGTTTGCGCCACTTTCCACCACCACTTTTTTTGGATCAGCCATGTCGTCTGCCACTTATCCGCACCTGCTCGCCCCATTGGATTTGGGCTTTACCACCCTCAAAAACCGCGTGCTCATGGGTTCCATGCACGTCGGTCTGGAAGAAGCGCCGGATGGCTTTGCGCGTATGGCGGCGTTTTACGCGGAGCGTGCGCGCGGCGGCGTTGGTTTGATCGTGACCGGCGGCATTGCGCCGAATCACCAGGGGCGGCCGATGCCGGGCGGGGCCGCCATGACCAGCCAGGAAGAAGCTGACAAACATAAAGTGATCACGCAGGCAGTGCATGCGGCCGGCGGCAAGATCTGCATGCAGATTCTGCACTTCGGGCGCTACGCCTATCATCCTGAGCTGGTTGCGCCGAGCGCCTTGAAAGCGCCGATCAGCCCTTTCCGCCCGCATGCGCTGAGCGCAGAGGAAGTGCGGCAAACCGTGGAAGACTACGCCAACGCCGCCGCGCTGGCGCAAAGCGCCGGCTATGACGGCGTGGAAATCATGGGTTCGGAAGGGTATTTGATTAATGAATTCATCGCCGCGCAAACCAATCAGCGTGAAGATGAATATGGCGGCAGTTATGAAAACCGGATCCGCTTTGCGCTGGACATCGTGCGCCGCACCCGCGAGCGCGTCGGCGCTGACTTCATCATCATCTTCCGCCTTTCCATGCTGGATCTGGTGGAAGGCGGCTCAAGCCGCGAAGAAGTCTTGCAACTGGCGCTGGCCTTGGAGCAAGCCGGCGTCAGCATTCTGAATACCGGCATCGGCTGGCATGAAGCGCGCATTCCCACCATCGCCACCAAGGTGCCGCGCGCCGCCTTTGTCTGGGTCACCAAACAGCTCAAGGGCAAGCTTGGCATTCCGCTGGTCGCCACCAATCGCATTAACACGCCGGAGGTGGCGGAAAGCGTGCTGGCCGAAGGCAATGCCGATATGGTGAGCATGGCCCGTCCCTTTCTCGCAGATCCCGAATTTGTGGCCAAGGCCGCTGCCGGGCGCGCGGATGAAATCAACACCTGCATCGGCTGTAATCAAGCCTGCCTGGACCATACCTTTGGCGGCAAAATCACTTCCTGTCTGGTGAACCCGCGCGCCTGTCACGAAACTGTTTTGCGCCCCATGCCCTTGAGCGCGAAAGCGCATTTGGCGGTGGTCGGGGCCGGCCCGGCGGGCCTGGCCTTCGCCACCGAAGCGGCGCAACGCGGCTTTGAGGTCAGCTTATTCGATGCCGCGCAGGAAATCGGCGGCCAGTTCAATATCGCCAAACAAGTGCCGGGCAAGGAAGAGTTTTATGAAACCCTGCGTTATTTTGGCAAACGTCTGGCGCAAACCGGGGTCAAGCTGCATCTGGGCCGCCATGTCAGCGCGGCGGATTTGATTGCGCAAGGTTTTCAGGATGTGGTGCTGGCCACCGGCGTCAACCCGCGCACCCCGCATATCGAGGGGATTGCGCACCCCAAGGTGCTGGGTTATCTGGATGTGTTGCGCGATAAAAAGCCGGTCGGCAAAACCGTGGCGGTGATCGGCGCCGGCGGCATCGGCTTTGATGTCTGCGAATATCTCTTGCACGAAGGGCAAAGCCCGAGTTTGAACCAGTCGGTGTTTTTCAAAGAATGGGGCGTGGATCAAAGCGGCGTGGCGCGCGGCGGCGTGATGCCGGCGCAATTGCCGCCGCCGGCGCGCAAACTGTATTTATTGCAGCGTAAAACCAGCAAAGTCGGCGACGGACTGGGCAAAACCACCGGCTGGATTCACCGCACCGGCTTGAAAAACCGTGGCGTCGAGATGCTGGCCGGGGTGACATACCGCAAAGTGGATGAGGCCGGTTTGCATATCACGCTGGATGGCAAAGACTTGCTGCTGGCAGTGGACAATGTGATCATTTGCGCCGGGCAGGACCCGAACCGCGCCTTGCAGCAGGAATTGCAAGCCGCAGGTGTCACCGTGCACCTGATCGGCGGCGCGGACGAAGCGGCTGAACTCGACGCCAAGCGCGCCATCAAGCAAGGCACAGAATTGGCCCTCACCTTAGACCCCGGCGCGCAAGCAGCAGCGCCACAGGCGGCTGCCGGCTTATCCGCTAAAGCCGCCGCCAGCCTGGCCAAATGGCATGCCATGGTCAGCGCCGCCAATCTGGCTGAATTGCCCGATATTTTGCATCCGCAAGCGGTGTTCCGCTCACCCATGGCGCACACGCCCTATCCGGGCGCGCAAGTGGTGCAATTGATTTTGGGCACGGTCTTGCATGTGTTTGAAGACTTCACCTACCACCGCGAATTGCACAGCACGGACGGGCACAGCGTGGTGCTGGAATTCAGCGCCAAGGTGAATGGCAAAGAACTCAAAGGCATCGACATGATCCGCTTTGATGAAGCTGGCAAGATTGTCGATTTTGAAGTCATGGTGCGCCCGATGAGCGGCTTGCAAGCATTGGGCGATGAAATGGGCAAACGCCTGGCGCCGTATCTGGCGGCGATGAAAGGCGCCAAGGCCTAAGCGTCTCTGAAGCAGGCCATTCCTTTGCCATGGCGCCAGCGCTGGCTGGCGCCAATTTCTTTGTCATCACACTGTGTGATGCTGTACCCGATCCGTCACACCCTAAACCTGTTCTGCTTCCTGCGGCAATTACGTATTTGCCAAATCCCGTGGCGCCAGCATAATGCTGACTGAGGCCACCCGGCTGTCGCGGAGGAAAAAAATGAATTACAACTGGAACTGGAATATCTTTTGGGATATGGAGCCAAGCGGCGCCATGACCTATCTGGATACCCTGGTCGCCGGCGCCAAGTGGACTTTGGCGGTGGCGCTGTCGGCCTGGGTGCTGGCCTTGATGTTCGGGGCTTTGATCGGGGTCTTGCGCACGCTGCAGGACAACCGCCTGGCGCAAGCCATCGGCAATGCCTGGGTTGAGCTGTTCCGCAATATTCCGCTCTTGGTGCAAATGTTTTTATGGTTCTTCGTGATGCCCGAATTCCTGCCCAAGGAATGGGGCGATCAGCTGAAAAACATGCCGAATGCGCCCTTCATCACGGCAGTGATCTGCCTGGCGTTCTTCACTTCATCGCGCGTGGCGGTGCAAATCACTTCCGGCATTCAAGCCTTGCCGCGCGGCCAGCGCATGGCCGCCACCGCGCTTGGCATGACCACCTGGCAGACTTATCGCCATATTCTGCTGCCAATGGCGGGACGCATCGTGCTGCCGCCGCTGACCAGCGAATTTATGAATATCATCAAAAATTCCTCAGTCGCGCTGACCATCGGCGTGATCGAGCTGACCGCCGCTTCACGCTCAATGTCGGAATACACTTTCCAGACCTTTGAAGCCTTGAGCGCGGCCACCCTGATTTATGTCTGCATCAATATTTGCATTGTGCTGTTGATGCGGGTGCTGGAGCGAACGCTGGCGGTGCCCGGCTTTATCGGCAGCAAAACCCAGGCGGGGGGACACTGATATGTTTGGCAATTTTGACTTTGATGTGATCCTGCGTTCGGCCCCTTATCTGTTCAAAGTGGGCTTGCTGTTTACGCTGGAAGTGACCGTGCTGGCCACGCTGGGCGGGATTGTGCTGGGCACGCTGCTGGCCATGATGCGCTTATCGTCGATCAAGCCGCTGTCGTATTTCGCCGCCGGCTATGTGAATCTGGTGCGCTCGATTCCGCTGGTGCTGGTGATTTTCTGGTTTTATTTCCTGGTGCCGTATATCGGGGCCTGGATCATCGGCGCCAATGAGCCGGTCAAAGTCGGCCCCTTCACCTCAGCCCTGGTGACGTTCATCATGTTTGAGGCGGCGTTTTTCTGCGAGATCATGCGCTCCGGGATTCAGTCGCTGCCGCGCGGGCAGATCTGGGCCGCGCAGGCGCTCGGCATGACGTATGCGCAAACCATGCGCCGCATTGTGCTGCCGCAGGCGCTGCGCAATATGCTGCCGGTGTTGATGACGCAAACCATTGTCTTGTTCCAGGACGTGTCACTGGTGTATGTGATTTCTCTGCCCGATTTTGTCGGCGCGGCGGCCAAGGTCGCACAGCGTGACGGACGTCTGGTGGAAATGTATGTGTTCGTGGCGGTGGTGTATTTCGCCATGTGTTTCACCTTGTCGCATCTGGTGCGCCGGCTGCAAAACAAAATCGCCATCATCCGTTGAGTAGGAGAGCCTCATGATTGAAATCAAAAATGTCAGCAAATGGTATGGCCAATTTCAAGTGCTGACCGATTGCAGCACCAGCGTGAAAAAAGGCGATGTGGTGGTGATTTGCGGGCCGTCCGGTTCCGGTAAATCGACGTTGATTAAAACCGTCAACGGCTTGGAGCCATTCCAAAAAGGGGAAATTTTTGTTGACGGCACTCCGGTGGGCGGGAAAGACACCAATTTGCCGGCCTTGCGCGCCAAAATCGGCATGGTGTTCCAGAGTTTTGAATTATTCCCGCATTTGTCGATCACGGAAAACTTGACCATCGGCCAGACCGAGGTATTAAAGCGCAGCCCGGCGGAAGCGCGCGAGCGTGGTCTGTCGTATCTGGAGCGGGTCGGCCTGATTTCGCAAAAAGATAAATTCCCCGGTCAGCTCTCCGGCGGCCAGCAGCAGCGCGTGGCGATTGCGCGCGCGCTGTCTATGGATCCGATTGCGATGCTGTTTGATGAGCCGACTTCCGCACTCGACCCGGAAATGGTGAATGAGGTGCTGGATGTGATGGTCAGCCTGGCCAAAGAGGGCATGACCATGATGGTGGTGACACACGAAATGAGTTTTGCGCGCCAGGTGGCGAACCGGGTGGTGTTCATGGATCGCGGCCAGATTATTGAAGAACGTCCGACCGAGGACTTTTTCACCAATCCGCAATCCGAACGCGCGCGCGATTTCCTCTCACGCATCCCGCGTCATTAAAGCCAACGCGGCGCCACATAAAAGCGAGACCAGGTGTGGGCCGGGTTGAGCGCAGCGATAAGCCGGCGCCGGTAAGGGCGCAAAGGAATGAGCGCGAGTGCGCCCAGACAATTGCGCCACGCCGGCCTACATATCCAGCTTCCATTGCAGCTTGAACCAGGCGTCGCGTTGTCCATCCAGATGACGGCGCGATGCGCCGGCGAACAATTGCAGATACGGCGCCAGCCGGGTTTGCCAGGCCAGCATATCGTGCAAATTCGCATCTTGCGCGCTTAATTCCAAACTGCGCTCATACAACAAACCGCTGCGCTGGCCCTTGGACAGATGCATTTGCAGCCGGCTGCTCTGGCTGACTTGCCAGGCGAATTGCAGTTGCAAACTGCTGTGTTGCTGCGCCGGCGCGCTGTGTCCCGCATGCAGCCATTCTTGCTGCCAATATAATTTTACCTGCCAATCTTTGTGCGGCAGCCAGGCCAGACGCCATTCCAGGCTGGCGCCGCAGCGTTTGCGGTCGTTTTGCGCTTCAATTCTGTCCCCGTATGAAGCGCGCAGACTGGCCTGGGTGAGCCGCTCGCCCGCCGGCAGATTCCATTCCAGATTGGTGAAACTGAGTTGATGCAAGCGCCCGTCTTCGCTGGCGCGTTGCAATTCCTTGCTGGCCCACTCCCAGTGCAGGCTGGCGCCGTCTTCGCCTTGCAATTGCAAAGCAGGGCGCAGGCCATGCCGTAATGGCCGCCCTTGCCAGTCTTGTGTGTGCTGCATCACCAGCTGGGCTTGCAATTGGCCGAGGTTTTGCCATTGGCCCACGCCGGCGCTGATGCGGCCATATTGGGTGTGGTAGCCGGCTTGACCGAAAAAGCCGTTGTCTGCGCGGAAATCGGGACTGACCCGCTCTGAAAACAAAACCCCACTCCAGCGCGCATTTTGAAAACTGTATTCAATTCTTTGCGCTGCGCCGTGCGTCTCGCCCAGTTTTTCCAGTTCACCCTGTTCGCCCATATGCGCACTGGTATGGCTTTGCAGCCAGTGCGCGCGCAGGCTGCCGCCGCCCTTGAATTGCCACTCCAGATCTGAGCCGAGTACGCGATTGGCGCCGCGTTCGTAATAATCGCGCTCAGAAAATAAAGCGCCGATTTGCACATTGCGCCATTGCATGCGCGCATGCGCAATGCTGGCCAGTGAACTTGGCTGCGGCGCCAGCCGGGTGGCGTATGCGGCGGGCAGCAAGACCTGGCCGCCGCCATTATCCATGCTCAATAACCACAAGCCGGCCAGATGTTCGCCGCGCGCGCTGGCGCGCACGCCCAGGGTTTGCTCGCTGATGCTGCGCGTATACACCGGCGCGCCAACCGGCAGATTGCCGCCGGCCAGGGCGGAGTGGGCCGGCAGCAATTCGGCATCATCCAGAAAATAGGGACGCTCTTCCGCCCGCCAGTTGGCGTATGGGCTTTGCGGGGTGAATTGCACCGCCTGATCGACATAGCCGGCCGGCGGTTTAAAGTTGGCTTGCAGGCGCAAGCCTTGTGCGGATTGCAGCGATATGCCCATCGAGGGCAGTTGCCCGCCGCCAGCGCTGACCTGCAGCGCCGGCTCCCAGGGCCAGAACACCGCATTGCTGGCCAGATATTGCGGGCACAGGCTGCAAAAAGCGGTGTACAGCAGCGGCACGCTGTGCATGCGCCAATGCTTTTCGCGCGGATGGTTGCGCACCACCACCAGATGCCAGGGTTTGCCGGCGCCGGGCAGCTGGTGCAGCGGAATTTGCATTTCCGCGCTCCAGCCTTCGGCATCCACTCTGGCCGCCGCCTGAAATTCAAAATCCGGCCCGCTGTCATGCTGATTGCGCTCGCGCTGGTACCAGCCGTCAGACAGCATGCCTGCAGCGGAAATGCGGAAAAACTGGGTCAGACCTTCACCATTGCTGAGGTATATCGTGAAACTGTCTTCATCATCCTGGATTTGATCGCGCCGGCCACTGGCGCGCAGCTGGATTGCCTCGGCCTGCCAATCCCAGGCGCGCAAGCCGATGAACAGATATTGATTATTCAAGGCGAACAAGGCTTCAGTGGGGGCCGGCGGGGCCGCCTCCTGACCGGCGTAGCGCGCGCTGAATTCCTGGGTGCCGGGGGCCATCATCCATAGATCTTCGTCCAGATTGCCGTCAATCAGGGGTAAATAATAATTGTCAGCAAAGCGCAGTGCGGTTTGGTAGGGGGCAAACAAATTATTCGCCTGCACCGGCAGGATGCAGCAGAACAGCAACAATAATGTGCGCAAGAAAACGGGCATGGCGATCATCCAGGGCGTATCGGGCTGTCAGTACGCGCGGGGTGAGCGTGCTGCAGTCTTGGCAATGCAATATTCTTATACTTAAATTAGCATATCAACAGTCACTGCACCATATCGAATGATGCGCGTACACTGTGTTTTCGGATGCGCTTGCCTGGACTTGAGCCGCCGGGCGCGCTGGCCCGGGGCGGTTGGCCGGCGCAAGCTTGCTTGCGCCAAAAGAGGGAATTATTTTTTCTTTTTCTTACCGGAAGCAGGAGCTTCGCCGAAGGTTTCTTTGGTCAGCGCTTCGATTTTCACCATCAAGCCGGGCAGGCGCTCTTGCATTACGCTCATCGACTTTTGCATGGTCAGCGGCATTTTTTCAATCAGGGCCTGGCCGCCCGGGGTTTTATAAAAAGCCACCAGGCTTTCCATTTCTTCCTGGGTAAACACATCCTGATAAATTTTGGTGTACAGCGGCTCCAGCTTTTCCCAGCTCAATTCCTCTTTCATGATCTGGATGAATTTGCTGCGGAATTGATCGGTTTTCTTTTTATCCTCTTCGCTCATGGCCTGGCCTTTTAAGCCGGTCTGAATCAGGTTTTCCATGGTTTGGTCCAGATTGCCGTACACCATATCCAGCATACGCTCGACCTTGGACAGCTTGAGCAGTTCGCGCACGGTTTCAGCCTTGGCCGGTTCCGCCATAGCGGCGCCGCTGAAGAATACAAAACTCAATAAAACGATTAATTTACGCATGTTTTTTCTCTTGATCGCCCGGCTGGCGGGCGCTGGGTTGCAAAAAGGCGCCGCATGTGGGCGGCGCTGGATTTTATCATTGAATGAAGTATAAAAATTGTAGCAAACGGATGTGGATTGTACTTACTTGGCCGCCAGCGCCTGTTCCAATTTCTGTATCAGGGCGCGGTCTTCCGGCTCGACTTTGCTGCCAAAATGACTGACTTGATTGCCATCGCGGCTGATCAGATATTTATTGAAATTCCAGCTTACGTTTTGCCCGCTTTTTTCTTTCAGCATTTTATACAGCGGGTTCGCTTTGGCCCCGCTGACGCTGGATTTGGCGTACATCGGAAATTTGACGCCATAAGTGTTGTAGCAAAAATCGGCGATTTCCTTGTTGGCGCCGGGTTCTTGTTCAAAGTCATTTGAGGGAAAGCCGAGAATCACCAGCCCTTTGTCTTTATATTGGGCGTAGAGTTTTTCCAGCCCCTGATATTGGCTGGTGTAGCCGCAATAGCTGGCGGTGTTGACCACCAGCAGCACTTTGCCGCTGTGCTGGCATAAATCCTGCGGCGCATCGTCCTGCAGGCGCTTGAAGTTGTGTTTGAGCAAGGGCGGACAGGCCAGCGCCGGCAGGGCGGCGAACAGCAGACAGAATGCAATGCGTTTCATCAAATACTCCCGGTGGTGGATGCTGCGTCTTGGGCTTGGCGCCGGCGCCAAGTTTTGCTCTGCGCAGCGGATAGGTTAAGCTGGCGCATACCTTCACAGTGTAACGCCGCAATGAAAAATCCATACTACGACGCCAGCCGTCCGCATCACAGGCCGGATGGCTTTCAAAACAATTATCAGCCTTTTGCCAAGAAAAAGCTGGGCGAGTTGTTGCGCTGGCGCTGGCAAGCCTGGCGCAAAGGCCCGCCCCAAATGCAGCAGGCGCTGCCGCACGTTGCGCCGGAGCTGGCTTTTATCGAGGCCAATGCCGGGGCCGGTTTGCAGATGACGCCGGCGGCGACCTGGATCGGCCATATCACGGTGCTGTTGCAATGCGCCGGCTGGAATATCTTGACCGACCCGGTGTTTGCGCAGCGCTGCTCGCCGTTTCAATGGCTGGGGCCTGCGCGGCGTCAGCCGCCGGCTTTACAGATAGATCAACTGCCGCCGCTGGATCTGATTTTGCTCTCACATAATCATTACGATCATATGGACGAAGCCAGTTTGCGCAGATTGATGACGCGTCACAGTGCGCCGCCGTTGATTGTCTGTCCGCTCGGCCACCGCGCCTGGTTCGCCAAGCGCGGCATTTTCCATGTGCATGAATTGGATTGGTGGGACAGCCTGTGTTTGCCGCAGCAGCAAGCGCGGCAGGCATTGGAGATTGTGCTGACCCCGGCCCAGCACTGGTCTTCGCGCACCCCATTTGATGCGATGCAGGCTTTGTGGGGCGGTTTTGCCCTGTTTTGTCAGGATGCGCATTTGTTTTTTGCCGGCGATACCGGCTACTCGCCCGATTTTGCCGATATCCGCCAGCGTTTTGCTGCGCGCCAGTCAGCGCGGCCTGATGGCGGTTTCGATCTGGCGCTGTTGCCCATCGGGGCTTATGAGCCGCGCTGGTTTATGCAAAGCCAGCATGTGAATCCGGCGGAAAGCGTGCGGATTTTCCAGGATCTGGCTTGCCGCCAGGCGCTTGCGGTGCATTGGGGCACATTTCAATTAACCGATGAGCCGCTGGATCAGCCGCCGCGCGATTTGGCGCAGGCCCTGGCTGCCGCCGGGATTGCGCAAGAGCGCTTCGCCGCCGTCGCCAATGGCGCGACCTTGCGCTGGCCGCGCCGCTGGCAATACGGCGCATCAGAAGCGCATTGACAAACCGACCGTCCAATTCCAGCTTGGAGTGCGCTTGTTCAAACCGCGCGAAAGGGCGGTGTCAAGCTGCACATTGTCAGACAGCAGCCAGGCCCCGCCCACAGTCAGATTGGCTTGCGTGCCGCCATTGCTGTTGCCGGTGATTTGCGGCAGCGAGACTTCAACAAAGCTGCGGAAAGTCTTGCTCCATTCCTTGCCCACCACAATCCCGAAAATACCGCTGGTGAAGCGCTTGCCATCGGCGTTTTTGTCAAACATCAGGCCCGGCATGATGCCCAGCGACATGTCATCGGGCAAGTCCCATTCCGCCACCAGACGGATGGAAGGCCGGATGCCATTGCCGCGCAAGCCATCGCTGCCGCTGTCCAGATCGGCATGGAATAAGAGTGCAGCGGAAGGCGTGCTGTCTTTGCCATCCATAAAATGCCATTTCAAGCCAAGTGAGGTGTCAGCCCAGCCATTGGTGCGCACACTGCCTGTGCCGTCATCGGTGCGTTGCCAGACGCGGCCATCGGTTTCGATACGGAATTCCAGATTGTTGGCAAAGCCGAAACGCAGCAGGGTCGGGGTGGCGAAGCTGCGGTCATTTGCGCCTTGTTGCGTATTGCGCTCCCAGTTCAAGCTGGTTTCGATTTGCCACATGCCTTTGGGGACGACATCGCTGGATTCGACGAAATCGGGCCGGTCAGTCGCGATTTCCTTGCCATCATCGGCCACCGCATTGGCGCTGGCCAGTGCGCATACAGCCAGGCACAGGATAGAACGGGATATTGCTGCAAACATGGCTTATCTCCTTATCAGGGGTGACAGAAGCAACATGCAGCGCAGGAAAATATCCCCTGGCGGCATGAAGCTGTGACGCGCCAGGCATCGGGCGCAGTTTGCCGCATCGGGGGCGGGGATGGCAGACAAGTCAGTTCAATATAGTGCAAAGCCGGGGACAGGGGAGGGGGACTTTGCATAAAAAAAGAAAACTTGGCGGCTTGTGGTATTCGCGCCGCGTTTTCTTGTTGATTTTATAATCCAAGCTCGGATAAAGCGGGATGCTCAGCAGGACGCGCACCAAGCGGCCAATGAAACAGGCGTTGCGCCTCGCTGATGGCCAGATCATTGATGCTGGCGTGACGCAAGGCCATCAAGCCGTGTGCGTCAAATTCCCAATTTTCATTGCCATATGAGCGGAAAAAACGGCCATTCTGATCGCACCATTCATAGGCGAAGCGCACCGCGATGCGCCGTTCGCCATAGGCCCAGAGTTCTTTGATCAAACGATATTCCAATTCGCGCTGCCATTTACGCGTCAAAAAGGCGGCGATATCTTCCCGTCCAAGCAGAAATTCGTCGCGATTGCGCCAGCGGCTGTCTGCGGTATACGCCAGCACGACCCGCGCCGGATCACGGCTGTTCCAGGCGTCTTCGGCCATGCGCACTTTTTGCGCAGCGGTTTCATGATTAAAAGGCGGCAGGGGCGGGCGGGGCTGATTGCTCATGATTGGCTCTGATGAGTGAAAAATCACATCATGCACTCTTGTGAAAAAATAGAGAATCTATGCGAAAAGGAAAATATTGTTTCGATGAATGGAATAATGCTGCAGATACACATCACACAGGACTTCTTACAACGCTGGACAAGGATTTTTCTGAGAATTTTGCGGCAGGCGCGCCGGCAGAGGCTAGACTGGTTGTGGTTTTTCGCCACGCATTTCCCTTTCACCTTGCAAGGAGTACAAGATGGAGCAGGCAGTCAGGAACCCGATCGGCTGGTTTGAGATTTATGTCGATGATATGGCGCGCGCCCGCGCATTTTATGAGGCGATGCTGGAGTGTCAGCTGCAGGAATTGCCGAATGCGCCCGGCCCCGAGGCGATGCTGGTATTTCCATCCGGCGGCCCAGGCGCCCCCGGCGCCACCGGCTCACTGGTGCAGATGGAAGGCGTGAAAGCCGGCGGCAACAGCACCCTGGTGTATTTTTCCTGCGAGGACTGCGCTGTGCAGGCGGCGCGCGCGGCACAGCATGGCGGGCGCATTTCCAAAGAAAAATTTTCGATTGGCGAATATGGCTTCATCGCCCTGGTGATTGACACCGAGGGCAATATGATTGGTTTGTATTCGCAGCAGTAGCACAGGGCCAAAGCCGGGAGCAGCTTAGCGGTTTATTCTTCGTTGAAGGACTGCAAAATATCTTGCAGCGCTAAGCTTGCTTCTGGCTCGGTAACGGATGCGTGCAGTGATTTACTTAACTTGCCAACGTGCCAGAATTTTTCAATGTAAAACATCCAATGTGCGACGATTGGTAAGGTCAGTTTTTCTGGCATATGGTGGTTGGCATGGCGTAAAGCGCGGTAGGCGTGTTCAACGTAAGCGACACCGTTACTGTTTGGGTAGATCGGAACTGCCAGTTGAATTTGCTGTTGCTTCCTGGCGTCGTGCTGGGCATAGATGGCCAGCACCCTGATCGCGGTTTTAAACGCCAGTATTTCATTGGCGTATTGTTGGAGCATGAAGCGGAAATTATGTCCGGTTGGCGGGCGTAGCGGGCGGTGCCTCAGTATCGCCAGAAGAAAAGCAGCTGCGATCTTGTGTCGGTCAATCCGGTAATACATCAAAGGTTTGCTATTGGCCTCGTCTTTTGGATGCATCAGGCGCTTTGCTTGATCCCGGTACTCAACGTAGGAATCTAATATCCCGTGAACAGCGGTTTTTTCCAGTGACCATGTCTCACCACTCTCCCTTTGCAAGTCATTCATAAGGGTTTTTGCGCTTGGCTCAAATGCATTTTTCAGCAAGGCAATCCTGGCAGCGCTCCGTTGTGCCGAGTCGTCTTCATATGGGCTGATATTCTCTTCTGGCGGGGCAGATGTGCTCATCAAAGAAATCCGTCTGGTAGTCGCATGTCTTCTTCAGTCAAATCTTCGATTTTGACATCGTCATTTGGAGGCAAAATGAACTCTTCTTGAATGGCTTGGAGCAAAAAGGGTTCTTTTTTCAGCATGCTGGGCCCACTTGGGTCGGGGATGTAGGCGTATAAATCAGCAAATGCCGTGTCAATCATCTCGGCAAGTTTTGCTTTATCAACAGCCGACTCTTCCCCGCCTTGAAGAAGGGTGTCAGGCATTGCTTCAGTTGTCATTTAGTCGATCTCTTTTTTCCAGACACAGCTAACATCTGGCGGGATGAATACAAGTTCGATACCAGCCGGGTTACGCGTATTATCGTTTTAATAGATCCGGCTTAAACTAAAAAGATTCTAGCAAGCTGATATTGTATGTCAAGTGATTATAGGTTTTTTTTGCCTGCCTTTCCTTCCCTTCCCATTTCCTGGCCCAAGCGTACGCCGCCTTCCGCCTGCCAGGCCGGATTCAGCGCAATTGTATTCTTGGGGAACAGCATGATCACTGTCGAACCGAGTAAAAATCGGCCCATTTCCTCGCCCTTGCTCAAGCGGATGTTTTGCTTGGCGTAGTCCCAGGAAGTGACATCTTTGCGGCGCGGCGGATTGACCAGGCCATGCCAGGTGGTGGCCATGCTGCCGACCACGGTGGCGCCGACCAGCACCATCACAAACGGGCCTTTCTGGCCTTCAAACACGCAGACCACGCGCTCATTGCGGGCAAACAATTTGGGCACGCCGCGCGCCGTCACCGGGTTGACTGAAAACAGATCGCCCGGCACATAAATCATGCGCTGCAGGCGGCCCGGGCAGGGCATATGAATGCGGTGGTAATCTTTGGGCGATAAATAAATATTCACAAAATCGCCGTCATGAAATTTTTGCGCCAATTCCGCGTTGCCGCCCACCAGTTCGGTGCAGGTGTAGCTGTGGCCTTTGGCCTGGATGATTTGATCGTGTTCGATTTTGCCCAGCTGTGAAATGGCGCCATCCACCGGGCAGACATAGGGCGCGGCGGCCAGCGGGCGCGCGCCGGGTTTGAGCGCCCGCACAAAGAAATCATTGAAACAGGCGTAGGCGGCGGGGTCCGGGTTGGCCGCTTCGGCCATATTCACCCCGTAGCGCTGAATGAAATCTTCAATCAGGCGGGTGGTCAGGGCGCCGGCCTGCATGCCGGCAATGGTCCCGGCAAAGCGCGTCAAGGCTTGCTTGGGCAATACGTATTGTGCGAAAACGGCTAGTCTTTCTGACATGATAAGCTGGCAAAAATGGGCAGGCGCAGATTGTACCTGTGATTTGTCCGGATGTTTGAAGCGCCTGCTCGGTTTTTACCTATGGTGAGAAAGGAAATGTGAAGATGAGAAAACAGCTGTTGGGATGGATGCTGATGGCGCTGTGCGCACAGGCTGGCGCGGCGGTCTGTCCGGCCAAGGCCGAACTGGCTGTGCATAAAACCGCACAATGGGCCAAAGCCGGGCCGGACTTGCTGCCGGCGCTGGCGCAATGCCTCAAGGAGCGCGACCCGCAGCTGCGCGATGAACTCGGGTTTGAAGGTTTGCAAGCGCTCTTGCGCAGCGCCCGCATGCCAGCCGATGCGGTGCAAGAGCTGCGTCAGCGCTTGCTGGCCATGTTGCAGGGTGCGGATGCGGATGGCGTGGCGCGCCCCTTTGCCGCGCTGGCGCTGGCTGAAGTGGCGCGGGTGGATCGCAAACAGGCGTTTTTAAGCCAGGAGCAAAGACGCCAGCTGGCGCAAGCGGCGGCGGATTGGATCAAATCCATTCAAGACTATCGCGCCTGGGATGCGCAAGACGGCTGGCGTCATGCCGTCGCGCATGGCGCGGATTGGGTCATGCAACTGGCCTTGAATCCAGCGCTGGAAGAAGCTCAGGCCGCAGCGCTGCTGCAAGCCTTGAGCGTGCAAATGGGGCAAAACCGGCACGCCTACACGCATGGCGAAGGCGAGCGCATTGCGCAAGCCCTGTTTTACCTCGCGCTGCGCGAGCCGTGGGATGAGGCGCGCTGGCGCGCCTGGGCTGCGCAAGCCCTGGCCAGCTTGCCGCCGGCGGGCAGCGTCAGCGCCGCACAGCTGACGCAAAAGCATAATCTGGGCGCAGTCTGGCTGCCGCTGTATTTTATGTTGCAGCAAAGCCGGCAAAGCGCCTTGCGCCAGCGCTTGAGTCCGATTGTTGAAGAGGCCTTGAAAAAACTGCAGTGAGTTGCCGCAGGCAGGCTGCGCATATGTGCATGTATGTGGCTGCAGAAGAATTACTTCTTTTCTATGCAGCCTTGGTGCACAATGAATTCAAGCTGCGGCTGCGCCGGATCAAACCAGGGAAGTCGGCGCAGCGGGCCGGGAATAATAAAGAAACGCTTGCGTTTCCGCATGATTTTCAGCGCGGCGCCGGCGCATAACATTCCGGAAAGGAACTGCATGCAGTTTTCGCAATGCTGCCAGCACAATACGCCAGCGGCATCGGTCAGTGCTGAAAGATGCCAGGATGCGCAATGCATGTGGCGGCGGATTGCTTGCTTTTTCCTCTGTGCATTCTTATCCACATCAATTTTACTCACCTTGCTGCAGCCGCGTCACGCCATTGCCCAGGCGCCGCACAGTGCGCACAGTGCGCGTGATATGCGCTGGCATTATGTCAGCGACAGCGTGTTTCAACATCTCGGCCCGGAACAAGGCTTGCCGCATCCGCTGGTGACGGCGATTGCTGAAGACAGCCAGGGTTTTCTCTGGTTTGGCACGCAAGGCGGGCTGGCGCGCTGGGATGGTTACCGTTTTCAGACCTATCTGCCGAATCCGGCGGATCCATACAGTTTGCCGAATAATTTTGTGCAAACCCTGTTAAGCGATCAGGCCGGCCGCTTGTGGATAGGCACTTTAAGCGGCGGGCTGGCGTATTACGACCCCAAACTTGACCGCTTCGAGCGGGTGGCGCTGCAGTCCGGCGGCAAAAAACACAATATGGTCAGCGCCCTGGCGGAAGATGGGCAGGGCGGTTTGTGGATAGGCGGCAGCGACGGTTTATGGCATATGCAAAACGGACGCCTCAGTTTGTATGAGGAAAAAGACGGTTTATTGCATAACCATGTGCGCAGCCTGTTGCGCGACGCCGGCGGCAGCTTGTGGATAGGCACACGCAAAGGCTTGATGCGCTTAATGCCGGGCGAGAGCAAGCCGCACCCGCACCCGCTGCCGGAGATGGCGGTGCAGCCGCATGTGTCGGCGCTGGCGATGAGCAAAAATGGCGAAATCTGGGTCGGCACGGTTGATCAGGGGGTGTGGCTTTTGCATGGCAAACGGATTGAAAAAGTGCTGGAGCGCGCGCCCGGCGCGAGTCAGAGCCAGCCGCTGCGTGAAAACATTTCCAGCATGATGGAAATCGATGCGCACCGCATCTGGTTCGGCACCTATGGCAACGGGATTATCGAATACGACCGCGCCAGCGGCGTCAGCCACCGGATACGTTATGAAGCGGCGCTGCCGTCCAGTCTGGCCAGCGATGCCGTGCTGTCGATGTGGAAAGACCGCCAGGGCCAGATGTGGGTTGGCGGTTTTCGCGGCGTCAGCCGGCAGTTGCCGCAACAAGAGGCATTTTTGACCCTGTTCGGAGCGCAAACGCCGACCATGCGCAATCAGCAGATCAATGGCCCGGATGTCTCTGCGGTGGGGATGGCGCAAGATGGCGTGGTGCTCTTGAGCTTGCAAAAAAACGGCTTGAATCTGCTCGACCCGGTGAAAAACACGATTGAATGGATACGCGAAGGACTCAATGAACGCGGCGAAAAAATCCCGCTCTCCGGCATCTTCACCTTCAGCCCGATGCGCAATCAGGAATGCTGGATAGGCTCGAATCTGGGCTTGTTCCATTTCGATTACGCCAAGCGCAAAATTCAAGCGGTCCCCCTGAACGCCGGCATGCAATTGCAAGTCCGCGCCATTCTGGCAGGCGAGGGCGGTTTGTGGCTGGGCACAGACGCCGGCCTGCAATATTTTGATTTACAGACGCGCACCTTGCGCAGCATCGCCGGCCTTAAAAATTTCGTCATCAACGCCATGGAATTCAGCCGCCAGGGCGATATCTGGCTCGGCACGCGGAATAACGGTGTGGTGCGTTACCGTCCCTCGGATGAGAGCGTGCAGGAATATCCGCCCGAGATCAGCAATCCGCAAGCTTTGGCCGCCGGCACCGTGGCCAGCTTGCTGTTTGACCGGCGCGGGCGCTTGTGGGTGGCGACGCTGGGCGGCGGGATTCATGTATTGGAAGCGCCGGAAAAGAGCCGCCAGTTTATCCGCCTCACGCAATATCCCGGCATGCGTGAAATGATGATCGCCAAATTACTGGAAGACAGCCATGGCGATATCTGGGCCAGCACCATCAATGGCCTCTTGCAAATCAACCCGCAACAGATGCGCGCCCGTCCCTGGCGGCGCGCCGACGGGGTGCACATCCCAGGCTATTGGAATGATTCCGGCATCGCCGGCCCGCACGGAGAGTTGCTGTTCGGCGGGCAGGGCGGCTTGACCGTGGTGCGGCCTGCCTTGCTGCCCAAAACCGGAACCGCGCCGACGCCGCTGGCGGTGACGGGTTTGCGCCTTGGTGGCAAACCAGAGCGTTCCAGCCATTTGAATCTGGGGCAGCCGCAAACCCTGGTCTTGCAGCCGCAGGGCAACAGTCTGGCGCTGGAATTCGCCGCGCTCGATTTTGTCGCCCCTGAGCGGCGCAACTACGCCTACCGGCTGGAAGGCTATGACAGCAACTGGGTCGAAGCAGACAGCAAGGTGCGTCAGGCCAGTTACACCAATCTGTCCCCCGGTGTGTATCAGCTGCGCTTGCGCAGCGGCGTGGCTTTAAACGGCAATGTCGAAGAATGGCAGGAATGGACGCAGACTTTGCCGGTCCGGGTGTTGCCGGACTGGCATCAGAGCTGGTGGTTTTATCTGCTCTTGCTGCTGGGCGGGGCGGCAGCCATGGTGGCGCTGGTGCATGGCCGCACCGCCATCCTGCGCCGCCGCCAGCAGGAATTGCAAGCCCAGGTGGCCGAGCGCACCATGCAATTACAAGCGCGTCAGCAGCAATTGCAAAATGCGAATCAGGAATTGCACGGCGCCAATCAAGCCTTGAATCAAGCCAATGCGCATCTGGCCTTATCGGTAGAAACGCTGCGTCAATTGGGCGATATCGGGCGCGAAATCACCGCCAATCTGGAAGACAGCAATGTGTTCCAGGCGCTGTTTATGCATGTCGCGCAAATGATGGATGCGCCCTGTTTTGCGATCTACCGTTTAAATCAGCAAGCCGCCGTGCTGGAGCTGGTGTTTGGCCAGGAAGATGGCAAAACTCTGCCGATGAGCAGCATCGCGCTGCAGTCAGCCGAATCGAATATCGCCCGCGTGGCGCGCGAAAAACGCGAAATGTATATGCGCACCACGCCAGACAGCGCGATTCCCGGCCATGTGAATGGCACACGCCTGATGCACAGCGCTTTATTCGCCCCGCTGATGGTGGATGAACGCGTGCTGGGCGTGATGTCGGTGCAATCCGCGCGCGCCGAAGCATATGGCGAACGGGAACAATTGATTTTCCGCACCCTGTCCGCGTATGGCGCCATCGCGCTGGCCAACGCCATGTTCTTGAAAGCCTTGCGCCAGGCGCAGGGACAGTTGGTGCAACAGGAGAAAATGGCTTCGCTGGGCGGCCTGGTGGCCGGCATTGCGCACGAAATCAATACGCCGCTGGGCACCACTCTGACCGGGATTTCCGGCGCGCTGCACGCCTGGCAAAGTTTGCGCACTGACTTGCAGCAGGGACGCATCAGCAAGCAGCAATTGGAAGAGCAATCAGCCGAAGGCGAGGAGTACGCCGGCATTGCTTTGCGCGCCGGCAAACGGGTGGCCGAATTGGTCAACACCTTCATGGCGATTGCCGTGCATGAAGCCGGCTCCAGCCATAGCGAAAAAGTGGATGTCGCACAATATCTGCAAGAATTGCTGGCCTTGGCCTGCGTCGCTTTGCAAGCGCGCGGCTGCAGCATCACGCTGGAAGTTGAAGCCGGCCTGCAAGCCGAATTCATTCAGGAGGAATTGACCGAAGCCTTGACCCGGGTGCTGGCGAATGTGGCCGACCACGCTTTCGCCGATCCGCCTTACGCCAGCCGGGGGCCGGCCAATCGCCTGACCTTGCACGCCTGGCAAAACGAAAGCCGGCAACTCGAATTGCATATTGTCGATAACGGCTGCGGCATTGCTTCCCAGCATATGCCGCATTTATTCGAGCCGTTTTTCACCACCAAGAGCGGCAACGGCGGTCATATCGGCCTCGGCCTGCATGTCGCCTACAACCATGTCACACGCGGCCTGAAAGGCAGCATCCAGGCCCACAGCACGCCGGGCGAAGGCTGCGAAGTGGTGATTTGCATTCCACAGGGGGGAGGCTGAAAGGGGGAGGAAATTAAGCCCCGGCCTCATCCTTCCGGCATATGGCGCGGCGGCGCCGGCGCGGCCTACAATGTGAAACAGCCCAGACAATCCGGGAGTCACTATGCCAGCGCATCATCCTTTGCAACATGCGGTCGCCATCAATGAAGCTATGCAAATGGTGTCTGAGCGGGCGCGTGATTTGAATCTGGTCGCGCTCAACGCCTTGCTGGTGTCCAAGCGCATCGGACGCGAATCCGCCGGCTTTCGCGTGGTGGCGGAAGAGTTGCGCAGTTTCAGCGTGCGGGTGCAGGATATTTTGCTGGAGTTGCAAAGCCTGGTGTTTCAATCAGTGCAGCGCCAGGCCGCCAGCCTCAAACTCAAACGCCGCATCAATCTCTTGAGTAAAGTCGAACAGGACGAGGGACGCGACATTTGGCTCAAAACCGTGCTCGGGCAATTGCTGGAGCAACAAGGCCGGCACGGGGTCGATGAAAAAGATTATCAAAGCAGTTTGCAATACCAATTAGCGCGTTGTCTTGCCTTGTGCCGTTCCGGCGCCATGCTGGCCCACAATGGCAAGATTGAAGCTAATCTTGGCGCCGGCGCACGTAGCGAAATGCACAATATCGCTATGCAAATTGATCGCGCAATGCAAGGCGCAATTGATAGTTTGGATGCTCTTAAACGGATTTTTCAATATGAAAAAATGTGAAGTCATCTACCGCAGCGGCGCACATCAATGGGCCGCCGTTACGCGCGACCCGGACAAGCCGGACCATCTGATCGACACCAATGAATACCTGATTCAATATGGCGAACAGGCCTTGCTGACCGACCCCGGCGGCATGGAAATTTTTCCGGAAGTGTTTGCCGCCATCAGCCGCAGCTATGATGCGCGCAACATCCGCGCCATTTTCGCCTCACATCAAGATCCGGATGTGATTTCCTCGCTGGCGCTGTGGCTGGATTTCAATCCCGAACTGAAATGTTATTTAAGCTGGTTGTGGTCTTCATTCGTACCCCACTTCGGCGGCCGCAAAGACACCTTCATCTGCCTGCCGGATCAGGGCGATACCCTGCATTTGGGCAGCTTGGCGCTGCAAGCTGTGCCGGCGCATTATTTACACTCATCCGGCAATTTCAATTTATACGACCCCAAAGCGCGTATCCTGTTTTCCGGCGATATCGGGGCCGCGCTGCTGCCGCATGATCAGCAGGCATTATTTGTCGATGATTTTGATTTGCACATCCGCCATGCGGCAGGATTTCATCGGCGCTGGATGGGATCGAACGAAGCCAAGCTGGATTGGTGCGAGCGCGCCGCGCAAATGCAGATTGATATGCTGTGCCCGCAGCACGGCGCGATTTATCAGGGTGAAGACGTGATGCGCTTCATCAATTGGTTTGCCGACTTGCAAGTCGGCTCCGGCGTGCGGCGCGGCATGTGAGACGGCAGACAGCAAACACCGCGCCGCCGGCTTACAGCGCGGTGCTGGTCAGGGCGTCGCCGACGATCATGCCGCGATTATCGACCTGCAGCACCAGGGTATCGATGCGGTCATCAAACAATTGACTCACCACCACCACTTCGGCGCAACCGTTTTGCCCGATATAGCCGGTAGTGCCGATGCTTTGCAACTCAGTCCAGCCTTTTTGCGTCGCATAGTTATCCATCAGATTGACACAGGCTTCGCGTGCGCCTTCGGTGTTGGCGCCATCGCTGGGACGCGAAATATGGGCGCAGTAATACTGACCATTGTGGCTGAAAATTTTGTAGCGGCAGCCGCTGAAGCCGCCGCTCACCATCACCGGCTGCAAACCGCTGATTTTGGCAATCGTGCTGGCATAGTCTTTGTACTGCAGATACACGCCGTTAGCCTCGCCCTGGTCGCTGATGGCGCAGGCTAAACGGTTGGTGGCGGATGCGCTCACCGTCACATAGTAATAGTAATACGTCACAAAACAGGTGCCGGACAATTCTGAATTTTGCATGCTGGCAAGATTTCCCGGGCGGGCGCCCATTCCCTGGATGGTGCGGTTGCGTAAAGCGGCGATGAAGTTTTGGACTGGCATGGCGGACTCCTGAAGTGAGAATGTGGCAGGAATAAACCCAAACAAGAATGCCTCGATAGTGTAGGAGAAAGTTGCGCCGGCGCCACGGTTTTTTGTATATCGCGCAGAGAATGCGCAATATGCATCAAGCGCGAAAGTGAACTACCTGTCAGGTCTGTCAGTTGTGGCTGGCGCGAACGCGCGGCAAGCTGCCTGCTTTGCGCATTAAAGCTAAAAACGGCAATTGACCGCTTTGTGGTTAAATAAGGGTGCTGATTTTGTTTCAGATTTCCGCAGATTGCGCTTCACAGATCTGATGAGTGCGCCGCCGGCGCGATGGCATGTTTGCCGACTCCCTGACGCTATTGATCCGCCTGGCAGCCATCAGGCATTCATAGCATGCGGCTGATCATCGCGCCGTCATGTCTGGACGCCGCTAATCTGTGCAGTCCCGCCTGTCCAATCACCGTTTTGAGCTTGCATCTGATGTCGCGCCGACAGGAGTAAGCATGTTAAAACAACAATGGCGAATCAGCCAGGAAGCACCGGATTTAAGCCAGCGCGGCGCAGTGCGCGCCTTGTGGCAACGCAGTTTTGAAGAGCGCGGCGGCAGTGGTTTGCCGGGGCCGGAAGTATGGGCCGGCATGCGTTTCTTGTTATTGGAACAACAAGGCGAACTGTGCGGCATGGCGGCCCTGAATCTGCCGCAGGCTCCGCATGGCCGTTTTAAATTTGAAAGCGCCACCGGCTTTCCGCTGCGCGTTATGCCGCAAGCCGGGCGCGATGAAATCGCTGAAGGTCTGGCCCTGTATGTGGCGCCGGAATGCCGGCGTCAAGGCTGCACACTGTTGCTCACTGCGCTCACACTGTTGCAGGCGCATCAAGCCGGACGCCGCTGGTTTGTCGCCGAAAACAGCGGCGGCAGTCTGAAAATGGCGCTTGCCGCCGGCTTTGAAGACAGCGGCGTGGTGACCCGGATGCGTAATCAAGTCGAAGTCAAACTCTGTATCGGCGCGCTGGATGATGTGTTGCTGCCGGCCTGCGCCGCAGTACAAAACAGCGCCATCGGGATCGAACTCAGTCCGCCTTTGCAAGCCCTCTGGCGCGGGGCTGAACAACGCTTCCTGCAAGCCGCCTGAGATGTCATTCGCCAAAGCCCTGCCGCCCCCTGACGCGCCGCGCATTGTGCGTCAGGCCGCCTGCAGCTGCGGCAGTTTGCAAGCCAGCGTGCAGGGCGAAGCCTTGCGCATTTCCATCTGTCATTGCTTAGCCTGCCAGCGCAGAACCGGCAGCGTATTCGGCATGCAGGCGCGTTTTGCGCGCAGCGATGTCAGCATCCAGGGCGCATGGCGCAGCTGGCGCCGGATTGGCGACAGCGGCAGCGCGATTGATTTTCATTTTTGCCCGCTGTGCAGCGCCACGCTGTTTTATATCTGCGAAGAACAGCCGGAAGTCATCGCGATACCGGTCGGCGCGTTTGCCGACCCCGACTTTCCCCCGCCCCGCGTGTCAGTCTATGAAGAGCGCAAACATGCCTGGGTCGGGCTGCCGCCGGAAATCGAACGCGAGTCCTGATCAGGGCGCGGCGCGGCGCAAAGTAATCGCATTTTCCGGACAGGCCGTGACACACTTGCCACAGGCCGCGCAGGCCTCGGCGCGCACCGCATACGCCACTTGTCCGCCATGAATTTTTTGTTTCAGACGTTGCAAAAAATTGAGCTGCGCCAAATCTTCCGGCGCAATCCGGCGGATTTCAAACACCTGCTCCGGGCACACCGCAACGCACACCGCGCGCCCCTCACATTTACCAAAATGCACCTCCGGCGTGAACCGGCCAGGCGTTTGTTTGCAAGCAGAATCTTGACTCATGAAAATCTTCCATCAGGTGGGTGGCGGCGGCAGCCGGCTGCTATGATGCGGCATGATGCAGGTAAATACCGACAGCGTCCAGTCCGACCGCCAAGGAGCAGAACATGAACCATGAAGAATTACAACAGCGTGTCCACGCCGCGCTGCAGGAAGAAGATCCGTATCTCGATGATTTACTGGACGAATTGCAAGCCGCCTTGCAAGCCGGCGGCGGCGCGCAGCAGCAAGCCTTGTTGCACAGCCTGCGCGGCCAATTGCTGGAAGCCGCCTATTGCTATGTTGACGCCTGGCAGGATTGGGCCGATGCGGCAGCTTTGCAAAGCGGGGAGCGCGAATATGTGTTGCAGCATGCGCGCCTGCAAATGCGCTGGGCCAGCCACATCGCCGAAATGGAAGAAGAGCAGGACGGCGCGGCGCAGGAAGCGGATCTGGCCGATGCGCAGGAAGAAGCGGATCTGCGCGACGCGCGCCAGGCCGCCGAGCAAACCCGCGCCTTGCTGTCACGGCTGGGCGCGCAGACGCAAGCCGCCAACAGCGGCGATGAAACCGATGAAGACGCCCCCGACCCGGGACAGGATCGCCTGTATTACGCGCGCATTCATGAATTGGAACAGCAAGCCGGGCAAATTTTTTTGCAATTGATGCAACAGCACGCCGCCGATTACGGCTTTTGTCTGCGTCTGCTGGATATCTGGCACGACTTGCCGGTCTGGATGCCCTGGCTGCATTACAGCCTGCTGCTGTCAGCGCGCGCAGCGCATCTGCAGGATGCTGAATTATTGCGCCGCCACGGCCTGCTGTTAGCGCGTTTGGCGCAAAGCGGCGAAACCGGGGAAGAGGGGCAAATCCCCGCCGGCCATTTTTGCGACGCCGTCGGCGCTGTCTGGCATGCCGCCAATCTGTTTGAGGCGCGCGCCATTTTGCAGCAAGTTGAAATTGATCAAGAAACGCTGGGGACGCGCGCCACGCTTGAGATGGCGCTGGAAAACTACCCGCAAGCCTGCATCCTGCAACAGCAATTGGCTGCATATTGCAAAAGCTGCGCAGCGCAATCCGATGATGAAGACGTGCAGGACGAATGGCTGGAAGCGGCGCAACAAGCCGAACATGAGGCGCAAGCCTGCAGCGCCGGGCGCGCCCATTTCCTGCACTGCCGGCAGCGCGACATGGCTGAAGGGTTGTCCCAGTTACAGCAAATGTTTGGCAGTGGCGATTTGGACGGCGTGCGCGGCGGCGGCCAGAATATCTTTGAAATGGGCGAACAGGCGCAGCAGATGTTGAGCCAACTGGCCGACAGCCCGGAGCAGCCGCAAGCGCATGATGTGCAAGCCTTGCAGGAAATGAGCGAAGCCATCAGCGACAGCATATGCAAATTGATCCAGAGCGAGGAAATCAGCCTGCGCGAAGTCGCCGCCGGTGCATTTGCGGCGCCGGAATCAGACTGGTTCGCCGAATTGGCGCCGCAATTAGAAGCCGCCGGCCTGCGCCTGATCAAGCGCTTTGAAAACCTCAACAACAACCGCGCTCTTGGCGAGCAGGGACAGGGACAACTCTGGATGCTGGAAGACGGCGCAGCCCTGGTGCTGGAGAGCTTGCACGGCATCAAGCTGATGCGCATCTTGAGCTGGCTGGGCGATGAATTCATCCTGACCAGCAATTTACGCGAAAGCAGTCTGTTCGAGCACGGCCCGCGCCTGCACACCCTGGCGCTGGAATCCGACACCCCGCTGGAACACATCCTGGCCCTGCATCAAGCGCGCGTGGCGCTGCACCGCGCCCAACACGGCGCGCCGCTGCAAGCGATTGACAGCGTGGCGCGGCTGCAGCAAGCCGACAACGCCATGCGCTGCGCCGCCAACGCCTTCCGCCTTGAAATCGGCGTCAGCGAAGTGGAAATGCGCGGCATGCACGCTGATTTTTATCCTGAGTTTTCCGCCACCCTGCACAGCGCAGTGCGGAGCAAGCTGGATCAGCTGCGCCCCACGCTGCCGGCCTCTGCGCTGAAATCCGTTTGACGCCCCATCACCGAGGAGATAGCCATGTCATTCGACGCCATGTTGCAGCAAGCGCAAAGCGCAGATCAGGTAGAAATTTTGCCCGGCTGGGGCCAGGGGCGCGCCACGTTTGGCGGCTTGGGCGTGGCCCTGTTGTATGCGCATATGCAGGCCAGCCTGCAGCGCGCCGACAGTGCGGCGGGCAGCTTACCTTTACGCGCCTTGAATATTTCCTTCACCGCGCCGCTGGCCCCTGGCGCCGCGCAATTTCACAGCGAGATTTTGCGGCGCGGCAAGTCTGTCACTCAGATGGCTTGCCGGGTGTTGCAAGACGGCCAGGTGATGGCCGCCGCGCTGGCCAGCTTCGGCGCGCCGCGCAATTCAATGCTGGCGATCGGGGCCGCCGCCGCGCCGGCAATCGGGGCGGCGCAAGACGGGCGCGCCTTGCCCTGGCTGCCCGGGATTACCCCGGACTTTACGCGCATGGTCGATTTCCGCATGCAGCAAGGCGATTTCCCTTTCCGCAACAGTGGCCAGCACTTGATTCAAGGCTGGATGCGCTGGAGCGAAGCGGCCGGCGTGGCGCAGCAAAACATGCGCATGGCCGACCTGATCGCCTTGCTCGACAGCTGGCCGCCTTCGGTGTTGCAAATGCTGAGCACCCCGGCCCCGGCCTCCAGCTTGAGCTGGAGCATGGAATTTTGCGCTGCGCTGGATGCGCTGCCGGCCCACGATTGGTTGCAATACCAGGCGCAGGCCGATTGCGCGGCTGACGGTTATGCGCATATCGGCGCCAGCTGCTGGGACAGTCAGGGCCGTTTGCTGGTCTTGAGCCGGCAATGCGCCACGGTGTTCGCTTAACCAGGCGGCGCGGTTCAAGCCGCCGCGCAGTCGCTGGCTGCGGCGCGCCAGGGCCGCTTCAGTTTGCCGCTTTGCTGCGCAGATATGCAGTCAGCGGCCAGAACGCCAGCAATGAACAGGCGGAACACAGGATGAAGAAAGCGGCATAACCCATGGCTTGCGCCAAAAACCCGCTGAGCGCGGCTGCCGCAATCGTCAACATCACCACCAGACTGGCTTGCAGGGTGTAATCGGTGGCTTCCCAATGGCTGCGGCAATGCCGCATCATTTCCGCAAATAAAGCCGTGGTGGCCATGCCGGCGCTGAAATGTTCCAAAGCGCAGGCCGCCTGCAGCCAACCGATGCCGGGACGGGCCAGCGCCAGCCAGCTCCAGCTTGCGATACTCAAACCGGTCAAGCCCAGAAACAGGCGCAAAGCCAGCGCGCGTCCCAAGCGGTTTAACAACAAACCGCCGCAGATCGAGCCGGCCAGACCGGCCCCGAAACCGACCGTGCCCAGCAATAAAGCCAGATCGGCCAAATTCAAACCATGATCCACCAGCATCGGCCGCAACATCGGCGTGGCCAGGGTTTCGCCGAATTTATACGCGCACAAGGCCGCCAGCCAGGGCCGCATGTCCGGCGCCAGCGCCAGCGCAAACATGCGGCGCAGATCGAGCACAGGCATGGCGGGCCGCTGTTGCGTTACCGCAAACAAAGCCGGCATCAATAACAGCGGCACACAACACAGGCACAACATCGCGGCCAAAATCAGGGTTGAAACCTGCCAACCCAGCAGCCCGAAGGCGGAGAGCAGGGCGCCGCCGCTGGCGATCATGCCCAGACGGTAGGCGGCCACCTGCACGCCATTGCCGAGACCGCGCTCGGATTCGGAGAGCAGCATCACCGCCAGCGCATCGGTGGCGATATCCTGGCTGGCGGCGGCCAGGTTCAGACAAAAAAAGCCCAGATACAAGAGCCACAACTTATTCCGGATCAAGTCTTGCAAATCAAATGCCGCAAGAAACAGGCAGCACAGCACAGCCGCCAGATTGCACAGCAGAATCCAGCGCCGGTGGCATTGCAAACGATCCACCAGCGGCGACCATAAAAACTTCAAGGCCCAAGGCAGAGCCAGCACGCCGCCCAAACCTATCGTGTGCAAACTCAGCCCCTGTTCGCGCAGTAAAACCGGCAAAGCCTGCGTGAAATAGCCATACGGCAAACCTTGTGCGATATACAAGCTGGCGAGCAAAATAAATTTATGCATAGTAATGGCTGAAAAAGGGCAGTGCAGGCAGTCTGCCTGATGCAGTGCAAAATAACACGTATAAAAGCACGATCGTTCACTTAATGGTCTGAGGTCTGCGGCATACTCTCAACGCATGCTATGCTGTCTTTTTTGATCGCATCCCATGCCATGAGAACGTGCACGATTATGATCCTGGCGCTCAGTCTGGCCGGCGGCGCGCAAGCCCAGCCGGCGCAGCCGGCGTCCCCGGCCACACCTTCCGCCACGCCGCCGGCGGCTGCATTTGCCTCGGCGGTTTCCGCACTCAGTTCTGCGCGCCTGCCGGTGCAGATTCCAGTACGCGAAGCACAACTCAAATTAAGCTGCGAAAGCAAGAAAAAGCCTCTGAGCGAAGCGCAATTGATACAAAAGCGCAAGGCCGGGGCCGTATTTGTGCGCACCAAAGCGCATCTGGCGCGCGTGAAAAGCGGCGCCGGCTGGCTCGAATTCGCCGACACCCCGCCGTTTGACGAACCCTTATCCGGCGTATTGCACACTTTTTGCGATATGCGCGGCGAGTATCTGCTGTTGGCGGTGGCGGACGAAGGCCGCTTCGGCGGCAAACTGGTGCATCTGCCCAGCGGACGCATCACGCCGGGCGGCCTCAGCGTACATTTTTCGCGCGATGGCAGGGCGTATTTCGCCAATGAGCAGCCGGATGGCCTGGACGGCAATGAATGGATGATTTATGCGCAGGATGGACGTCTGTCCTGGCAGGGTTACAACTTCATTGAACAAAGCGGCAAGCCGGGCCACGTCGATACATTTTTAAGCGATCCGCGCTGGCTGCCAAACGGCGAATTCAGCGCCAAAGCCTCATGCGATGAGGCCGGCAGCCATCAATGGCCGGTCAAATTGATCAAGCAAAACGGGCAGTGGGAATGGCAGCCAAGGCGCAAATGCGGGGTGAAGTGAAGTAAGGTCGGGAATGTGGCGAATGTATCCCTTGCCGTATTTCCTGTATAAAGGTGATCGACTCGTGCCTATTCAGCCCCTATGGAGGCATGAAATGATCGTGACTGTTTTACGTACCTGTTTCAACAATATGGAACGGCAGCTGTGGATCTTGCTTATCGCTTGCGCTGAGGCCTTTGTGGTTCAAGCGCTGTAGGACGCCGGGTAATCGCTGTGCTCAACCCGGCCTGCTTTTTTGGCCTGAATCCGGCTGAATAGTCACATCTGCTCAAATATTGCGTCAGCAAAGAAGGAGTCAGCATGAATTTCAAGGCAACCCTTACGGCACTGTTGCTGCTCACTGCGGCGCCTGCCGCGATGGCAATCGAAGAAGCGAGCTATACCGTCCTGAAGACAGACGGCAAATTTGAAATCCGTGAGTATGCCCCGCAGGTGCTTGCCGAAACCCTGGTGAGCGGTGACTTGGAGAGCGCAGGAAACAAAGCATTTAAGAAGCTGTTTGATTACATCTCGGGCGACAATGTTTCCCGCACCAAGCTGTCAATGACGGCCCCGGTTTCCCAAATTCCTGCGGGTGAGAAGATTCAGATGACGGCGCCTGTAGGGCAGCAGCGTGTCGAAGATCAGTGGGCGGTCAGTTTCATGATGCCGCAGACATATACACTCAGTACTTTGCCGCAGCCAAAGGACGAAAGCGTTACCTTGCGCCAAGTTCCCGCGCAGAAAATGGCCGTGGTCAGGTACTCTGGGACATGGAGCGAAAAGAACTATACGCAGCACAAATCTGAACTCGAAGATTGGATGCGAAAAACAGGCTTGACCGCTTCAGGAAGCGAAAGATGGGCGCGCTACAACGGGCCGCTTACGCCCTGGTTCTTGCGGCGTAACGAGGTTTTGATCCCGATACAATAAGCGCGCCAAATCAGGATGCGGCATCTGCTGGCGAAGAGAGGTTCATCGCTGTCAGTCCAGCGATTGCAGTGGGCAACATAACACAGCTGCGGCGCTGATCGAAACACGCCGCACCTGTGTTGATGCTGATCAATGCTTATGCGCTTGGCCTGGCTGTCCGGCTGCCGGACTGGCGCCAGCTTTGCCCGGTGACTGCTTTGCACCGGTTTTGCCGGATTTCTGCGCTTTGCCGGTCTGCGGCGGATTGACAATTTCCACCAATTCCATCATGCCGTTATCCTCGTGCTCGGTGTTATGGCAATGCATCACCATCGGCCCGGTGAAATCCACGGCGCGGCTGACAAATTGCAGAATTTCCCCGTAGGCCGCATTCGGCTGACCATTGTTATACATGAATTGCGAGGTCAAGCCCGCCGGGAAGGCGCAGCCGCCGCTTTGCGCCGCCGGCGCGCAATTGATCAAAGCCGTATCGCGCCAGATCGGGAAGGGATAAGCCAGATTGCCGCGCGTCACCAATTGGAAGGGATTGGTGTGGATATGGAACATATGCGTATCCACCGCGCTTTGTACGCCCCACATATCCGCCTGTCCCAGTTGCAAGCGGCGCTGCACCCGTCCCTCATAAAAAGGGCGGCCATTGATCACCGAAGCGCCGCCGATGCGGGAAGAGGCTGCACAGCTTTTCTTATCCGGCGTATATGAAACATTGGTGAAGCCGAACACCACCCCCTGGGTTGGCGCGGTCGGGGTGTCTGCCTGTCCCACCACCGGAGCCGGGGTGTACAAGGCATTCAATTGCTTCTGCGTCGGCAGCTTGCTCAGCGGCGGAGTGAGCGCGGCCCCCTGCACATTCACAAACGCCACCACATTGTTTTGCGCCGCCCCCAACTGGCTGCTGTTCAGGCTGGCGGGACAGAGTTGATCCATTTGCGTGGCTTGCTGCGCGCTCCACAACACAAACAGGCCGGGCTGGCTGGGCAGCACCATCAAATCCAAACGCTGCCCCGGCGCCAGAAATTGAAATTCATTATTCGCCAGACCGTGCAGCTCTTGCGCGACATTAAATACCGGCTTTTCCAATTTAAACGGGGTGGGGTGATTGCTATTTGGAATTTGCACAGGATTGCCATCCGCCGCCAGCACATACAAGCCCGGCGCAGGCGGCGCGCTGGCGATGGCGCTGGCGGAATTGACAATGGGAATCAGACAAACCGGCATCACCGCCGCCGGCGTGGTGTTGACCATGCGCCAGAGCTGCGGCTGACCGGTTTGCATGGTGATCACTGGATTGAACTGGCCGTTTACCGAGAACTGCGTATTCGTCGCTTGCACTTGCGGGCCATCATACTGACAGGAAATCGGGTGGGCATACACCCCCCAGCAATTCACATATTGTGTTCCTGCCGGTGTCGGGAATGGGCTTGGCGCAGGCGACGGGCCGGGCGGCGCGGTGGGCGTGGCGCAATTATCCGGGGCCGGGGTTGGCGTCGATGTCGGTGTCGGTGTCGGCGTTGGCGTTGGCGTTGGCGTCGGAGACGGCGTTGGCGCTGGCGGCGGGCCAAAGGCGATTTGCTGCAAGAGCATGATTTTTTCATTGCTGCTGCCGACCAGCGGGCCGACTTGCGGCAAGCTTTCCAGGCCGCGCTGGGAGTCCTGCACAATCAGCGCGCCGGACAAGCCGCTGGCCAAGTGCAGCGCCACCGCGCCATGTTTATGCGTGTGATACCAGTATGTGCCGGAAGGATGTTTGGCTGGCAGCGTGACCTTCATCGGCCAGGAGCCTTGCTGGCAATCGGTTTGCACAATCGGATCCCCGGCGAGCTGCTGCTGGCAGGCTTTGACTGTCCCCGGCGGCGATTTTTGCGGGAACAGATTCAGCAACACATTATCCGAATAGCCGCGCGGACTGACATGCAAGCCATGCGTGTGCATATTCAAAATATTAAAACCATGCGGCGTGGTGTCGGCAATCGGCATTTTGCCCATCGGCACATGGTGGTTGGCCGGATCATCGCCCTTGGTGTAATGCAATTGATTATTCAAAAAAATCGGCAGCGGCTGACCCGGGCTGACGCGCATGGTGGGGCCGGCCAGCAAAGCGTTGCCGGTATTGCTGAAATAGCGCGTATTCACACTCACCGTCATACTCTTCGCGCCATTCGCGAAACCTGGCATTTGCACTGTCCCCTGGCTGAAGGTCAGGCCGGGCGGCGGACTGGGCGTTGGACTGGGCGTCGGACTGGGCGCGGCGCTGGCGAGCGCGCGTTTTTTCTTGCCGCCGCCAGGCGCCGGGGCCGGGGGCGGGGGCGGATTGCCGGCGTATTCCGGCGGATTCGCCAATTCCTGACCGCACACCAGATTATTGCTGCTGCACACAGCAGATGGCGTTGGCGCGGGTGTGGGCGTTGGGGTGGGCGTCGGCGTGGCCGCCAGCGCCGGCATGCTGATGCCGGCTGCCAGCAGCGCCAGATATTGCATCCAATCCTTGTTCTTGCGCATGATCTCTCCCTTTCATGATGGCGCCGTGTGGCGGCGCGTCTGCTCTCAAAATGCGGTGCTGCGTGCGGTGTCGCCTGCAACAGATGGGAATGCGGTGCTGCGGAATACGGGACTGACTGAATGGAGCTTGGGTAAGGCAATTTATCTTAGCACTTGTGCGGTGGCTTGCCAGGAGGACTTGCGTAATAAGCAGATGGCATCGCGTAGAATAGGGTTTTGCCATTATGCTTGCATATTATGTCCCTCTCATCGTTTGCGATTTTGCTCATGGCTGGCGCTGCCGCCATTATTGGCCTGCTGGGCGCGCTGCATCTTTGGCTCACCCTGCGCGGCCGGGCATTTGAACCGCGTGACCCCGCAGTGCTGCAAGCTATGCGCGCCACCCCGCCACAGGTTGCGCGCGCCACCAGCATGTGGCGTGCTTGGGTGGGTTTCAATCACAGTCACAGTCTGGGCGCGCTTCTATTTGCCGCGCTTTATTTGTGGTTGGCCGTTGTGTCCCCTGGGTTGTGGCTGTCTTCCTGGTTTTTGCGTCTGCTGGGTGTGGTCTGTCTGCTGAGCTGGCTTTGCCTGGCGCGACTTTACTGGTTCAAGATTCCTTTGCGCGGCATTGCCCTGGCCAGCCTGCTGTATTTGGCGGCGTTGGGGTGCAGCTTGTGGTAAGCGCGATATGGCGGGCGGCGCGATCCGGCTGGCGTTTTTGCGATGGCGATGGAGCTTGTCGCGCCGGAGCGTCTGCTGTTTTTATTTCGATAAAGCCGCCATCGCTCTTTCCAAACCCTCCATGGTCAGCGGGTACATGCGCTCATTCATCAATTGCCGGATGATGGCGATTGATTGGCGATAGGGCCATACCCCTTCCGGTTCGGGGTTGAGCCAGGCGAAGCGCTGAAAGGTGCTGGTGAAACGCTGCAACCAGACTGCGCCGGCTTCCGGGTTGTTGTATTCCACCGAGCCGCCCGGCTGCATCACTTCATATGGACTCATGGTGGCGTCGCCGACAAAAATCACTTTGGTGTCGGGATTGTATTTATGCAAGATGTCCCAGGTTTGAAAACGCTCGGATTGGCGGCGGCGGTTGTTTTTCCACAGGAAGTCGTACACGCAGTTATGGAAGTAATAAAACTCCATATTCTTGAATTCGGTTTTGGCGGCGGAAAATAATTCTTCCACGCGCTGAATATGGTCATCCATCGAGCCGCCGACGTCGTACAGCATCAAGACTTTGATGTTGTTGCGCCGCTCGGGACGCATTTGCAAATCCAGCCAGCCGGCGTTTTCGGCGGTGGCGCGGATGGTGTCGTCCAGCGCCAATTCTTCCGCCGCGCCTTGACGCGCAAAGCGGCGCAGCCGGCGCAGGGCGACTTTGATATTGCGCGTGCCCAGTTCGCGCTGGTCGTCATAATCGCGATAGGCGCGCGCTTCCCATACTTTCACCGCTTTGCGCTGACCACCCTGACCGCCAATGCGCATGCCTTCCGGGTTGTAGCCGCCATTGCCAAACGGCGATGTGCCGCCCGTGCCTATCCAGCGGTTGCCGCCCTCGTGCCGCTCTTTTTGCTCTTTTAATAATTCGGCTAAGCGCTCCATCAATTTGTCATAGCCGAATTTTTCGATTTTGGCTTTTTCTTCGGCGGATAATTCACGCTCAAAGCGCTTGATCAGCCAGTCCAGCGCGACGTCCGGCTGCAGCGCGTTGATTTGTTGCACGCCTTTGAAATACAGTCCGAAAGCTTGATCAAATTTGTCGAAATGCGTTTCGTCTTTGACCAGGCACATGCGCGAGAGAAAATAAAACTCATCAATCGAGGGGATGATGACTTGCTTTTCCAGCGCTTCCAGTAACATCAAAAATTCTTTGATCGAAACCGGCAGCTTGGCGCTTTTGAGGGTGAAAAAGAAGTCGATCAGCATGGCTGCGCTCCTGCCGCATCGCCGCTTTGTGCACGGCGCATGAGTTTAAAGCGCAAATGCTGGCGCACTGTCGGCCATTCATAGTCGAGAATCGAGTACACCACAGTGTCGCGGCGTGTGCCATCCGGCATGATTTGCGCGCTGCGCAACACCCCGTCCAGCTTGGCGCCCAGCCGTTCAATCGCGGCGCGCGATTGATGGTTCATGAAATGGGTGCGCAGTTCGACGCCAATGCAGTCGAGTTGCTCAAATGCATGTTGCAACAGCAGAAATTTGGCTTCGGTATTGATGCCGCTGCCCTGCGCGCTTTTGGCCAGCCAGGTGGCGCCGATTTCCAGGCGGCGGTGGCGCGGCTCCAAGTGCAGATAAGTGCTCATGCCGCACAGCGCGCCATTATCTTTGCGTTGCAGCGCGAACGGCAGCATGCGCTGCTCACGGTGTTCATTTAAGCGCCAGTCGATTTCCTGCGCCATGCGATCCGGGTGCGGCACGGAGGTGTACCACAATTCCCACAGCCGGCCATCGCTGCTGGCTTGGGCTAATCCGGCGGCGTGCTGTGGGGCCAGGGGCAAGAGACGTACTTGTTCGCCTTCAAGTGTGACCGGAGTCAGGAAGCGGTTTAAGCTGTCCATGACGCACCCCTAGCGATTGGCGCGCGCCATAAACAGGATGCGCTCGAACAGATGCACATCCTGTTCGTTTTTCAAGAGGGCGCCATGGAGCGGCGGAATCACTTGCTTATTGTCTTTGCTGCGCAAGGCTTCCGGCGGGATATCTTCGGCCAGCAGCAATTTCAACCAGTCCAGCAGTTCCGAAGTGGACGGTTTTTTCTTCAAGCCGGGCACATCGCGCATTTCATAAAAACTTTGCAGCGCTTGCGACAGCAAATCTTTTTTCAGATGTGGGAAATGCACATCGACGATTTGCTGCATGGTTTCTTTGTCGGGGAACTTGATGTAATGGAAAAAGCAGCGGCGCAAAAAGGCGTCCGGCAATTCTTTTTCATTATTCGAGGTGATGATGACCAGCGGGCGGTGCTTGGCGCGCACCATTTCGCGCGTTTCATACACATAGAATTCCATGCGGTCGAGTTCGCGCAATAAATCATTCGGGAATTCGATGTCGGCTTTATCGATTTCATCAATCAAGAGCACGCAGGGTTGTTCTGCGGTGAAGGCTTGCCACAGTACGCCTTGTACGATGTAGTTGCGGATGTCGCGCACCCGTTCATCGCCCAGTTGCGAATCGCGCAGGCGCGACACCGCATCATATTCATACAAGCCTTGCTGCGCCTTGGTGGTGGATTTGATATGCCATTGCAGCAGCGGCATATTCAGCGCGGCGGCGACTTCTTCGGCCAGCATGGTTTTGCCGGTGCCGGGTTCGCCTTTGAGCAGAAGAGGGCGCTGCAGGGTGAGGGCAGCATTGACCGCCATTTTCAAGTCGGGCGTGGCGACGTAGGCGCTGCTGCCTTCAAAGCGGGGAGGTGTGGCTTGCATGGACAAATTCCCTGATGTACTGGAAAAACACCAGTATAAGTCAGATACGCCGCGCAGGATGAGGGGGCGGGGCGGCATGCGCTTTACGCGCAGCGGTGGACGCTTACATTTTCTTACGGTAGAATCGCGCTTTGTGCGCCGCCTTGCCGGTTTGCGGCGCATCCGGCGGGTTGCTGTGGACGGATGTCCCGGCTTGTGTCCCGTCAGCCGGTTTTTAGCGCTGCGCCGGTGTGAACTCCATCTGCCACGGCAGTTTCCTTGCTTGATTTATTTTCTGACTGACATGAAAAAGATTTTTGCACTTCTCGCGCTGGCGGGTATTGCCAACCTTGCCCTCGCGGCAGAGGTCAAGGGCGATGCCAAGGCGGCAGCCAATAAGGTTGCCATGTGTATCGGCTGCCATGGCATTCCTGGCTACAAGGCCACCTTCCCCGAAGTTTACCAAGTGCCTATGCTGGGTGGTCAGTCCGCCAAGTATCTGGAAAGCGCGCTGAAGGCGTATCGCAAAGGTGAGCGCAAACACCCTTCCATGCGCGGCATTGCTGAGGGGCTGTCAGACCAGGATATCGCCGATGTGGCGGCATATTACGCCGAGCAAAAATAAAGGAAGTTGAATATGAAACATGCATTGCTGGCAGCCCTTCTGGCTGCATGCGCGCTGCCTTCTTTCGCTGGCGGCAATGTCGAGGCTGGCAAAGTCTTGGCCGAAAAACTCAATTGCGCTTCCTGCCACGGCAAGGATTATGCATCGCCGATCGATCCGAGCTACCCCAAGCTGGCCGGGCAACATGCGGATTATCTGGAACATGCTTTGAAAGCGTACAAGCGCGGCGACGGCGCGAATGGTCGCGCGAATGCGATCATGAGCGGTCAGGCCAAAACGCTCTCGACCAAGGATATCAAGGATATTTCCGCCTATCTGCACAGCCTGCCAGGCCCGCTGGTGTTGCGCAAATAAGCTGTATTCCTATTGCAAAAAAGCCGCCCGGTGCGGCTTTTTTCTTGTCTGCGCCAAACTCAGCCGCGCGCGCGGCGGCGGATGTTGTCCAGATAGGCCATGCCATCCGGCGGCAGGCCGCTGCGTTGCGATGCCCACAACATTTCCCCCAATGCTTCCATAATGTCATGCTGCGCCGCATGGGCGTCGCCGTGCTTTGTGGCGAGTTGCAAAAATGCCTCACGCACCCCCGGCGGCTGGTCGATGCTGATCTGCTCGCTGATCGACAAATGCATAGACAGATGCAGAAAAGGATTGCTTTGTCCTTTTTCGATGCTGAAATCGGCCACCAGGGCGGCTTCGACATCGGCCAGCAAGTCCAGATATTCCGGATGTTGCACAATCCAATCTCTGGCAATTGTTTCCAATGGGGTTAAAATCTCGCCGTTTTCATGTTTGCGGTAGGTATCGCAAAAGAAACGTCTGACATCGTGTTGCGAAGGTGTAAACAGCATGGCCGGCCTGTGTTTGGAAAAACCGGCATTGTAGCTTGCGCCGCCGCATCGCGCTTTGTGCGCAGCTTGCCAGTCTGCGCTTCTCTCTCTTTTCTGGAAAAACTATGTCTGATACTGTGAGCTTGGATCAATTGTTCAGCGCAGCGCGCACCCACAATGCATGGCAGGCGCGCGAAGTGCCTGACAGCCTGTTGCAGCAATTGTATGAATTGATGAAATGGGGGCCGACCTCGGCCAATTGTTCGCCGGCGCGTATCGTGTTTGTCAAATCGCCGGCGCAAAAGGAAAAGCTGTTGGCCTGCATGTCGCCCGGCAATCTGGATAAGACCCGTACTGCGCCGGTGACCGCTATCATCGGCATGGATATGGCGTTTTATGACCAGCTGCCGCAATTGTTTCCGCATGCGGATGCGCGTTCCTGGTTTGCCGATAATCATGAGTTGATTCAAGCCACGGCTTTCCGCAATTCTTCGCTGCAGGGTGGTTATTTCATCATGGCGGCGCGCGCTTTGGGTTTGGATTGCGGCCCGATGTCCGGCTTTGATGCGGACAAAGTGAATCAGACCTTCTTTGCCGATACGCAAATCAAAGCCAATTTCGTCTGCAATCTGGGCTATGGCGACGCGGAAAAACTGTTCCCGCGTTCGCCACGCTTAAGTTTTGAGCAGGCTTGCAGCATTCTGTAAGCCGGCCTTAACTCCCTGGATAAGTCAGGGTGAAAGGATAGACCGTCGCTAAGCCTGACGGGCTGACAATCTGCAGACTGAAGCTGGCGCTGCGCAGTGCGCCGCCGCCAGCGGTGCAGCTGCTGGGCAGGGTGATTGGTATGGTGTGCACCGAACCTTGGCGTGTGGCCAGATTGGCCACCGTCAGGGTTTTGTTGCCGTTCGCATCATGCGGAAACACCTCTGGCACCACAGCCGGCACAATCACCCCCGGCGATAATTCCGGACTCACATTCACCAGACTGAGCTTGCTGCCGGCTGGCATCGGATTGTAATTTTCATCATTCACTTCCACTACCAGCGCATACACGCCGCAAGCGCTGGTGGAGAGCGTATTGCCGACTGCAGAATAGGCGCTGTTGCCGCCATAGGGATACAGGTATCTCGCGCTGCTGCCGGAGAAAAACACCCCGGTTTGCGCGCTGATATTCACGCTGGCGGTGGTGGAGCTGGCGCTGATGGTGGCCAACCCCGGACGCTTGCCGGCAGTGTTGCCACTGCCATAGCGCGGATTTTGGCTGCGCAAAGTCACACTGCAGGCGCCGTTGCTGGTATTGCAACCGCCATTGCTGGAGCTGCCCACCGCGCCGCTGTCGGTTTGAAACACAATCGGCGTGCCATCCACCACCGGATTGCCGGAAGCGTCAGCCAGCAGGGCGGTGATGCTGGTTTGGGTATTGTCTATGCTCCAGCCTTCAATATTTGAGGATGCGGTGGAGAGCGAGAAGGCGCTTTGCGTCGGTACCCCATTGCTGACCGTGATATTGCCGGAAATGGTGGAAATCGAGGGATTGCCGGCAAATGCGGCGATCACGCGGAAGGTGGTGGCTTGCGTGCCGGAACTGACGCTGGCGCTTACTTTGCCATTCGCATCGGTGCTGGCGCTGGCAGTTTGCAGCGTTACCGGCTGGCCGGCATTGACGCTGAAATTGATCAATTGATTCGGCAGCGGTTTGCCGGCAGTGTCCAAGGCGATAAAGGTCAGGGTTGCGGTCTCGCTGCGCCCGATGCCGCCGGCGCCTTTGATCACAATCGCCTGATCGCTCGGGCTGGCGGCGACAAAGGAGAGGGAGGCGGCTTGCGGGCTGGCCACGTTCAGCGTCGCGCTGACGCTTGGCGCGCCAGGAAAGGAGGCCGTCACCGTATCGCTGGCGGCGCAGCCGGCGTCTGCATACACCACTTGCGCGCGGCCATTCGCGGTGCTGGCGCTGGCGGGCAGATTGGCGCGTCCGCTCAAGGCGCAGGCTGAGCTGAAATTCACCGTCACCGGGTCGGCGGTGTAGGGACTGCCGTTGACCAGCACATCGACCTTGATTTGCGCGGTATCGTAGGCGTTCAGGGCTTGCGCGCCTGAGGCCGGGGCCACCAGGCTGAGGGTGACGCCGCTTGCGCCGAGCTGGAAGTTGGCGCTGGCCAGCAGGGGATTGCTGCCCACTGTGGCCACGGCTTTGAGGCTGTCGGCGCTGCCGGCCTGGCTTAAAGCGGTAGCCAAATCTTTCGGACTGAGATTGATGCTGGCCACCCCTTGCGCATTGGTCAGAGTGGCGCCGGAGGCCGGCGTCAATTGCGCCAGCGCGCCGGCGGTGGCGAAGCTGACCAGGGCGTTTGGAATCGGCGTCCCTTTGGCGTCGAGCAGCGTGGCGCGCGCGGTCAGCGGTTTGCCCGGCGTCAAGCTGTTGGCGCTTTGCCCATTGCTGTCTTGCAATTGCAGACTCAGGCTGGCCGAAGCGGCATTCCCGCCGCTTGTGCCGATTTGATATATCGCTTGCGCGCTCAGATTTTTGCCATTTACGCTGGCGCTGGCGCGGATGGTGTCCGCCGCGCCGGATTGGGCTTGCGCGGTGGCGGCGTCTTTCGGCGCCAGCGTCACTTTGGCGATGCCATTGCTGTCGGTGGCGGCGATTGCGCTGGCCGGCGTGATGGCGGAAAGCGTGGCGTTGCTGGCAAAGCTCACCAGCACATTCGGCGCCGGCTGTTGTTTGTCGTCCAGCACCAGGGCTTGCGCAGACAGCGGGCTGTCGGGACTGGCGACGCGGCTGGTCTGACCCAGACTGTCGCGCAGCCACAAGCTGATGCTGTAGCCGCCGGCACTCGGCGGCGCCGCGCTGATCTGATACACCGCGCTGGCGCTCACGCTTTTGCCATTCACGCTGGCGCTGGCTTTGATATTGTCCGCCGCGCCAGCCTGGGTTTGTGCGGTTTGCGCGTCTTTAATGTTCAGTTTGATGCGCGCCTGGCCATTCGCGTCAGTCGCCACCACGCCGGACTGCGGACTGAGGGTGGCCAGCAAGCCGCTGATGCTGAATTCCACCAGGCTGTTTGGCAAGGCGGCGCCGTTGCCGTCGCGCAGGGTGGCGATGGCGTCCAGCGGCGCATCTACGCCCAGCGCATTCGCGGTTTGCCCGCGCCCATCCTGCAACACGATGCTGATGACGGGATTGCCGCCAGAGCCATTCGCGGGGGTGTTGCTGACTGTGCCGGGCGCACTGCCGCCGCCGCCGCAGCCGGCAGCCAGCAGCAGCACGCCGTACAGAAAAAGTTGGCGCAGAAAATGGAATGCGGGCATGACAGCTCCTTAAACCGGGTTTTGCAAAACTTGCAGGCCGCGTTGCACTGCCGGGCGCGCTTCAATCGTTTCATACCAGCGCAGCACATGCGGAAAGTCGCGCAGATCGACGCCCTGCCATTCATGCCGCCGGCACCAGGGGAAGAGGGCGATATCGGCAATCGTGTATTCTTCAGCGGCGACATAGCTTTGCTGCTGCAGTTGCGTATTCAGCACACGGTACAGACGTTGCGCTTCTTCGCTGTAGCGGGTAATAGCGTAAGGATGTGCTTGCGGCGCAAATTTGCGGAAATGATGGGCTTGCCCCAGCATCGGGCCAAAGCCGCCCATTTGAAACATCAGCCATTGCAGCACGCTGTAGCGCTGGCGCGGCGTGTCGCCGCCAAAACGCTGACATTTATCCGCCAGATATTGCAAGATGGCGCCGGATTCAAACAGGGCAATCGGGCGTCCGTCCGGGCCTTCCGCATCGACCATGGCGGGGATTTTGTTGTTAGGGGAAATCGCCAGAAATGCAGGCGCAAACTGTTCGTTTTGCGAGATATTCACCGGCTGGACTTGATAATTCAAGCCGCATTCTTCCAACATGATGTGAATTTTCTGCCCGTTCGGCGTGGGCCAGGAATACAGATCGATCATAATCTTCCATTCGGGTTGCTGGGTGTCGCGCCAGGATCAGCGCATACGGTATGGCGTCAGCATATCAACCGGGGGCGTATGCTGCGCGGATTTTGTGGTTTTACCGCGACAGCGCAGAAAATCCGGCTTTGCATGCATTCTCTACACAAAAATCTGCGCAAATCTGCGCAAATCGATTACCATCGCCAGCCGATGCAAAGGACGGCGGCGCCGCCTTTTTCACTTTACTTGCTATACAGGCTTACCATGAGACAAGATCCGCGTTTTCCCCAGCTCTTCATTCTCGATCACCCTTTGATTCAGCATAAGCTCTCGCACATGCGCAGCAGCGATACCTCGACCCGCACTTTCCGCCAGTTATTGCGCGAAATCACGCTGTTGATGGGTTATGAAATCACGCGCGATTTGCCCTTGACCACGCGCACCATCCAAACGCCTTTGCAGGAAATGGAGGCGCCGGTGATCGCTGGCAAGAAATTGGCGGTGGTGCCGGTGTTGCGCGCAGGCATCGGCATGAGTGATGGCTTGCTGGATCTGGTTCCTTCCGCCCGCGTCGGTCACATCGGCGTGTATCGCGACCCGGAAAGCCTGCAACCGGTGGAATACCTGGTGCGCCTGCCGGATTTGCAGGAACGCACCTTTATTTTGTGCGACCCCATGCTGGCCACCGGCAATTCGGCGGTGCATGCGGTGAATGTGCTGACCAAACGCGGCGTGGATCCGGCGCAAATCGTGTTCCTGGCCCTGGTGGCGGCGCCCGAAGGCGTGACTGTGTTCCAGCAAGCGCATCCGCAGGTGCGGGTGTATTGCGCTTCGCTTGATTCACACTTGAATGAGCACGCATACATCGTGCCTGGCCTGGGCGATGCCGGCGACCGTTTGTTTGGCACCAAATAAGCACGGGCTGAGCGCCAAAGCAGTCTGCTCTGTCCTGGTATTTGTGGCCTCGGGCTTACAGAATGACAACAGAAGCAGATTCTTATGCCACTCAACTGTGCCTTTCTGCTAATCTATCCCTGTCAGGCGGCCTTACCGGCTGCTGACAGGCGGTAGCTGACAAGCCATGAGCGAAAGGACAGACTGAGTTCTATGCTGGAGCCGATCAAACCACCGGACGAAGAAGATCGCTTGCATGATCTGTGCGGCTTGGCAGTGCTTGACACGCCAAGCGAAGAGCGCTTCGACCGCATCACCCGCACCGCCTGCCGCATGTTCGGCGTGCCCACAGCATTGATCTCTCTGGTCGATGCAAATCGCCAATGGTTTAAATCCCGCCAAGGGCTGACGGCGCAAGAGACGCCGCGCAATATTTCCTTTTGCGGGCATGCGATTCTGGATAAGCACGCCTTTGTGGTCACCGACGCCGCAGCCGATAACCGTTTTGCTGACAATCCCCTGGTGACGGGCGACTTGCATTTGCGCTTTTACGCCGGTTATCCGCTGCGCGGTCCGCGCGGCTTTCATATCGGCACTCTATGCCTGATTGATTATCAGGCGCGCCCATTCAGTCCGGCGGATGAAGCCGCGCTGGCCGATTTGGCGGCCTGGGCTGAAAACGAATTATCCAATCAGGCCTTGGCTGATGCGCTGGAGCAATTCCGCATCAGTGAGCTGCGCCTGTCTGAAACCAGCCGCTTGCACCAGGCGATTTTGAATGGCTGCAATTTCTCCATTATTTCCACCGATACAAACGGCGCGATTGTCACTTTCAATCAGGGTGCGCAAAAGATGCTCGGCTACAGTTCCACTGAAATGATGGGGCAAAGTCCGGCCATCTTACACGATGCGGCGGAAATGCAGGCCCGCGCCGCCCAGCTATCGCAAGAAACAGGCGGTGAAATCAGGCCCGGCTTTGATGTCTTTGTGGCGTTGGCGCGCAAGGGCGTGGTGGATGAGCGGGAATGGATTTACCGGCGTAAAGATGGCAGCACCTTGCCGGTGCAATTATCCGTCACCGCACTGTTTGACGGCCCCACTGTCACCGGTTACCTGGGCATTGCCTACGACCTGACGGAGCGCAAGCGGATTGAAAGCCTCAAAAATGAGTTTATTTCCACTGTGTCGCATGAACTGCGCACGCCGCTGACCTCGATCAGGGGTTCCATCGGTTTGCTGGCGGCTGGTGCGGTTGGCGAAATTCCGACGCGCGCCAAATCGCTGCTCGATATCGCCAAGAGCAATTGCGAACGTCTGGTGCGCTTGATAAATGACATTCTGGATATCGAAAAAATCGAATCCGGCAATATGCGTTTTTGCTGCGATGTGCATGCCATCAATCCCTTGCTCGAAGCGGCCATGGGCGGGATTCATGCCTATGCCCAGCAATATGGCGTGCATGTCGAATTAGCTCTGCCGCCTTATGACGTGCATGTGAACGTCGATCCTGACCGTTTGAGTCAGGTGTTGCTCAATTTACTGTCAAATGCGATTAAATTTTCACCCGCTGGCGGCGTGGTCAGTCTCAGGCTCGAAGCGCTGGATGATATGGTGCGCATCAGCGTCATGGATCGCGGGGATGGCATTCCAGAAGAATTCCAGGCGCGCATTTTCAAAAAATTCGCCCAGGCGGATTCTTCCGACACCCGCAGCAAAGGCGGGACCGGCTTGGGTTTGAATATTTCCAAGGCGATTGTCGAACGTTTGCGCGGCAATATCGGCTTTCAAAGCACGGTCGGGCAGGGCAGTACCTTTTGGGTTGAGTTGCCGCGCGTAAACATTGCGCCGCCACAGTTCACCCAGGATGCCCAGGTGTTGATCTGCGAAGATGACCCCGACGTGGCGCGCTTGCTGAGCATGTATCTGAGCCAGGCCGCGATTATGGCGGATATCGCATCCGATGCGGCTCAGGCCCGGCGCATGTTGCTGGCCCATCCTTATCAGGCGCTGACGCTGGACTTGGCCTTGCCGGGGGAAGACGGCTTGTCTTTATTGGGCTGGGTGCGCAAACAACCCGCATTACATGATTTGGCGGTGATCGTCGTTTCCGCACATGCGGGCGACGCGCCGCAACAAGCGCGCGGACGCGCTTTCGGCGTGCTGGATTGGATCAGCAAACCATTTTCTGAGGAGCGCTTGCTGCAGGCTCTGCAAAGAGTGCGGGATATCCACGGCATCCCGCACATACTGTATGTCGGAGAACTCACCGATAAGCAGCATGATCTGGAGGCGATGCTGCAACGCAGCTTCAAAGTCATGCACGCCAGCAACTTGCTGGAGGCGCAAGATTTACTGAGCGATTATTCCTTTGCGCTGATATTGCTGGATTTGGATGTACAGGGTAACTCAGGAGCGGAATTGCTGGCCCGGCTGCCAGAACGCAACCGCAATGCTTCTGTGGTTTTGTTGTCCAGCGTTGCTGTCAGTCAGGAGGTGGCGCAAAGGGTGGAGGCTGCACTGATCAAGTCCGACACCAGTAATGAATCTCTGCTGGCGCTCTTGCAAAAATTGATCAGCCCGATGCTGCGCCAGGCGGCAGGCTGATATTGCCTACTTGAGGAAGCTATGAGTGCAAACCTGAAAACGATTTTATATGTCGAAGATGATCCGGATATTCAATTTGTGGCCGAAATCGCCCTTGCGCAAGTGGGCGGCTTTGATCTGAAAGTGTGCAGCTCAGGTCATGAGGCGATCAGCGCTGCCGCAAATATGAAGCCGGATTTGATTCTGCTCGACGTCATGATGCCCGAGATGGATGGCCCGACCACCCTGGGCGAGTTGCGCAAGCTCGACAATACCCGCAATACGCCGGTGATTTTTATGACCGCCAAGGTGCAGGCGGCGGAAGTCTCCTCATATTTGGCGCTGGGCGCGATTGCGGTCATCAATAAACCGTTTGACCCCATGAGTTTGGCCGAAACCGTGCGCAAGCACTGGGAGCAGGTGGCATGACTGACACCCCGCTTTCAATGGAGCAGGCGCTGGCCGTGAAGCTGCGCCAGCTGGAGGCGCGGTTTCTCACAGGCTTGTCTGACCGCCTGGCGCAAATTGAAAGCGGGTTAATGCAAATGGATGCAGCGCAGCACAGCGGCGAGCCGCTTGCAGGCGCATTGGCAGAGTTGCACCGCGTATTGCACACCCTGGCCGGCACTGCCGGCACCTTTGGTTTTGCGGTATTGGGCGAGCATGCGGCGGTTTTGGAATTGGCGATCAAGGCTTTGCAGGAATCAGCTGCGCCTTTGCCTGCAGAGATCAATCAATTGCGCGCCAATTTGCAACAGTTCATGGCGCAAGTCAGGTCAGATCCACACCAAATGGGCGTCTCGCCGGACGCAGAGGCGGCCCCAGCGGCTGCGCTGACTGTGCCGGATTCGGCAACGGTGGACAGTTCAGCCGGGCCTGCCCCGCCCGCAACCCAAGCCTCAGATGTGGATTGCCCGGCGCAAGACGACGTGGCGACGCAAAATCCGCTTGCGCCCAGCCGCCTGATTTTGTTGTGGCGTCAGCACGCCAGCCCGGCGCATCAAGAAATCATCAACCATCTGGAGTTGTTTGGCTATCAAGTCGAGTTTTGCGACAGTGAACAGACATGCAGCGCCGCAATTCAGGCCCGGCGTCCGCAGTGCCTTATTCTGGACACAGACGGGAATGCGCAAGCCATCGCAGTGGCGCAGGCGCTTGGGCGGATTAAAAAAAACTTACAGATCAATATTCCCTCCCTCTTTATTGCTGCAGAGAGTGATTTCAGCGCCAGACTTGCAGCGGCGCGCGCCGGGATCGAATCCTATTTCAGCAAACCCGCTGATTTGACCGCGCTATCGGAAAAATTGGACGAGTTGTGCGAACTGGGCCCGCGCCAGCCTTGCCGCATCCTGGTGATTGATGATGATCCGGTGTGCGCCGAATATCATGAGCAGCTGTTGGCGCAGGCTGGCATGCATGTCCGCCTCTTGTCAGATCCCTCCGGTTTGCTGCAGGAAATGATGGAATTCCGGCCTGAACTGGTTTTGATGGATATGTATATGCCGCACTGCACCGGATTGGAGCTGGCGCGCATATTGCGGCAAGACAATGTCTATCTCGATGTGCCGATTGTTTATCTGTCAACCGAACGTGATGAGTTGCGCCAGCGTGATGCGCTCGCCATCGGCGGCGATGAGTTTCTCTGCAAGCCGATAGACGGGGCGCAATTGACCTCGGCAATCTGCAGCCGTGTTTCACGTTACCGCAAATTGCGTGAATTGATTTTGCGCGACAGTTTGACCGGGCTGTACAAACATTCCAGCATCAAAGACATGCTTGACAGGGAAGTGCAGCGGGCGCGCCGCAATACGACGCCATTATCCGTGGCGATGTTGGATATCGATCACTTCAAGCAGATCAATGACAGCTGGGGGCATCCAGTGGGCGATCATGTGTTGCGCACGCTGGCCCGCTTGATGTGGCAGCATTTGCGCCGGGTTGATATTTTGGGCCGCTACGGCGGTGAAGAATTTTTGCTGATCATGCCCGACACAAGCGTGGAAGCCGCGCGCATGGTGGTGGATAGCGTGCGTGAGGTATTTGCAAAAATACGACATCATGCGCAAGACAGCGATTTTCAGGTCACATTTTCCGCCGGTGTGGCGGATTTACGTGCGAGCGACAATGCCGCGACCTTGATTCAGGCGGCGGATGAAGCGATGTATCAAGCCAAAAAGCAAGGCAGGAATCGGGTTTGCCCCCGGCCTTGAGTCACTTTTAAAATATCCCTTTTTTGACAATGTTCATTTCCTTGTGGAAATAAACAGTGTTTTTTATGACAGTCTGGTGACAATAGTGTGGCAAAAATGTGGATTATGCGTATCGATTCACTTGCAAAACATTACGTACGATTTTTCTCTTGTATAATGCGTTCCACGTTGGGGTTGAGCTGGTAGTGCAGTCATGCTGTCATTCCTTACTTGCTTCAAACGGATTGTCCGGGCGTAACGCCCTTTATTTAGAGGAATTTTGAAATGGCAAATGGTACTGTGAAATGGTTTAATGACGCCAAGGGTTTCGGCTTCATCACTCCCGACGAAGGCGGCGAAGATCTGTTCGCTCACTTCTCCGCGATCCAGGCGGCCGGCTTTAAGACGCTGAAAGAAAATCAACGTGTTACCTTCGATGTCGTTACCGGCCCGAAGGGTAAGCAGGCATCGAACATCCAGATCGCTTGAGGCGTTTCCGCCGCTGAAAAAATCCCTGCGTTGGCAGGGATTTTTTTTTTGCCCGGCTCCGCCGCCTGGCGGAAAGACTGTTGTGGGCAATGCGCAACACTGCCGTGTGCATGAATTTCCCCATTATTTCCATGCTGCGCATTTATTTGGCGCGTTCAACTCTCTCTCTCAATCTGTATTTTTTGTGGTTTTAAGGCCACAGGCCAAATATTGCTGTAATGAAAATGCTATTTAGCATGAATTTCATGTATGCAAGAACAGTTGAAAGAATGATTTTTTGCAATATTTTTAAAACAAAACGATGCGCTGCACTGTCTGCCGGCGGCTTGCCGCACAGGCTTTGACGGGAACGTTTTACAGCGCAATAAAAGCCCTGCTAAACTGGTGAACAACGCCGAAAATCCGATGTGCGCCAGTGGCGCCGATATGCGGATTGCCGCAGCCAGGCGGGGTTTGAGCAAGACTTGAACCTGCGACTGGCCGCCCGGCCTTGGCAACGCCTTTCAAAAATTATGGAGAAGCACGGTATGACCGACGCAGCCGATGATTTTGATGCACTGTTTGACCAAGTGTCCGAGCAACGTGCGCAAGCTGCCGCGCCAGCGCCGGCGCCAGCGTCAGCGCCGCCTCCCGCAGAGGAGGATGATATCGATGCGATGTTCGCACAGGCAGCCAGTATGCCCCCCGTCTCCGTTCCCAGCTCAACCGGGCCGCAAGTTCAGCATGCGGCGGACAAGCCGCGCATGGCTGATCTGGTGGATGCCGACGCCATTTCGGTGCCGGTGGAAGATCTGGATATTGAGATTTCACCCGAAATGGTGGCGGCGGCTGAAGCTGTGGTGCCTGCCGCCTCGCCGGACAAGCCTATGTATGAGCGGCTGGGCGCAATTGTGCGGCTTTTGCATGATTCCATGCGCGAACTCGGGTTTGATAAGGCGCTGACCGAGGCGTCCAGTCAAATCAATGACGCCCAGGACCGCCTTGAATACGTCGCCACGCTCACAGAGCAGGCCGCCAACAAGGTGCTCAACACCTTGGATGACGGCATGCCGGCGCAAGATGAGTTATCGCGCCGCGCCAAGGAAATGGAAAACCGCTGGCAGCAATTATTCGAGGGCAAAATCAGCCTGGATGAATTTAAAAAGCTGGCCGGCGATACGCGTCAATTCACCACTATGGTGAGCGAAGCCACTGAAGCTGAAAAAGCGCGCCTGCTGGAAATCATGATGGCGCAGGATTTCCAGGATATTACCGGCCAGCTGATCAAAAAAGTGGTGGCGATCACCAAGACCGTCGAAAAAGAATTGGCCGAGCTGTTGCGTGATAACGCGCCGCCGGCAGTCAGACAGAAAGCAATCAAGCAGCCTCAATTGATGCAAGGCCCATCAGTGCCACAAGTGGCGATGGATCAAGACAACGTTGATGACCTTCTTGCCGAACTGGGATTCTAATGGACGATATGCTCAAAGATTTCGTCGTCGAGGCGATGGATCTTGCGGTCAACGTTGAAGAGCACCTGCTGCGGTTGGAGCGGAATCCGGACGACAAAGATGTCTTAAACGCTGTCTTCCGTTCCTTCCATACGATTAAAGGCGGCGCAGGTTTTGTCGGGCTGACAGCGATGGTGTCAGCCTGCCATTTGACCGAGAACCTGTTCGACGCACTGCGCACCGGCGCAGCGCCGGTGACGCCGCTGGCGATTGAGGCGGCGTTACAAGCCAGCGGCTTTGTTTCAGATCAATTAACTGAGCTTGCCAACGGCGCTTTGCCCGAGCAATTAATGGCGATGCCGGAAAATCTCGAACGCATTTTGCATAATGCGATTGAGGGCAAAGAAGATGTCGAATACGAGGCCGAAGAAGCGCTGGCAGAGGAAGAGCCGGAAGCTGTTGCTGAGGAGGCAGGCGCAGAGGATAGCGATGACCTTGAGGCCGCGTTTGAAGCCGCTGCAGCAGCGATGGCGGCGCCAGCCGCAAGCGATGCCGACTGGCGGCCCGGCGCGGACGGGTTGGACTGGGAGGCCATGTATATAGCGGTAGTGCCGCCGGGAACCTATACCAGGCCGCAAGCCGCGAATGCGTCGGCAGCCGCTGCCGCCAAAGAAGACAAGCCGGCGGCAAAAGCCGCCGCCAAGCCGGCAGCGGCAGCCAAACCTGCCGCCAAACCCGCAGCCAAGCCGGCGGCAAAACCTGCAGCCAAGCCGCTTGAGGCAAAAGCTGAAGGCGAGGGAGCTGAAGCCAGAAAACCTGAAGCCAAAGCACAAACGCAAGACCGGCCCACATCTGCGCCAGTGAAAGAAGAGAGTATCCGGATTGACGCCATCAAACTGGATGCCTTGCTTGAAGTGGCGGGCGAATCGGTTCAGGCCGCCAATCAGGCGGCGGTATTGATGGAGCGGCTGTTGCAATTCAAGTTTGAAGGGCAGGCTGCGACCCTGATGACCACGTTGGCGGAAACGCTGGAGCGCGCTTCGCGTTATTCCAGTGAGCTGCAGCGCGCCACGCTGGCCACCCGGATGCAACCGGTAGGCCGCTTATTCCAGAAATTTCCGCGCCTGGTGCGTGAATTGGCCAAAGACCTGGGCAAAGATGTTGAGCTGTATATCGAAGGCGCCGAAACCGAGGTTGATCGGGTGGTGGTGGACAGCTTGTATGATCCCCTGGTGCATATGCTGCGCAATGCGCTTGATCATGGCGTCGAATCGCCGGATGATCGCGTGGCGGCAGGCAAGTCCTTGAAATCGTTTATCTCACTCAAGGCATGGCAGGAAGCCAATAGCGTGATGATTGTTTTGTCTGATGATGGCAAAGGCATGGATCCGGTGGAGTTGCGCAAAAAAGCCTTGAAAAAAGGTTTGATCACCGAATCACAAGCGCTGACTGCAGATGAGGCTTTCCAGCTGGTTTTCCTGCCCGGCTTTTCCACTAAAGAAGTGGCGTCCAGCGTTTCCGGGCGCGGTGTGGGGATGGACGTGGTGAAGACTGCGGTGGAAAAAAACCGTGGCGCGATCCGCATTGATTCCGTATTGGGACAGGGCACCACGTTCTCGATACGTCTGCCGATTGAATTGTCGATTGTGCCGACGATGCTGGTCAGCACCTCCGGCGCCTTGCTTGCGTTGCCGATGGCGGTGGTGCAAAGGGTGGTGGAGTTGCCGGAAGATTTCATGCAGGTTGGCGGCGCCCCCGTCTTAAAAGATCAGGGGCGGCCCTTGCCAGTGCGTTCTCTGGCCACTGCCCTGGGTTACGAGCGCGGGGTGGAGCGGGTGGGGATCGTGATTTCTTCGCCGCATCCTTATATCCTGGCTCTGGAGGCGGTGGATGGCACCGCAGATCTGGTGATTAAGCCAATGACAGCGTTGAATGTGCCAGGCATCACCGGCACCGCCCGTTCTGCTGAAGGTGAGCTGGTGTTGGTGGTGGGCTTGTCATTCCTGATGGATGGTTGCCGCGCGAATACCCGCATGGTGGCCTGATCCGGCTGGCGCTGTTCTGGCGCCAGCCCTTTTCCCTCTGATTGTTTTTTACGCGGACAGAATCCGTGTGTATCCGCTTGATTCCGGCGCTTGTGATGTGGGATACAGATTTGTGACGCTTTGTTGTAAAGGAGGGAGACGGCAAATTATTTGTTTCCGGAATTTTGTTAATTCATTTTATATTCATGAATTTAATTTTTAATCCAGGTTGGGATAATTAAATCTGGTGTGTGACTTAAGTCCTGGTTTTGCCGGGCATGTTGCATGAAAGCCGCAAATTAAAATAACAAGCCAAGGCTGGCGGCTTTTACTGCGGCTTGAATTTTGTTTGAGGCGCCGAGTTTGGCGACGACGTTATTGATGTGAAAGTTGACCGTTCGCTCGGAAACCGCCAGTATTTGGCCGACCTCGTAAGCGGTTTTTCCCTCTGCGGTCCAGCGCAGTACTTCGCGCTCCCGGCTGGTCAGCAGGACGCCTGATTCCGGCGCCATTTTGGGGGTCAGCAAGCCGGACATGCCGACATGCACGACTTGCGCCAGCCAGGCCATTTTGTATTTATTGGCGTCGAATTCTTGCGAGCTGACGTCATCGTTGCCGCGCGCCAGGGTCAGCATGCCGACCGCGCCAGCGGCATCGCGCGCCGCTTGCGCCCAGCCGAAATGCAGGCCGTGCGCCCGCGCTTCTTCCCAGAATTCAGGGCTGTTTTCCACTGTTTCGGATGACCACAGCAAGGGCAGTACTGAACGCAAGCCATGTTGCACGGTGGGATCAATTTCAAGAAAGCCGCGTTCCTGATAACACTGCTGCCAATCAAGCGAGTAATTATTGAACATGGCGACTGCAGGGCGGGAAATCGGGACAGGCATGCGGATACCGTAAGCACAATATTCAAACCCCATGCTTTTGGCTATTGCCGCTGCTTCGTCAAACAATTCCTGTTCGCTGCGTTTTTCAAGCAGCGCCTGGAATTGATCTTCGCGCCAAGAATTCATGTAACCACTTCCTTCCGATGTCAGATTTGACAGGTCGCCAATCAGACGTGTTTTGTTTAATATCAAATAAAATAAATCAGATCAGCCGGCAACGCCAGCGATATTTACTTCAACACGCACATTCTATACAAATGGATTTGAATTGTTTTCAACAATCCCCGATGATGCAGAGAGCGCCACTGAAGTTGTCGCCTGACGGTTACATCCGACTGTCATTTTCCACTTTCAGTTCGTTGCCTTTCGTGCATTTGTTTACTGGATGCGATCCTGATTTGCAGGATGAATTGCAAGAGCAAACCATACTCGCAGAATCCGCCGGATTTTCAGAATGCGTCAGCACCACCACCCCCAGTATATCGCTTGGCTGGACGTGGTACAGGCATGGTGAATCAAATTGTTTGCTGCTGGCGCCTGAGCCGGTGCGCAGCAATGTTATGATTGTCGATATGCATGGCTACGATGTGGGTCAAGCCACCACTTCCGACCTCATCAGTCATTGGTTGCAGTACTGCGATTGGCAAACCATGGTTCGGCTTGCGTTGCAATCCGGATTTAGTGCAAATCCTCTTAATATGCGTTTGAATTGACGCGGAACAGGAGCCTGCACGCCAAGTCGAATTTTTCCATATACCTCATTGATTTTTACAGCGCCAAGCCAACAGGCTTAGCGGCAGCGTTGCCATTTCCAGTTTTTTTTGCAGCTTTTCCCCAGCATGCAATAATTATTGGAGGTCGGCAGGGTATTGTTCGCCCTGTAAACATTAACAGTTACCCAAATGCTGGCCGGGGTTTGTAATCGCATCGGTTGATTTTTTTGCCTGATGAGGAAATATGCAAACCATTTACAGCACTTCCAAGGAATTTACTCCTGAATTTGAACGGGCAGTTGCCGTTTACCGCCATAAAATTTTCATTGAACGACTGGGCTGGCAATTGCCGGTGCAGGACGGATTGGAACGGGATCAATTCGACAGACCCGATACGATTTATGTTGTCGCCAAAAATGATGAGGGCGATATTTGCGGCTGCGCCCGCCTGTTGCCCACCACCAGCCCGTATTTATTGGGCGAAGTGTTTCCCGGCTTGATGAATGGCGCGCCAGTTCCATGCCAGCACGATGTATGGGAATTGTCGCGTTTCGCAGCCGCCGACTTGAAGGGCGGGGTGCGCGAGAACGCTAACAGTTCACGCCACCTGCTCGGGGCCGCCGTGGTCAGCGCCGCTGCGCATGGCGCCAGCCGCCTGATTACCGTTTCACCACTGGGTATCGAGCGCCTGCTCGCGCGGATGGGGGTGCACGCGCACCGTGCCGGCCCGCCTTTATTCATCGATGGCAAGCCGGTGTTCGCCTGCTGGATTGAGATTGATGCGCAAACAGTGCAGGCTTTGGGCGTGGCGGATCTTGTGACTTTGCCGGCGCCGGCCCCGTCAACACACTGAGCGCCGCCAGGCTGACTGTTTGCAGCATTTTTGATTGCCTCAACGCTGTTCCTGTTGCGGTGTAAGTCCTGCAACGCGGGAATGCTGTTGCTTTTACAGTTTGTTTGCCCGATGCAATTTAAAATAGTACACTCAAGCCAAAGGCAGGCATCCAGTAAAAGAATGTCTGGCCTGCAGGCCCTGTATATTTCCGGCTTGAGGCGCCGGTTATTGACAGCATGCTACGGGGAGTCTGCGCGCCAAGCTATCCTTTGCCTTGAGTCAGCTGCGCCATACCGGGATGTCCATTTCCGCCGCCTGCGGCAATATGTCAAGCGCTTTGTGTATGCAAAGCGCCGCCACATGCTGTCCGGCATGGAGCGGATGGCCTACCGTAATACAGGGAAAACAGACAGGCGGGAGTCAGCGCTTTGCAGATGGTTGACGCCGGCAGTGATGGCAGCTTGTTTTCCTGAAGTCCCCGCTTCTTTTTTGCTCTTGCCAACCGGGGATGAGTGCGCAGTTTGACAAGGCCTGAGTCTGGTTGCCGGCGGCAGTACGGTAGCGGCGGATTCGTAATGCACGTTTAACCTAGGCATGTCAGGGCGGCGCGCTTCCTTTCCCGGGATGTGCGCTGAACCGGCAAAAACAGGGTTGCTGGAAAAACGGCGCATGCATCCTGTGACTGATCTGCAGCTGCGCCGTGGCATCTGAAGCCATTGGCGTCCGGCAGCTTGGATTGTGCGGCAGTTGTATTCCGCGCTGTCCGGGCCAGGGGGCCGGCGCCAGGAACAGAATGGCGCAGACAGACAGATCATACGGGATGCGTAAGCGGGTTTTTGTGGCGCCCAGAGGAACTCCTGGCGCTCAAATCATGTACTCACAAACGCAAATCGACCCGATGGTCAGCTTTCGCAACTCACAGTCTGAGTCTGTGCGAGGGACCATCCTGAATCTTCAGCGTAAGTCTTTGGTGATGGAGGTATACAATCCTTACTCCATCGTCCAGATCAGTGAAGTGCTGCATGATTTGACCATCCGCCTGCGCAGCCGCAATGCCTATGTCGGCAAGGCCGTGGTGGTCAGCATTGTCAATACCGGCTTGACCGCAGTCGTGTCCGTCACCTTGATTGACGAATGGCGCGAGCTGGTGAATGTGACTGCAGCCCCCGGCTCGGTCGGCGATGAGGCGCGCGCTTTTGTTAAACATTGGGAGGAGCGTTTTTCGATCGGGCGCGATTATCAAATCGTGGTCAATGAAATGCGCGCCTTTTTGTCCGATGTCTCGCACTGGGTGGAGCAAGTCGATCTGGCTGAATCCATGCCGAAAGAGGATGGCCGCCTGCGTGCAGATATTTTCTATGAACTGGCTGAGCCGCTGGTGCAAAAAACCGGCCAGTATTTCGATCAACTCAATATTCAGGCGGCCAAAGTGGAGCCGGAACAGGCCGCTGCGCATCGCGCATTCGCCCAGGCGGCTTTGCATCCTCTGTTGCTGCGCGCGCCATTTGTGTACCGCACTTTTACCAAACCCTTGGGCTATGCGGGCGACTTCCAGATGGTCAATCAGATTATGGATGACCCGCGCCAAGGCCCGAGCACATATTTTCAAATCGTCAATGCCGCTTTTTTAGCCACCCCGGTCGCCACTGCGCATCGCAACCGGATCGACATCCTGGTCGATTATCTGGTGCGTCTGGCCGAGCGTGCGCGTGAAGAAGGGCGGCAATACCGGGTGCTGAATGTGGCGTGCGGCCCGGCGGTCGAAGTGCAACGTTTTCTGCAGACCTATCCCGAACCAGACCGGATTCATTTTGAATTGCTCGACTTCAGCGAGGAAGCCTTGCAATGGACCAATGAAAAGTTGAATGCCATCAATGCCGGTTTAAGCCGCAAGGGCAGTTTGCATTTTCAGCGTGACTCAGTGCACCAGCTGATCAAGCGCCGTTTGCCGGCGGATCTGACCCAGGCGCGCGAATTTGATGCCGTGTATTGCGCCGGATTGTTTGATTATCTGTCGGATAAAGTATGCCTGAAGCTGATGCAGTATTTTTCCATGCGCGCACGCAGCGGCGCCTCCTTGTTGATCACGAATGTGCATACCGATAACCCGCAAAAATCGAGTATGGAGCATCTGTTGGAGTGGTATTTGATATACCGGGATGAGGCGCGCATGTGCGGCCTGTTCCCGGACGGGGTGGGACGGCCCAAATTATGGGTCGATTCCACCGGGGTGAATGTGTTTGCAGAAGTGCAGGTGGTTTAACCCGGCTTTCTCAGTTGAGCACGTTTAGGCTTCGATAACCATATGAATATATTGAAATTTCCTGCAAATAACAGATTCACCCATTGCTTGAGCGCGCTACAGGCCCGATTACTTGTTTCCCGGCTTCCCGGCGCCACGGCGCGGCAGTCTGATCGCATGCCCTCCGGCAATCCGGCTTTCATGGCGGAGGGCGCGTAAATGATACGCAAGGCGCATCCGGGCTATGAAATGGTGTTGCGGAATTACCGGCTTGACTTCAGCCGGGGCGGCGCATACACCGGAATTGCGCTGGTGTTGCTGGGCATGGGCTTGGACTACGGCCTGTATCCCATGCATCAGCTGGATTTTGCTATCGCCCGGATCGCATGTTCAATCCTGATTTTTGCCGTGATCATGCTGTTGCGCACGGAATGGGGCAAGCAAAGGATTCAGCTACTCACTTTCGTCTGGCTGATGTTGCCGCAAATCATGATCGCCTGGATGATTTCCGTCACAGAAGGGGCAAATTCGATCTACTACGCCGGCTTGAATCTGGCGATTTTTGCGTCAGGCATCGTGTTGCCCTTCTCACTCTGGCAAAATCTGGCTTTGAGTGCGGCTTCCTTGCTGCTCTACATCCTGGCCTGCGCCGGGCATGCAGAGACATTTAAAATGCAGGGGCCGTTTCTGGTGAATGGTTTGCTGCTCTTGTTTTCCGGTGTGGTGGCCTCAGTTTGCACAGTGTTCAATGAGCGTGCGCGCTATATGCTGTTTCAGCTGCGCGCCGAGCTGGCGGAGAAAAACCGGCTGCTTGAGCGTACGAATCGTGATCTGTCCCAAATCAAGGGGCAAATGTTGCAGCAGGAAAAAATGGCGGCGATCGGCACCCTGGCGGCAGGTTTGTTGCATGAGGTGAATAATCCGGTCAGCTATTGTTTGATGGCGATTGATCTGGCGATGGAAGAGCCGGTGGCGCAGGAGTCAGATAATTTGCGGGAATGCCTGGAAGACGCCAAGCAGGGCATGCGGCGCGTGCAGCATATTGTGTCTGACTTGAAGACCTTTGCCTATCGCAATCCGGATGCGCAGAGTGGGGCCAAACCCTTGGCATTCCGGCAAGTGTTGGAGACTGCTTTACGCTTCACCGCGCATGATTTGAAAGGCGTCAGCATTACGCGCAATTTGCCGGATGACGATATGGTGGCGGGCGATGATGGCGCGCTGGTCGGGGTGTTGATCAATCTGCTCTCCAACGCCGTGTTGGCGATGCGCAAAGCCAATCAGCGTGATATGAAAATTGACATCAGCGCAGCCTGGGCGGATCAGCGTTTGCGGGTGGAAGTGTTGGATAATGGACCCGGGATTTCCCCGGAAAACCTGACCCGCGTGTTTGAGCCTTTTTTCACCACACGCGAAGTGGGGCAGGGCTTGGGGTTGGGCTTAAGCATCAGCTACCGTGTGATTGAGCAGCACGGCGGCCAATTGGTGGCGGAAAGCAAAGTCGGCGAATGGACTAAAATGATATTCGACCTGCCACGCGCCGAACGAGGAGAGGCATAGATGAATGAGCTGGAACACAAGGCGATCACGATCCTGTATGTGGACGATGAGCGCATGGCTTGCAAGTATTTTGCCTCGGCAGTCGGGACGGATTACGAAGTGCTGACCGCATTGTCGGCGGATGCCGCGATTGCCATTCTGGCTGATCCGCATAACCGGGTCGGGGTATTGGTGACAGACTACCGGATGCCGGGACGCGATGGCGGCGACCTGCTGCGCCAGGTTGAGCGTGAATATCCGCATGTGGTGCGGATTCTGGTGACCGCCTATGTGGATAAGAGTGTGTTGCTGGAAACCATCAATTCCGGCGAAGTCTTCCAGATTCTGGAAAAGCCGCTGGGCTTGATGGAAATCCGTCGCGTGTTGCGCATGGCCAGCGCGCTGGCGCGTGAGCGCGCCACCAAGCAGCAAAAGCTGATGGCGATTGATGAGACGCTGGCGTTTTTGGCGCATGAACTCAATGCGCCATTGGAAACCATCACCCTGGTGGCGCAGGAAATGCAAGCGCTGGCCGGGGCGGCCCCGGAAAATATCCGCGCCCAACTTGGCAACGGCGCCAGTTCAATCGCCAACAACACCAGCTATTGTTTGTCGGTGCTGAATACTTTTGTCGCTTCCATCCGCAATTCCTCTCAGTCAAATAATGAAAATACCGCCAGCACGGCGCAACAATTGATCGCCTCGTTGCTGGCGACCTATCCTTTGACGCCGGCGGAGCGCGCCATGATCCGCGTCGAAGTGCAGGAAGATTTCATGGTGCGCAGCATGCCCAATTGCGTTGCGCTGGTGCTGTCCTCGGTATTGTCAAATGCCTTGCACGCGGTGCAGGGGCGCGATGCGGCGGCGATTGAGTTTTGTGTGCGCATCAACACGCAGCCGCAGATTGTGGTGACTGATAATGGGGTGGGTTTGAGCGCCGATGCGCTGCAAAAGATTTTGAATGATCCGTCCACCCCGACAGCGGCATCGTCCAGCACGCATGGCTGGGGCATGATTTTTTGCAAACGCGTTATGCAATCGTTTGGCGGTGCGATTGAAATGCACTCCGAACCTGAGCATGGGGCGACTGTGATTCTGAAATTTCCGGATTGAGACGACCTGATGAAGAACCCAGCCACCAGTCGAAAGTGCGTGCCATGATCAACTCCCAAGTCAAGGCGCCTGTGATCCTGTTCGTCGATGACGAGGAGCAGACCGTCAAGTATTTTCAGCGCGCCGTCGGCGCATTCGCCCAGGTTGTCACAGCCGGCTCGGTGACGGAAGGCAAACGCTTGCTGGATGAGCATGCCGCCACGCTCTCGGTCTTGATTTCCGATCAGCGCATGCCGGGCGGATATGGCAATGAATTGCTGCATTACGCGCGCGACCGCTATCCGAATATGGTGCGGATTTTGACCACCGCCTATTCCGAGTTGGATCAAACCATCGAAGCAGTGAACCAGGGACAGATTGACCGCTACATGCAAAAGCCCTGGGATATCACGGTCTTGCGCTTGGAGCTGAAGCTGGCCTTGGAATTGGCCAGTTTGCGCAAAGGGCACACCAGCTTATTGCAGGAAAAATTGGAAGTATTGCAAAAGCAATTAATGTCAAACCGGATTGGCAGTTTGCAAAGCATTTGCATCAATGTCGCCGGCGGTCAGTATTTGGCGGCGTTGGATGCGTATTTGCACGCCGCGCTGGCGGTCGAGGCCAAAAGCCCCGGCGTGAATTGGTCCAAGACGGATTATTTTGAATTGGTCGGCGCGGAAGCCTTGCGCAACGGTTTTTTCGGGCGCAGTCTGCAAGAAATGCTGGCCCGGCAGCGCTGGGATGCGGCGCAGGCCGAACAGAAATTGCTGGAAATCCTGGGGCCGGCGGTGCGCCTGGACGGCTCCCGTCTGCGTTTTGTGCAGGAGCGCTTGTTAGCGGAATATCTGGAAGGCGGGGCCCAGGCGCCAGTCAGCGCGGCCCATATCAGCTGGCTGGCGGCCTTGTTATGGCTGGATGCCCAGGGGTGCCGCTTGAACATCATCCGCAACAGCGATGGTTTGTTTGCTGAAGTATTGCGTAATCAGGAGCCGGCGCCGGAGATCCGTCTGGCGAATTGGATAGAACGTTTTTAAGCAGGCCAAGCGCCTTGCTGCTGCAGGAGAGCCGATATGTTTTTGGATCACCCGACCATTACCGCCACCAACAGCTTGACCGAGCCGGATCGTCTTGAGCGCTTGACCCGGGTATGGGGCTATGCGGTGGCGGTGGCTGATGACGCGCAAAACAGTGAATTTATTCATAAAGTTTCGCAATTGCACGACCATAAAGGCACGCTGATCGTGTTTTGGCATGACCCGCCAACTGAAGAGGAAAAATTCTTCTTCTCGCGCGCCTGGTCCAGCAAAATTGGTGATGGAACGATGAATGTGGAACATGAAGTGTAAAGGAGCGGAAATTGTCGTCTGAGCAAAGCAGTGAAAGGGGCCGGGCCGGTGCGTCAGGGTTGCACAGAATTGTCATCGTGGGCGGCGGGGCCGGCGGCCTGGAGCTGGCGGTGCGTCTGGGCCGCAAGCTGGGGCGCAAGAAAAGCGCCGAAATCATGTTGGTGGATGCGGCGCGCACCCATTTATGGAAACCTTTGCTGCATCAGGTCGCCGCAGGCACATTAAACAGCCGCGCTGACGAAGTCGAATATCTGGCGCTGGCGCGTAATCATCACTTTTTATTCCGTTTGGGCCGCATGGATGGCTTGAACCGGGCGGCAAAAGAAATCCATCTCGCCGCCACGTTGGATGAAGACGGCAGTGAAATTCTGCCGGCCCAATCGCTGCGTTATGACACCCTGGTGCTGGCTCTGGGCAGCCAGACCAATGATTTCAACACCCCCGGCGTGCGCGAACATTGCATCATGCTTGACACGCCTGCCGCCGCCGAACGTTTCCACCAACGCCTGATCAATTCCTGCCTGCGGGCGCAAAACGGCGCGCGTGAACCGGGCCAGGGCCGGCATACCGTCACCATCATCGGCGGCGGCGCCACCGGGGTGGAGTTATCCGCTGAGCTGCATATGACGGCGCGGATCTTGAGCAGCTACGGTCTGGCCAATTTCCATCCCGAGCGCGACTTGAAAATCGTCATCGTCGATGCTGCCCCGCGCTTGCTGCAAATGCTGCCGGAACGCCTGTCAGACGCGGTGGCGCTTGAATTGCGCAAGCTGGATATTGAAATCCACGGCAATGAAAGAGTGGTGCAAGTCACGCCGCAGGGCGTGCAAATGGCCAGCGGCAAATTCATCCCATCCGGCATGGTGGTGTGGGCCGCCGGCATCAAGGGCGCGGATTTTTTACGCGATCTGGATGGGCTGGAGAGCAATCGTTTAAATCAATTAGTGGTGCACCCCACCATGCAAAGCACGCGCGACCCGGCGATTTTCGCATTTGGCGATTGCGCCGCCTGCCCGCAAGGCGATGGCGCGCCGAATGTGCCGCCGCGCGCCCAGGCCGCGCATCAGCAGGCGGCCTTGCTGGCCAAATCGCTTACCCGGCTGCTGGCCGGCAAGAGTTTGCCGGAATTCCGTTTCGTTGATTATGGCTCACTGGTGTCGATGGGGAATTACAGTGCGGTCGGCAGTTTGATGGGCGCCATCGCCAGCGGCTCAGTGTTTATTGAAGGCATGCTGGCGAAGTGGATGTATTGGTGGTTGCATAAACATCATCAAATCGCCATCAATGGCGTGTTTCACACATGGCTGGCGACCTGGGCGGAAACCATCAACCGGGTCAGTAATCCGCGCATCAAATTGCACTGAAGGAGAACGATGGAGTATTCGCCGCAGCTGATGTTGGCCGCCGCACTGCTGCTGCAGACCGGCGTGGCCTGGCTGGTGCAGGGACGCAGCGCGATTGCAGCGATGCGCGCCCGTTTGCTGCTGGCCGCCGCCTGCCTGCTGTTTTGCCTGCCGCCATGGCCGCTCGTGATGCTGGGCGCACATCTTCTGCTGTTTGCCGCCCTGGCGGGGGAAATCGGCTATTGGGCGGAACGTTTTCAGCATGAGGCCTGGCGCCAGCGGCTCCTGATTCCGCTCGCGCTGGGGGCCGGCGGTTTCGCCGCCGCCAGTATGTTAAGCGATGTGCAATGGAGCTTGGCGCTGGCGATCTGCGCCATGTTGTTCGGCGCCTGGGCTGGGCTGTTGTGGCGCAAGAGCAGCGAACCGATGCTGCGCCGCTTTGCCATGTTGCTGGCGTGCGCGCTGGCGCTCAGCGGCTTGCTGGCGTTTAACAACTGGGCGCGCAATCTGTTCCCGCCAGCGTTCGCTTTACTGCTGTTATGTATTTTCAGCATCAGTCATGGCTTGGCGCTTTTAGGCGACAGCCGGGAGCAGCAGCACACTGTGGAGCGGCTGGCCCTGAGCGATCCGCTCACCGGTGCGCCGAACCAGCGCGCTTTCCACGCTGCCCTCGGTCCCTGGCTGGCGTTGGCGCGCCGTCCCGGCAATCCATGCGCTCTGATTATGATTGATCTGGATCACTTCAAGCGGGTCAATGATGATTATGGGCATGCGGTGGGCGATCTGGTGTTGCAAATGGTGGCGCAAGCCGGCCAGCGTCAATTGCGCGACTCCGATATGCTGGCGCGTTTGGGCGGCGCCGGTTTTGTGGTGCTGTTGCCGCGCACCGGGCTGGATGACGCCCTGCTGGTGGCTGAGCGTATGCGCGCCGCCATCGCCGCCATGCCAATCAAAACCGGACGCGCACTCTTGCATGTCAGCGCCAGCATTGGCGTGGCCACTCTGCGCGCCGATGACAGTGCGCTGTCATTGCTCAAGCGCGCTGATGAAGCGCTGGCGGCAGCCAAGCTGGCCGGACGCAATACCGTATTGGCGGCAGGGGAAAATATTGCATCCGCTGCATGAGGCGCAAGCCCTGTGATCGCCTATAATGGCGCGTTTTTCCGCTATTTTTCCAAGAGGAATCGATCATGTTTGCCGCCATCGACCTGGGATCGAACAGTTTCCGCATGCATATCGCCAGCCATGACGGGCAGAGCTTGCGCATCGTAAAAAGCACGCGCGACCAGATCCGCTTAGCCGGCGGCCTGGATGCGCAGTCGAATTTATCCGAGCAGGCGATTGCGGCGGCATTGCAATCGCTGTCCGGCTTTGGCCAGATCTTGCGCGGCTATCCGCTCACAGCGGCGCGCGTAGTCGGCACCAATACCTTGCGGGTGGCGAAAAATGTGGCGCAATTCTTGCCCTTGGCGGAAAAAGCGGTCGGTTATCCGATTGAAATCATTTCCGGCGAAGAAGAAGGGCGCTTGATTTATATGGGGGTGGCGCACACCCTGGCCAACGATGCCGAGCGCCGCCTGGTGATCGATATCGGCGGCGGCTCGACCGAGTTGATCACAGGCCTGGGGCATGAAATCAAAGAAGTCGAGTCCTTCACCATCGGCACCTTCAGCCAGGCCCCGGCGTTTTTTCCGGATGGCCGCCTGACGCAAGAAGGTTTTGAGGCGGCGATTTTGTCCGCACGCAGCCATTTCCAGGATTACCCGGCCGGTTTTGCCCAAAGCAATTGGCAAAACGCCTACGGCTCTTCGGGCACGATCCGCGCTTTAGCCGAAATCATCAGCAAAAACGGCATCGGCAGCGGTTTGTTGAATTTGCACAGCATGCGCGCGCTGATTCAGCGCTTCATCCAATTCGGCCATTTGCACAAAGTGGAAATGCAGGGTTTGCGCGCGGATCGCGTTTCCGCCGTGGTGGGCGGGTTGGCGGTGTTGACCGGCTTGTGTGAAGAAATCGGGATTGCCCTGGTCAATCCGATTGAAGCCGGTTTGCGTATGGGCGTGTTGTGGGATCTCTATCTGCGTTCGACCAAACAAGACCGGCGTGAGCACTCGATCACGTTTTTCATGCAGAAATTCAATGTCGATGCAGTGCGCGCCAAAAGTGTCGCCGAGCAAGCCAGCTTATTGCTGGCCAAGACCAAACCCGCCAGCGACGCTCTGGAAAAACCGCTGTTTTGGGCCGGCCTCTTGCATGAAGTCGGCATGAATATCTCGCACACCAATTACCACAAGCATTCCGCATATATCATCGAGCATGCCGATTTATCCGGCTTCACCACGCGCGAGCAAAAATTGATGGCGCGCTTAGCGCTGGGGCAAAAAGGCAATTTGCGCAAATTGGGTGATGTGTGTGAAGACCTGGAATTTGTCAAAGCGCTGCTGGCGCTGCGCCTGGCGGTGATCTTTTTGCATTCCCACCTCGAAATTCAGCTTGAGCAATTGCGCATCCGCGTCAAAAACAACCGGATTGAACTGGAATTTGCGCAAAACTGGCTGCACGACCACCCCACAGCATCCTATTGGCTGGATAAGGAACATGACTGGTGGGGCCAGATCGGACTGGACTTGCAAATCAAAAGCGCCGCATAAAACTTGCCCGCCGGCCCCGCTCTGGGGCTGGCCGCCTCACATCGCAGTGCGTGGCTGACGCTGTCTGCCGCACTTTCTTTTTTCTCCCTATTCTGCCTCCGGGCGCAGGCGCCTGATGCAGCCGTCCGGCTGGGCTTTTGCACATGCTGACGCGTATTGCGGTATCTGATTATGCATGCATTGCAAAATCCATATTTGCTTAATTTGCAAATATTCTGCAGATATAATACAATTTTATATTGTAAATTATGCATTTCTTCATGGAAATAAAAAGCATAATTTGCAATCTTCTTGCCCCTCAAGCAAGCATCTTCCCCATAAATCCATTACAGAGAGATTCAGATGAGACAGCATTCCATCCTGCTGGCCGCCGCCAGCCTGTTGTGCAGCCTGCAAACCGCGCAAGCCCAAGAATTGGCCAAGCCGGCCAAGGTTGAAATTGGCAACGTGGAGCAAGTGATCCAGGGTTTTTCGCGCCAGCATGCCGAACCGCGCAGCAAGTTTGTGCGTTCACTGGGCGGCGATACCCTGGGCGCGGAAATCCGCGACTATCACTACAAGGATGGCCGGCTGTCTATCACCGGCACCGCAATCGGCAATAAGAATTCGCTGTTTATCTTAAAAGGGACAGATAAAAAGCTGCATGGCTACCTGGCTTTGCATGACGCCAATAAAGCCTTTGAATACAGCACCGACGCCAATGGCAAGGTCTGGGTGGAAGAAGTGAAGCTGTCCAAGATCTATCCTGATCTGGATCCCGAATTCATCAAGAGCAATACGCCGCCGAAAAATCTGCTGGCGGTAGCGCACCCCGTATACAGCAGTCTGGCGCAGGGACAGGCGCCGCATATCGGGCCGTATGCCAATCAAGATCTGACCAAACTCGAAAGCAAGCCGGGCAGCCCCTGGGTGTTTTACCTTGATCACAGCGCGGTGATGAGCGGCACGACGCCGCTCAATGGCGTGAGCAAAGAGCAGATGTACCGCGTCTGGCAATCGGTGGCGGATCAATACTCTTTCCTGAAGATGAATGTCACCACCAACCGCGCAGTGTATGACGCGGCGCGCGCAGCCAATCCCTTGCGCACCGGCATTATCAAATTCGTCAACCAGGATGGCCGTTCATTTGCTCCGCTGCATTCTTTCGGCACCACCGCAGCCGGCACCCTGTACCGCAATCCCTCCTCCGGCTGGGACTATGGCTATGGCATCGGCATGACTGCGGCGCATGAAGTCGGGCACCAGATGGGCATGAACCATGATCGCGGCGGCAGCGGCGGTGAGTATTTTGAGGGCATCGCGGCTTTCCAGTGGGGCCCGATCATGGGGAACTATTGGATGGGCGGCAGCTGGGCGAATCAATTATTTACCTGGAGCAAGGGCGAGTACGACACCGCCAGCAATTTTGAAGATGATCTCTCGATCATGGTCAACGAAGAAAAAGTGCCGTATGTGGATGACGATATCGCGACTGAGAAAGCGCTCAAGATCGGCGCGAATGGGGCGATTGATCCGAAACTCAATTTTGGCCAGATTGGCCGCACCAGCGATACTGACACCTTCACTTTCAGCACGACCACCAACAGCACCTTGAATTTGCGCATTGATCCGATTGAATACCTGCGCATGCTGGACGTGGAAGCGGTGCTTTACAATGCCGCCGGTCAAGTGGTGGCGCGCAGCAATCTGCCGGTGCATCGCTCGGCAGAATTCGTCAATCTGTCTCTGCCGGCAGGTTCTTATAAGCTGGTGGTGCGCGGCGGCGCGGAAGGCACGCCGAAGAAAGGTTTCTCGAATTATTCTTCCTTGGGCTGGTATGCGATGAAGGGCAGTCTGGGCGGCAGCGTTTCCAGCGATCCGGTGTTGCAAAACAATGTCGCCATGACAGGGCAGGGCGCCGCAGCCGGAGTCTGGAAATATTATGTGATTGATGTGCCGGCGAATGTCAGCAAAGTCACTTTCAGCGTGAATGGCGCAAATGGCGATGCGGATATGTTCGCCAAAGCCGGCGCGCGTCCGACTTCCAGCAGCTATCAATGTAAATCCGATGGCCCGACCAGCGTGGAGAGCTGCAGCCTGAGCAATCCGGCGGCAGGACGCTATTACCTGGGCGTGTATGCTTATAGCGCCTACAGCAGTCTGTCAGTGAAAGCCGCTTACACCTTGAATAAGTAAGCATGGCAGGCGCGCCGCTTAATTGGCGGCGCGCTGGCGCTCGCTGCGCAGCAAAGCATTCAAATTGTCCATCAGCATATGAAAGCGCGCCTGGCCCGGCATCAGGCTATCGACTTGCAGCAAGGCATGGCGCGCTTCATCGGCCATGCCGGCGTCAAACCCGTGCCGCTCCATACAAGAGAGCACAATTTGGGCGTAGTTGAACAGCACACGCTGATTGTCCGGCAGGGCGCGCGCGGTATCGCGCATCCATTCCACCGCCTCCATCAGTTTGCCGGTTTTCCACAACAACACGCCACGGTTCATCATATCCGCCGCTTCCGCGCTGGAATTATTGACGATGGCGTCGCCCTCTTCAGCCATTCGGGCGCGTGCAAACACCTGACGGATTTCGCCCAGCAGTTGCGGGTTGTCATGATTATTGCGCGCCAGCTCGCGCAGCAGGGCGATCGGCGCATCTTCGATGCCGGTGGCGAACAAGAGGCGCGCCATGTCCAGCGCGACTGCTGGCGGCGGGCGTTGGTTGCCAGCCTGCAGCATCGCGCTTAATTCTGTGCCGGATTTGCGCGCACGCTCCCATTCCCCGCTTTCATGCAACACCAGCCCTTCCGTGATTTTGCTGCGCAAGCGGATTTGTTCTGAGGTGAACTCGCGTTGCACCTGGTGCAAGAGTGAGAGCGCTTCATCCGTATCGTTTTTCATGCCGCAAATGCGCGCCAGACCCAGATAGGCGTCGGCGGACTTTAAGACTGAATGCTCACCCAGCGCCAGGCATTTGCGGAAAGCGCGTTCAGCGATTTGGGTATGGCCCAGCTTGAGCGAGACTTCACCCAGGCTGCGCTGGCGCAATACCGAATTCGGCGACATGGTGGCGGCTTTTTCCAGCACCAGCGCGGCTTCCTCAAATTGGCCCAGTTGTTGATGCGCCAGGGCCAGCTGGTCATAGGCTTCCATGAAGTAGCGATTGCCGTTAATCACTTCGGTCAGCATGCTGCGCGCGATTTCCGCCTCGCCATTTTGCATGCGGATGCTGGCCACGCCGGTCATGGCCCAGGAAAACTGGCGTGTCGCCAGCACCCGCTCATAGACTTCGCGCGCTTCCTGGCTGCGGCCGCATTTGAGCAGCAGACTCGCTTTCATGCGCAGCAAATACAGAGCGTGAAAACGGTGTTGCGCGATTTGCATATCGCACAGCTTGGCGGCGCGCGCAAAATCACGCTGCAGCCAGGCGGGATTGAGCACATTCAGAATTTGCTTGCGCTGCCAGATCCGGCTCAAGCGGTTCAATAAGGTTTGCTGGGTGATGGGTTTGAGCAGGTAAGCGTCGGGGTGCAGCTCGGCGGTGCCCATCACGGCTTCCAGATTTTTTTCAGAAGTCACCATCAGCCAGGCCGTGGTGGGCAAGAGTAAATCGCGGAATTTGGCTTCTTCCAGCACTTGCTGGCCATTTTTGCCTTGCCCCAGATGGTATTCGCACAACACCACATCGTAATGGGTTTGCGTCAGCAAGCCGATGGCTTCGCCGCCGCTGCTGGCCTGATCGATATAGCGCGCGCCAAGGCTGCGCAGACTTTCACGCAGTAATTGCCGCATGCCCTTGGTGTGATCGACCAGCAGATAATGCAGGTCTTTCCAATCGGTTGAGCGCAGGGCGGCGCTGCCGTTGCTGGGGGTTGTGGTCATGGCTCGTTGGACGCAGAAATCCGGGGCGCTGCGCAGCTGGCGCGCAAGAGGAATTGCGCATGAAAGATATGATGTTCCAAAAGCCGGCGTTTGCCAACTGTAAGCAAGGCTGCTTCCCGCCCTTTATTCGCGCTTTTGACGAAAAAAAAGCAGGCCCGCAGGCCTGCTTGGATGTCGTGTCAGCTGAAAAATCAGCCTTGACGGTAGTGACGGCGTTCCTGGCCGCGATCAGCACGCGCAAACTCACGGCCGCCTTCGCGCGCGCCGCCGAATTCACGACCGCCTTCACGCGCCGCGCCGAATTCACGGCCGCCTTCACGTTTCGCGCCGAAGTCGCGCTGGCTGCCGAACTCGCGTTTGCCGGCGAAGCTGCGTTGGCCCGGTTTGGCGCCATGCTTGCCTTCGCCCGGTTTCCAGCCGCTGCCACTGCCGCTGCGGTTGCCGCCGCCGCCCGGTTTGCCGCGACCGCCAAAGCCGGTGCGGGGAGGCGGCGCTTTTTTCGGTTCAAAACCTTCCACCACATCGACCGGGATGGTTTGCTTGGTGAAACGTTCGATCCGGCGCACATGCATGTTTTCACTGTGATTCACCAGCGAAATCGCCTGACCATTGCGGCCGGCGCGGCCAGTGCGGCCAATCCGGTGCACATAGTCTTCCGGGAATTTCGGCAAATCGTAATTGAAGACGTGGGTGATGGTCGGCACGTCAATCCCGCGCGCCGCAACGTCAGTCGCCACCAGCACTTTCACCTGACCGCGACGCACGCTGTCGAGCGTGCGGTTGCGCGCGCCCTGGTGCATGTCGCCATGCAGAGCGGCAGCGGCAAACCCGGCGATATTCAGGCGGTCAGCGATGGTGTCGGCGTCGCGCTTGGTGGCGGTGAACACCACAGCCTGGCCCATCGAGACATCGCGCAGCAGATGGTCGAGCAGGCGGTTTTTATGCGACAGATCATCCACAAAGTGCACGCGCTGCTGAATGTTTTCATGGCGCGAGCTGGAGCTGGTGATCTGGATTTCCACCGGATCGGTGGTGATGCGGCGCGCCATGCTGCCCACCACGCCATCCAGCGTGGCAGAGAACAACATGGTTTGACGGGTGGCCGGCGTGGCTTCGACGATTTTTTCAATATCTTCGATAAAGCCCATGTCCAGCATGCGGTCGGCTTCGTCCAGCACCAGAATTTCGAGTTGCGAGAAGTCGATCTTGCCCGATTCCATATGGTCGATCAGACGGCCAGGCGTGGCCACCAGGATTTCCGGGTTTTTCGACAGCAGATGCATCTGCTTGGGGTAAGGCATGCCGCCCAGAATCGCCACGGCGCGCACGCGGCGCATATGGCGGCCATATTTTTCGGTGGCGGTGGTGACTTGCAAAGCCAATTCACGGGTCGGCGTCAGAACCAGCATTTTCGGCTGGGCCGGGCGGAAACGCGCACGTTCGCCGCGCGCACGCGCCGATTGCATTTCCTGATTTTGGGTGCGCGCCGCTGGCGACGGCGGCAGGCTGGCGAATTTGTGCAAAGACGGCAGCATAAAAGCGGCGGTTTTGCCGGAGCCGGTTTGCGAGGAAACCAGCAGATCGCGTCCGGCGATGGCGGCAGGCAATGCCTGCTCTTGCACCGGGGTGGGTTTTTCGTATCCTGCTTCTTGCAAAGCTTTCAAAACGGAAGGATGCAAGCCAAGAGCTTCAAATGTCATTATCTTTCTTTCCGGGCAACCCATTCGGGCGACCCATTTATATGCAATCAACGTGCGGCAGGCACGCCACAGATAGCAACGCGGCCAACGGCGAAGGCTGAAAAGACAGATTCGGCACAAAAGCTTGCGCCGGGAAGGTATCACTGAAACTGATACATGGAAGCGGCGGGGTGCTTTGTTGGCAACCGGCGGGCCGGTTTGCGTTTAGCTTTTCCAGTATTTCTGGAAACAGTGCGCGGCCTTATATTGGTAGCAATGGAATATTGCAGCGCACAACCAGAACTATACAGCAAATTCCCTCTTTCTGCACGGAAATGTTAAATATTTTCCCAGTGGAAAGAGTCTGTCAGGGGCGCAAGCGCCCCTTCAGCCGCTGCGGCTTAATCCTGAGCCAAGCCGAGCGCGTGCGAAAAACCGGCATCGACGTAGGTGATTTCACCAGTCACGCCGGACGCCAGATCGGAGAGCATGAAGGCGGCCACATTGCCGACTTCCTCAATTGTCACATTGCGGCGCAGCGGCGCGCTTTTCGCCACATGGCCCAGCAGCGAGCTGAAATCCTTGACGCCGGAAGCGGCCAGGGTTTTGATCGGGCCGGCGGAAATGCCGTTCACACGCACGCCGCGCGGGCCTAAGGATTCGGCCAGATAGCGCACCGAGGCTTCCAGCGAAGCCTTGGCCAGGCCCATGGTGTTGTAGTTGGGAATCGCGCGCATTGAGCCAAGATAGGTCAGGGTCAGGAGCGCTGCGTTTGGCGACAGCATCGGCATGGCGGCCTTGGCCATCGCCGGGAAGCTGTACGCTGAGATATCGTGCGCAATGCGGAAGCCTTCGCGCGAAAACCCTTCGAGGAAATCGCCGGCAATCGCTTCACGCGGGGCAAAGCCGATGGAATGCACCAGGCCATCAAATTGCGGCCAGCTTTGCGCCAGGTCGGCAAACAGACGTTCAATCTGCTCATCGCTGGCCACATCGCACTCAAACACCAGCTCGCTGCCGAATTCTTTAGCGAAATCGGTAATGCGATCCTTGAAACGTTCGCCAACGTAGGTGAACGCCAGTTCGGCGCCCTCGCGTTTGGCGGCTTTGGCAATGCCATACGCGATAGAACGATTGGACAGTAAGCCGGTGATCAGGATTTTTTTGCCTTGCAAGAATGCCATCATTAACTCCAGATGAGTGCGCCCAGCGCAGTGAGTGATGCGGGAAGCGGCGCAAACTGCACAGCGCCGGTTTTAGAAGCTTCCCTCGGTTGCGGGCGCAATTCTAGGCACTCTGCCAGCAGGATGCAAGCGAAGTATGCTTGAAGCGGGAAAATCGGCGCAGCCGGCAGGCTGCGCCGGAGCGCATCAGCTGCGGCGGCCGTGGCGGTTGCTTTTCGCCGCCAGCACGGCGCGCGGCTTGGCCGGCGCGGCATGGCGCACGGCCGGGCGTTTGGCGGCGGCGATGCGCAGCGGTGTGGCTTGGCGCGCCGTCGCGACGCTGGCGCGCGCCGCCGGCACTTGCAACTGCAGCACCTGACCTGCGCTTAATTTATCGCTCTTCAAGCTGTTCCAGCTGCGCAGATCGGCCACGCTGACCTTGTGCCGCTGGGCAATCGAGGCCAGGCTGTCGCGTTTGCCGGCGCGCACGCTGATCTTGCGCAGGTCCACATCAGGCTCCACCACCAGGCGCGCATTGTCGGCCACTTCCGGCGCGATGTCATGCGCTTCCAGCGCCTCGGTCTTGGGCACCAGGATGGTGGAGCCGGCGCGCAGGCGCATTTTCGGGGGGATGTGATTGGCTTCGCGCAGCACTTCCGGCGTGGTGGAGAATTTCGCCGCCAGGGTTTCCAGCTTTTCGCGCGCGTTGGTGATGGTGTGCGTGGTCCAGGAAGATAGGGCGCGACCCCATTGCGCCAGATTGACCTTGAACTTTTCCGCCTTGTCTTGCGGCAATAAAATCTCGGTTTGCGTGCTGCCCACGATAACCGGGCGGTTGAATTGCGGATTCAAAGCCTTGAATTCATCCATCGGCATTTCCGCCAGCTGCGCCGCCAGTTTGACGTCGATATCGCGGGTTTTGGCGACAGTGGTGAAATATGGCTGGTTTTCCACCTTGGGCAAGGCGAGTTTGAATTGCTCAGGCTGGGCGATGATGTTTTTCACCGCTTGCAGGCGCGGCACATAGTTTTTGGTTTCCGCCGGCATATATTGCGACAGCGTGACAAAATCAATAGGTTTGCCAGCTGCATGCGCGCGCCGGATCGCGCGTTGCACATTTCCTTCCCCCCAGTTGTAAGCGGCCAGCGCTAACTGCCAGTCGCCGAACATGCCATGCAATTTTTGCAAATAGGTCAGCGCGGCTTCGGTCGAGGCCAGCACCGCGCGGCGCTCATCTTTGAACAGATTTTGCTTGAGGTTGTAATCGCGCCCGGTGGAGGGGATGAATTGCCAGATGCCAGCCGCGCTGGCGGGGGAAAAAGCTTCGGGATTAAAGGCAGATTCGATAAACGGCAATAGCGCCAGTTCGCTTGGCATGCCGCGTTTTTCCAATTCCTGCACCACATGGTAGAGATAGCGCGCGGCGCGGCTGGAAGTGCGCTGAATATGGTCGGGGTGTGCGGCATACCAGTTGGCGTGGGTTTTCACCAGCGGCGTATCCAGATCGGGAATCGCAAAGCCCTGGCGGATTCGTTCCCATACATCGACATTCGGGGCTACCGGCGGCAAGATCAGCTCATCATCCAGCACCAATTGCGGCGGGCGCGTTTCGCCATTCGGCATACCGGCGATGGATTCAACCGTAGCCAATTTCAATTGCAGGCTGGAAGGGGAGAGCGACAGATCGTTGGCGTGAGCGTTGGCCGTAACAGACAACAACAGGGCCAAAGGCAGGATTCTGAATGGTTTCTGCATGGGATTCCAATCTCTTTTCAGCAGGTGCATCAGGCGCGCCAACATAGCGCTTTTGAGGATGAACAGCAGCATCAATGCGCGCTATTCAACCGTTGGCAGGCCTGAACTTTGTGAGTTTGAAAGCTTGCCGGGGATGCTAAAACAAGGCTGCAGTGTACGTAAGCACTTTGCAACACGCAAGGGAAAAGTCATAAATGCGCAATAATTGAGCAGTAAAAATATATTCAGTGCAATCTTATTGGTATTATTTTTCATTATTTGAAATTTATTGACTGAAAAGTTTTTTGTTGTGCGTCTTTATTTTTGCTGTTTGTGAAAATTAAACGGTCAGTATCCGCCTTGGCGCGCGGCGGTTTCAGCGCGAGGAGGTCTCGCCATCCTGGCTTGCGGCGTGGTAGTGTCGGGCTTTCACACGCACAGACCAGGCCAGCCGGAGGGGCGCATATGAAACAGATCAAGAGCAGATGGGGGCAATGGACGGTATGTCTGCTGACAGCCGCCAGTTTGTGCGCATGCGGGGGCGGCGGCGCGACGCCCAGTCCAACGCCTGCGCCCAGCCCGACGCCCACGCCCAGTCCAACGCCTGCGCCCAGCCCGACGCCCACGCCCAGCCCGACACCCACGCCCAGCCCGACGCCCACGCCCAGCCCGACACCCACGCCAAGCCCGACACCCACGCCAAGCCCGACACCCACGCCAAGCCCGACGCCAACGCCCGGCCCCGCCGCCGCGCACTATTATTATTTCAGCGCGGTCAGTGAAGCGGCGGATGCCTTGACGACGCCGGCAGCGCGCGCAGCATTGAACGGCTACCGTATTACCGCAGGCACATCAATCGAGGCCGATTTGAACAGCGTGGAATTCAGCGAGCGGATGCGGCGCATGCAAACCCTGGGTTATCGCATCCATGTTTATCTGGAGGGGCCGGGCGGGCCGACCGGGAATGATTGGGCGGCGGATGAATGCCAGCGGGTGCAGGCGGCGGCGCGGCAATATGGCGTCAAAGAGATTCCCGCTGGCGACAGTTGTCACGATGACAGCCAGCCCTGGATGATTGAGTGGAACAGCAGCGGCTTCCTGGCGCAAATGCGTGATCAACTGCTGGCCTTGAAAGCCTGGAATGTGGATTCGGTGGAGGTGGACAATCTGTACCGCGCCGGCTATGGCGCTGGTGCGGCGCAAACGCTGGGCGCTTTTATTGATCGCTTTGGCGAAATACGCCGCCAGACCGGCAGCAATGCGCGTCTGATGTTGAAAAATATCGGCAGCGTGGCGGAGTTGCAAAGCAGCGTGAATGGCCGGCGCGACTTGATTGCCGATTTCATGATTCTGGAAGAGGATTTGAAAAACGATTGGTGCAAGCTGCAAGCCGCCGCAAAGACTCACAATATTGTCACCAGCTTCAGCTGGGATACGAACAACTACCATGCCGAAGCGGATAATGCGGGCCGTGATAAGGCTTTTGCCGGTCCCCGGCAAACCGCGCGCAAAGCATTTATCTGTCCCTGAGCGCGCTGCTGGTGATGCGGCGCGGCTTACCAGCCGGCTTGTTTGCTGAGCGCCAGCTTCAGCATATAGGCAAAAACCAGCAAGGCGCCGGCCAGCGCTGCGCGGCGTGCTTTGGGCGGGGTGTTGGCCGCCAAACTGATTTTGCCCAATATGATATACGCCAGCAGGCAACCCAGTTTCAACCCCAGCCAGGGCTGTTGTGCGGGATTCAAGCGCGCCATGATGGCCATGCTCACGCCGCACGCCAGCAAAACCGTGTCAATCACATGCGGCAGAATTTTGAGCGTGCGCGCCAGCGCAAGCCCGCGCAAAACCAGCATCGCACGCCAGCAAAACAGGCTGATGCTCAAGCCGGCGCACAGCATGTGCAGTGATTTCAACAGGGCGTAATCCATATTCAAGCCATTAAAGAACAGTCGGCGCCAACAGCGGCGCGCTGAATGATTCAAGTGCATGGGCGTTTGCGCCAAAGCCGCAGACAGCAGCGCCAGGCCCGCATCGAAGTCTGGTTTGGCAAGACAGTCATTCAGCCAAGCACCAGTTGCCACAATTCCCGTATCGCCCGGCTTTCCGTCGCCACTTCCTCATGCGGCACGCGCGCTCTTTCCTCGCCCTGCAGGCGGCTTTTATGTTGCAGACGGCGCAGGCTGCGGTACGCGTCGGCGGCATTTTGCGCGGCATCGATGTCGATCAAGCCCAGGTTCGCGGCGCGCTTTAATAAAGCGATATTGCCCAGGTTTTCTGTCAGTTGCGGATATTGTGCGGCATGGCGCAAGACCAGATATTGCACAATGAATTCGCAATCAATCATGCCGCCGGGGTCGGATTTCAATTCAAATAAAGCCGCATCAGGATTGCGTTGCGCCTGGCGCATGCGTTGACGCATGGCGCACACTTCCTCTTTGAGTTTTGCTTCGTCACGCACTTTGCATAAGACTTGATTGCGGATCTGCTCAAAGCGCGCGCCGATTGCCGCGTCGCCGGCGCAAAAGCGCGCACGGGTCAAGGCTTGGTGTTCCCACACCCATGCGGATTCATGCTGGTAACGCGCAAACGCCGCCACGCTGGAAACCAGGGTGCCGCTGGCGCCATCCGGGCGCAGCGCGGTGTCGATATCAAATAAAATCCCGGCGGGGGTGTGCGTGGTCATCCAGGTGATGAAGCGCTGCGCCAGCTTGACATACAGCGCTTGCGCTTCCTGCTCCTCATCTTCATACAGAAAAATCACATCCAGATCGGAGACATAACCCAATTCCTTGCCGCCCAGGCGGCCATAGGCGATCACGGCAAAGCGCGGGGTTTCGCGATGGCGTTGCGCCAGCGTGGCCCAAGCCGCCGGAATAATCGCGGCGACAATCGCATCCGCCAGGTAAGAAAGCTGATCGGCCAGCGCTTCCACCTGCCAGGCCCCGTTCAAATCCTGCGCCAGCAGGTGAAACAGCTGGGCATGGTGCACTTCCCGCAAAATATCCAACTGGCGTTCCGTGTCGCCGGCGGCCTGCTGCAATTCTGTTGCGATTTGCTGCGCCAGTTGCGGCCAGTCGGTTGGCGCCAGCAAAAGCCGGTCATCCAATAACTCATCCAATAGAATCGGGTGCTGATTTAAAAACTGCGCCGCCCAGCCCGAGGCGGCCAGCATTTGCACCACGCGTTGCAGGGTGTGCGGATATTCAATCAACAGCGAGAGATAGGCGGCGCGGCGCGCGATGGCTTCAAAAAAATCAGTCAGGCGCGCCAGACAGGCGTTGCGCTGTTCCGGTTTGGCGTGCTGCACAATCAGCGGCAGCGCCTGTTGCACCAGGGTTTGCAGGCGCTCGCGCCCGGCGGCGCTGATTGCGCTCACCTTGGGCGAGGCAAACAGGGCTTGTAATAAATGCGCAGCAGCAGCGGCGTCGGCAAAACCCTGTTCCTGCATATGGGCGCGCCACTCTGCCGTTTCGGCATTGCTGTCCGGTAAGGCGCCGTCGGCTTCATCGGGGGCTGCGAACATGGCGTCGAATTGCTCCGCGACTTCGCTGCGCGTAGCCTGCAGTTGCTGCAATAAAGCGGCGCTATCGGCAAAGCCCATCATCTGTGCGATGCGCGACAGCTCCGCCGCATCCTGCGGCAACATATGGGTTTGCGCATCATCCACATATTGCAAGCGATGTTCCAGATTGCGCAGGAAGGCGTAACACTGCTGCAGGCGCGCAACCACGCCGGCTTCCAGTAAACCCATGGCGTCCAGCACATCCAGGGTGTGGCGTGTGGCCGGGTGACGCAATTCCGCTTCGCGTCCGCCGCGTATCAATTGAAACACCTGGGTCAAAAATTCAATTTCACGGATTCCGCCGCGTCCGAGTTTGATGTTGTTGCTGTGTTCTGGCCGGGTGCGCTCCTGGCGCACCACTTCGGCTCTGATCTGGCTGTGCAAGGTGCGCAATGAGTCAATCACGCCATAATCCAGATATCGCCTGTATACAAAGGGGCGCACAATGTCTTGCAAAGCGGCGATATCGGCCGCCGCGCCACAGATCGCGCGCGCCTTGACCCAGGCATAGCGTTCCCATTCGCGCCCCTGAAGAAGTAAATATTCTTCCAGCATGGCCAGACTGGCCGCCAGCGGGCCGGATTTGCCATGCGGGCGCAACATCATATCGACGCGAAAGCAAAACCCGTCTTCGCCGATTTCTGACAAAGCGCCAATCAGCTTTTTGCCCAGGCGGATGAAGTATTCATGGTTGGAAAGCGATTTTTGCCCCGCTCCGGCTTGCGTTTCGCCATTTTCGCCGTATAAAAAAATAAGGTCGATGTCAGACGAGACATTCAACTCATGCGCGCCCAGTTTGCCCATGCCCACCACCAGCAAGTGCTGTTCCCCGCCGCTCTCTTCTCCGACAGGCGCGCCGTACAGGCTCTTGGCTTCGGCACTGCATTCAGCCAGCAGGGTGGCGATGGCGAAATCGGCAAAGCGGCTGATGCTTTGCATGACTTCGCTCAAGTCGGCGCGGCCGTCGAGGTCGCGCGTGATGATGGCGCACAGCAAGAGATTGCGCAGCCGGCGCATGGCGTGCGCTGTATTATGGCCTTGTTGCGCCGCCAGCAGCGCGCCAAAATCAAGCGTGTGCAAGGGCTGGCGGCAGACCTCGGCCAGTTGCGCCGGGCGTTGTGAATCGGCTTGCAGCCAGCGTGAACAAAAGCGTGAAGCCTGAATCGGCGGGAGCAGGGAAGCGGGCATGATCGGATTCGTCTGTGGCGATCAGTCATTGTTACCGATCCGGCGCGCGCAAGCAAACCCGGATTGGCGGCGGCGCAGTGTGGCGCCGCCAAGCAGGGTACAATCTCGGCACTTGCCGCAATGAGATAAGCGGCATTCATTGATACCGGAAAAGCAAGCAGGCATGTCGAATCAGCCAGAAGCGCAGCAAAGCGCGCCCTCTCCCGCGCGGCCTACGCCGCCGTATGCCCGTTCCTGGCTGGGACTGCTCTGGCATACCCTGCGCGCCAGCTGGCGCTACGCCAACCGCAGCACGCACCATGTGTTTGGCTGGTTCGTGAAAACGGTTTTAGTCCTGTATTTCCTGTTTGCCTTGCTGCTGCTGGGTTTGCGCTACCTGGTGTTGCCGAATATCGATGTGTATAAACCTGATCTGGAGCGTTTAGCGGCGCGCGCGCTCGGTTTGCCGGTGGCGATTGAGCGGGTGTACGCCTCCTGGAGCGGCTTGCATCCGAATCTGTTTTTGGGCGATGTGGTGATTTATGACAAGAGCGGCGCGGTGGCTTTGCGCCTGCCCAGCGTTTCCGCCACCTTGTCATGGAGCAGTTTGTGGCATGCGGATTTGCGTTTTTCCACTCTGGAGCTGGCGCGTCCGGATTTGGATATCCGGCGCGAGCAGGATGGCCGCATTTATGTCGCCGGCATCCATATCGACCAGAAAAAAAGCGGAGATGGCAGCGCCGCCGACTGGCTTTTACATCAGCGTGAGATTTTGATTCACGACGGACGGGTGCGCTGGAATGATGTCTTGCGCAATGCGCCCGAGCTGGTGCTGCAAGATGTTCATCTGAATTTGCGCAATGAATGGCGGCGTCATCGCGCCGGCTTGCGCGCCACCCCGCCGGCGGAATATGGCGGCATGCTGGATATCCGCGCCGATTTTATGCACCACCCGTTTGCACGCCGCATTTCTGATATGCGCGAATGGAAGGGCGTGCTGTATGCCGATCTGCGCGCCACCGATCTGGCGGTGTGGCAGGCGTTTGTGACGTATCCCTTTGAAATTTACCAGGGCAAGGGTTCGGTGCGAGCCTGGCTGGATCTGGACCATGCGCGCCTGGCCCGCTTCACCGCTGATCTGGCGCTTGAGCAGTTTTCCGGGCGGCTCGGGCGTCAGCTCGACCGCCTCGAATTAAAACAACTCACAGGCCGGGTCGAAGCGCGTGAGGATTATGATCCCGGGAAATTTCCGCAAGATGGTCAGCCGGCGTTTGGCCGTTACGGCCATGTGGTGGCGCTGCAGGATTTTATGCTGGAGACGCAAGATGGTTTAACACTGCAGGCGACAGCGCTGGAAGAGCGTTTCCAGGCCGCGCACGGCAAGGAGCCGGAATCGATACGCCTGCAAGCCAGCAGTTTGAATTTGCAAACTCTGGCCGCCTTGGCCACCCGCCTGCCTATCGGTCAGGCGCAGCGCCGTTTATTGCATGACCTGGCCCCGCGCGGCGTCTTGCATAACGCCAGTTTGCAATGGCGCGGCAGTTATCCGGATATTTCTTCATATCGGGTCAAGGCGCGCTTTGATAATCTGGCGCTGGCGCCGCAAGTTGCGCGCGCCGCCAAGGCCGCGCAAGGCGGCATGCCGGCGCAAGCCGCCGCCCCGGCGATTCCCGGCTTTGCCAATTTGCATGGCAGCATCGACGCCAGCGAGCATGGCGGCGAGATTGATCTGGATACGAAAAACTTTAATCTGCAATTGCCAGGCTGGCTGGATCAGGGGCAGATTGATTTTGATCAACTCAGCTTGCGCGCCAGCTGGGATTTGCGCCAGCAACATCAGGCATTATTGACAATTGACCGCTTGCAAGCCGGCTTTGACGGTATTGAGCTGCAAGCTTCGGGCCGTCATTGGCTGCCGCTGGAAGCCGGCAAAGGGCCGGGGCGGATCGATATGCGGGCGCAAATTCCGCGCCTGCCGCTGGCGCAAATCGGACGTTATCTGCCGCAACAAACCGAGCCGCATTTACGTCATTGGCTAAGTCATGCTCTGGAAGCCGGCGAGGCGCGGGCGGTGAGCCTGAGTTTGCGCGGCGATCTGGCGCATTTTCCGTTTGCCCACGGCGGCGCGTATGGCGACCATGCTTTTCTGGTGCAGGGAGATTTGCATCAGGCCAAATTGAATTACACCCCCGGCCAACACGCCAAAGATGGCGTGGCCCCGTTGTGGCCGCAGGCGGAAGAAATTCAGGGCCGCTTTTTATTCGACCGTGGCCGGCTGGAAGTGTATGGCGACAGTGGTAAGTCGCGCGGCATGCAATTGCAAAAAGTGCGTGCGGTGGTGGCGGATTTGATGCGGCATGATGCGGTGCTGGAAATTGACGGCACGGCTTTTGGCCCATTGCAGGGGTTTATCGGCTATGTCAGCGCCAGCCCGGTGTATGAATGGATCAATCATTTCACCAGCGAAACCAAAACCGAAGGCACAGCCAAGCTCGGCCTGAAATTGCAATTACCCTTACATCATATGATTGACGCCAAAGTGCAAGGCGTCTTGCAGCTGCAAAATAATACGATTCAGCTGTGGCGCGACACCCCGCCGCTGGCGGCGGTCAGCGGGCGTCTGGAGTTCAATGAAAAAGGCATCAAACTGCCAGGCATCAACACCTTTTTTGTCGGCGGCCCGCTGGCCATCAGCGGCGGCAGCCAAGCCGACGGCGCGATTCAGATCAAACTCAGCGGCAATGCCAGCAGCGAAGGGCTGCGGCGCGCCTGGAGCAGCAGCGCCTTGCAGCATCTGGTCGGGCAGATGCATGGCGCGAGCCGCTATCAAGCCAATATCATCGTCCGCAAAAAGCAAGTGGAAGTGGTGGCGGAAAGCAATTTGCAAGGCTTGACGCTGAATTTGCCTCTGCCGATGAAAAAAAGCGCAGCCGAAAGCTGGCCTTTGCGGGTGGTGAATCAAATGCAAATCCAGGAAGATGGCATCGCGCGCGATGAAATCCGCATCCAGCTCGGCACGCTCTTGCAAGCACGCTATCAGCGCCAGCGTGGTCAGGACGGTTCCTGGCGCGTGATGCGCGCCGGCATCGGCGTCAATAACCCGGCGCCGGAATCTGACAGCGGGTTGGCGCTGGCAGCCCAGGTCAAGAGTTTGAATCTGGACGCCTGGCGGCAATTGGCGCAGCAAATCGGGGCCGGCGGCGCAGAGCCGGGCGGCGAAATGGAGGAAACGCTTTTCGCCCCCTATTTGCATGCCGAGCGGATTGCCTTGCGTGCGGATGAATTGCAGCTGTTTGGCAAACGCATGCAGCAGCTGACGCTGGGCGCCACGCTGCAAAATGGCAATTGGCTGGTGAATGTGCACTCGCCGCAGTTAAGCGGGCATTTGAACTGGGATGGCGGCGGCGAAAAGCGCGGCAGCCGCCTGAGTGCGCGCCTGGGCAGTCTGGTGATTCCTGAATCGGCGGCGGGCGAAGTCAGTGAGATCATCGAAGGCAAGAAGCTGACCCGCATGCCGGCGCTGGACATCGTGGCGGATGAGTTTGAATTGTTCAATCGCAAATTGGGCAAGCTCGAATTACAGGCCAATTATCAGTCGCACAGCGCGCGCGAATGGCAAATCAACCGCCTGCATCTGCAAACCGCAGAGGCGGAATTGCTGGCCAAAGGAAATTGGCAAAATGGCCGCACTTTGCTCGAATTCGGTTTGAATGTGGATGACGCCGGTAAAATGCTGGAGCGCTTCGGTTTCGCCAATGCCTTGCGCAACGGGCGCGGCAAATTGAGCGGCGAATTACAATGGCAGGGCATGCCGTATGCCTTTGATGTGCCGAGTTTGTCCGGCAAACTCAAGCTTAGCCTGGGCAGCGGCCAATTTTTGAAGGTCGAGCCGGGCGCCGCCAAATTGCTCTCTGTGCTCAGTCTGCAGGCTTTGCCGCGTTTGCTCAAACTTGATTTTCATGATGTATTCTCAGAAGGATTCGCGTTTGATGAAATCAAGGCCGACGCCTTGATCGCCAAGGGCATATTGCAGACGGATAATTTGCAAATGAAAGGCGTCAACGCCACGGTGCAGATGGCGGGTAATGTCGATATCGCGGCTGAAACGCAAAATATGTATGTGGAAGTGCAGCCGGAAATCAATGTCGGCACCGCTTCCATGGTGTATGCGCTGGCCGTCAATCCGGCTGTCGGCCTGGGTTCATTCCTGGCGCAAATGTTTTTGAAAACCCCGGTCTCCAAGGTGTTTTCATTTCACTATCAGGTCAGCGGTTCATGGAAGGAGCCGCAGGTGAGTAAAACCGAGGCGCGCACGGCCAGTGCGCCGGCCTCCAAATGAGGAAGACAATGATGAAAGTGGCGGCAGTGCAAATGGTGTCCGGGGTGGATGTGGCGCGCAATATTGCGCGCGCGCAGGCGCTGGTGGCGCAGGCAGCCGGGCAGGGCGCGCAACTGGTCTTGTTGCCGGAGTATTGGGCGATTATGGGACAGAGTGACCGCGATAAGGTGGGCGTGCGCGAAACGCTGGGAGGCGGGCCGATTCAAGACGCCATGCAAGAGATGGCGCGCCGCCACGGCGTGTGGCTGGCCGGCGGCACTTTGCCGCTGTCCTGCGATGATCCGGGCAAGGTGTTCAACAGCACCCTGGTGTTCAATCCCGCCGGCGAACGGGTGGCGCGCTATGACAAAATCCATCTATTCGGCTTCAAGAAAGATAACGAAGCCTATGATGAGGCGCAAACCATTGTGCCGGGGCGCGATGTGGCGACAGTCGAAACCCCGGCTGGCAAAACCGGGCTGGCGGTGTGTTATGACCTGCGCTTCCCGGAGCTGTTCCGCGCCGCCGGCGATGTCAAGCTGTGGCTGCTGTCCGCCGCATTCACCTGGACCACCGGCAGCAAACATTGGGAAACCCTGCTGCGCGCGCGCGCAATTGAAAATCAGTGTTATGTGCTCGCTTCAGCTCAGGGCGGCACGCATGAAAACGGGCGCCGCACCTGGGGCCACAGCATGTTAATCGACCCCTGGGGCGACATATTGGCTTGCGTGGAAGAAGGCGAGGGCGTTGCGGCAGGCGAATTTGACTTGCAGCGCATGGCAGAGGTGCGCAGCAGCTTGCCGGCTTTGCAGCACCGGCGCCTGTAAGCCACTAAAATGAAAGAAAGAATTGTACAAAGGCATACCCATGACAGCATTTGAACCGAATTTTTCCAGCCTGGCGATTGCGCGCGAAGTCTTATTGGCGCCAGCCGGCCTGGATGAGTCTGATTTGCAGCGCAGCCTGGCGCATATGTTTGCGCACAAAGTCGATTACGCCGATTTGTATTTTCAATTCACCAAGTCAGAAAGCTGGGGCTTGGAAGAGGGCATAGTGAAAAGCGGCAGTTTTTCGATTGACCAGGGGGTGGGCGTGCGCGCCGTATCGGGCGATAAAACCGCATTCTCATATTCTGATGAAATTTCCGCACCGATTTTGCTGGAAGCCGCAGAAGCCACGCGCACCATTGCGCGCCAGGGCGCCGGCAAGATCAAATTGCCGGGCAGCATGCAGCAGCACGGTGGCCGCAGCCTGTATTTACCGCTCGATCCGCTGGATTCTTTAAGCGCAACCGAAAAAGTGGCTTTGCTTGAACGTCTGGAAAAAATGGCGCGCGCCCTGGACCCGCGCGTCATCCAGGTTATGGCCAGCCTGGCGGGCGAATACGATGTGATTCTGGTGGCGCGCAGCGATGGCGTGCTGGCGGCGGATGTGCGGCCGCTGGTGCGGATCTCGATCCAGGTCATTGTTGAGCAAAACGGGCGGCGCGAAAGCGGCCAGTCCGGCGGCGGGCGGCGCCTGGATTACCGCTATTTCACCGATGATGTTTTGCAAAGCTATGCGCAGCAGGCGGTGCAAACGGCGCTGGTGAATCTGGATGCGCGGCCTGCTCCAGCCGGCCCGATGACGGTGGTGTTGGGGCCGGGCTGGCCCGGTGTGTTGTTGCATGAAGCGATCGGACATGGCCTGGAAGGCGATTTCAACCGTAAAGGCGCCAGCGCATTCTCGGGCCGCATCGGCGAGCGTGTCGCCGCCCCCGGCGTCACCGTGGTTGATGACGGCACCCTGGCGCACCGGCGCGGCTCATTGAATATCGATGATGAGGGCAACCCGACCCAATGCACAACCCTGATTGAAGACGGCTATTTGCGCGGCTATTTGCAAGACAGTTTGAACGCACGCCTGATGAAAAGCGCGATCACCGGCAATGGCCGGCGTGAATCCTTCGCCTGCCTGCCGCTGCCGCGCATGACCAATACCTATATGCTGAATGGGGCCCATACGCGCGAGGAAATTATTCAAAGCGTCAAACATGGTTTGTATGCGGTCAATTTCGGCGGCGGTCAGGTTGATATCACCAGCGGCAAATTCGTTTTCTCGGCCAGCGAAGCTTATATGATCGAGAATGGAAAAGTGACTTATCCGGTCAAGGGCGCAACCCTGATCGGAAATGGCCCTGATGTGCTGCAAAGAGTGAGCATGATAGGTAATGATTTGGAACTCGATGCCGGCGTCGGGGTCTGCGGCAAGGACGGGCAGAGCGTGCCGGTGGGCGTGGGGCAACCCAGTTTGCGGGTGGAAGAACTGACCGTTGGCGGCACCGCCAATTGATCTGTGTCAGCAGGGCGGATGACATGCCGCCCTGTTCTGCCTTGCAGAAATCGCGGCGCTTGATTGCCGCGCTGCATCATAGTCGCTTCGCTATGCCCGGCGAAAGCTTTTTTCTGGCTTCTTAGGCATCACTGTTTGGTTTTGCAGAGAGGTAAAGAAAGCGGAATTCGCTGTTGGCGCTTGCGCGCAGAGTGTTGCGTGATGCAGAACATCGGCAAAAAT